>NZ_JBVJIR010000001.1:0-4102 GCF_055586185.1 Actinoplanes sp. NPDC051405
CCGCCTCTCCCTCTCCACGCAGAAGGTCCCCACCCCCCCCCCCCCCCCCACCGCCCCCCCCCCCCCCCCCCCCCCCCCCCCCCCCCCCGCTGCGTCTCAGTGGGCTCCGCGACCCCTCAGGTGCCGGATCCCGTGCCCGATCACATCGGCGAGGGCGACGAGGGCGAAGGCAATCCCCGCGACCCGCAACCAGATGTTGGTGTTGCCGATCGCGAAGCCGGCCCCGAAGAAGATGAAGATCACGCCGAGTCAGACGGTGAAGATGCCCTGTCCGTCCCGCGGGTCGCCCTGGTCCACGCCTGCTTCTTCCCGGTGGCGAAGCGGATGGGGTGATCAGCCGCGCCGCGGGGGAACCTCAGCTGATCACCCGCGAGCCGGGTGGAATCGTACCCGGCTCGTGGCGCTGCTGGAGGGCTCAGAATGCGCCCGTGTAAAACAACCGGTTCGGCGAGCCCGACCCCGGACTCGTCACCACGCCCGTGGTGGCGTTGCTGACGACAGCGCTGTGCACCTGTGCCGGCGAGTCGCCCGGGTGGCCGGCCAGATACAGCGCCGCCGCGCCGGCCACGTGCGGTGCCGCCATCGAGGTGCCGCTGAACGCCTTGATGCGGTTCACAGGTCCAGCGCATAGACGCGGACCCGGCGGCCGGTGTCCGGCTGCACGGTCTCGCGCTCCAGCGACATGCCCAGCTTGATCATCACCCGCGCGGACGCCTCGTTGCCGACGACGTGGATGCTGACCAGCCGCCGAAGGCCGAGCTCGGCGCGTGCATGGGCGACCATGGCGTGGGCCGCCTCGGTGGCCAGACCCCGGCCCCAGTGCGCCCGCCCGAGCCGCCAGCCGATCTCCACTGCCGGTATGATCTCGGGCAGGAACGCCGGTACGGCCAGTCCGGTGAAGCCGGCCAGCTCGCCGGTCTCCTTGATCTCCACCGCGTACAGGCCGAAGCCGTGCTCGTCCCAGTGCCGCTGGTAGACGGCCGGGCGTTCGGCGGTTGCCGGCCGGTCCAGGGTGCGGCCGTCATGGATGTAGCGCATCCCCTCAGGCTGGGCCGTGATGGCGGCGAACCCGTCCAGATCCTCGTCGCGCCAGCGGCGCAGCAGCCGCGGAGTCTGCAGTGACGTGGCAGCACCGGAGTTCGTCGTGTCAGGCACGCCCCCTTCGGGGCATTTCGACGGCACCGGAGGCGACAGATCATGCGGCCACCGCGTATAGAGATCGATCATGCTGAACTTTGTTAAGATTCCGATATGCATAGAGTGGGGGTTCTCGGAAACGGCGTTCATCGAACATTCGAATATATCTGGCGAGCGATGAATGACGGAACGATAAATAACTGCGAGGTCGGCGTCGTGACTGCCAACCGGCCAGATGTCGCGATCTTCCGCTCCGCCGATAAGCTTGGCATACCAAGCGCGTATCTGGACGGGCACAGTCCTGCGGACATTGATTCGCAGGCGCTGGAAGCGTTTCGGGAACACCAGGTCGACTTCGTCATATTGCTCGGCTACAGCAAGCTGATCGGCCCGGCACTGCTCGAGGAATACCCTTACCACATTCTCAACATCCACTCGGCGCCGTTGCCCCGGTTCGGCGGTAAGGGGATGGTTCAGCCCATCAGCCAGGCGCACGTGCTGGCAGCCGGAGTCAGCTACAGCGGGCCGACCATCCACCTCGTCGATGCCGAGTACGACCACGGGCAGATTCTCGCGCATTGGCCCATTCGCATCCGCTCGGACGACACTCCCGAGTCCCTCACCATGCGGTGCAATCTGGCCGGCATGCCACTCTATGTCCAAGCCATCAAGGATTTCGTGCACCGACTCGACCACCCCGACGAATACTGAGACCCGTAGCCGTTACGACGGCAGCACGGGGGTGAATTGTCAGCGCTTGATGGCGACCGCGCCGACCGGCACGCCGTTCCGCTTGTAGGTGCGAACGGTGCCGGCCCGCCGTCCGGGTCGTTCTCCACGGCCACGCTGAAGATGGCGACCGCACTGCCGGCGCCAGCGGCCGCGTCAAGCGGGCGATGATGTCGCGAGCCCCTGTCGTCGGTGACGTGCTGCCACACGGCGGTCAACGTGACCGCGACAGGCTTGGAAAGTTCGAAGGAGCGACATCCTACGACCTGAGGATGTCTTCAGGTTGGTGCAGGTCCGCGTGCAAGTAGGCGACGCGGCCGGTACCCACCCGTAGTCAGCAGCACCCGGGCCTGCGCGAGCACGAGCGGGTCGTTGTCCACGTACACCACCGACGCCTCCGGAGCGACGCCCTGGACGCTCTCGTACAGGTTGGGACGGGTCGGCAGACCGGTCCCCACGTCCAGGAACTGGCGAATGCCGTTCCCCGCCAGGTAGACGCCGACCTTGCCCATGAGCTGCAGTTCGCCCTCATCCAGATCGGCAGGTTCGGGTGTTGCACTTCGCGACACCCGCGCGACCTGGATCAGGACTCGTTCGGGCTAAGCCGTTCAACCGGGCCACCCAGCCGATCATCTATAAATAGAAATAGGCGTGGTTCATCGATGTATTTAGAGCCCGTCGGCCGCCTATATTGACGACCTGATAGAGCTGACGTGGCGCGCGTCCCGATCGAGTTCCGACACAGAAGGAGAAGCAGTGGAGGCTGGAAAGTGTATTCAGCGGCGGTGGTGTGGCTTACTCGCGCTCATCTCGGCCACACTTATGGCGGCGCTGTGCGTAGTGGCAGTCGGCGCGCCGGCGTCGGCTTCGATCGGCGTCAATGACTATCCATCGAATCTGCGCACCGCGCCGCAGGATTCTATCGTCGATCCATGGAGTTTCTACAACCGCGAGTGCACTTCATTCGTGGCCTGGCGCATCAACAACGACAACCACATAAGCTTCACGAACAATATGAACGGTGGGCACTGGGGAAACGCCTATGAGTGGCGAGCAAATGCAATGAAATTGGGTTACGCCGTGAACAGCACGCCTACGGTCGGGGCGATAGCCTGGTGGGGCGCGAATCAGAATGGTGCGGGCAGCGCAGGACATGTCGCTTACGTCATGGGTGTCAACTCGGACGGCTCGGTCGACACCGAGGATTACAACTCCACCCTGGCCGGGGCATATGCCACCCGTCGCTACGCCGCAAACGGTCCGTCCCGGCCGGTGGCGTACATCCACGTGGGGAGCGCGGCATCGGCAAGCTCCGGCGGCGGCGTGCAGGGCATGCAGTTCGTAGGCAGCTTCCAGCTGACTCAGGGCCAGCGCATGTACCCGAACCAGTACCTGCTGTCGTTCGACACCCGCTGGGTTCTGGCGCTTCAAGGTGACGGCAATCTCGTTCTCTATGGCCCGGGGTATGTCGTTCGCTGGTCGTCCGGAACCGCGGGTCGCCCCGTCAGTCATCTGATCGTCCAGGATGACGGCAACGTGGTCATGTACGGGAGTCAAGGAGCTGTCTGGTCCACCGGAACCGCCGGCACCGCCGGTCCTGTGTTCAAGGTCCAGGACGACGGCAACATCGTCGTCTACAACGGGGCTGGAGGAGCCCGATGGAGCATCGGCGCCAAAGGCGCAAGCACAGGTGGCTCCTACATCGGCACCGATGCACGCGATGGCAACGAATGGTTGCGACCCAACCAGTTCCTCAAGTCCAGCGACAACCGATACGCCCTCTACCTGCAGGGCGACGGCAACCTCGTGCTTTGGTCACCCGGCGGACGTCAGCAGTGGGCCACGGGCGGTGGGCGTACCAACGTCTCGGGGGTGATCCAGCAGAATGACGGCAACCTCGTTCTCTACGCCAACCCCGTCTGGGCGAGCAACTCAGTCTCAAGCGGGTCGTTCCGGCTCAAGTTGCAAAATGACGGGAACTTGGTCGTCTACAACACTACGACCGGTATCGCCATCTGGTCCTCGGGCACAGCCGGACGGATCTAGATTTGCCTCCCGCGCAGCGCGCCAGTAATGGCCGAACCCGGCGGGGCGAGCATCGGCAATTGCCGCGGCGTCGAGCCGAGCCGCCGGGCTGAATCTGGTCGGCGGGGGGGGGGGGGGGGGGGGGGCGCCCGCCCCCCCCCCCCCCCCCCCCCCCAAAACCCCCCCCCCAACAACAACCCCCCTCTTGCCC
>NZ_JBVJIR010000001.1:4112-618694 GCF_055586185.1 Actinoplanes sp. NPDC051405
AGCGGTCGATCCCACCCCCCCTCCCCCCCCCTCCCCTCTCCCCCCCCCCCCCCCCCCCCCCCCCCCCCCCCCCCCCCCCCCCCCCCCCCCCCCCCCCCCCACCGCTGGAACGCTCAGAACGCGCCCGTATAAAGCAACCGGTTCGGTGAGCCCGACCCCTGACTCGTCACCACGCCCGTGGTGGCGTTGCTGACGATGGCGCTGTGCACCTGCGCCGGGGAGTCGCCCGGGTGACCGGCCAGATACAACGCGGCCGCGCCGGCCACGTGCGGTGCGGCCATCGACGTGCCGCTGATCGTGTTGGTGGCGGTGTCGCCGGTGGACCACGACGACGTGATGCTGATGCCGGGGGCGAACACGTCGACGCAGGTGCCGCGGTTGGCCCAGGACGGCTTGGCGTCGCTGCTGTTGGTCGCGGAGACGGTGATGGCGGTCGCCACCCGGGCCGGGGACTGGGTGCAGGCGTCCAGGGCGAACAGTCCGAACAGGCCGTTGCCGGCGGCGATCGAGTAGCTGACGCCGGAGGCGATCGACGCGCTCACCGCGTTGTCCAGGGCGGTGTCGGCGCTGCCGCCGAGGCTCATGTTGGCGACGGCCGGCTTGGCCGCGTTGGCGGTGACCCATTCGATGCCGGCGGCGACCTGCGCCGTGGTCCCGCTGCCCTCGCAGTTGAGCACGCGTACGGCGACGAGCTGCACGCCCTTGGCGACGCCGTACGCGCTGCCGCCGACGGTGCCGGCCACGTGCGTACCGTGGCCGTTGCAGTCGTCGGCGGCACCGCCGTCGACCGCGTCGTATCCGCTGGCCGCGCGCCCGCCGAAGTCCTGGTGGGTGGTGCGGATGCCGGTGTCGATGATGTAGGCGCGCACGTTCGCCGCGGTCGTGGAGTAGGTGTACGCCTGGTTCAGCGGGCGGTTGCGCTGGTCGATGCGGTCCAGGCCGTAGGACGGCGGGTTGGCCTGCGTCTCGGAGATCCGGTGGATCACGTTGGGCTGCACGAACGCGACGTCCGGGTCGGCGGCCACCTGCCGCGCCTGGCGCGCCGACATCGTCGCCGCAAAACCTTTGAAGACCTTGGTGTACGTGTGGAGCACGGCCGCGTTGTGCTCGGTGGCGACTTTCCGAGCAATGCCCGACTTGAGGACGACGATGTAGCTGTCCGGCACCACTTCGGCCCCGGCTACCGAGATGACGTCCGCCTCGGCCGGTGCCGCCTGCGCACCGGTGGACAATCCGAGGATCGACAGGACAACGGCGCCTGCTGCGGCGGCGCCTCGACGGACGGCTGTTCTCACCTGAGCCTCCCCACACTGGGTGGTCACGCAACCACGTCACGTGACGCTAGCAGGCGGATCGACACATGTGAATCAGACTGTCGAGGGCAACACGATGACCCGGTTCCGGCCGGCGGCCTTCGCGGCGTACAGCATCCGGTCCGCGTCGGCGAGCAGGGCGGCCGGCGCGTCATGGCCCTGGGTCGAGGTGGCCCCGACGCTGACCGTCACCGGCAGGTCGCCGGTCACCGGCCGCCACGGGTGCCCGTCAACCGCTTCCCGCAGCTCCTCCAGCCGGCCGGCGGCCTGTGCGGCACCGACGCCGGGCAGGACGACCAGGAACTCCTCGCCACCCATCCGGGCCACGAAACCGGTGTCCGACACCGCCTGTTGCACCGAGCGCAGCACCTGGGCGACGGCCACCAGGACCTCGTCGCCGGCCTCGTGCGACAACGTGTCGTTGATGCGCTTGAAGTGGTCGATGTCCACGACCGCGATGGTGAGCGGTGCACGGGTCTCGGCGGCCAGGGCGACAGCGGCCGGCAGATGGTCGTCCACGTAGCGCCGGTTGCGAAGTCCGGTCAGGGGATCCCGGAGCGCCTGTTCCCGGTACCGCTCGGCGTCGTTACGGGCCTGCGCGGTCTCGAACATCACCTGCCGGGTGTGCGCCCGCGCCTCCTGCTGGGCCGACCGCAGCTGTTCCCGGGCGGCGTCATACCGCTTGTACTCGAAGAACGCCTGCTCGAACGCGCCGGCCGCCGCGTACAGCTCGGCCTGCTCGGCCATGACGGCCACCCGGATCCCGGTGAGCTCCCGCTCCTCGCCGAGGGTCCGGCTGCGGTCGAGGCTCTGCTGGGCCCGGTCCAGCGCACCGAGACAGCGCTGGGCCCGGGCCAGGGTGAGGGTGGCCTCGGCCAGGTCGTGCACCTCGTACCAGAGCGGCGAGTCCAGCACCGAGAGCAGCGTCTGCTCGGCCGCCGCGTACTCCCCCAGCCCGATCTGGATGCTGGCGACGGTGTCACGTTCGATGATCAGGAACTCCCGGCCCAGGGTGGCCGCCACCACCCGCATGCGCTCGACCACCGTCGCGGCGGCGGCCAGCTCGCCGGCCTGGAACTCGGTGTACGCGCGGTTGTTGAGCACCAGCAGCCGCCGGGTCAGGTCGTTGATCGCGATCGCCAGCTGCTCGGCCTGCAGGTAGCGTTCCCGCGCCGCGTCGATCATCCCGACATCGCCGAGGGAGTTGGCCAGCCGGTTCAGGTACATCAGCCGCAGTCCCGGCGGGGCGTGCTCGTCGAGCACCTCGACGGCGCTGATCGCGTTCTCCAGGCTCGCCGCGTGATCGCCGAGGTAGTTGTAGATCAGCGCCAGGTGGAAGTGGCTGCGGGCCAGCAGCGCGGGCGAGGCCAGGTCCTGCGCCTGCCGGTGGACCTCCAGGAACACTTGCGCGGCCCCACTGCGGTCACCGTTGCGCTGGGCCATGTCGGCCTGGACCAGCCGGGCCCGCAGCTGCAGGGTGGTCTCGCCGCACTCGCCGGCCGCCCGCTCGATCGCCGCCGCGGAAGCCAGGTTGGCCTCGATGTCACGGCCCTGATAGGTCTCGAGATCGTCCAGCAGGCGGGCGAGCTCCGGCGCCGGCGACGTGCGTCGCCGATCAGCGCCCGGAGCGCCCGTGCCCGTTGTGCTCACGGGAGCCGAATCGGCCACCGCCGGGCAATCGGCAGGGGAACCGGATTGCACTTCAGGTGCTTTTCACTCAGGACATCCAGCCCTTGTCGCCGGCGGTGAGCCAGCCGGTCGACGACCAGGCCGCTCCGCTCCAGTTCGGCGCCGTGCCGCCGCTGCCGGACCACGCCTTACCGGACCAGGACTGTCCCGACCAGGCCAGGTCGGACCAGGCCTTGCCCGACCACGCCTTGCCCGACCACGCCTTGCCGGACCAGTTGCCCTGGCCGTCCGTGGGGCTGGCCCAGCCGGTCCCCGTCCACGGGCGGCCCATCCAGTCCCCGCCGTTCCAGGCGGTCCGGGCGGCGCTCGCGGCAGCCCAGGTCGAGGAGCTCAGCGGCCCGAAGATGTCCCGCTCCCCGGTCAGCGCGACCCCGTCGCCCATGGTCACCTGGGACGAGCCGCGGTCCTTCTGGATGCTGCCCGTACCGGTGATGGTGCTGCCGCTCTGGCCGCAGCCGGTCAGCGTGGACCTGATCGCCGTCTCCAGGTTGATCTGCGGGGCGTAGGAACCGGTGACCGGTGTGCCGGTGGCCCGCAGGTAGCACATGACCTGCATCGGCGACAGGGTCGGGTACTTCTGCAGCAGCACGGCGGTGGCGCCGCTGACCACCGCGGCGGCCTGCGAGGTGCCGCTGCCCTTGAAGAACCGGTCGCCGACCCGCGCCGAGGAGTAGTTCACGTCGGCGTAGCTGCCGGGGTCGCGCAGCGAGACGATCGACCGGCCGGGGGCCAGCACGTCGGGTGCGTTGTCCTGGGAGGTGCCCATGCTGCTGAAGGCCGCCACCGTGTCGTCGGCGGTGCTGGTGGTCCCCCGCGGGTCGGTCGCGCCGACGGTGATGATGTACGGGTTGGAACCCGGGTTCAGAATGTTGCCGCCGGTGTTCCCCGAGGCGACGATCACGCTGATGCCGGCCAGGTAGGCGTTCTCCACGGCCTCGCTGAGCGGGCTGCTCACCCAGCTCTGCGTGCTGTCCGTGCCGTACGACAGGTTCAGCACCTTGATCGGGTTGGCCGGGTCGTCGTTGCGGTGCGCCACCACCCAGTCGATCGCGGCCATCACCTGGGTGACGTCGACCGCGCCGTTGGCCGCGCCCACCTTGATGGAGATCAGCTTGGCGTCGGGCGCCAACCCCTTGAAGGTGCCCCCGGCGGCGTCACGCCCGGCGATGATGCCGGCCAGGTGGGTGCCATGACCGTACGTGTCCCGGCGCAGCAGGCCCGGCACCTGCGACTCCAGCGACAGGTCGGGCCCGTTCGCCACGTTGCCGCTGGTGAGCCCGGCCACCGGCACGACCCCGGTGTCGATGAGAGCGATGCCGACGCCCTTGCCGGTGAGCCCGGCGGCCGCCGCCACGTCGTCCCGCACGATCCGGCGCACGTCCGGCAGCGTCGCGGCCGTGGCGGTGTAGGCGTAGTCCGTGAACGAGGTCGTCGTGATCGCGGCCTCCGCGGTGCCCGGACAGAGCAGAGCGGCCGCTGTGACCACAGCCGCCGCCCCGGCGGCCCTGAGGCGGACTGTCTTCCTCAACTGCGGCTCCTTCGACGTCCCGACGATGTGATCGACTTGCTCGGCAGGATCACGCCGGTTGTGAACAAGTTGCGGCAAAGGTGGCCGGTCGGGTTCCGCTCCTCACCCGATCGGCCGGCGGAACGACGCGAATACCGGATCGCTGAATGGGCAAGCCGCGGTCGTGAAGCTTCTGTACACCGCCCTGGGTGACTCCATGTCCATCGACGTCTACGCCGGCGGGACCTCGGCACGTACGGCGACAGCGCGGCCGCCGAGGCCGTCATCGCCCGGGTCGCGGAGCGCGGCGAGCAGATCCTGCGCCACCTCGGCGCCGGATCCGGCAACCTCCCGCGCACGGTGATCACCACCGTGTACGACGCGAGCGACGGGACCGGCGCCGTACCGGGTGCGGCCTGCCGCCGTGGCCGGACGGCACGGCGCTCAGGTCGCCGACGTGCACTCACACTTCCTGGGCCACGGCGCGCGGGCGGGCGATCCGGGCCGGCCGGACCCGCGGCCGGCGAACCGGGACCTGTGGTTCTGCGGCGTCATCGAGCCGAACGCCGGGGCGCCCACGAGATCCGTCGCACCTGGTGGCACACCCTCGAACGGGCGGGATGGCTGCCGTGAAGGCGTTCCCGCACGGGCGGGGGCACCGCGGTCTCGGCTGACCCCGTACGGCTTCAGTGGCGCGGGTTTCCGGCGGTCAGCCGGATGGTGAACCCTTCCGGATGCCGGTGCAGGGCGACGTGGTTGCACGACTGGTGGGCGATCCACAGCCCGAGGCCACCGGCACTGCCGTCGCCCGCGGGAAGCAGCCCGGCGAACGGGTCCTTGGGCCCGGCACCGGAGTCGGTGACTGTGACGACGATCCGGTCGGCGCCGCTCCACAGCCGCATCCGCACCGGCCCGCTGCCGTGCCGGTGCGCGTTGGCCACCGCCTCGCTGACCGACACGATCAGGTCGTCGACGTCCTCGGCCGGCAGATGGCCCCGGTCGGCGTCACGGACGGCCCGGCGCGCCTCGGACAGGCCGGGATCAAGCAGGTCGGCCTGCGGCGCGGTCTGCTGCACCGGGTCCGGCACCGGGGGGCGGGGCTCGCTGAGGTACGGCACCGGGTCGGTGTACTGACTGTTGGAAACGTGCCGGCCGTCCGGCAGAGCCGTCCGCGGATGGGTGCGCAGCACGTCGGCGAGCACGGCCTCCGGAGTGACCCGGGTGTCGTAGGCGCACATGCTCCACAGCGGGAACTCGTCGTAGGCGTGGTTGATGGCCGACTCGTAGCGTGCCCACCAGTCCCAGGTCACGCCGAGCGCCTCCATCGGCAGCTGGCCGATGATCCGGATCTGCGCGGCCCCGCCGGCGACGTGGTCGGCCAGCAGCTCGCGGTACGACCGGATGGCCCCGGCCGGCCGCGCGTAGACCGCACCACCTTCCAGGAACGTGACCGGGCAACCGGCCGGCAGCGCCGCGCGCACCAGCTCAGCATTACGCCCGCCCAGCCCGACGATGGTGGGCTCGCCGGCCGCGACGCCGCCCAGCAGGAACGGGACCGCCACGGCCAGCAGATCCTCGTCGGAGTCGTAGCAGACCGCCTCGTGGAAGTAGCCGGTGTGCCCGGCGGCGGCACCGGTCCTCATCGGGTCACCTCCACCCGTACGTGGGCCAGCCCCAGCAACCCGGCGAGGCGCTCGGCCGCACCGAGGCGGGTCCGGACCACGGCGGTCATCTTCTGCGTCTCGGCGTACCGCTGCAGGGCGAGCAGCGACCGGTGGTCGATGAAGCCGAGGTCATCGGCGTCCACCACGACCTCCCCACCGGCCGGGGCCAGGTCGGTGTGCCGCAGAGCGCCGGCGAACAGTTCCTCCACCGACTCGTCGATCTCGCCGTCGAGCACCGCGTCGGCGGTCGTCGCCCCCGGATGCAGCTGGAACATCACACCTTCGGCGTGGCTGGACTCGTGCATGCACGCCAGCTCGGCAACGGCCTGATCACCGAGCTCACGGCGGTCGTAGGCGCACACGGCACGCATCGGGGCGGTGCGCATGTAGCGCCCGATCGCGTACTCGTACCGGGCGAAGGCGTGCCGTTGCTCGTCGGTGCGCACGAACGCCGTCGCGTCGGCCACCACGCGCAGTCCGGTGAAGCCGGCGGCCAGCGCGTCCTCGGTCGCGGCCGTGTAGGCGGCCACCTGAGCGACCGGGTCGACGACCAGGCCGCCGGGATAGGCCCGTTCGGAGGAGAGCACGGATGCTGGCGCTCGAGCTGCGAGCCAGTCCGCGGTCTCCGCGGAGTGCCGGCCCGCGACGAACCAGACCCGCTCGCCGGCCTCGAGCCCCGCGCGCAGGAAGTCCCGCGCGTAGGCGTCGAACGGCTGATAGTCGTCATATGACCAGCACACATGCCCGGCCGCGTCGGCCCGGCTCACGTGCCGGACACCGCGGCAGTGGTCATCGGACAACAGTAGCTTTGTCATCGCCGGGCTGTTCGGTGCCGATGGGCAGTTGTCTGATTTCCGGCTTCCTGGAGGTTTTGTCACGGTACGGAGGGAGATCCGCGACCACCCCACGCTGACTCTGCACCCGGGTGACGGCTTCCTGATCCCGCCCCGCACGCCGCACAACGCCACCGATCTGGGTCCGGACACCGGGCTCATGCTGTCGACGTACCTCGTCGAGACCGGAAGCCGGTGGCGACGTTCGTGCACTGATCACCCGTTACGGGGGCGTTCGCGGACCCGTTCGGCGATCGCGTGACCCAGCTCGACGGTCGTGCCGGTGCCGTGCAGATCGGGGGTCAGCGGCGCCTCCTTCGGCCCGTGCGCCAGGACGTCCTCGACCGCGCCGAGCAGGTGCGCCGCCGCTTCGGGGTGGCCCAGGTGCTCCAGCATCATCGACCCGCACCAGATCTGCCCGACCGGGTTGGCGATGCCGCGGCCGGCGATGTCCGGGGCGGAGCCGTGGACGGGTTCGAACAGGCTCGGGTGCTCGCGTTCGGGGTTGATGTTGGCGCTCGGGGCGATGCCGAGCGTGCCGGTGCAGGCCGGGCCGAGGTCGGACAGGATGTCGCCGAACAGGTTGCTGGCCACCACGACGTCGAACCAGTCGGGGTGCAGCACGAACTGCGCCGCCAGCGCGTCGATGTGGAACTTGTCGAGCCGCACGTCCGGAAACCGCTCGCCCATCTCCGCCACCCGTTCGTCCCAGTACGGCATGGTGATGGCGATGCCGTTGCTCTTGGTGGCCGACGTGAGGTGCTGCTTCGGGCGGCGGCGCGCCTGCTCGAAGGCGAAGCGCAGGACGCGGTCCACGCCGACGCGGGTCATCACCGTCTCCTGGAGCACGGTCTCGCGTTCGGTGCCTTCGAAGATGCGACCGCCGACGCTGGAGTACTCGCCCTCGGTGTTCTCCCGCACGACGACGAAGTCGATGTCGCCCGGCTCCCGATCGGCCAGGGGGCTGCGGACGCCGGGCATGAGCCGGCAGGGACGCAGGTTCACGTACTGGTCGAAGACCCGCCGGAACTGCAGCAGGCTGCCCCACAGGGACACGTGATCGGGGACGACCGCCGGCCAGCCGACCGCTCCGAAGTAGATGGCGTCGTACGCGCGCAGCGTCTCTTCCCAGCCGGGCGGCAGCATCGTCCCGTGCCGCTGCCAGTGGTCGGCGCTGGCGAAGTCGAAGTGGTCGAAGTCGAGCCGCAGCCCGAAGTGGTCGGCGGTGGCCCGCAGCGCCTCGATCCCGGCCGGGACGACCTCCTTGCCGATGCCGTCGCCGGGGATGACGGCGATGCGATGCGCGGTCATCGCGCCTCCCGCAGCGCCGCGAGCCCGCCCTGCGAGTCCTCGAGGGCGATGCGTTCCGCGGCGGTGGAGTCGCCGGCGCGCAGCGCGCGGACCAGGGCGCGGTGGCTGGTGTAGCGCTCCAGGCCGAAGGTCTGGTCCTCGGCCACCCGGCGCAGCAGCAGCTCGCGGCGCTGGGGCCGGGAGAACACCCGGCTCTGCTCGAGCATCCGGATGAGGACGGGGTTGTGGGCGCAGGCGTCGACGGTGTCGTTGAAATTCTGCATGGTGTCGAGGAGCGCGGTGAGGTGCCGTTCCGACGGCTGTCCCGGGTGACCGCGTTCCTTCAGCAGGATCAGCAGGTCGTCGGCCCGGTCGAGGAGCGCGTCCAGGGCGTCCAGCTGGGCGGCGGTGGCGTGCCGGGCGGCGAAGCGGGCCACCAGGCCCCGCAGGCCGACCTCCACCTCCGCGAGGTCGTCGATGGCGGCGTCGCGGATCGCGGCGACCCGCACCGTACGCGGGCCGATCCGCTCGATGAGCCCGTCGAGCTCCAGGCGGCGCAGCGCTTCGCGGACCGGGGTCGGGCTGATCGTCAGCCGCTCGGCCATGCCGCGCTCGGTGACCTTGTCCCCCGGAGCGAGCTCGCCGGTGGCTATCGCGCTGCGAAGCTGACGGTACGCCTGGTCGGACAGCGTCTGGGTGGCAGTCATGAGGGCACTTTACCGTCTGCCATGGCAAGTTTGTATGCAACTGTTGACGAGTTTGCCATAGCAAATTAGCGTGACGCCCGACACGTGGAGGCAACATGGCCGTTACGCTGCGGGACCGCACGGTGTCCCACCGGAAGATCACGTTCTTCATCGCCCTGACGCTGTTCGCGCAGGAGTCGACCTGGAACTTCTATGACAACCAGGTGCCCGTGCTGCTGCGCGAGCACGTCACGAGCGCGGCGGTCGTCGGCCTGCTGATGGGCATGGACAACCTGCTGGGCATCTTCATCCAGCCCTGGATCGGCAACCGGTCGGACAACACCCGCACCCGGTGGGGACGGCGGGTGCCGTACCTCGCGGTGGGCATGCCCTTGGCGGCGACGCTCTTCGCGTTCCTGCCGTGGACCACGTCGCTGGTCACCCTGGTCGCCGTGATGTTCCTGTACGCGCTGGTCGTCAACACCATCCGGCCGCTGGCCGAGTCGATGATCCCGGACTTCCTGCCGCCCGAGCGGCGCAGCCGGGCCAACGCCGCCGTGAAGATCGCGGCCGCGCTGACCATCATCGTGGCCTCGCTGATCAGCCTCTTCGTCATCGACGACCATCCCCGGGGCGCGTTCGTCATCCCCTCGGTGATCCTGCTGCTCGTCACCGTGGTGCTGATCGCCAAGGTCCGCGACAGCCGGTCGGCCGCCTACCAGGCGGCGCTGGCCGAGGACGCGGACGCCGCTGATGACGAGGCGCGGGTGCCGTTCCGCCGGGTCATCACCGACCTGGTCACCGACAGCGATCGCCGCCGGCTCCTGCTGCTGCTGACCGTCCTGCTCTTCGGCGGAGCGTGGTTCGCCTCCCGGTCGCTGGTCACCCCGTACGGGATGGAGGCTCTGGGCCTGACCCGCGGTGAGGCCGGCGGGCTCACCCTGCCCAGCGGCATCGCCTTCCTGCTGGCGGCCTACCCGGCCGCGCTGTGCGCCGAGCGCTACGGGCGGCTGCGCACCATGGGGGTCGGCATGATCATCTTCGCCACCGCGATGGCGGCCGGCGCCGCCGTGCAGACCGCCACCGGGACGGTCATCGCCTTCTGCGTCGCCGCGGTCGGCGCCGCCGCCTTCATGATCAACGCGGCGGTCGCCCTGTGGAACCTGGCGCCGTCTAGCCGGGTGCTCGGCGCCTACACCGGCCTGTACGCGGTCACCTGGTACCTCGGCGGCTTCGGCGGCCCGGCCCTCATCGGCGCCGTCGTCGACCTCACCGGCTGGAACTGGATGCTGCTGGACATCGCGATCCTCGCCGCTCTGGCCGTCCTGGTCGTCATCAGCCTCGGTCGCCTGCACCGGGACCGCGGCACCCCCATCCTCACCTGACACGGAGTCCGATGCCCACCGTTCTGATCACCACCGATTACCTCACCCCGGGCGACGAGGTGGACACCTTCCTCACCCGGCAGGGCTTCACCACCCGGCACGACCCGATGCGGGGACCCCGCCGGCCCGAGCAGCTGATCGCGGCCCTGGCCGGCGCCGCGGGCGCGCTGATCGCCAACGAGCCGATGTCGGAGCAGGTGCTGCGCGCGGCGCCGGAGCTGCGCGCCGTCGTCCGCACCGGCGTCGGCTACGACTCCGTCGACGTCGCGGCCGCCACCCGGCTCGGCATCAGCGTCAGCAACCTGCCGGGCATCAACAGCAACGCGGTGGCCGAGTACACCATCGGGCTGCTCCTGGCCCAGGCCCGGAACCTGGTGCCGATGGCCGCCGGGGTCGCCGCCGGCGGGTGGCCCCGCCGCGACGGGCACGAGCTGCGTGGCAAGACCCTCGGGCTGATCGGCCGGGGCGCGGTGGCCCGCCGGGTGGTGCCGCTCGCCCAGGCGTTCGGCATGACCGTGCTGGGCACCGGCGAGCTGCCCGCGCCCGCCGTCCTGGTCACGCTCGACGAGCTGCTGCAGCGGTCCGACTTCGTCTCCGTCCACACCGCGCTGACCCCGCGTACCCGGCACCTCATCGACGCGGCCGCACTGAGCCGGATGAAGCCGAGCGCCCACCTCATCAACACCGCGCGCGGGCCCATCGTGGACACCGCGGCCCTCGCCGAGGCGGTCCGTTCCGGGCGCCTGGCGGGCGCAGCCCTCGACGTCGTGGACGTCGAACCGCTACCGGCCGACAGCGTCCTGCGGGGCGTCGACGGCATCACCGTCTGTTCGCACATGGCCGGGCAGACCGCCGAGGCCCGCCTGGCCGCCGGGCTGGAGGGCGCCGGGGAACTCGTCGCCGCCCTGGCCGGCCACCCCAGGTCAGCCGTCAACCCCGTGACCCCGAGATGAGGACCATGACTGAAACCCGTGATTCCGTACGCGTGCTGGCGCCCAGCGGCATGCTCGGCGGCGGCTTCCCGCCCGAGACCATCACCCGTGGTCTGGACCTCGGCGCCGACGTCATCACCGTCGACGGCGGCTCGACCGACTCCGGCCCGTACTATCTCGGCTCCGGCACCGCCAAGACCGCCGCCGCGGCCGTCGCCCGCGACCTGCGCCTGCTGCTGCGCGCGGCGGCGACCGCCGGCATTCCGCTGATCGTCGGCTCCTGCGGCACCAGCGGCACCGACTCCGGCGTCGACTGGGTCGCCGGCATCACCCGCGAGATCCTGGCCGAGGAAGGGCTGAACCTGCGGGTGGCCACCATCTACAGCGAACAGCAGGCCGCCGACCTCAAGGAACACCTCGACGCCGGGCGGGTGCACCCGCTGCCGCCGGCCGGCGAGCTCGACCCGGCGACCCTGGAGAGCTGCCGGCACATCGTCGGGATGATGGGCCACGAACCGATCGTCGAGGCGCTGGCCGCCGGTGTCGACGTCGTCCTGGCCGGGCGCGCCACCGATACCGCGGTCGCCGCCGCCTATCCGCTCATGGCGGGCATGCCGGCCGGGCCCACCTGGCACGCCGCCAAGATCGTCGAATGCGGCGGGCAGTGCACCACCAACCCCCGCTCCGGCGGCGTCCTGGCCACCATCGACGCCACCGGCTTCACCATCGAACCACTCGACCCGGCGGTGGCCTGCACCCCCACCTCGGTGTCGGCGCACATGCTCTACGAGACGGTCAACCCGTACTCCATGCGGGAGCCGGCCGGCACCATCAACGTCGCCGAGGCCAGCTACCGGGCCCTGGACGACCGGCGCGTCCGCGTCGAGGGCTCCCGCTTCGAACCCGCCGAGCAGCACACCATCAAACTGGAGGGCGCCCGGATCACCGGGTACGAGACGATGTCGTTCACCGCCATCCGCGACCCGCACATCCTCGGCCAGATCACCACCTGGGCCGCGCTGCTGCGCCGGATGATCACCGAATGGGTCAGCCAGACCCTCAAGCTGAGCCCCGACGAGTACGCCTTCGACCTCCGCCTCTACGGCTACGACGCCGTCCTGGAAGCCCTCGACCCGGCCACCGGGCCGCCCCGCGAGGTCGGCGTGATGCTGCTGGTCAACGCCGCGGACCAGCAGACGGCCACAGCCGTCGCGAAGATCGCCAACCCGCTGATGCTGCACCTGCCCACCCCGGACATGGACTACCTGCCCAGCCTCGCCTTCGCCACCTCACCGGCCGAGACCGAGCGCGGGGCGGCGTACGAGTTCGTCCTCAACCACGTCGTGGACGTGGACTCCCCCACCAGCCTGTTCCGCCTCAACTTGCCGGAGGACCGCGATGTCTGAGCCCGCCCGCCCCCGGACGATCGCCGACCTGGCCCGGGAGGTCCGTTCGAAGAACGCCGGACCGTTCTGGGTCACCATGGAATTGTTCATGCGCGACGCCACCGGTTACGCCACGGTGGCCGATCCCGCCTACCTGGACGCGGCGGTCATCGCCCGCCTCTACGACGTCGCGGCGGAGACCATCCAGATCTTCCGCATCCCCGAGCTGAACGTCGTGAAGATCTCCTTCCCCCGGCCGGTGGTCCAGGGCAGCCTGCGCGACCGCGACATCCACGCCGGCCAGCACCACGTACCGCTGGCGCTGTTCCCGCTCCCGGCCGCCCCGACCTGATCAGCAGAGTCGGCGGCCCGAATCCATGGCGGCGCGCTCATGGGTCTCGCGAAGCTCCCGTGCGGTGTCACGACGGGTCATCAGGGCAGGTATCTTGGCGCCATGCCCCGGTGGGAACACGGTAGTGAAGAGCGGCTGAAACAGGCCGCCATGGAACTGTTCGACGAGCAAGGGTTCGAGGACACCAGCGCCGTCCAGATCGCGACCCGGGCCCGCGTCACCACCCGCACCTTCTTCCGGTACTTCCCGGACAAGGAAGAAGTTCTCTTCGCCGAGGCGGACGCGCTCAACGAGGCACTCGTCCAGGAGCTCCTTCAGACGACCGACGTCACCGAGCCGCTCCGAGCGGTGATCCGGACCTTGGCCGGTTTCAACTGGGAGAAACTCGGATCACGGGAAGTCCAGCACCGGCGGGACGCGCTGATCACATCGAACGCTCAACTGCTGGAGCGGGAACTGATCAAACAGCAGCAGATGGCCGACGGGCTCAGCGGTGCCCTCACCCGGCGCGGAATCGACCCCGACATCGCAGAAATCGCGGCGAACGTGGGGATCCAGGTTTTCCGCACGGCCTACCGGCGGTGGCTGGCGGGCGACGACACCGACCTGGCCACTATCACCGAGACCGTGATGTCGCTCCTCGCCACAATCGTGCCCGTGGCCCCGAAAAGCAGGACTGGACCGCGCCGGGCCACGGCCACGCGGCTCCCCTGATCGGCCTCGGCCGAGGCTTCGGCTCGCAGAAAGGGCCCGCAGAGTGCCGCCCGGGGCGTACGGGTTGTGCGCGCCTGGCCGTTTACATCACGTTCTCAGCCCCGCTTCTACCGTCGCGGCATGAAGAGGCAATGGCTATCCGCGTCGGGACTGCCCGGCCGCCGGAGAAACGGCCGTACCCGGACGGCGACGGTGGTGATGGTGCTCGGCGCGATGCTGGCCGTGACGGTGGGCTGCACCGCCGACGACCCGGCGCCGGACCGTCCGACCGTCGCGGCGAACCCGCAGTGTGACAGCAAGCTGGAGGCGGCGTTCGGCGCGTGGGCGCGGGCCGGCTTCAGCGGCGCCGTCGCCGTCTCGACCGGTGGCCGGTTCGAGTGCCTCGCCGGTTACGGCACGGCCGACGATGCCACCGGCGCCCGGAACACCGCCGACACGGTGTACAGCATCGGATCGGTCAGCAAGGCGTTCACCGCCACCGCGATCCTCAAGCTGGCCGAGAGCGGCAAGCTGTCCCTCGACGACCGGGCCGGCGAGCTGGTGCCGGCGATCGTCGGACCGGTGGCCAAGGCGACGGTACGCCAGCTGCTCCTGCACACCAGCGGGATCGGCGGCTCGATCGGCGCCGACGACCAGCCGCTGGACCGGGCCGGCGCGATCGCCGCGATCAACAAGCTGAAGCTCACGTTCCCGCCGGGCACGGGCGACGCCTACTCCAACGCCGGGTACACGCTGTTGGCGATCATCATCGACACCGTGTCCGGCCAGTCGTACCGCGACTACACCCGTACGCAGGTCCTCACGCTGCCCGGCGGTGCGGTAACCGGCGGCTTCTGGAACGGCAGGCCGACCCCTGCCGGGCCCTTCGCCGCCGGGTACCTCGACGACGGCGAACCGAGCCGGTCCCGCGACTTCGCCGGTCCGTACTGGACGACGGAGGGCAACGGCTCGCTGGCGATGACCACCAGGGACCTGGCCACCTGGGCCCGCGCCCTGTTCCGCGGCGGACTCGTCACGCCCGGGTCGGCCAGGCTCGCCGGAGATCCGGGGTACGCGGTGGGCGACGGCCGGTCGTACACGCTGGGCGGCTGGATGGCGTTCGACGCCACGGTGCACGGCAAGCCGATCGTGGCCATCGCCGGCGGTGGCGGCGACGTCGGCCACAACGTGGCGGTCCTCTGGATCCCCGAGCGGGACCAGGTGATCGCGATGTCGTCCAACCGATCGGTGCTCACGGCCGAAAAGCTGCTGGCCGCAACGGTACCGTCGCTGGTGGCCGGCGATCCCCTGCCGACGCCGACCGCGCCGGCCGCGGGGGCTGACCCGGCCGCGATCGTCGGGAGGTACCGGCTGGAGACGGGCGGGTCGTTCGAGGTGGCCGTGGCCGCCAACCGGCCGAGGATCTCGGCCGGCGGCGCCGACGCGGTGGGGGCGCTGTTCCCGCCACGCGGCCGCTTCTCCGCCGACGACCTGCGCGAGCACGAGAAGCGCGTGCTCGCCATGCTCGCCGGGCGGACCGACGAGGGACGCGAGGAGCGCAAGGGCGTGGAGGCCGAGTACGGACCGATCTCCGCGGTGGCCGCCGGTGGCACTGTCGTCGCCGACGGCGAGATGCGCACGTACGTCACCCTGACCACCCGTGACGGTCCGCGGCTCGGCTGGTACGCGGTCGACGAGCACAGCACCATCGCGGGGGCGGAGCTGCCGACCCAACCGCCGGCCCTGCCGCTGGTGCCCGTCGGAATCAACAAGTACCGCCCGGACGATCCGACCGGAACCGGGCCGGACGTGACCCTCGACTTCGCCGGCGACAAGGTGACCGTCTCCGGGCCGGCCGGGACAACAGCCGCGAGCCGGTCCCGGTGACATCGCGACACTGCCTGCGGAAGGGGAACGTGACATGCGCGTCCTGCTGGTCGAGGACGACCCGGACCTGGCCGAGATCGTCGCGCTGGGCCTGCGCAACGAGGCGTACGCGGTGGACGTGGCCGGGACCTGCGCGGCCGCCGAGGAGCTGCTCGCCACCACGACGTACGACGTGGTCTGCCTCGATCTGGGCCTGCCGGACGGCGACGGGCTCGCTCTGGTCCGGCGCGCCGCGGCCGACCCGTCCCTGCGCCGCCCCCGGCGTCATCTCGTGCTGACCGCCCGCGACGCGGTGGCCGACCGTGTCGCCGGGCTCGACGCGGGCGCCGACGACTACCTGGTCAAGCCGTTCCACTTCGCCGAACTGCTGGCCCGGCTGCGGGCGCTGGGCCGCCGCGAGGACACCGCCGGATCGAGGTTGCGGGTGGGCGAGCTGACGCTGGATCTCGCCGCCCACCGGGCCTGGCGGGCTACGACGCCGCTGGACCTCACCGCGCGGGAGTACTCGTTGCTGCGGTACTTCATGCACCACCCGGGCGAGGTGCTGTCGGCCGAGACGCTGCTGGAGCACGTCTGGGACGCCAACGCCAACCCGTTCACCTCGTCGGTCCGGGTGATCCTCAGCCGGCTCCGCCGCAAGCTCGGCGAACCGCCGCTGATCGTCACGGTCACCAGCACCGGCTACCGGTTGCTGCTGCCGTGATGGGCCGGGGCTGGCGGTCGTTGCGTACGCGGATCGCGGTGCTGGGGTTCCTGGCCGGCTACGTGCCCGCGCTCCTGCTGTTCGGCGTGGTGGTGGTGGTGAGCGACGTCGAGGCCGAGGCGGCCGGCGCCGGGAACGAGCTGGTGACCAGCACCTCCGCGCAGCGGTCGGCCTGGGTGACGTGGACGGTGCTCGCCCTCGCACCGGTGGCCGCCGCGCTCGCCTGGGGCCTGGCCGGACGGGCCGTGCGCGACCTCGACCGGGTCCGGGCGGTCGCCGAGGACATCGAGGCCGCCGATCTGAGCCGGCGGGTCGGGCTCGACCGGGGTCCGACAGAGGTGGTCCGGCTCGCGGCGAGCATCGACAACATGCTGGCCCGCTTGGAGCAGGCGGCCGAGACGCAGCGCCGGCTGATCGAGGAGACCAGCCACGAGCTGCGGACGCCGCTGTCGGTGCTGATGGCCAACGCCGAGGTGCTCCTCGCCCATCCCGAACCATCGATCGAGGTGTACCGGCACGGGCTGCGGAAGACCGCGACGGCAGCCGCCCGCCTCCGGGCGACCATCGACGAGCTGCTGGTGGACGCCCGGGGCCGGGCGCGCACGATCGCGCGCCGCCCGGCCGACCTCATGGCCGTGGTCCGTGCGGTCGCCGACGACGTCGCCGTGCTCGCCGCGGCGAAGACCATCGATCTGGCCGTCACCGGCCCGGAGGCCGCGGAGTGCGCATTCGACGAACCCACCGTACGGCGGGCAGTGACGAACCTGGTCGACAACGCCGTCCGGTACGCCCCGGACGGCAGCACGGTCGAGATCACCGTGGAGATGGCGGCGTACGAGGTCGCCATGGTGGTGACCGACCACGGCGCCGGCATCCCGCTCGCCGAGCAGGAGGAGGTCTTCCGGCGCTTCTGGCGCAGCCGGACGGACGTCGCGGGCACCGGCCTCGGCCTGCCGATCGCCCACCAGGTGGCATTGGCGCACGGCGGCGAGCTCACCCTCGTCTCGCCCGGCCCGGCCGGCGACGGCTGCGCGTTCCGGTTGACGTTGCGCCGCTGACCGCGTCCCGGGGCCACCGGCTGGGGTGGCCCCGGCGGTGCCGGTCAGTGACCGGCCGGTGTCCAGAGCGGGTCGCGGCCAAGGTAGCGCAACAGGGTGGCGGCCGGGCCGTCGCCGGCCGGCACGGGCAGGGCGGGTGCGTAGGCGAAGCCGCGCAGCGGTTCGGCCGTCGCTCGCGCGGCCGGCAACAGCTCCTCGGCCAGCGCGTCGGTCAGCGGTGTCGGCTGACCGGTCGCCACCGCGACGTCCCAGGCGTGTACGGCGGCGTCGAGGGCGCAGGCGGCAGCCGCGAGAGCCGGTGCCAGCTCCGGTACGGGCGGCAGCGGGGTGCTCACCGACGCCGCCGCCGGGTCGACACCGGCCCAGGCACCGGTGGCCGCCTCGATCGCCTTGGTGACCGTGTCCTGGACGCCGGCGTCGAGCCGGCGCGGCGGATCGAACGGGTCGTAGGACGGCAGCGAGCCGGCTCCGACGATCGACGCCCAGGCGTGCTGGTCGCCGGCGGCGTGGAAGAGCACCTGGGCAACTGTCCATTCCGAGCAGGGAGTCGGGTCGTCGAGCCGGTCGGAGTCGACGGCGCCGGCGGTGACCTGGCGCAGGGCGTCAAGAGCGGTGGTGAGTACGGTGAAAGTCACGGATGGTCCCTCTCGATCGGTTCTTCCCGGCGCTCGGGCCGGACGGTCAGGTGAGTGCCGCGAAGAACTGGCGGATGTCCTCGACGAGCAGGTCGGGGGCGTCGTGCGTGGCCCAGTGCCCGCCGCGGTCGTAGGTGTTCCAGGCGACGATGTTGTGGTGGTCGCGTTCGGCGAACCGGCGTACGGCGTGGAAGTCGAAGGCGAAGGCAGCCAGGCCGATCGGCACGGTGGTGGGCTCGGCGGGATCGGCGTTGCGGGCGGCGCGGTGGTTCTCGTAGTAGAACCGGGCCGACGAGGCGGCGGTGTTGGTGAACCAGTACAGCGCCACATTGGTCAGGATGTCCTCGGGGCTGAGCGCGGTGCCGAACAGCTGACCGCTCCAGGCCAGCTGCCCGGCCGGCGAGTCCGCCAGCGCGTGGGCCAGGGTCTGCGGCTGGGCCTGCTGGGACCGGTCGTGGATGGCGTGCTCGGAGAACGCCTGGCCGAACCGCAGGGCGCCGAAGTCCTCGCCGGTGAGCCCGTCGAACTCGCCCTCGTCGCCGCGCGGGAAGGAGAAGAGCTGCGTGACGTGCACCCCGCTGACGTGCTCGCGGTCCAGCTCACCGAGCAACGGCGAGACGATGGCGCCGGCGTCGTTGCCGTGCGCGCCGTAGCGGTCGTA
This sequence comes from Actinoplanes sp. NPDC051405, assembly GCF_055586185.1. Classification (NCBI taxonomy): domain Bacteria; kingdom Bacillati; phylum Actinomycetota; class Actinomycetes; order Micromonosporales; family Micromonosporaceae; genus Actinoplanes; species Actinoplanes sp. NPDC051405. The sequence continues at coordinate 22,786 of NZ_JBVJIR010000001.1, forward strand.
GCCCAGCCGCCGCATCAGCTCGGCCCACGCGGCGGCGGTCCGCCACGCGCTCCAGCCGTGCTCGCTCGTGGGCCCGGAGAACGTGAAGCCGGGCAGCGACGGGATGACCACGTGGAAGGCCGGCGCCCCCGCCCGGCCGTACGCGGCCGGATCGGTCAGCGGGCCCACCAGGCCCAGGTACTCCACGAAGCTGTTGGGCCACCCGTGGGTCAGGATGAGCGGGACGGCGTCCGGCTGGGCCGAACGCACGTGCACGAAGTGGATCCGCTGCCCGTCGATCTCGGTCGTGAACTGCGCGTACTGGTTCAGCTCGGCCTCGCGGGCCCGCCAGCCGAACGAGGTGCGCCAGCGCTCGACCAGGTCCCGGACGTACGAGCCCGGGACGCCGTACTCCCATCCGGCCGGGGCGGGGGTGCCCGCGCCACCGGCGACGACCTCCTTCTCGGGCAGCTCATCGGCCCAGCGGGTACGGGCGAGCCGGTCGGCCAGATCGTCAAGACTCGCTTGCGGTATCGCGATGCGGAACGGGGTGATGCTCGGATCGGGCACGGCGATCGCCTCCCTGTGAACGTCTTCGGCCTGCATGAACGGTCACAGAGCCGAGTGCTGCGAGGTAGTGTCTGGCGCACGAATTCGGCTGCAGATTGCACACCGGTCGGGGCGGGTTCGTGACCGTGTCCAGGCCGATCCGGCTCGCCACGATCCCGGTCGTGCTGTGTGTCGCGCTCTCCTGCGTGTACCGCATCCTCGAGGTCGTTCCCTGGGGTGGTTACGACCCCGGCTTCGACCCCGGCGGGGCAGGTGCTGGCCGGCGGCCACACCCCCGCTGAGCTGCCGGATCGAGCTGGACGGCGCGGCGTGACTGCGGGTGGGCTTCACCGGCGGCGAGCCCGGCCGGCCGGCTCCCGACGGGATCGCCGAGGAGGTCGAGCGGCTCGGCGGCCGGCTCCAGGCCGGGCCCGGGCCCGGCACCACGAGCGGGATCGACGTACGGATACCCGTCCAGGCGCACCGTTCCGGCGGCACACGCAGCCCGCGCTCGGTTGCCGCCGCGCCTTGGCTGGCGTGGTGGATCGTGGCCGTGCTGGAGCGCGACCTCTTCGTCACCACGCTGGCCCGGACGCAGGCGTCATGGTCCTTCCTCGAACCGGTCTCCACCCCCCGGCTGATCGGCATCATCGCTCTGGTCATGCCGCTGTGCCTGCTGCAACTCCACCACGTCCGGCCTCGCTCCGGCAGCGCGCCGCCGGGGTGGCGGTGGACCCTCGGACTGCAGATCCTGCTGCTCGGCGCGTTCACGGTCGTCGGGGGTGAGAACGTGCCGGCGCTGCCGTACGCGGGCCCGGTCGCCGGCGTCGTGCTCTTCCATGTGCGCCGGCCGTGGTCGTGGGCCGGCGCCATGACCTGCTCGGGTTCCAGCTCGCCGCGATCGCGCTCAAGGCCGAGCTCGGTGGGCGGCTGACCGGCACCGATCCGAGCGCGGCGCGAAGCCGGCTGGACGACGCCGGCCAGGTCGCCGAGGAGGCGTTGCGGTCGCTGCGGTCCATCACCGCCGAGCCGGCCGGGCTGTCGTTCGCCGACGACGGCGTCTCGTCCGCGTCGCCGGGCGCTACGGCAGGCAACGGACTGGCGAACCTCCAGTCGCGGGCGCGCGAGGCCGGCGGCCGCCTCGAGGTGCACCGTCAGGGCGACCGGTTCACCCTCGTCGCCGAGATCCGTACCGGTGGGTCCGAAGGGCGGTTGCCCGACGCCGTGGTCGCCGAGGCCGGGTAGCGGCCCGGCTCACAGCCAGCCGGCCTCGCCGGCGATCCGGATCGCGTCGACCCGGTTGCGGGCGCCCAGCTTGGTGACCGCGGCGGCCAGGTAGTTGCGGACCGTGCCGTACGACAGGCCCAGCCGCTCGGCGACCTCGGTCGGTTCGGCGCCCGATGCGGTCAGCCGCAACACGTCGCACTCACGCGCGCTCAACGGATTGCCGGCCACGTCCAGCGCCGCGAACGCCAGCTGCGGGTCGAGGACCTTGCCGCCGCCGGCCACCGTGCGTACCGCCGCGACCAGGTCCTCCGGCGAGGCGTCCTTGCCCATGAAGCCGGCCACCTTGGCCGCGAGGGCGCGGCGCAGGTTGCCCGGGCGGGCGGCGCCGGTCACGATCAAGGTCTTGCAGTCCGGCAGCCACTGGTGCAGCTGGGCGGCCGCGCTGATCCCGTCCAGGCCGGGCAGTTCGATGTCGATGACGGCCACGTCCGGGCGGACCTGCAGCGCGGTGGTCACGATCGCGTCGCCGGCCTCGACCGCACTCACGACCTCGATGTCGTCGGCCAGGTTGAGCACGCCGACCAGCGCCTCGCGCAGCATGCGCACATCCTCGGCAAGCAGCACGCGGATCACGGCGGCTCCCCTTCCGGACGCCCCTGGCTCATGTCGGACCGCGCGAAGCATACGGGCGCCCGCTGTCGCCGCGCTGACGTCCCGCTCACGCGACCCGGCGGCGAAGTTCCGATGAAATAGTGCCGGGGCGACAGACATGTACGGGGTGCCGGGCAGGACCTGACCGGTGTCACCGACTGAGGGAGCCGCCTTGGCCCGCACATCCGATGCCGCCGACTTCGAACGCCTCTACCGGGCCTGTTACCAGGATCTGCTGCGGTACGCCCTGCGCCGCACCGGTCAGCCGGAGACGGCCGCCGACGTGGTGGCGGACACCTTCCTGGTCGCGTGGCGACGGTTCGACGACCTCCCACCCGGCAACGGCCGCGCCTGGTTGTTCGGGGTGGCCCGCAACGTGCTGGCCAACCAGTACCGCGCGGACCGGCGCACTGCTGACCTGGCCGCCCGGCTGCGGCACGAGCTCGGCGGCGCCATAGTCACCGCGCCCGAGGCACCTCCCGAGATCTCGGCGGCCTTCGCCACTCTCCACCCCGCCGACCAGGAGCTGCTGCGCCTGGTCGCCTGGGAGGGACTGTCCGCGGAGGAGCTTGCCGTGGCGCTCGACTGCTCCGCGAACGCCGCCCGCATCCGCCTGCACCGCGCCCGCACCCGGTTCGCCGCGGCGCTGCGGTCACCGTCGATCACGAAGTAGAGGACCCGCCATGACCGAACCCGCCATGACCGAACCCGATCGACTGATCCAGCTGCTGTCCCCGGACCTCGACATCCCGCACACCGCGGCCGACCCGACCGGCCCGGCCGCCGACGACCTGCTGCGCCGCGTCATGTCCACGCCGCCGTCGGCCCACCGCCGCCCGTGGGGTGTCCGCCTGGCCATCGGTGCGTCGCTGGTGACCGGCCTGGCCGCCGCCGTGGTGGCCGTCAGCCTGTGGCTGCCCCAGTCGAGCCCGACCGGGCCCACGCCGGCGCGGGCCGCCACCCTCCGGATCACCTCCGGCGACAAGTACCTGGAGATCCGCATCCAGGACCCGGCCGCCGACCCGCAGCGATACCGTGCGGAGCTGGCGGCGCACGGGCTCGACATCGACCTCTCGCTGGCCGCCGCCGAGCCCGGGCGCGTCGGCCGGGTCGTCTTCCAGGAGGACGACGTCCGCGGGATCGAGCCGGTGGAAGCCCCGGGGAACTGCACCGCCAACGGCAACTGCGCGGTCGGCGTCCGGGTCCCGCTCTCCTACCGCGGGCACGCCCGGATCGTCTTCGGCCGCACGCCGTTGCCCGGCGAATCCGTCGAGGGCGATGCCCCCGTCCTCACCACCACGGAGAAGGCGTCCCTGGACGCTCTGGTCGGCAAGCCCGTGTCCGAGGCACGCCGGCTACTGAGCGCGAACGGGCAGACGGCCAGCTACCGGGTCGGCCCGAAGTCGCTGGAGGCTCCCGCCTCCGAGGTGCCGGGCTCGTGGATCATCTTCGACACGGCACCGCTGGCCGGTGGCGTCGTGGTGATCTGGGCGTCGCCGGACGGTCAGGCGCCGGACTACGACGACGACGTCCCGGTCGAGCCCACACCGACGCGTTAGCGCAGCCGAACCGGGAGCCCCGTGCGTCGCCGATCAGACGGTCCCCGCGGTCCGCCAGCGGGCGGCCAGGTCGGACTGGCGCGCGGGGCGGCCCGGCAGTGCCGCCTCGGCCGGAGCGTGCAGAGCTTGCAGGAGCAGAGCGAGGTAACGATGACGCAGGGCGGCACCACCATCGGCGCCGGGGAGCTCGATGAAAGCGATCATCTCCAGCAGCAGCGTGACGTCGGCCTCGGAGATGTCGCCACGGAGCTCGCCGGAACGCCGGACCCGCTGGAACAGAGTATCGGCCAGCTTGCCGGCCCGGATGGCGAGAGCCGAGAGCTCGGCTGTCGGGGTGAACGTACCCGCCAGCCGCTGTGCCAGGGCCTGGCTCTGGCCGTCGACGACGCGTTCCAGACAGGCGACATAGGTGTCCCACGGCGCGTCGGTGGAGGCCAGCGCCGTTTCGAGATCGGCGATGTAGCGGTTGAGACCGTCCTCGGCCAGCGCTCGCAGGAGATGCTCTTTGCTGGGGTAGCGCCGGTACAGAGCGCTGATCCCCACCCCGGCGTGCACGGCGACCTTCGCGATCGGCGCCTCCGGATCGGCCAGGAACACCGCACGGGCGGCGTCGAGGATGCGCCCGTCGTTGCGCTGCGCCTCGGCCCGGCGGCCGCTCAGGGAGCTGCGGTTTTGTTCCTCGGCCATCAGGCGAGGCTAGCAGTGGATCAAGTTGCGCTGCTCTGCTAGCGTGCCCGAGGGAGCAATACATTCCGTTCCGTTTGAAACCAACGGGGGCCAGAATTGCTGACCGACATCGACCTGGTGCACCTGCGCCGCTGCGCCGAGCTGGCGCGCGAGGCGCTCGACGCGGGCGACGACCCCTTCGGTTCCGTGCTGGTCGGGCCCGATGGAGAGCTGCTACGGGAGGAGCGCAACCGCGCCGGCGGCGGGGACGAGACCAGACACCCGGAGTTCGACCTGGCCCGGTGGGCAGCCACGGAGGTGCCCGCGGCGACCCGGCCCGGCTGTACCGTCTACACCTCCGGTGAGCACTGCCCGATGTGCGCGGCGGCCCACGCGTGGGTCGGGCTCGGCCGCATCGTCTATGCGGTGTCCGCGGTTCAGCTCACCGAGTGGCGCACCGGCTGGGGGCTCGCTCCCGGACCCGTACGCGTGCTTCCCATCGAGTCGGTCACCACGGGCATCCCGGTCTCCGGGCCGGCCGACGAACTGCTCGACGTCATGCGCGATCTGCACCACCGGGCCGCGCTGCGGAGTGCGCCGGCATGACGGTCCGCCAGCTCCGCCTCGTGGTCCACGCGGAGGACTACGAGCAGGCGGTGACGTTCTTCCGCGACGCGCTCGGGATGCCGGTCGCGGAGTCCTACTCCGGTGGAGGCGGCGCCGAGGTGACCATCCTGGACGCGGGCCGGGCCACCCTCGAGCTGTCGAACACCGCGCAGATCGAGCTCATCGACGATGTCGAGGTCGGGCGCCGGGTCGCACCCCGGTTCCGCCTGGCGCTCGAGGTCGAGGACTGCGAGTCGGCCACCCGCACCGCGATCGAGGCCGGGGCCACGCCGGTCGCGCCACCCACCCGTACGCCCTGGGACTCGCTCAACGCCCGGATGGACGCGCCCGGAACGATCCACCTGACCCTGTTCGAGGAGCCGACGGACCCGGGTCCTGCTTGAGGGGGGTCAGTGGCGGCTGTCATCCATTTCCGCATCCTCGGCACCCTGGAGATCCAGCGGGACGGCGTGCCCGTCGTCATCTCCGCGGCGAAGCTCCGGATCATCCTGGCCTCGCTGGTGCTGCACGCGGGCCGGGTCGTGCCGGTGAACGTCCTGATCGACCGGTTGTGGGATCAGGAACCACCGGCTGAGGCGCGCGCGGCCCTGCAGACGTACGTCGCGCGGTTGCGCCGGCAGCTGGGCGCGGACGTCGCCATCCACACGCGCAGCGGCGGGTACGTCATCGACCTGCCACTGGGCTCCGGCGATGTACAAGAGCTCGACGAGCTGCTGGAAAGCGCACGCACGGCCCTGGATCACGGCGACCGGGCGGCCGCGCTCGAGTCGTTGCGGGCGGCGAACGCGCTGTGGCGTGGTCCGATCCTGTCCGACGTGGAATCGGCGGCACTGCATCGCGAAGAGGTGCCGCAGCTGCAGGAGCGGTGCCTCGAGACGGCCGAACGCCGGTTCGCGCTGGAACTGGCGCTCGGGCACCACCGGGCGGTCGTCGAGGAGCTGCGAGCGCTCGTCGCGGCGTACCCGTTCCAGGAAGGGCTGCGGGCCCACCTCATGCGGGCGCTCTACCGGTCGGGACGGCAGGCCGAAGCCCTGAAGGTCTACCGGGACGTCGCGGCGCTGCTGCGCACCGAGCTGGGCCTGGATCCGGGGCCCGAGCTGCGCGCTGTGCACCAGGCGATCCTGCTCGGCGAGTCGCTCGACGACGACGCCCCCGGCAGCGCCGCGCCGAGCCCGACGGCGCTGTGCCAGCTGCCGCCGGCGATCGGCGACTTCGTCGGCCGGGCCGATCAGGTGGCCACCATCGCCGGCTCGCTGACCAGCGGCGGCGAGCCGGCCCGGTTGCCGATCGTCGTGGTGAGCGGGGTGGCCGGCGTGGGCAAGTCCGCGCTCGCCGTGCAGGTCGCGCACCGCGTCCGGGACCGTTTCCCGGACGGCCAGCTCTACGTCAACCTCGGCGGTGGCGGTGCGGCTCCTCGGGACGTCTCCGAGGTGCTCGGCGAGCTGCTTTACGCGCTCGGGCTGCTCCCTGGCACTCAACCGCGCTCGGTGCCGGCGCGGGCGGCGACGTTCCGCGCACGGGTGGCCGACCGCCGGGTCCTGATCGTGCTCGACGACGCCGCCGACGCCGGACAGGTGACGCCGCTGCTGCCCGGAACCGCCGGCTCCGCCGTCCTCATCACCAGCCGGCGGTCACTGGACGAGCTCCCCGCCGCCGATCACCACCGCCTGCAGCCGTTCTCGGTGGCGGAGGGGGTCTCGCTGCTCGATGAGATCCTCGATCCGGACCGCGTCGCCGGCGAGCGGCCGGCAGCGGAGGAGCTGGTGGACCTGTGCGGCCGACTCCCGCTCGCGGTGCGCATCATCGGCGCCCGGCTCCAGCCCCGGCCCACCCTGCAACTCCGCGCGCTGGCGGATCGGCTGCGGGACGAGCGCCGGCGCCTCGACGAGCTGTCCGTGGGGGACCTGGCCGTCCGGTCCGAACTGGCGGTCGGCTACGGCGGGCTGGCCGCCCCGGTTCAGCTGGCATTGCGCCGGATGGGTCTGCTGCCGGCCGAGTCCTTCGCCGCCTGGACGCTCGGCGCGGTCCTCGACGGCGGCGACGGCGAACGCGCCGTCGAGCAGCTCATGGCGGCCGGGCTTCTCGAGCCGGTCGGCCTGGACCTGACCGGGCAGCTGCGGTACCGGCCGCACGACCTGGTCGCGCTGTTCGCCCGGGAGCTGGCCTGCGGCGAGGACCGGGAGGTGACGCGGGCCGCGTACCGGCGGCTGCTGGACACGTTCCTGGTGCTGGCGCACCACGTGCACGTACGGGTGGACCGCAAGGACGGGCTGCCACCCGACCCGCTGCCGGACGGCATCGCCGCGGCGCCGGTGGATCTCGCGGCCCTGACCGCCGACCCGGGCGCGTGGTTGCAGACCGAGCGGGCTCAGCTGCTGTACGCCATCACGCAGGCGTGCGTGCTGGGCAGCTACGACAAGGCGGCGCTGCTGGCCGACCTGACCATTCCACCCCTGTCCATCCGCGGCGGCTACGAACAGATCGTCCAGGTCCGCGCGGCCGTCCGGGACGCCGCCCGTACGGCCGGGGACGAACGGGTGGCCAGCCGGCAGGCGAGCAGCCGGGCGGATGTCCTGCTGTCCCTCAGCCTCGACGAGGCCGCCGTGGAGTTCGAGGAATCGGTCGCTGTGTTCCGCCGCCTGGGACTGAGCCACGAACTCGTGCACAGCCTCACCGGCCTCGCGTTCGCCCGGATGTTCCAGGGGCGGCCGGCCCTCGCGCACGCGGAGGAGGCAACCGCGATCGCGTACGCGACCGGCGACCCGGACGACATCGTGCTGGCTCTGCGCACCCACGCCGACACACTGGTCCTGCAGGACCGGCCGGCCGAGGCTCTGCCGCTGCTGGAGCGGGCTCTGGCCCACACTCAGGCGCTGTGGAACAACGACAGCCATCGCGCCCTGCTCGTCCGCAAGCTGGACTGCGCGATCTCGCTCGGGAAGCTGGACCTGGCCGACGCGACGTACGCGCAGGCCCGCGAGGTGACCGACGCCGTCGACAACGCCCACGGCATCGGCTGGCTGCTCGTGCACCACAGCCGGTTGCGACGCGCGCGCGGCGACCTGCCCGCCGCCATGAGCGACGCGCGCGAGGCGCTGCGGCGCATGGTCGAGGCGGGCGACCCCCGCGGGGTTTTCCTCGCGAATCTGCGGCTGGCCGAAGCGCTGCTGGCCGGCGGCGACTCCCCCGGTGCCACGGCCCTGTTGCACACTCTGCTGTCCACGTCGGATGCGGCGTCCGTACCGCTGCTCAAGGCGAAGGCCGAAGCGCTGCTCAGGCAGGCGTCATCAGCCGGCCTCGACCACGATGTCGCAGGTCGTGCCGGGTGACAGAAACGCGGTGAGGCGCTCGGCCTCGGTCAGCAGGGATCCCCGTACGCCGACCGGGCCGCGTTTCCCGCCGCGGCCGCTGCCGCCGGACCCGGAGCTCATGGCCCGGATCTCGCGCGGGGTGGGCGAGGCGACATGGCGGTACCGGGCTCGGGTGGTCGTCGAGGCGTCGGCGGGGCACGTCCGCAGCCGCCTGCCGATCCCGGTGGACATAGAGGAACTCGGCAACCAGCGGTGCGCCTTCTCGCCGGGCGCGGACCACCCCGAGATGCTCGCGCTCTATCTGGGCATGCTCGACGCCGATTTCACCGTGACCGACGCGCCCGAGCTGGTGGCCGTCCTGGGCAAGCTGGCCGAGCGCTACCAGCGTGCCGCAGCGGCCGGCTAGGTCATCCGAGCGGCGAGGATCAGGTACACGGCGGCGGTCCAGTTGTACGCCCGATCGCGCAGACCGGCCCCCGGCGGGCCCGCTCAGCTCCCGCAGCTGAATGATCAGGAACGCCGTGAGATCGGCGGTCTCCAGTACGCGGCCCGCGTCGAAGGTGGTCGCGTTGTCCCAGCCGCTGTCGTTGCCGTGCTGGTAGTGCGGCAACGGCTGCCCGGGCACCCGGCGCTGGGTGAGCCAGAACGCGCCGGTCGCGTCCTGATGGTCGCGGGGTCAGCCCGTCAGGTCCATCAGGTGGTGTTCCACCTCGTGGACGGTGTGCCGGCCGAGCCACAGGATCGTCCGTGACTCGACCGTCGGCCAGTTGTAGACAGCAGTACGACTCCACTGCGGTGGGCTCAGGGCGTCGAAGTCGCGCGCCAACCGGCTCGCGGCCTCCGACAGTTCCGCCAGCACGGTCGGCGGGTCCTGAGTGTTGTAGGCGTCCAGCGTCACGCGCTCTTCACGGCCCATCGGCACGATCTCCGGATCGTCGGTCCGCAGGGCAAGAGCCAGCCGTTCACCTTGTACGCGCAGGACATCGCGGACGTGGCAGGTGTACTCCAGCGGCGACCAGACAGACGGGGCGGGACGGCGACGAGGATCGTCGATCGTGGCGAGGGCCGCGACAAACCGGGGGCCCGCCGCCTTCAGCCGGGGCGGCAGGTCCGCCGCCGAAACGGTGGTGTAGGCGAAACCGCACTCCTCGCACCGGTCCACGCCGAGCAGGATAACGCTCGGCTCGGCTATTCGACGAGGTCAGGAAAGGTCCCGAAAGGCCCTACCGGGCCGCTGGACATCGTCAGCCGGATGACCCCGGTGGGAATCTTCGAGAACGGCGGCTGCGAAGGTGGCCCGGCGGTCATGCCCAGGGTGATGTGGGGGCGGTAGTCCCGGTCCACCAGACCCAACGGCGGATGGCCGAGACCCAGGAACTCCTGGTGCAGGGCGTCCAGTTCCGGACTCCGGACCATCTCCAGGCCGAAGTAGTAGCCGCCGGTCGGGGCGTAGTAGTCGCCAGGGGGAATCACCGAGTACAGCAGGCCGATGATGGTCGCCGGGAAGATCCGGCCCCGATGGGATGCGGTAGCCGCGACGATCCCCGCCGCCTGGTCCTCGGCGCAGTCCACGTGCAGGACGGAGACGTGCGGGGGTGCCTTCTCTCCGAGCAGCATGAGCGGCTCGTGACCGTCCCCGATCACGTGCGACAGCTCGATCAGCGACCGCGAGGTCTCCGCGTCCGGCCTCAGCACCACTCCGTAAGCCACGACGTCACGCCCTTTCCGCCCTGCGCGCCGAAACGACCATTGTGTCAGCGGTACGGGAGGCCACGGTCCACCCGGAGCTGGGCGTCCGGCAGACTCGTCCGATGATCAGGTTCGGTTTCCGTCTGTGCCCGCTGGACGAGGTGTCGCCGTGGGGCGGCGACCGGCCGTCGCTGCACTGGTTCGGGCTCACGGAAGGCCGGTACTGGCTGGAGGTCGGCGGGCAGCCGCATCCGTACGTCGACTACTACCTGGCCCGGCTCTGGGAGGACGTCAATGTCCTGACCCCCGACGTTCTGGAGGTGGTGCCCGTCGACCTGCAGTCCTTCATCGCCACCGATTCGGCGCAGTGGGCGTGTGATCCGCTTGATCTCATCCCCGAGGCAGACGACGGCCCCGATCACCCGGTGGTCACCGCCGCGGACTGGCACAGCGGGCACCACCTCGACTTCGGTTACCTGCGCAACCCTCCCCATCTGCGGCTCTGGCGAACTGTCGACGGCGACCGCGACGAGATCACCGTGGACCGGAAGCACGTTGACGACGGCGAGATCGGCCTCACCCAGCGGCTCAGTGTCCCGACGGAGGCCTACGTCGACGCGGTGCGAACGCTCGATCGTGAGCTGATGACCGCCATGCACCAGCGGGTTCAAGAGCTCCAACGCCGCGGCGGACCACCCGGAGTCGATCTTGACCTCGACACCCTGCAGCAGGAACACCAAGGCCGCGCACAGTGGCTCAACAGGAATCTCGGCCGCACGCCGGCGACCGACTGGGCCACCGTCCGTCAAGGCGCTCGCCAACTCCTCGGTGACATGCAGAGCACGCCCTGACCCGACGGGAGCGCACGTATCGACCAAAGCCATTATGGTGTCCCGGAGATCTGTCACGACACGGGGGTATTGCGACATGCGTCTGGCCGTCCTGCGCGCCACCACGACGTCCCTGCTGCTGGCCGGCGCCGTGGCGCTGCCCGTCACTCCGGCCGCCGCGGCCGCGTCTCCGCACGTCTCCTTCGCCCCGCCGGCCGTCGTCGGCGCCGGGCTCACCGCCGCCGAGGTTCCGGTCGAAGTCGTCAACACCGGCGGCACCGCGCGGTCGACTGTCGGGCTGCGGATGACCATCACGCCGGTCACCGGCAGCGCGCTGCGGCCGCTCGACCAGACGCTGGTGCTCAGCTATCAGTTCGGCGCGCAGTATCGCCCGCTGACCTATGAGGTTCGCGGTGATGCCCTGGTGGCCACCACGCCCGCGCTGACCGCAGTCGAGGCGGACGCCACCGCCACCATCCGGCTGCGCATCTCGACCCGGCCCACCGACAGCGCCCCGCACGTCGACAAGATGACGGTCCGGGTCGCCACCGAGGCGCTGGACGGCGACGGCTTCGTGTTCGCGATCGACCGCAGGGCCGACCGGATCGCCCTGGTCGAGCCGCGGGCCGACATCACCGGCTGGTCCGGCGAGCTCGAGGTCGGCACGCCCACCGTCGTGACGATGTCGCTCACCAACACGACGCCGCTGGCGTACTCGATTCTGCGCCCCGGCCTGGCGCTCAACCGCGCCGGCAACGAGCAGGTCCTCGTCGAACGCCTCGACGGCGACCAGTGGACCCCCGTGTCAGGCCCGAGCAACAGCTACTACTGGTGGTACACCGACGGCAACCCGAGCCTGCAGCCCGGCGACTCGTACACGGCCACGCTGCGGATCACCTTCACCGACGAGACCGCCGCCGGGGAGCAGGGCACCCTCTACAACATCGGCTACACCTACTTCGGCTACCCGATCGCGGTGGACGGCGAGGCCTACACGGTCATGGCGGCCGCAGGCCGTTGACTCAGGGCGCGTACGCGGTCACCGTCGACCCGGTCCGGCCGTACAGCCGGCCGTTGGCCACCATCGGTGCGCCCTGCAATGCCGAGGTTTTCGCGTCCAGCGTGATCGGTTTTCCGGTACGCGTCTCGAACGCCGCCAGTGGGTGACCGGTGTCCCGCCAGCCGTACACCACTCCCCCACCGACCGCGAACGTGATGGGCGCGTCCTCGGTGAAGGTGGCGATCCAGACCCTGCGACCGTCGTTCGCGTCGACGGCGATCAGTTCGCCGGCGAAGGTGTGCAGGTAGATCCGTTCACCATCAGTGGCGAATCCGAAGGTTCCGCCGTGGTCCGGGAAGGTCTTCAGCACGGCCCCCGTGGCCGCGTTGACGCTGCGGATCCGCTCGTCCGGCCCGCATCGCATGTAGAACGTCGAGCCGTCGGGTGACGCGCCGATCGGGGTGTGACAACCGGCGTCGGCCGGCCACACCGCTTTGCCGGTTGTGACGTCGACCGCGGCGGTCGAGTCGTCGCCGACCACCAGGATCTTGCCGCCGGCGGCCACTGTCTCCCCGGCGATCGAGCCCGGCCGGGCCCATACCCGCGAGCCGTCGGCGATGCGGTACGCCCGGATGCCGTATTTGCTGATCGGCGCGTCCCACACGCTGCCGACCACGATGCCCTTGTCGACGAGCAGGCCGTACATGGTTTCCGGGATCCGCTTGCGGTAAAGGACCTTGCCGGTGGCCACGTCGTGGGCGCTCAGATAGGTCTTGCCGGACCGGCAGTCCCGGGACTGGGCGACGAGCCTGGTCCCCACGATCGCGGCGAGGCTGATGCTCGTCTTCCTGGTGGTGGCCGGTGTCCGCCAGGCCAGCGCGCCCGTGGTCGCGTCATGACCGCTGATCCGGTACGCCGCCGCGGTGACCAGCCGATTTGCGCCGACCAGGGGCGCGGCCGGGGCAGCGCACGTCGCGGTGGCCAGCGGGACGTTCCAGCGTGGCTTGAGCTTGCCGGCGGTCGCGGGGGTCAGCCGGGTCTCACCCGGGTTGTAGTAGTCGCCCGTCGCGTGGGCTGCGGCCTGCCCCCAGGCGTCGGGGGTCGTCGCCGCGGCCGGATCCGATGCAGGGATCTGGCCGGCGGTGGCGCTGATCGCAGCGATCACGGCGACCGCCAGGTAACGACGTTTCACGGCATCTCCTCGGCACGGGACAAGAAGGTCACCGTAGGGAGGAATGTCCCGGATGGACGGCTGTCCCGCGCTGCGCTCACCCGGTCGAGCGACCGTCGAATGTCCGGAAGTTTCCAGCTCACCCCCGAGAACGACATGAAGCCGGACGCGATCGCCAACGCGAACGGCACGCTGCGCAACACCGGCAACGCGGACACGCTGGTCAACTTCGCGCAGTCCAACAACATGGTGGTACGCGGCCACACCATGGTCTGGTACTCGCAGGCCGGGCAGTTGCAGGGCGCCAACCAGTCGACGCTGAACACGTACATCGGTAACGCGCTGACGCGCTGGGGCAGCAAGATCGCCTACTGGGACGTCGTGAACGAGTCGCTGGCCGACAACAACGCCGGGACGCGCCGCAGCCAGTGGCCGCACACCCTGGACCGCGACGCCAATGGCGACGGCGACTACTTCGACGCGACCGACACCGACTACATCCGGGACTCCTTCACCCGGGCCAAGCAGGTCGTCCAGCAGAACGGGCTGAGCACCAAGCTCTGCATCAACGACTACGACGTCGAGGGCCTGACGGTCCAGGGCGGCGGCCGGAACAGGAAGGCCGACGCGCTGTACGACATCGTCCGGGCGTACGGCCAGGGGTCGAACAGGCTGATCGACTGCGTCGGGTTCCAGAGCCACTTCAACGACAACCCGAACAGCATCATCACCGCCGACCTGCAGGCCAACATCCAGCGCTTCGCCGACCTCGGCGTCGAGGTGCAGCTCACCGAGCTGGACATCGACGACGACCTCAGCAACAACGACATCGGTCAGGGACAGGCGGAGAACTACCGCAAGGTCGTCCGGGCCTGCCTGAACGTCACGCGGTGCACCGGCATCACGGTCTGGGGCATCGCCGACAGTGAGTCGTGGCGCGCCTCCGAGCGCGGCCTGCTGTTCACCGGGAGCAACGGCAACTACCAGAAGAAGGCCGCCTACACGGCCGTCCTCGAAGAGCTCAACAAGGGCCGGGGCACCACGACCCCGCCCAGCTCACCGCCGGTCTCCTCGCCGCCGGTCTCCTCGCCGCCGGTGCCGCCGGTCTCGCCGTCGGCCTCGGCCAGCTCGCCCCCGGTTCCGGCCGGATGCTCGGCCGCGGTGTCGCTCAACTCCTGGAACGGCGGGTTCGTCGCCACCGTGCGCGTCACCGCCGGGTCCGCGCCGATCAACGGCTGGACCGTCGGCCTGAACCTGCCCAGCGGCGCCACCGTGACCAGCGGCTGGAACGCCACCAACTCCGGCACCAGCGGCGCCGTGCAGTTCTCCAACGTGAGCTACAACGGGCGGGTCGCCGCCGGACAGTCGGTGGAGTTCGGCTTCCAGGGCTCCGGCAGCGCCGTCGGCGTGTCACCCACCTGCACCGCCTCGTGATGTGATCCGACGCCCGGGTCGCCCTCCATCGGGGCCGGCCCGGGCGTCGGCGTTATCGGGGGTCGAGCCGTTCGAGCTCGGCGGCCACCTCCGCGGCCTCGCCCGTGCCGACCTTGGTGAACAGGGCGAGTGCGGTGCGCAGGTGCTCCGCCGCCGCGGCCGGCCGGTCCGCCGCCAGCTCGGTGCGGCCCAGCCCGGCGTACGACTGGGCCTCGTCGATGGCACTGTCGATCTCCTGGGCCAGGCCGAGCGCCTGCCGGTGATGCTCGGCGGCCCGGTCCAGCTCACCGAGATCCCGGTACGCGGCCCCCAGCTCGTTGAGCGCCTCCGCCTCGCCGCCGCGTACGCCGAGGTCGCGGACCAGGTCGATGGCCTCCGTCAGGGTCTCGATCGCGGCCGCGGGGTCGCCGTTCTCGCGCCGCAGGGTGCCGAGGAAGACCAGCCCCGTGGCCACGCCGAGCCGGCTGCCGACCTCCCGGCTGCGCTCGACGGCGAGGGCGAGCGCCTCCGCCGCGCCGGCCCGGTCCCCGGTGCGGTGCAGCACGGCGCCCAGGTGGTTGAGCGCACTCGACTCCCGGAGCCGGTCGCCCAGCTCGCGGCATTGCGGCAGCGCCTCGGTCAGCGCGGCCTCGGCGGCCGGGTAATCGCCGCGGATCCGGTGCACGTAACCCAGGACCGTCAGCACCGACGACGTTCCCGGCAGGTCGTTCAGCTCGCGCGAGCGGCGCAGCGACCGGTTCAGCAGCTCGACCGCACCGGACAGGTCGGAGCCCATGTACCGCACGATGCCCAGTTGCAGCAGCGCGTTGGCCTCGCCGCGGCGGTCGTCCAGCTCGACGTAGCGGTCGAGGGCGTCCTGGAGCGGCGTCACCGCGCTCGGGTGATCGCCGACGGAGTACCGCACCATGCCGATTTGCAGCAGGGCGTTGGCCTCGCCGCCCCGGGAGCCCAGGCGGCGGTAGAGGTCGAGGGCGCGCGGCAGGGCCTCGACGGCGCTGTCGTAGTCGCTGCGCAGGCGCTGCGTGTCCGCGAGACAGACCAGGGCGTACGCCTGCGCCCAGGGATCGTCGCGGTCCCGCGCGACGGTCGCCGCGGCCTGGTGCATCGCCAGGGCGTCGGCCCAGGGGCCGTCCATCCGCAGCAGACCGGTCAGGCCGGCGGCCAGCCCGACGAAGCGGTCCGGATCCTCGGCCCGGGCGCCGGCCAGGGCGGCCAGCAGGTTGGCCCGCTCGGCCCGGGCCCAGCTCAGCGCCCGTACGCTGCCCGTCAGCTCGGGTCCGGCCCAGGTCACGGTGATCCCGGCCGGCCGGGGCTGGGTGTACGGCAGCAGGTGGCCACCGGCGACCGTGGCGGTGTGCTGGTAGTAGTCCAGCACCCTGTCCCGCGTGTCCCGCCGCTCCGGCTCCGGCAGGTCACCGGAGCGGGCCCTCGCGTAGCTGCGGATCAGGTCGTGCAGCCCGTACCGGCGATAGCCGACCTCGATGAGCAGGTTCTCCCGGTGCAGCGCGTCGAGCTGGTCCACGGCCTCGTCGGGCGCACAGCCGGCGAGCACGGCGGCCGCGTACGGGTCGACGTCGATGCCCGGATGCAGCGCCAGGTGCAGCAGGAAGTCCTGCCGGTCGGCCGGCAGAGTGTCGTAGGACAGGTCGAAGGCGGCCGCGACGGTGGCGTGCTCGGCGGTCAGCGTCAGCAGCCGGGCCTTGATCTCGGCCCGCAGGTCGGCCGGCGTCCAGGTGGCGTGCGCGGTGTAGACCTTCGCCAGCAGGGAGATCGCCAGCGGCAGCCGGCCGGCCAGCGTGACCACCTCGTCGACCGCGGCGAGCGGCTCGGTGCCGGCCCGCGGTGCCTGGTGCAGGAACATCGTCCGCGCCTGCTCCAGCGGCAACAGGCCCAGCGCGAGGTGGCGGGTCCGCCCGGGCAGGTCGCCGAGCCGGCGCCGGCTGGTGACCAGCACGGCGCACTCCGGATTGCCGGGCAGCAGCGGATTGACCTGGTCGCTGCCGGCCGCATTGTCGATCACCAGCAGGATCCGCTTGGCCGCCGACCGGTCCCGCCACAGCGCGGCCCGGCCGTCCAACGACTCCGGCACGTACCGCGGGTCGACCCCGTCGGCGGTCAGCAGGGTGGCCAGCGCGTCGGCCGGATCGGCCGGCTGCTGGCCGGGCGTGTGCGCGTGCAGGTCGAGGAAGATCCGGCCGCCCGGGAAGCGGTCGGCGAGCAGGTGGGCCGCGTGCACGGCGAGCGCCGTCTTGCCGACGCCGGGCATCCCGTCGATCGCGTGGATCGACACCACGCCGCCGGTGGCGGCCGCGGTGATCTGGTCGAGCTCGGCCGTGCGGCCGGTGAAGGCCAGCGTGTCCGGCGGGAGGACCCAGCGGGCCCGCTCCGGCGGCCGGTCACCGGCCCGGCGACGACCCGGGTACGCGCCCGGCTCGGCTTGCTGGCGCCGGCGGGCCCGCTCCCACAATGCCCGCCAGTCCTGCTCGCTCCAGGCCGGCGCGGTGGCCTGCCGCTTCCCGATCAGTTCGGTGAGGGCGGCAACGAACGCCTGCAGCTTGGCGAAGGTGTCCGGGGTCATCGGGCCGGCCGCGGAGAGCCAGCTCGAGACCCGCTGTTTGTCGATGTTCGCGGCCGGCGCCCCGGCCTCCTCGAGGTTGAACCGGGTGTGCCTGGCCACCGTCGCGTACAGCGGCTTGCCGGCGGCCTGGTAGAGCTCGGCGAAGCG
This sequence comes from Actinoplanes sp. NPDC051405, assembly GCF_055586185.1. NCBI lineage: Bacteria > Bacillati > Actinomycetota > Actinomycetes > Micromonosporales > Micromonosporaceae > Actinoplanes > Actinoplanes sp. NPDC051405. The sequence continues at coordinate 40,204 of NZ_JBVJIR010000001.1, forward strand.
GTCCCTCAGCTCCCGCTTCGCGGACACCGGACCACTCATGCCGTCACGTGCTCAGGTGGGAAGTCCTGCACAGGACTCCGCACGGTACGCCCGTAACCTGCGGTTACGCCCAGGGCCAGAAAGTCGGGCGCAGTCACGCGCGGGGCACCGGCTCCGCAGGGGCTCATGCTGATCTCAACTTTCCTTATCTGCGAGGTCGACGAACGGGGGCGCAGATCAGGAAGGCCCGGCCGCCGGCGTGCGAGTTCCCGCCGGCGGCCGGGTGCTGCACTGATCGATCCGGCGCACCCCCAGGTCCTCCGGGAACCCATCCAACCAGAATCAGCCGGACCCTTCTGCCCTCCACCGGTTACCTCGGTCCTCCGCCACTCGTCATGTCCATGACGGAACGCGCTGGAGGAAGGTGTCTACATGACCGGATCGAACGCGCACGAAGCCGTCGCGCGGGCCTTCGAGGCGCAGCGTGAGCGGCTGGTCACGGTGGCCTACCGGATGCTCGGGTCCCGGGCGGACGCCGAGGACGCGGTGCAGGAGGCCTGGCTGCGGCTGGCCCGCCAGGAAACTGACGCCATCGACAACCTCGCCGGCTGGCTGACCACCGTGGTCGGCCGGGTCTGCATCGACGTCCTGCGCTCCCGCAGAGTTCGCCCGGAGGCGCCGTCCGACCAGCTGCCCGAACTGATCGTGGCCGCCGACCCAGGCGATACGCCCGAGGACAACGCGCTGCTCACCGACGCGGTGGGGCTGGCGCTGATGGTGGTGCTCGACACGCTCCGCCCGGCCGAGCGGCTCGCCTTCGTCCTGCACTACATGTTCGCGGTGCCGTTCCAGGACATCGCCCCGATCGTCGGCCGGTCGCCCGACGCCACGAAGATGCTCGCCCATCGGGCCCGCCGCAAGGTGCAGGACAGGCCCCACGCCGCCGACGAGCCGAAGAGACAGCGCGCGGTGGTCGACGCGTTCATCGCGGCGTCCCGGAACGGCGATTTCGACGGGCTGCTGCGGGTGCTGGACCCGGACGTGACGTGGCGCGCGTACACCGGTCGGGGGGTTGTCGTCAGGCAGGGCGCGACCGAGGTCGCCGCCCGGGCCCAGCACGGGGTCAAGGCGCAGGTGAGCACCTACCCGGTGCTGGTCAACGGCGAGCCGGGTTTTGTGGTCTCGGACCGCAACGGCAAGCCGCTGGGTGTCATGGCGTGCACCGTGGCCGACGGTCGCATCATCGAGATGGTGTCCGTCACCGACCCTGAGCGCCTCGCGTCCATGGACCTTCCGCGGTCGGCCGGGGCAGGTTGAGGGGAGCGAGCCGGGCCGGGCCGGTCACCGACTCCATCTCGTCGGGGCCCGTACCGGTCATGGTCTTCGCCTTCCTCTCGGCGGTTCGCGTCATGGACATGACGCGAACCGGGAGGCGGAAGTAACCGACGCGGAAGCGCCGGATCACGCGTCCAGGGCGGCGAGCCAGTCCTCGAAGCTGGTCGGCGTGATCTCGGCGTCGGGGCCGGGCAGCAGGACGTCGCCCGCCATGGACTGGTCGAACACGCCGTTGTGCCAGGTCGGCACGAGACGGACCGTCTTGCCCTGCGCGATGTGCGTGCGCCGGGCCATGTCGACCAGGTCCTGGGTGTCGGGGCCGGCGATGTCACGGTGCCGGCCCTGCGGCTGTCCGACGGCGACCCGGGCCAGCACGTCGGCCACGTCCTCGGGTGCGATCGGCTGAAGCAGCAGGGGCGGGATCAGGGCCGCCCCGTCCTGCTCGAACCAGGACGCGACCATGGCCGGGAAGTCGTGGAACTGGGTCGCGGGGACGATCGTGAACGGGACCGGACCCGCCTCCACGGCGGCCTCCTGCGCCCGCTTGCCGGCGTAGTGCGCGTTCCCCTCGACCTTGTGCACGCCCACGATGCTCAGCGCCACGTGGTGCCGTACGCCTGCTCGCTCTCCGGCCTCCAGCAGGTTCCTGGTGGTCGCCGTGAAGAAGCCGACGGTCTCGGCCCGGTCAGGGGCGGTGCTGCTCAACGTGTCGATCACCGCGTCCACGCCGGTCAACACCGCTTCCAGTCCGCTTCCGGTGCGGACGTCCACCCCCTCGGCGCGGCTCATCCGCCGGACCTCGTGCCCGTCGCGTTCGAGGGCTGCCACCGTCAGGGAACCGATCCGGCCGGTTGCTCCGGCCACTGCTACGCGCATCGTTTCTTCCTTCCACCTGGTGTCGTAACCACTGGTCGATTCCGGCCGGCGAAACGTGACAGCAGGTGACCGGCAACACATTCCGGCCGGCTTGTGACGATTTTCCCGGGCGCCTCGTCAAGGGGACATGCCAAACATCGTGATTACCGGAGCCACCGGCGTTGTCGGCCGGCGTGCCGTACGGGAACTGCTGGCCAGGGGCCACCGCGTCACCGGCGTCACGCGATCGGCCCGCGGCCGATCGCTGCTCGAGGGTCTCGGGGCCGGCGCCGTCGAAGCAGAGGTCTTCAACCAGCCCGCACTGGAGTCCGCGTTCGCCGGCGCGGACATCGTCATCAACCTCCTCACCCACGTTCCGCCGGCCGACCGGATGGCGCTGCCCGGTGCCTGGGACGAGAACGATCGCCTGCGCCGGGAGGCGTCGGCCGTGACAGCCCGCGCGGCGCAGGCGGCGGGTGCCGGGCGCCTGCTCCAGGAATCGCTCGCGTTCCTCTATGCCGACGGCGGCGACGCCTGGGTGGACGAGGACGCGCCGGTGACCGGCGGCGGCACGACCACCGCGGCACTCGCGGCCGAGAACAACGCCACGCAGCTCTTCGCCGGGGACACAGTCATCCTGCGCTTCGGCATGTTCATCGGGCCGGACAGCCACCTCTCCCGGGCCGACATCGAGAACGCGCGCCGGGGTATCTCCCCCAGCGTCGGCCGGCGGAACGCGTACCAGCCGACCCTCTGGCTCGACGACGCCGGCACCGCGGTCGCCGCAGCGCTGATCGCGCCCGCGGGCACCTACAACGTGACCGACGACGATCCGCCCACCCGTGCCGAGATCGACGCCGCGCTGGCCGCCGTCGTCGGACGCGACGCACTGCGGCCGGCGGTGGACGAGATCCCGCCCGAGCTGGAACCCCTGAGCCGCTCCCAGCGCGTCCGCAGCCGGAAGCTGCAGGAGGCGAGCGGCTGGACTCCCCGGGTACGGGGCGGGACCGACGGATGGCGTCTGATCACGACCGCACCAGGCCGGGCCAGATGACTCAGCGAGAGCCCGTGACCCGCACTGCCGTGATCCTCGCTCACCTCGTACCGCTCACCGTCCTGCCGTCGGGGGTGTGGCGGACCGTGCTGGGGTTCGGGTTCGGCATGGGATTCAGCCCGGCCGCGCTGGAGGCGAGTGACATCCCCGGCTGGGGCTCGGCGTGGGTCTTCTTCCTCACCGTGCTCACCGAAGCGCTGGCGTTGCTGACCATCGGCCTCGTCCGCCCGTGGGGAAAGATCGTGCCCGCCTGGGTGCCGTGGCTCGGTGGCCGCCGGATTCCACCGGCGGCGGTGATCGTGCCGGCGACCGTGGGCGGCATCCTGCTGACCGTCATCTGGACCTTCGCGGTGGGCCGGCTGTTCGTCGCCCCGGTCGAGGGGTTCACCGGCGGCACCGGGTGGTGGGTGCTGATGGTGAGCTGCTACCTGCCGGCGCTGTTGTGGGGTCCCCTGCTCCTCTCCGTCACGTACCTGTCCTACCGGGCCGGTGCGTGAGGCGGCCCACACCTTGTTACAACCCGGTGCTGCCTCTCGTCACGGATGGCATGACAGCTAAGGGAAAGACCTCGGTGCTGATCACCGGAGGCAACAAGGGACTGGGTTACGAAGCGGCCCGGCGGCTCGGCGAGCAAGGCTGGACGGTCTTCCTCGGCTCGCGTGATCCGGGACGCGGACAAGCGGCCGCCGACAAGCTGACCGCCGGCGGCGCCTATGTGGTCATGGTGCCGCTGGACGTCACGTCGGACGAGTCGGTGGCCGACGCCGTACGGGTCGTCCGCAAGCACACCGACCGGCTGGACGTGCTCATCAACAACGCGGGCGCACCGGGGCACGTGGTTCCGCCCGCGGACGCGACGGTCGAGGAGATCCACGCCGTCTACGAGACCAATGTGTACGGCCCCATCAGGGTCACGCACGCCGTTCTTCCGCTGCTCCAGGCGGCCGAAAACCCGCGCGTGGTGATGGTGGGCAGCGGCGGCGGTTCCTTCGCCGTGGTCACCGACCCGGACCAGCCGGTCTCGAAGATGCACGAGCTCGCCTACAGCTCGTCGAAGGCGGCCCTGCACATGATCACCCTCCGGTACGCCCAGGCGCTGCCGGCCATCAAGTTCAACGTCGCCACCCCGGGCGAGATCGCCAACCACAAGTTCGCGGCCACCGACATGAACCGGCACACCGGCCAGCTGACCGTCACCGAGGGTACCGACTCGATCATCCGGCTCGCCACCGTCGACGCCGACGGGCCGACCGGGATCTTCGTCGACCGCCTCGGCCCCGTCGGCTGGTGAACCGCCGTGCGAAGCCGTACCGGAAGGAAAGGAACACCATGAGCAGGTCTGGTTCGTCACCGGCTCGTCCCGCGGCCTCGGCCGCGAGTTCGTCGCGGCCGCGCTGTCCCGCGGCGACCGGGTCGCCGCCACCGCCCGGAGCACCGCAAGCCTGGATGACCTGGTCGCCGCCTACGGCGACGCGATCCTGCCGCTCGAGATGGACGTGACCGACAGGGCGGCGGTCTTCTCGACTGTACGGCGGGCAGTAGAGCACTTCGGCCGGCTCGACGTCATCGTCAACAACGCCGGCTACGCCCAGGTCGGCGCCGTCGAGGAGCTGTCCGGGCAGGAACTGCGGGAGCAGCTGGAGACCAATCTGTTCGGGGCGGTGTGGGTGATCCAGGCCGTGCTGCCGTACCTGCGCGAGCAGCGCTCGGGGCACATCATCCAGCTGTCCTCGGCGGCCGGGGTCATCGCGATGCCGCTCGGCGGTGCCTACCACGCGTCCAAGTGGGCCCTCGAGGGCTTGAACGAGGCACTCGCCGGCGAGGTCGCGGACTTCGGCGTCAAGGTGACCATCATCGAGCCCGGCGGCTTCGCCACCCGGGGTGGTAAGAACCCGAATCCGCTGGCCAACGGTCACATGGCCCGGGCCCACCCTGCGTACCACAATCTCCGCCGGCACCTGGCCGCGCTGGTGGGCAACCAGCCGGCCGGCGACCCGGCCGCCGCGGCCCAGGCACTGCTCAAGATCGTCGATTCCGACCACCCGCCGCTGCGGGTGCTGTTCGGCCAGGGCTTCTACCCGCTGGTGCAGCAGGTGTACGCCGACCGGCTCAAGACCTGGGCCGACTGGCAGGACCTCTCCGCCGAGGCCCAGGGACATCCGGCGGCCTGAGCCGCGTCGCCCCCTGTGTCGCTCAATCGATCCGTCCCCACAAGCTGTGGGGGCCCTCACCGGGTCTGAAGCCGTGCGCCTCGGCCATCTGCGCGGCCTCGGCGAAGCCGTGTCCGACCAAGGCCGGCAGGTGGGCGTCACTGCCGAAGGTGATGGCGTCGCCGCCCTCCTCATGCCACCAGGTCAGCACCGTCGCGTGCAGCGGCAGCCGGGTGTTGACCTCCAGCGCCCGGCCGGACTGCGCGGTCAGCCGCAGCGCATGCCGGAACTCGTCCTCGAAGGCGGCGGGGTCGAAAGGGCCGGCATGCCCGGCCGGCCAGAAGCGGACCGGATAGTCGATGTGGGCCAGCACGGAGAACGTCCCGCCGGTCGACACCATCGCGGCGACCTCGGCGAGATAGGCCCGCACCACGTCGTGCGGGTCCCGGTGCGGGAAGATGCCCCAGGGCTCGGCGAAGACGCCTTGATCCGGCAGGGTGTGCAGCGAGCCGAGCAACCGGTCGAACCGGCCCGCGGCCAGCACCCGCGCGATCTGATCGGCGTGGCGGTGCGGCTCCCCCAGCTCCAGACCACTGAGGACGCGCAGCTGCGGGAACTTCTCCCGGCAGCGCTCGATCGCCTGCAGATAGCCGGCGGCATCAAAGGCGGGCGGCGTCAACAGCCCGTCAGCGTCGGCGAGCTGGGTGAGGTTGTCCATGACGTACGGGCCTTCCAGCGCGACACGCCACACGGTGTGGTCCAGGTGCTCGGTGAAAGCGACCGCCGGAAGATCGAGCTCTACGGCTCGGACGCAGGTCTGTTCCATGTCGCCGACCGCCGTGTCCCACGACCACTCACTGTGCACGTGACTGTCAGCAGGTAAAGGCACTGAGACCTCCGTTGTGTCGCTGGGTGTTGGCGGCATCTGTCAACACCGGGCGGATTCGACGACGGCCGCCGGTGCCTAGCGTACGAACCATGAACCTGCGTCTCGCCGTCGTGCTCGGACTTGCGGCGCTCATCCGTCCCGCGCTCAGCATTCTGGGCGCGTACGAGGGGCCACTGGGCAAGCCCTTCGGTCCCCTGCTGATCACCGCGCTCATCTGCGTCGGCTGGGTCGCCGCGGCGGTGCTCGTCAAGGTCGAGAAGCCGGTGCAGACGTTGCTCGCGGCCGGTCTCGCGTACGGGATCGGGGCGATCTTGCTGAATTGGTCCCTGCAGCCGTTCCTCGAGTCGGCCGAGACGATTCCGCTGCCCGGCTATGTCGGGATTCTGATCTTCAACGCGCTCCTGGGCGCGGCCCTCGGCGGGATCGCCTGGCTGATCCGCCGCCGTAGTCTGGCCTCGTGAGCGTGGTGCTCGGTCTCCTGACCGCGGTGATCGTCGCCGCCGCGGTCGCCGCCGACGTGCGCGGCGACGGCGTCCACCCGGTCGCCTATCTGTTCGCGGCCGGGTTCGGCGCGCTCATGCTGGTGCGCCGGCGTCATCCGGTGGGCGTGCTGGTCGCGACCGGCGTCGGGCTGCTCGGCTATTACGCGCTGGGGCTGCCCCCGATCGGTCTCGCGCTGCCGGTGGGGGCCGCCCTCTACTCGGCTGCCGAGGCCGGGCGGCTGCGGTGGGCGACCGCGACGGCGGCCGCGCTCGTGGCGATCTCGTCGGTGGCGCGCAGTCTGGGCGGGGAGGACCCCGGTTACCTGTACGCCTACGAGCTGCCCACAACCGTCGCAGTGATGGCCGCCGCGATCCTCCTCGGCGACGTCGTGCGGACCCGCAGGTTGTGGCGGGCCGAGGCGGCGGACCGGGCTGCGCGCGAGGTCGACCGGCGGATGCAGCACGAGCGGGTGGCGCTCGCCCGGGACCTGCATGACGTCCTCGCCCACACGATTTCGGTGGTGACGCTGCACGCGGACGTGGCGGCGGAGGCGATCGAGGACGGCAACACTTCTGCGGCCCGTACCGCCGTACGACGGGTGCGGGAAGCCAGCGGCGGCGCCGCGCGCGAGTTGCGGGGAACGCTGGCGGCCCTGCGGGCCGACGAGGATCCGCCGGCGGGCGTGCTGGCCCGCCTCGGCGAGCTGACCGGCGGCGCCCCGGTGGAGGTGGTCGTGGAGGGCACCGAGCGCGCGCTGCCGCAGGTGGTGGACTCGACGGCGTACCGGATCGTGCAGGAGGCGCTCACCAACGCCCGCCGTCATGCGGCGGGACATCCGGTCCGGCTGACCATCGGCTACCGGCCGTCGTCGCTGGAGCTGACCATCGTCAACGAGGGCGCGGCCGAAGCAAGGTCGGGCGGACACGGCCTTCGAGGCATGCGAGAACGCGTGGCGCTGCTCGGCGGCACCCTGCACGCCGGCCGGGCCGCGGACGGCACGTTCGTCGTGGCGGCGATGCTGCCCGCGGAGGCGGCCGCATGACGGTCCGGGTGCTGCTCGCCGACGATCAGGAACTCGTACGGGCCGGCCTGCGCGCTCTCCTGGAGCGCGATCCGACGCTGGCCGTCGTGGGCGAGGCCGCCGACGGGGTGGCGGCGGTCGCGCTCACCCGCCGGCACCGGCCGGACATCGTGCTGATGGACCTCCGGATGCCCGTCTGCGACGGCATCGAGGCGACCCGGCAGATCGTGCAAGATCAAACCCTCTCCCCCGTACGGGTCATCGCGCTCACCACCTACGGCACCGACCAGAACGTCTTCGCCGCGATCCGGGCGGGCGCGGCCGGCTTCCTGCTGAAGGACTGCGGACCGGACGAGCTGCGCCGCGCGGTCAAGCTCGTGGCAACCGGCGAAGCCCTGTTGTCACCGGCGGTGACGCGCCGGGTGATGGACGCCGCGGTCGGCGCCGGACCTCGCCCGGTGGACGGAACGGCGCTGGCCGCCCTGACGGAACGGGAACGCGATGTGCTGGCCGAGGTCGCGGCCGGCCTTTCCAACAACGAGATCGCGGCGGCTCTGCATCTGAGCCCGGCGACGGTGCGGACGTACGTGAGCCGGCTGCTGACGAAGCTGGATGCGCGCGATCGCGCCCAGCTCGTCGTCTATGCGTATCGCGCCGGACTGGCTCACTGAGTGCGATTGTCCTTCATGAGGTCCACCAGAACTTTGCCGGCCACGCCGTTCTCCACTGCTCGGTGGGCGTCGGCGGCGCGGTGCGGCGGGAAGCGCAGCAGCGGCAGGCCGTGCTCCTCGCCGACCGGCAGGGCGCCGTCCCGGATCGCGGCGGCGACGTCTTCGACGGCTGCGGCGCGGGCCTGCGGGCCGGCCGTGTAGAGCACCAGGAACTGCAAGCGCGTGTTCAGCACCATGTTCTGCCCCACGTTCAGCTCGACCGCAAGTCCGCCCTCGTTGGCGCACGTCGCGATCGTGCCCCGGGTGCGCAGCACCGCCAGGTCCAGAGTCAGGTTCGCGCCCAGCGGGCACCACCCCGGCGCCCGGCCTCGACCAGCTCCCGGAACTGGTCGAGGCCTGCCGGGCGGCCGGGATCGACGTCCGCGTCGTCAGCGACGGGACGCCGCGGCGCCTACCGCCGCTGGTCGAGCTCACCGCCTTCCGGATCGTCCAGGAAGCCCTCACCAACGTCACCGAGCACGCGGTCCGCCCGGTCGTCACGATCCACGTTCCGCATGCTGATCGACTCCTGCGACGACATGACAGTCGTGGCCGAGGCCGCGAACGGCGAGGAAGCGTTCGGCCGGCACCCGCGTGCTGATCCTCACGACGTTCGAGACCGACGAGTACGTGGCCCGCGCGCTCGAGGCCGGGGCCAGCGGGTTCCTGGGCAAAGACGTCACCGTCGAGGTCATCTGTCGCCAGGCCTTGAACTCCTTCGGTCATCAGATCCTGCCGAGTCTCTCACCCGATGGAGCGACAAGTGATAGCCCGCAGGAGTGACAGCGCGACAAATCGCCTCCGGGTCGCGTCATGAGCGGTCGGGTCCGGGCTCTTCTCGGTATGGCATTGTTTCCGAACTTCCTCCGCAAGGCGGCGATGGTCGGCCTGGCCGTCTCCGCGATCTCTCTGCCCGTTGTCGGCGGTACCGCTTCGGCGGCACCGGTGAGCCCGGCCGCTCCGGCGGCAGTCGTCCAGGCGCCGGCGCTCAGCCCGGCCGCCAAGATGTTCATGCGGCGTGACCGCAACAGCGTGTGCATCAACGCGCACGTCCAGAACATCGGCTGGCAGGGCTGGCGTTGTTCCAGCAACGGCCGGCCCGCACTGGCCGGAACCGTGGGTCAGTCTCTGCGGCTCGAGGCGCTGTCGATCTCGACCCGCCGTACCGGTGGGGTGTGCGCCCAGGCGCACGTGCAGAACCAGGGGTGGCAGCGCACCCGCTGCACCGGTCGCAACGACACGGTGACCGTCGGGACCGAGGGCCAGTCCCTGCGGCTCGAGGCGCTGCGCCTGAGCACCCGTACGGGCATCTGCGCCCAGGGCCACGTGCAGAACATCGGCTGGCAGAACTGGCAGTGCTCCCGCCGCGGCGGCCAGGTCGAGATCGGCACCGTCGGCCGGTCGCTGAGCCTCGAGGCACTGCGCGTCCGCGTCTGACCCTCTCCCGAGTGGATACGCCCGCGGAAGCCCTCCGACTTCCGCGGGCGTATCCGTTTTTCGTCGACGGACCTACGATTCAGCCCGTGGCGGGAATGAACGGAGACCCCTCGTCGTGGGTTTGACGCGAGGGATTCTCGCGCCCGGAACGGGGATGGTCGGGGTCCGGTTCCGGCCCGGCGCCGCGGCGACAACCACAACCACGCCCCCACCTACCAGCCGCTGCTTCGTGCGCGGACCCTTCGCCGCACCCGGTAGCGCTCATCCCCGCCTCACCTCGTAGCGCAGGTGAAGCGTCTTCGGCGCTTGCAACGTCCGGACCAGGTCCAGTTCGATGTGGTCGGGTGGCAGGCCCTCGAACAGCAGCCGGCCCCGGCCGAGGAGGACCGGCATCAGCTGGATCTCGACAACGTCGAGCAGTCCGGCCTTCAGGCACTCCTGAGCGGTGTAGGCACCGTGCATCATGACGTCCCGGCCGTCCGCGGCCGCCTTGGCCTGCTCCACGCACGCCGCGATGCCGTCGGTCACGTAGTGCACCCGCTCGTACGGGTTGTCCGCCGGGGCCCGATGGGTGGGCACGAAGATCGGCACGCCGTCGTGATGGTCGCCGCCCCAGTAGCCGGCGAAGTCACCGGTCCGCCGCCCGGTGATGACGGCGCCGGTCGCCATCGACTCGTCGAACACGATCCGGCTGGCGCTGCTGCTCGGCCGGAACTCGTCGACCGTGGGTCCGGGGCCGAGCCACTCCATCAGTCTCATGCCGCCCTCGCCGGCCGGACTCTGCTCGTTGTCGCCGGGACCGGTGATGAATCCGTCCAGGGACATCGCCATGTACAGGATGATCTGTGTCATGACGCCAGGCTAGGCACGCCGGAGGCTGCGGCCTGAACAGTCGTCATCCTCGCCTTCCTCGCCCGCGAGCTGCCCGTCGACATCCCGTACGCAGAACTGGGCGTGATCCACCGCTTCTCCTCCAAGAGTCACGGGCGGTTGTAGAGACACCATTGGTTCAGCTCCCGGAGAGCTCGCGCATAAGCCCGCACCGTGGTCCGCGCGGTCAGCCCTGCTATCGCCACGTGTTCGAGCGCCAGCCGTTCGGCGTCCGCCAGGTCCGCCGGATGCCGGGGCACCGTGAAGCCGTTGGCCAGCCCGATCGTGGTCGGGGCGGCGCCGTACCGCTCGTGCCACCGGCGGGCCGCGGCCAGCAGCAGGTCCCCCGGGGTGCCCCACCCGCCGTACGGATCCAGGTAGGCGAAGGCCGCCCACGGCTCCGGACGGGGCAGGATGACCAGCAGTTCCGGCTCTCCGTATCCGGTCACGTCGTAGCCGTCGAGGTGGTAGCCCTCGTCGCCGGTGCCCATCAGCTCCCGATCAGGGTGGGTGAAACTGTGCAGGCGGCCCAGTTCGGCATCGACGTCGGCGGTCCGGGCCCAGGCGATCAGGTCGCCCGGGCTGCTGTCGTGATGGAAGTCGGGGTCCAGGACCGCGTCGCTGTCGAAAGCCAGCACGGGATTGTGATCCGGGAGGGCGGCGCGGGCGGAGCGCAGCAGCTGCTGGGCGTCGCCGGCCGGGCGGACCACGATCACCGTCTCGTCGTGGATGCGTACCTGTTGCGCCGGATGGTTCCCGAGCCCGGCGACTCGAAGGATCTTGTCCACCACGTCAAGGTAGTCATGGACCGCGACCCCTCCGCAGGGCGGCGCCACTAGACGGGCGCACTGAGCGCCGCCCGGTCTCCCCTTGACAGACCGGCGCAGGATATCGATTATCAATACATCGAATATCGATAAGGAGATGGGTCATGGTCGAGCGCCACCGCCCGTTCGCCCGCATCCGCAGCTTCCTCTGGGTGCTGATACTGACCGACGTCGTGGCCGTTCTCGGCCAGGTCCTGCAGCTCGACGGCCCGGCCACCCGCCGCTTCGACGTGCTGCCGTCGGCGCTGCCGGTCGGGCAGCCCTCCACCGAGCTGCGGATCCAGGCCGTCAGCGTGTCGATCCAGGAGCCGACCGGCTACCAGACCGGGCTCGACCTGCTCATCGGTCCGCTCCCGCTGGCGGTCGGCACACTGCCGATCATCTGGTACGCCCTGCGCCTCATCGACCGCATCACCGCCACGCAGCCGTTCACCCAGGCCACCGCGACCGGCCTGCGCCGCCTCGGCGTGGTCGTCCTGATCGCCGGCGCCGCCTCCGAGATCGTCCGCAGCATCGCCGGCTATCTGCTGGCCGCCACCGTGGTGCCGCCCGGCGCGAGGATGGTGATGGTCGACTACACCCTCAGCGTCTGGTGGCTGATGCTCGGCCTTCTGCTGCTGGCCTTCGCTCAGATCATCGGGTACGGCCGCGGCCTGCGCGCCGAGCTCGACACGGTCATCTGATGCCACCCGAGGAACAACACCGCGTCGTCCTGCACCTGGACGCCCTGCTCGCCCGCAAGGGCCTGACCCTCACCGAGCTGGCCGACCGGGTGGGCCTGACCCTGGCCAACCTGTCGATCCTCAAGAACGGCCGGGCCAAGGCGATCCGCTTCAGCACACTGACCGCCCTCTGCGACGCCCTCGACTGCCAGCCCGGCGACCTCCTCGAGGTCAGCGACCGGACCAGCAGCCGGAGGTAGTGTCCTGAGCCGGCTAGTTCACCGGCGGCGCGAGCACGACGGCGTAGCCGCCGCCGAGGATGTGACCTCCAGTGACACCGAACGCGGTGAGCGCGCCGCTCCGGATCAACGTGTCCACACCGCCGACGCCGATCGCCTCGGTGCTGGGCTCCGGCAGGTCGACGACCGCCAGGCCGTACGGGCTTCCGAACGCCTGGATGGCGAGAGCCGGTGACCGCCCGTCTGCCTCAGGCCGGTCGGGTCGCAAGCCCCGGGTACCGTCGCTTCCCGTGATCGAGTCCGAGATGGAGATCAGCGCAGATCTGGTCCGCGACCTGCTGCGTGAGCAGCACCCGGACCTGGCCGACCTGCCCATCCGCGAGGTAGCGGGCGGCTGGGGAAACCAGATGTGGCGCCTCGGGAACGACCTGGTCGTCCGGATGCAACGGATGGACACGAGCCCCGATCCGCAGCTCAAGGAGCGTCGCTGGCTGCCCGTGCTGGGTCCACGTCTGCCGCTTCCGGTCCCGGCTCCGGTGCGCCACGGAACGCCGTCCGAGCGCTTCGGAAAGATGTGGACGGTCATGACCTGGGTCGAGGGCACGCCCCTGGACGAGGGGACGATCGTCCGCGGCGACCACGCGGCCGACACGTTGGCGGCCTTCCTCAAAGCGCTGCACGTGGAGGCGCCCGCCGACGCGCCGGGTGCCTCGGACTTCGGCACCCATCCCAAGGACTCCAGGGGCGGGTTCGAGCACTTCTTGGCGGCCGTGGACCTCGACGTCTTCGGTTTTGCCGAGGACGACATCCGGGCCGTGTGGGAAGACGCGGTGGCGACCCCCGAGTGGCCGGGACCACCGGTATGGGTGCACGGTGATCTGCATCCCGCGAACGTCGTCATCGCCGACGGCACACTGGCGGGCATCATCGACTTCGACGCCCTCTTCGCCGGCGATCCGGCCTGGGACCTCGGGGCTGCCTGGCTGCTGTTGCCCGAGGGAAGCGCCTCGCGGTTCTTCGACAGCTACGCCCGGGCGGACGAGGCGACGGTCCGGCGGGCGCGCGGGCTGGCCGCCATGAAGAGCCTGTTCCTGATGCTGATGGGCCAGAACGGGAACCGCGGCCTGCCCGGCGGCAAGCCGAACTGGGGGCCCGCAGGCCGGTCGGCCCTGGATCGCGTCCTGACAGGCATGTGACCGAGCTATGCGTCGATGTGCACCGTCTCGGTGGCCTGACCGGGGCGGATGACGAACGGGGTTCCGGACACCGTGTAGTCGCCGAAGAAGCCACGCACCACCACCGTGCCGTCGGAGCCGGTCCGCAGCTCGGTCGGCGGCAGCCACCACTGTCCTTTGATGAGGCCTTCCAGCGCGTCGTACGAGGGCTTGCGGCTGCCGTCCGCGCGCACCAGCCCGACCGGCGCGCCCAGCCAGGCGCCGTCGTCGGTGAGACCCCAATAGTTGATCGATGCGACAGCCGGGTGGGCCACCAGCGACCGGTAGTGCCGCACGACCTCGTCGGCCTGGCGGGCCTCCCCCTCGGGCGTCGTCGGCCAGTCCGGGATCTGATAGTCGTTGAGATCCACGATCTCGGGCGGCATCAGGTGCCCCGACACCAGGGTGCTCTCGGTCAGGTGCAACGGCAGCCCGTAGCGGGCGAACCGGTCGAGCATGCCCCGCATGTACTCCTCACCGCGGTACCCCTGGTGCATATGGGTCTGCAACCCGATCGCGTCGATCCGGATGCCGGCTTCGAGCACCCCCTCGATCAGGCACTCGTACGCCGAACTGAGGTCGAAGTCGTTGAGCACGAGGGTCACCGCCGGATTGGCCGTCCGCGCCTCCTCGAACGCCATCCGCACCATGGCGATACGGCCCCGGGCCCGGGCGAGCCGGGTGATGGCGCTGTCCCCGTTCGCGAAGACCGGCATGATCACGGCCTCGTTGATGGCGTCCCAGAGGTCGATCACACCGGCGAATCCACCGACGAGCTCACGGATCCGGTTGCGCTGCAACCGTTCCACCTCGTCGAGGTCCAGGTCGAGCAGCCACGGTGGCTGCACCGTGTGCCAGAGCAGCGGGTGTCCCTTGACGGTGACGCCACGGTCGGCGAGCCAGCGTGCGGTTCGCGTCAGCCGTTCGACGTCGGTCGTGCCCCGCCGCGGCTCGTATGGCCCCCAGTAGAACGGCAGGGTCGCGGTGTTGAACAGGTTGAGCCACAAGTCGCCCAGCCGGTCCAGGCTCAGGGCCGTCGCGCCGCCGAAGGCCGGGCCGGCCGCGTCGGGCGGCGGACCACCGACGAGGCTCACGAAGTCGAAAGCGATGTTGCCGAAAGGGAACGCGTGTCGCTGCTGGGCCACGGTGACGACCCGGTCGGACAACGGCCGCCGGTCCGGCCCGAGCACGGTCAGGGTGACTTCGCCGATCCGGTGCTGCATGCTCTCGTCAGGCACTGTCCCGTTCCTCCTGATACTCGGCGAGCTGCTTGATGTGGGCCGCGCGCTGCTCGAGCAGTCGTCGCAGATAGGGCGCGAGCACCACTCGGGTCACCAGGGTCCCGAGCGGACCGAACGGCGCAGTGACCGTCATACGGTCGATCATCTGTGTCCGCCCGCCACCGAGATCCTCGAAGACGTGTTCGTGGACCAGAGCGTGGAAGGGACCGCGGACCTGCTCGTCGACGAACCGACGCGGAGGCTCGTGCGCGGTGATGCGGCTGGTCATGGACCAGAGGATGCCGAAGTGACGCGCGCGGAACGTGACCTCGTCCCCCAGCCGGACTTCCCGCCTGCCGGTGCTCGTCGTTGCTGTCTCCCGGCTCGCGGCCAGGGAAGCGGCGTGGACGTCCATGTCCAGTTCCAGGTCGAAGACCACCCCGGCCGTCGCCTGGATGTCCGTCACGACCTCGATGAGTGCGGGCATCGGCCGTCAGGACGCCACGTCGACCAGGACCTTGCCGACCGTGCCCTGCTCCACCGCCCGGTGCGCGTCGGCGGTGCGCTCCAGCGGGAAGCGGACCAGCGGCAAGCCGTGCTCCTCGCCAACCGGCAGAGCGCCGTCACCCACGGCCGCAGCGACGTCCTCGGCGGCTGCGGCGAGCGCGTCCGGTCCCACCGTGTAGAGGACGAGGAACTGGAAGCGCGTGTTGAGCATCATGTTCTGCCGGACGTCCAGCTGGACCGGTTTGCCGCCGTCGTTGGCGTACGTCGAGATCGTGCCCCGGGTGCGCAGCACGGCCAGGTCCAGGGCGAGGTTCGCGCCGAGCGCGACCTCGGCGATGATGTCGACGCCGTCCGGGGCGATCCGCCGGATGCCTGCGGCCGGGTCACCCTCACGGTAGTTGATCACGGGGTGGGCGCCGGCAGCGGTGGCCAGCCGGGCCTTCTCCGGCCCGCTGATCGTGCTGATGACGGTGGCGCCGGCCCACCGGGCGAGCTGGATGACCGCGTGCCCGACCGCACCGGCCCCGCCCGCGGCGAGCACGACCTTGCCGTCGAGCGCTCCGGGCCGCAGGCGCCGCGGCCCGTCCTCGGCGACGGTCAGCGCGCGGTGGGCGGTGAGAGCCGGTACGCCGAGCGAGGCACCGACGTCGAACCCGGCCGCGTCGGGCAGCGGCACGGCCTGACCGGCGGGGACGACGGTGAACTCGGCGGCGGTGCCGGTCGGGCGCCCGGCCGTGGCCATGTACAGCCAGACCCGCTGCCCGATCCGGCTCCGGTCGACACCCTCGCCGACCGCCTCGATCACTCCGGCGCCGTCCAGGTGCGGCGTGACCTCGGGGAACTGCAGCGAGTTGGTGGCGCCCGAGCGGGTCTTCCAGTCGGTGGGGTTGACCTCGGACACGGTGACCCGGACGCGTACCTCGCCGGGGGCGGGGGTGGGCAGGTCGCGCTCGGCGAGCTGAAGAACGTCGGGATCGCCGGTGGTGCCGTACACGATGGCCTTCATGCCGTGATTCTCCCAGGCCGGGCGGTGCGGATGCCCGTCAGAACGACGTCCAGGTAGCGCCGCGTCAGCGGAGCGCGCTGGTCCGGGGTGGCGTGCACGGTGGCGGCGAAGACGACGCCGCACATCAGGCGGACGACGTCCTCGTGGGTGACGTCGGGGCTGACGACGCCCGCGGCCTGGGCACGGTCGAGCAGGTGGCCGGTCGCCGTGGTCAGGCGGGTGACCAGTTCGGTGGTCTCGGGCAGGGCGTGCGTCGTGGCGGCGAAGACCGGTTGGATGGAGGCGTCCCGCAGCTGGGCGTCGATGCCGGCGAGCAGGAAGCCGGCGAACGCCTCCCACGGGTCGTCGGCGGCGGCGCGGTCGGCCCGGGCGACGAGCTCTTCCAGCCCGGGACGGGCGATCGTCTCGAGCAGGGCCTCCGGGGTCGGGAAGTGGCGGTAGACGGTCGCCACCCCGATCGACGCCGCGCGGGCGACGTCGTTGAGCCGCAGGGACTCGCCGTCGTCGACGAAGCGCCGGGCCGTGTCGACGATGTGCTGCCAGTTGCGGGCCGCGTCCTTGCGGATCCGGGTGGTCGTCACGTGAGCAGGATAACGGATACCTCATCCACTTCATGCTACGGTCAAGTGGATAGTTCATCCGTTACGTGCGAGGGGCTGCTCATGACCATCACCAGGGGCGAGATCGACGCGGCGGGCCGGCCCCGCACGTACACGCTGGTCACTCCGCCCGGCGGCGACTACGACCGCCTGCTGCTCGTCTTCCACGGCTCCACGCAGAACGCCGGCGTGTTCCGCTCCTTCACCGGCAACGCGTTCGACCACGTGGGCGGGGCCGCTGTCGCGTACCTCGACGGTTTCCGGGGCAACTGGAACGACTCCCGCAAGGCCAGCCGCTTCCCGGCCCGGGTGCAGAACATCGACGACGTGGCGTTCGCCGAGGCAGCCGTCGAACAGCTCGGCGACGGCCGCCCGGTGTACGCGGCGGGATTCTCCAACGGCGGCGGCATGGTGATCCGGCTCCTGCACGAGCGTCCCGACCTGCTCGACGGTGGCGCCGTCATCGCGGCCCAGCAGCCCGCGCCGGACAACTTCCTGCTGCCCGGCCTGCCGGTGGTCCCGAAGCCGGTGCTCTTCTTCCACGGCACCAAGGACCGGATCGTGCCGTACGGCGGCGGGCAGATGGCCGCCTGGGCCCGGTTCGCCTTCAAGGTCGGCGGCACGATGCTCTCCGCACCGGACACCGCCGCGTACTTCGCCGCCCGCAACGGCATCACCGCTCCGCCGGTCACCGTCGACCTGCCGCCCCGGGCCGGGCAGCCGGGCCGGACCTCGGTGAGCCGGACCGACTACCGCCAGGACGGGCACGCGCCGGTCACCCTCTACACCGTCCACGGCGGAGGGCACACCATCCCCGGCGCGACGCCTTCACCGAGACTGATGGGCCGGACCGCCGCAGACATGTACGCAACCGAGGCGATCGCCGAGTTCTTCGCGCTCAGCCCATCCGGGCGCCGAAGGCCTTGAGTGCCGGGAGCCCCGGGAGAGCCAATCGGTCGCGTACGGCCCGGGCTCGACGCAGGTCACGCTGATGCCGAATCCTTCGACCTCCTGGGCCAGGGACTCCGAGATGCCTTCGAGCGCCCACTTCGACGCGTGATAGGCGCCGATGCCCGGGTAGGCCCGGACCCCGCCCTCGCTGGTCACCTGCAGGAGATGCCCGCGCCCGAAGCGGTGCACCGCCCGGTCGACGGCGGCGAAGACACCTTCGCGATCGGCGACGTCGAGCTCCAGCGGCAGGACCGTCTCGGGAAACGCTCGACCAGGTCGTCCAGCGCCGCGGGCTTGCGCGCGGTCGCGACCACCCGGTCGCCGCGCTCCAGCGCGGCCTGCGCCCACAGCCGGCCGAAGCCGCTCGATGTACCGGTGATGAACCATGTCTTGCTCACGTCAGGGTCAACTGGACGTCCATCCCCAGTACTGCGCGGAGGCTGCCGCCGGCACGCGGCTGTTCCGGCGCGGTCCGCGCGGCGTCGAACCGACCGAGGCCGGACACCGCCTGGCCGCACGGGCCGCGACGATTATCGATCAGCTGGACGCCGCCGAGCGCGACGTCGCCGGCCTGTCGGCCCCGCTGGACGGGGAGGTCGCCCTGGGCGGCTTCCCCACCACCGCCATGCGGCTCGCACCTCGCACGATCGCCCGGGTCCGGACCACTCATCCGGCCATCCGGATCGAGTTCTTCGAGGCCTCGACGCCGGTGCAGATCCGGCGGCTGCGGGCCGGCCGCCTCGACCTCGCGATCCTGGTGGCCGGGGCGGATCGGCCCGACTACGACCTGACCGGCATCGAGCTGGAGGTCTGGCCGGCCGGCCGGTTGGTGCTGGCGATCTCCCGGCGCCACCGGCTGGCCGGTGCCGACCGGGTCACCGTCGCGGACCTGGCGGACGAGGGCTGGATCGTCGGCCGGGGCGCGCGCGGTGAGCCGCAGTTCGGGGCCTGGCCGACGATCCAGGGCCGCCCGCGGGTCGTCGCCGAGCTCGGTGACTGGTCGGCCCGGCTCGGTTCGTCGCCGCCGGGCTCGGGGTCACGACCGTGCCGCGTCTCGTAGCCGGCGCCCTGCCCGACGGCGTCGTCTGCGTCGAGGTGGACGACCGCGGCTACACGGGCCGCTCGATGATGCTGGCCCGCATCGGCAGTCTCACCGGGCCCGCCTCCGCGGTGCGCTCGGCGCTTTTTACGAGGCCCGCGCGATCGCCGGTGCGCCGTTGCCGTCCTGAGCCGGGACGCGCTCACGTCGCGTCGTCGTTGAGGACGCTGCAGCCCTCGACCGCCCAGATCCGGTCGGTGTGCTTACGGCCGGCGGCGAACATGGCCTGGTAGCCGTCGCTGTTCGGTGCCGAACCGGCCCTGTCCAGCACGGGCCGCGGTCGTACTTTCGTGAAACAAGTAGCCGATGAGCGGCTGCCCGGCGCGGCAGCGGAAGTGTCAGGCGCTGAGGGGTGGTGTCGGCCGGTCGTGCTCGATGCCCCGGTTGGTGAATTGCAGGAGGCTGACGGCGAGCCAGGGGCCGCTGTACCAGTATCCGGGCCCGAGCCCGCGCAGTGTGCCCTGTCCGAGGTACGCGGCGTACTTGCGCACGAACGGGGAGGGGTCGGCGATGAGCAGCCGGCCGCCGGGGCGCAGCACCCGGATCGCCTCGTCCAGCGCGCGGTGGCGCCCTTCGGCCGACGAGATGTTGTGGATGGCCATCGCGCTGGTCACGACGTCGAACGAATCGTTCGGGAAGGGCAGCGCTGTCATGTCGCCGCCGCGTACTTCGACCCGGTCGGCGACCCCGGCCGCGGCGGCGTTGGCGAGGGTGGATTCGGGGCGGTTGCCGCTCTGGTCCGCCGACCACAGGTCCACGCCGACGGCCCGCCCCCGCGGGAGCCGGCGGGCTGCCGCGATCAGTACGGCACCGCGGCCGCAACCCATGTCCAGCACCTGCTCGTCGCCCCGGAAGACGGCCCGGTCGAGGATGCCGTCCCAGGCGCGCAGCTTGCCGCGCAGCGTGGTGTGCAGGTAGATGCCAGTGCCGGTGAGCAGCACCGCGCTGGTGACGGCCAGAGTGGTTCGGCCGGTTCGCCGGCCGGCGGCGGCCAAGGCGGAAGCGACGCCTGCCGCGCCGAGCAGAGCCGGGATCGGTGGCGCATCAATGCCGTAGGAGGGGCGGCTGCGTGCGGGCGTGGCGGTCATGCGGGGAGGTCCTTCCGGGTCGGTGAGCGACGCCGGCCCGCGTTGCCGCTGGAACTTTGACATGCTGTAAGGATTAAGGAACTCTTACAGCATGTCAAGGATACTGATCCGGTAGCCTGCCACGTGATGAGTGATGCGCCCGAGACCCGTCGCCGCCGCTCCGACGCCCGGCGCAGCATCGACGCCATCCTCACCGCGGCCCGCACGCTGCTCGGCGAGCGGCCGGACGCCAGCATGGAAGAACTCGCGACCGCGGCCGGCGTCACCCGCCAGACCGTCTACGCCCACTTCGCGTCGCGAGACGCGCTGATCGCGGCGCTGATCGATGCCGCGGGAGCCGAGACCGTCGACGCCTTCGATGCCGCACGCCTCGATACCGGCCCGCCGGCCGCAGCGCTACGCAAGTACCTCGACATCGGATGGCAGCTCATCCGCCGCTATCCATACCTCCTCACGACGGCCCTGGCCCGTACCCCACCCGGCAACAAAGCCACGCACCTGGCCGGCACCGGGCAACTCGAACGAGTCATCCGGCGCGGCCAACGCACCCGGGACTTCGACCCTGCCCTTCCGGCCGACTGGCTGGCTGTCGCCATCATCGGACTCGTCCACACCGCAGCCGACCAGGTCGCCGCTGGGCACCTCACCGTCGACGAGGCGTACCTCATGTTGTCCGAAAGCGCGCTGCGGCTGTGCGGTGTCGCCGGAACCGGCGACAAGGCCGTGGGAAATCTCGACGAGGTCCAGTAGGTCCGGTCAACCCGGGCGGGCCGCGCTCCCGGCGGCAAACGAGTGGACATGAACCCCGCTCGAGGTTCTACCGTCGGGCCATGACCGCGATCACGGGCCACCGCCGTACGTTCTTCCACCTGCTGGTGAGCACGCTGCTGGTGTCGGTGGTGAACTACACCGTCTGGTTCGCGGTGACCTTCTGGGTGTACCTGCAGACCCGCTCGGTCTTCGCCACGGGACTGGTGGCCGCCGTGTTCCTCGTGCTCACCGCGCTGACCGGCATCTGGTTCGGCAGCCTGGTCGACCACCACGCGAAGAAGACGATGATGCAGGTCTCCGCGGCCGTCTCGCTCCTGCTGTACGCGGCCGCATTCGCCCTGTACCTGATGACACCTCCGGCCTCGTTCACCGATGCGGGCAGCGTGACGCTGTGGGCGTTCGTCCTGCTGCTCATGGTGGGTGTCATCGCCGGCAGCATCCGTACGATCGCCCTGCCGACGCTGGTGACCGTGCTGATCGACGAGGACGCCCGGGACCGGGCCAACGGGCTGGTCGGCACGACCTCAGGCACGTCGTTCCTGGTCACCTCGGTGATCAGCGGCATCCTGGTCGGGATCGACGGCATGTTCTGGGTGCTCGCGCCGGCCCTGGTGGTCCTGGCCCTCGCCCTGGTCCACCTCGCGGTGGTGCCGGTGCCCGCCCCGGCGGTGGAGGTGCCCGCCGGCGAGGAGCGCCGCGTCGACCTGCGCGGGACGATCCGCGTGGTGGCCGAGGTGCCCGGCCTGACCGCGCTGATCCTGTTCTCCGCGTTCAACAACCTGCTCGGCGGCGTCTTCATGGCACTGCTGGACGCGTACGGGCTGTCTCTCGTCTCGGTGCAGGCGTGGGGACTGTTGTGGGGCGTGCTGAGCACCGGGTTCATCGTGGGCGGGCTGCTCATCGCGCGTACCGGGCTGAGCCGCAACCCGGTCCGGTTGCTGCTGCTGGTCAACGTCACCCTGTGGATCGTGACGCTGCTGTTCCCGCTGCGCTCCTCGGTCTGGCTGATGGCGGCCGGCCTGTACGTCTACATGCTGGCCGTACCGTTCGCCGAGGCGGCCGAGCAGACCATCCTGCAGAAGGTGGTGCCGTACGAGCGGCAGGGGCGGGTGTTCGGCTTCGCGCAGAGCGTGGAGCAGGCCGCCTCCCCGCTGACCGCGTTCCTCATCGCGCCGGTGGCCCAGTTCGTGGTCATCCCGTTCATGACCGACGGCGCCGGGGCCCGGACGATCGGCGGCTGGTTCGGTACGGGCGCGGACCGCGGGCTCGCGCTGGTGTTCGTGCTGACCGGGGTGATCGGCCTGGCCGCCACCGTGGCGGCGCTGAACAGCCGGCCGTACCGGCGGCTCAGCGCCCGGTACACGCAGGAGCCGGCGCCCGCCGCGCCCGAGACGGCTGTGACAGGGTGATCCGAACCCGGCGCCACGGCGGCGGACGCCGTCCCACCAGTATCCGACCGGCGTGGCATTGTC
Source organism: Actinoplanes sp. NPDC051405 (assembly GCF_055586185.1). Classification (NCBI taxonomy): domain Bacteria; kingdom Bacillati; phylum Actinomycetota; class Actinomycetes; order Micromonosporales; family Micromonosporaceae; genus Actinoplanes; species Actinoplanes sp. NPDC051405. Next base: position 62,642 of record NZ_JBVJIR010000001.1, read on the forward strand.
GCTGCAGCGGCGCGTCGAGCTGCTCGACGCGCTCGTCCGGGCCCGGGCGGCCGGCATGGGCCTGGCGAACGAAATCGCCGCCGCGGCGCCCGATCCGCCGGGCGTCGTCTTCGGGTACGGCATGATCGAAGCGCGCCGCATCGACGAAGGGCCTGCCCGGCTCCATCAATGTCGGGAGAACGGTTGGCCTCAGCGTTGGACATCGGCGGAACTCGATATATTGTGGGAGCGCTCCCAGGTTGTGTCCTCCACTCTGCTCGAGGAGCCGATATGTCGCGACGACTCGTTCTGGTCCTGTCCGCGCTTCTGCTGACCTCGGTGTCGGTGCCGGGCATCGCCGCGGCCGGCCCGTCCCACACCCGGGCGGCGCCCCTCGCCGAGCTGACCGTGGTGTCCGAACAGGTGGCTTCCGGCCTGCGGCGCCCGATCGCGATCACCGGGCTCCCGGACGGCCGGATGCTGATCGCCGAGAAGGACGGCACCGTCCGCGCCTACCATCCCGACACGGGGCTGGCGGCCGAGCCGGTGCTCGACCTGACCGCCCGGATCGACACGTCGGACAACGAGCGCGGCCTGCTCGGCATCACGCCCGCGCCGAACTTCGCGCGGACCGGGATCCTCTACGTGGCCTACACGAGCCTGCCGGCCGGCACGCTGACCCTGGCCCGGGTGCCCCTCAGCGCCCCGGAGCGGCTCCAGGTGCTGCTCACCCAGGAGCACTCCGAGTACGGCAACCACAACGGCGGCCAGGTCGCGTTCGGCCGCGAGGGCTACCTCTACTGGTCGCTCGGCGACGGCGGCCACGCGAACGACCCGTTCAAGGCCGGTCAGGACCTCGGCACGCTGCTCGGCAAAATCGTGCGGATCGACGTCAACCGCGCCTGCGGGGCGAAGCCCTACTGCGTGCCCTTCGACAACCCGTTCGTCCGTACGGCGGGCGCGCGGCCGGAGATCTGGGTCTACGGGCTGCGCAACCCGTGGCGGTTCTCCATCGACCCGGCCGACAACTCGCTGTGGATCGGCGACGTCGGCCAGGGCCTGGTCGAGGAGATCGACCACATCCGCCCGTCGCAGCGGGGCGCGAACCTCGGCTGGTCCTGCCGCGAGGGCACCCCGGTGTTCGACCCGCAGCAGTGCACGCCTGGTGGGAAGTACACCGACCCGGTCTTCGAGTACGAACACTTCATGACGGAGAGCTGCTCGGTGACCGGCGGCGTGGTCTACCGAGGGTCGCGGACCCCCGAGGCCCGGGGCACCTACATCGCGAGCGACTACTGCTCGACCCTCGCCTTCGCCGTGCGGCCCAAGCCCGGGGGCGGCTACGAGTCCGCCACGATCGGCCGCTTCCCCACCCAGCCGACCGCGTTCGGCACCGACGTGCACGGCGAGCTGTACGTGCTCAGCGACCTCCCGGGATGGCTGAACCGAGTGCACTTCGAGCGCGTCCAGCCACCCTCGAGTGCCGCGGTGGCGAACCGCTGAACCGCACTATCGCGCGGGAGCGGGTGACGCGGTGGCTGATTCCTCGGTCACCGCGTCCGCTGAGCGCGGGATCAGGCCGGCCAGCGCCACCATGACCACGGACACCAGCAGCATGGCGATGAAGATGCGGTGGACGGCGTCGGTCAGCCGGGCCGGATCGACGGCGCCGCGGCCGACCACCGCGTTGGCCATCGCGCCGAAGACCGCGACGCCGAGAGCGCTGCCCAGCGAGCGGAGGAAGATGTTGTTCGCGGTCACCACACCGCGTTCGGTCCAGCCGACGCTGGACTGCGCGGCGATCAGCGTGGGCGCCGCGGTCAGGCCCATGCCCAGGCCGATGACCAGGCAGTAGGCGCCCACCTCGAAGACCGAGGACCGCTGGTCCAGCAGCAGCAACAAAGCGACCCCGCCGACCACCAGCGACGAGCCGATCAGGGCGCAGCCGCGGAAGCCGACGCGCAGGTACACCTTGCCGGCCTGGCTGGCGGAGATCGGCCAGCCGATGGTGAGCGCGCCCAGGGCGAGACCGGCCACCAGCGGGCCGGTGCCGAGCGCTTCCTGCGCGTACACGGGAATGTAGGAACTGAGGCCGAGCAGGATCGCCCCGACGCCCACCGCCAGGAAACCGCTGCTGAGCAGCAGCCGGCGGCGGAAGATCCACAGCGGGAGCACCGGGTCGGGCGCGGAGCGCTCGACGAAGCCGAACGCGACCAGCAGGATCACCCCGACGCCGAGGACTGCGATGCCGATCGGCGAGGTCCAGGCCCAGGCCTGTCCGCCCTCCAGCACGCCCAGGATCACCAGGGTGAGACCGGCCGCGAGCAGGGCCGCGCCGCGATAGTCGACGGCCGGGCGCCGCCGCTCGACGCGCTCGTGGAAGCGGCGCAGGATCATGGCGCCGGCCAGCAGGCAGATGGGGATGTTGACGAAGAAGATCCAGCGCCACGACACCCACTCGGAGAACACCCCGCCCAGCGTCGGCCCGACCACCGACGCGACGCCCCAGACGCTGGCCACGTACCCCTGGACCTTGGCCCGCTCGCGGACCGAGTAGAGGTCGCCGATGATCGTGATGGTGGTCGGCATGATCGCCCCGGCGCCGAGGCCCTGGAGCACCCGGAAGACGATCAACGGCACGATGCTCCAGGCCACTCCGCACAGGATCGAGCTGACCAGGAACAACCCGATCCCCCAGAGGATCACCGGCTTGCGCCCGAACAGGTCGTTGAGCTTGCCGTAGATCGGCACCGAGACGGCCTGGGCCAGCAGGTAGACGGAGAAGAGCCAGGGGAACTCGGTGAAGCCGCCGATGTCGTCGACGATCGACGGCACCGCGGTGGCGATGATCGTCGAGTCGATGGCGATGAGGGCGGTGGAGAGCATCACCGCGAGCAGGACCGGGCCGCGTGCGGAGCGCAGCCCCACGTTGTTCTCCGTCACCATGAACACCTACCCCACGCGAGCCCGTTCAGACCTGTTCCCGGCTGCACCACCAGCTCGTCCGCCCGCCGACCGTGCTCTTGACCATGGGCGCGCCGTCGCGGGGGCAGCGGCCTCCGGGGATGCGGAACGGGATGATCCCCAGCGTGTGCACCCCGCCGTCCTTGATCGCCGAGCGGACGGCCCGGCGCGTGGCCCGCAGCAGGCGGTCGACGTCGTCGGCGGTGAGCCGGTCGACCCGGCGCCCGGGGTTGATGCGCGCCGACCACAGGATCTGGTCGGCCAGCAGGTTCCCGATCCCGGCGATCGCCTCCTGGTCGAGCAGGCGGGCCTTGACCGGCGCCGTGCCGGACGCGAGCGCCGCCCGGAACTCGGCCGGGGTCATCGTGGCCGCGTCCGGGCCCAGCGAGGCGATCGGCGGGTCCAGGCGTACGCGGCCGAGCCGGCGCGGGTCGACCAGCATCAGCCGGCCGCCGTCGGCGAACGTCAGCGAGAAACGGCCCCACCGGTAGTCGCCGAGCCCGCGGCGGCCCTCCCAGTAGTCGCCGCCGTCGATCTCGCTGCCGTCCGGGTCGGCGATCACGATCTTGCCGGACATGCCCAGGTGGATGCCGAGCTCGGGGCCGTCGTCGCCGGCATCGCACCACATGCTCTTGCCCCGGCGGTGCGCCGCGGTCAGCGCCCGCCCGACCAGCGCGGCGCGGATCTGGCCCGGCCGGTGCGGACGGCACACGTACGTGTCGGAGTCGTCCACGTCGACGATCTCGCGGCGCAGGCCGGCCCGCTCGATGACCGCCCGCGCCGATTCGACTTCCGGCAGCTCCGGCATGGTTTCTCCCCGATCGGCGGACGCGGAAGCCGCCCGGGCCGAGCGCCCGGGCGGCTTCCTTTGTACGGCAACTACCCTCAGGCGGCCGCGACCATGCCGGCGGACACGGGCTCCAGCGCCGAGCTGAGAATCTCCCGGACGTCAGAGACGATGTGTACGGTCAGCGCCTTCAGCACGTCGGCCGGTACCTCGTCGAGGTCGGGTTCGTTGCGCTGCGGCAGGTACACCTCGGTGAGCCCGGCCCGCTGGGCGGCGAGCAGCTTCTGCTTCACGCCGCCGATGGGCAGGACCCGGCCGGTCAGCGACACCTCGCCGGTCATGCCCACCTCGGCGCGCACGTTGCGGCCGAGCAGCAGCGAGACCAGCGCGGTGGTCATGGTGACACCGGCCGACGGCCCGTCCTTGGGCACCGCGCCCGCGGGCACGTGCAGGTGGATCGGGTGATCCAGCTGCTCCGGGGAGATGCCGAACTCCTCGGCGTGCGCCCGCACGTAGGAGAGGGCGATCTGCGCCGACTCCTTCATGACGTCACCGAGCTGGCCGGTGACCGACAGCCCGCCCTTGTCACCGGGCAGCAGCGAGGCCTCGATGTAGAGCACGTCGCCACCCATCCCGGTCACGGCCAGGCCGGTGGCGACACCCGGCACGGCGGTCCGCTCGGACGACTCCGGCAGGAACCGCGGTCGCCCGATCAGGCCCTTGAGGTCGGCGGGCCCGATGGTGACGGGCAGGTCCTTGAGAGCGGCCTTGCGGAACGTCTTGGCCAGCAGGCGCTCGAACGACCGTACGCCGGCTTCCCGGGTGTAATTGGCCGCGATCTCGCGCAGAGCGTCCTCGGTGACCGTCACCTCGCCGGGCGACAGTGCGGCCCGCTCCAGCTGGCGGGGAACCAGGAAGTCGCGGGCGATGGCGACCTTGTCGCTCTCGGTGTAGCCGTCGATCGAGATGAGCTCCATCCGGTCGAACAGCGCCTGCGGAATCGTCTCCAGCACGTTCGCCGTCGCGATGAACAGCACGTCGGACAAGTCCAGGTCCAGGTCGAGGTAGTGGTCGCGGAAGGTGTGGTTCTGCGCCGGGTCCAGCACCTCCAGCAGCGCCGCGGCGGGGTCACCGCGGTAGTCGCTGCCGACCTTGTCGACCTCGTCGAGCAGCACGACCGGGTTCATCGAACCGGCTTCCCGGACGGCCCGCACGATGCGTCCGGGCAGCGCCCCGACGTACGTACGGCGGTGGCCGCGGATCTCCGCCTCGTCGCGGACGCCGCCGAGGGCGACCCGGACGAACTTACGGCCGAGCGTGCGCGCGACCGACTCACCCAGCGACGTCTTGCCGACGCCGGGCGGCCCGGCCAGCAGGATCACCGCGCCGGAGCCGCGGCCGCCGACGACCGACAGGCCCCGGGACTCGCGGCGGGCCCGGACACCGAGGTATTCCACGATGCGTTCCTTGACCTCGTCCAGCCCGTGGTGATCGGCGTCGAGGACGGCCCGGGCCGCGTCGAGGTCCACGGCGTCCTCGGTCCGGACGTTCCAGGGCAGCTCCAGGACGGTGTCGAGCCAGGTCCGGATCCAACCCGCCTCCGGGTTCTGCTCGCCGCCGCGCTCGAGCTTGCCGACCTCGCGCAGCGCCGCCTCGCGGACGTTGTCCGGCAGCTCGGCCGACTCGACCCGGGCGCGGTAGTCGTCGCTGCCGTCGGCCTCGCCCTCGCCGAGCTCCTTGCGGATGGCCTTGAGCTGCTCACGCAGCAGGTACTCACGGTTGCGCTTCTCGACCGACTCGCGGACGTCACTGTCGATCTTGTCGCTGACCTCGGACTCGGCCAGGAAGTCACCGGTCCACTCGATCAGCAACCGCAGCCGGGCCTCGACATCGGCAGTCTCCAGCAGCTCGCGCTTGCGGTCGTTGGACAGGTACGGCGCCCAGCCGGCGGTGTCCGCCAGGTCGCCGGGGTCGTCGATGGCACTGACCGAATCGATGACCTGCCACGCCTCACGGCGCTGCAACACCGAGACCACCAGCTGCTTGTACTCGGCGGCGAGCTCGCGGGCGTGCTCAGTGGCCGCGGTGGGCGTGACCGGTTCGGCCTCGACCCACAGGGCCGCACCGGGTCCGGTCACTCCGCCGCCGATCTTGGCGCGGACGCCCGTACGCAGGACAGCGGCGGGCGACCCGCCGCGGGACTTGCCGACCTGCTGAAGGCTGGCCACGACGCCGTGGGTCGCGTAGCGGTCCTCGAGGCGCGGGGCGATGAGCAGTTCGGAGCCGGCCGAGGTGCGGGCCGCGTCGACGGCGGCCTGCGCGGCCTCATCCAGCTCGATCGGGACAACCATGCCGGGGAGCAGGACGATGTCGTCAAGGAACAACACGGGGAGTCGCTTGCTGGTCACTCGGTACCTCCGAGAAGTTGAGTATGTCGCGCTCAACCTCGGGGCCGTTCCCGATCTTCCGGTGTTCACTGCAGGCGAAAATCACTCGCTCTAGATTCATCCCATAATCCCATGTTTCACTGGTCCGGTGTCCACCACCACGCTCGCCCCGGCCCGGCTGGCCCGGGGCATCCTGCTCGCCGTCGCCCTGACCGCCCTCAACCTGCGCACGGCCGTGACCGGATTCAGCGTGCTGACCGGGGACGCCGCCGAGGATCTGCACTTCGGGCCGCTGGTCGCCGGGGCCATCGGCACGATCGTGACCGCCTGTTTCGCGGTGGCCGCGTTCGCTGCCCCACCCCTGGCCCGCCGGCTCGGCCTGGAACGTACCGCCGCGCTCGCGGTGACCGCCACCACCGCCGGCATCCTGCTGCGCGCCGTCGCGTGGTCCCCGGCCGTCATGATCGTCGCCACCGTGATCGCCTTCGCCGGGGTCGGCGCGTCCAACGTCATCCTGATCCCGATCGTGAAGCAGCACTTCCCGGAGCGGCTGAACGCGGTCAGCACCATGTACATGGTGCTGCTCCAGGTCGGCCAACTGGCCGCGCCGCTGCTCGCGCTGCCGTTGGCCCACGCGTACGGCTGGCGTACGGCAGCAGGCGCCTGGGCCGTGGTGACCGCCGTGGCGGCGGTGCTGTGGTTCATCGCGGTTCCCCGGTCCCGCGCCCCGGCCATACCGGCCCCGGCCCCGGCACCCGTCTTTTGGCGTACCCCACTGGTTTTGGGCCTGATCGGCCTGATGGCGATGACCACGCTGCACGTCTACACGCTGGTGACCTGGTTCCCGGCCATGCTGGAGGACGCCGGGCTGAGCACGACCGCCAGCGCGCTGCTGCTGTCCTGGTTCGCCGGGCTCGGCCTGATCGCCGCCTTCGTGGTGCCGCCGCTGACCAAGCGCATGCGCAACAGCTATCCGATCGTCGTGGTGTGCGTCGCGCTGATGGGCGTCGGTTACGGGGGCATGCTGACGGCCCCGGCGGCCGGCGCCTTCGTCTGGGCGACCGCCTTCGGCCTGGGCGTGAGCACGTTCCCGCTCTGCCTGACCCTGATCGGCGCCCGCGCGGCCGACCCGCAGAGCGCCTCTCGGCTGTCCGGCCTGGTCCAGGGCGTCGGCTACGGCATCGGCTGCGTCGGCCCGCTGACCCTCGGCGCGATCAACCAGCTCAGCGACGGCTGGAACTCGACGTACGTGCTGCTGGCGGCCACCCTGCTGATCACCCTCGGCGCCGGCTGGGCCGCGTGCCGGCCGGTCCCCGCGCCCGCCGATTAGGCTGCACCCGTGTCCCGCCCGATGTTTGATCGCGCCGCCCTCAGCACCCGCGTGACCGACCTCTTCCGGTCCCAGGTCACCGACGGCATCTGGCCGCTGGGCGGCAAGATCCCGACCGAGTCCGAGCTGGTCGAATGGAGCGGCGCCGGGCGCAACACGGTACGCGAGGCGATCGGCTCGCTGGTGCAGGCCGGCATCCTGCGGCGCGAGCAGGGCCGCGGAACCTTCGTGGTGTCGACGTCCGACCTGCGCTCGTCGGTGTCCCGCCGGGTCGCGGCCACCTCCCGCCGCGACAGCCTGGAGCTGCGGCTGGCGCTGGACGCCGCGGCCGCCCGGATCGCCGCGGTCCGCCGCACCGAGGGCGACACCGAACGCCTGGTCGCGCTCCTGCACGAGCGGCAGAACGCCTGGGCCGGCGGCGACGCGCACGCGCGGGTGCGCGCCGACTCCGCGCTGCACCGTGCGGTGGTCGGCGCCACCCACAACGCGCTGATGCAGGAGGTCTACGAGGGACTGCTCGGCGTGTTCGAGGAGGTGCAACTGCACGACGTGACCGGCGAGACGGACGCCTTGGCCCAGCTGCACACCGACCTGGTCGAAGCGATCGTTGACGGCGACTCCGACCGCGCGGCGGCCACCATGTCGACGCTGCTCCAGCCGATGATCCAGGGCGCCGAGCCGTCCACCCCGTCCTGACGGCGTGGCCGCTCGTCACCCGCCTTACCTGTCCTCTACGGCCCGCCGGGTACCTCGGCGGCCCTGGGCGACCATTCCCACCAGCTTGGCCGCGTTGGAGCGGCGCGCTCCCCCGGCCGGTGCTGTGACCGGTGCGGCCACCGGGACGGCCAGCTCGAGCGGGAGCGTCACAGTCGCGATGACGCCGCGGTGGGGTGACGGCCGCAGTACGACACCGATCCCCCACTGAGCAGCCAGGAAACCGACGACGAAGAGGCCGAGTCGCGCGCTCTTGGCCGGGTCGAACTCCTGCGGCTCGGCCAGCCGGCGATTGGTCTCGTCCAGGACGGACCGGGACATCCCCAGGCCCTGATCCTCGATCTCGATCGTGACGCCGTCCGGGACCCGTTCGGCCGACACCCGCACCGGCGTGTCGGGCGGGGAGAACGTCGTACCGTTCTCCAGCAGCTCGGCGAGCAGATGCCCGAGGTCGGTCACGGCCGGCTCCGGCACTTCCGCGTCCGTCAGCAGGCCGATCTCTATCCGTTCCGCGTGTTCCACCTCGCCCGCCGCCCGGGTGATGATCCGGGCCAGCGGCTCCGGGCCGAATCCGCGCCGGCTGCGCGCCGAGCCCGCGAGAATCACGAGATGTTCGGCGTGCCGGCGCATCTGGACGGCCAGCTGCTCGACCCGGGTCGTCGCACGTTCCGCGGCGGCGTCCCCGGCCGGCGCCTGGGCGAGGGCCTGGAGCTGCCGGTCCACCAGCGTCTGGTTGCGGCGGGCGATGTTCACCAGAGCCTTGTTCATGTCGTAGCGCAGCGCGGCCTCGCCGGCCGCGGAGTCGATCGCGCTCTGCTGCACCTCGCTCAGCGCGGCCCCGACGTCGGCGATCTCGTCGTCGCCCAGTGACAGGCGCAGCGGGTCGCCGTCCACGTCGATCTGCTCACCCGCCCGCACCCGCATGACCATCTCGGGCAGTCGCCGATGGGCCAGTTCGTTCGCCGCTGTGCGCAGGACCGACAGCCGCCGTACGACGGAACCGCCGATGCGGATCGACAGGAGCAGCGACGCCAGGATGGCGATCAGGCCCAGCAGGCCGGATATGCCGAACCGGAACAGGATCCGGTCGCGTTCCGCATCGGCGAACTCCGCGGCCTTGCCGTAGCCGGTGGCCAGGAAGTCGTAGAACTGACGGACAGCCGGGATGAAGGTCGCCTTCCACTCGGCCCGCGTGGTCGACACCGGTCCGCCGAAACCCTCGTCCCGGAGGATGCGATCCTCGGCCGCCCGCAGCGCCACGAAGGTGGGGCCGCTGAGCATGCTCTTGAAGGCGGCCTGGTCCGGCGCCGGCAGCGTGGAACCGGCGACCGGGATCTGGAAGCGCAACGCCCCGACGATCTCGGTCAGTTGCCGACGCTCCCCGGCGTCGAACCGGGCCGCCGAGGTCACGCCGGTCAGCAGGGCGTCCTCCTGGTGGAGCAGCTCGCCGGTCCGGCGCATGGCGACCGAGGTGCGCATGACCCGTTCCACCAGCGGATCGCTGGAGACGGCAGCCGCGGTGGACACGCTGAAGGCGTAGCTGATGATGCCGTTGTACCCGCTCACGGCCACGGCCCGGGTGATGCTCCCGGCGTCGACCTGGGTACGCAGCAGGACCAGGGAGTCGCGGGCCGCGAGCATGTCCGCGATCCGGGCCCGGGTGATGTCGGCCGAGATGCCGCTGCCCCGGAAGTGCCGGGAAAGGCCGCGGAACTCGGCGACCGCCGCGTCGGTCGCCGCCCGTTGAGCCCGCAGCGCGGCGATGTCTCCGCCGGCCACCGCCAGGATCTCGACGGACAGACTGCGCTCGGCCTGCAGCGCCGCCACCATCTTGTCGCACGGCAAGCTGACGTTGTCCTGGGTGTGGTTGGTGTTCCGCAGCGCCGTCGCGTCGGCGAACGACGCGTTGACATCCAGGATCCACAGCGCGGTCAACGCCGCCACGGGCACCAGCAGCACCAGGATGATCTTGGAACGGATGGACCTCGGTTTTCGCCCCACGAGACCTCATTCATGGCAGTTGCTCCATGCCCGTGGATCAGGTGGACGTCCCCGGGCCCGGCATCTGGGATCGCTCCCAGATGAGTACTCGGCGGAACAGTCCCTGGTTCAGAATCAGCCGAAGGTGCCCGGAAAAACGACAGATCCTGCCCGTACGCGCGAGGGCCGGTCGCGCGCCCCGGGAAGGGCTGTCAGCAGCAGGTCGACCTCATCCGCCGGGATCGGCTGGGATGACGTGTGGTCGCCGACGATCTTCCAGTCGTCGCCGAGCCGTTGCCAGACCAGCGTGTTGTGGGTGCGGATGTCCACGACCGAGCCGTCCGCGACGACGAGGCGGGCGATGAACACCAGTCGCGAGACGGCCAGGTCCCCGGACCGCATGATCTCCGGACCGTCCTCGAGCCGGTGCACCGCCGAGCGCAGGCCGTTGAACGTCGGCTCCCAGATCGCCTGGTATTCGGCGGCGCTGCGGACGATCCGATGCTCCGGATCCATGTCGTCGTAGAGCCGGAGCGTGTCGAGGTCCCAGTCGTAGTGCGAGCCCTGGATCTCACGGAAATCCCAGTGCCCGGCACCCGGCTCCTTGTCCCAGCCCCACAGCCACCGCAGGTGCAGTGCCCGGACGTCGGAGACGTCTGCCCGGACTGAATGACCACTCATCCGGGTTCCCCTTCCATCGCCCGGCGGTGGGTGTGGCCGTCGGACGTCACCCACATCCCCACGTACGGGTGCGCCGCACCGGCCGGCGACGGGGCACTCAGGGCAGGCTCCCCGGAAGCCACCCCGGAGCACCCGCTGAGCAGCACGGTCAGGCACGCGCCGCCCACTACGGCCTCACCCGCTGCATCATCGGTCCAGCCCTTCGAGTCGAATCCATGAATCGAAGGTACGGAGACCGGCGTGGCCGAGGGAGGCCGCGCCGCACCCCCTCAGCTTGGATCTCGCGGATACAGTTCCGGACTTCGGCAGCGGCGGCGTGGCGACGCTGATCGTGAGCTGACCTGTCCTGATCGGAAGGGGCGATGCCGGCCGGTCGAGCCCGCCCGGCAGCCGATCCGGAGGCTTCGGCGATTCTTCGATCGGGCCGGCCAGTGGCGTTGCTGCTCGACGGCGAGGCGCTCACCGAGGACGGCCTGGCGGCGGCCAACCGGTTCGCCCAGACCGCGCCGGCGCCACGTTGTTCTGCCCGACCTGGCTGGCCTGGCTGCGCCGAGGAGTGGGTGTTCCGGCGGTGACACCGCTCGCCTACGTGCGATCGCAGCTGGACGGTGTCCGCCACGTGCTGTCCATCGGGGCCCGCCCGTCCGTGGCCTCCTTCGCCATGTACACCCTGTCCGCCCTGTGGACCCACGCCCGCGAGGGCGCACCGCCCGCCAGTGGTGCGCCGGTCGGCCGCGGCTCGCCTCGATGATCGACGTCACCTCGCCCGAGCTGGACTTTGTCGCGCGGAGCAACGCCATGGGTGTGCCCGCGACCCGCGCGGAGACCACCGCGGAACCGGCCGCGCAGTTCGCAGCGGCGATCGCCCGCCCCGGCCCGCACCTGATCGAAGCAGTCCGCACACCTTGACGGCGACAACTGAACCGTTTCAGGCCGCCTCATTGCTGCGCCAGCCGTGCTTGAGAGACGAATGCCCGCCGGGATGCCCCACGAACAGAGTGCAATCCAGGTCGTCGCGGCTCTCGACGGCAGGATCCTGGCGCGCCGGGCACCAGGTGTACGGGTTGATCTCGGACGCGCTCAGCGTCCACTGGACCCACCACATAGTCTCCTCGACCTGCTGGCCGAGGGCGGCGTGGGAGCCCGAGTGGCCCCGTTCGAGTTCACAGCCCAGCTCGGACTGCACGCTCGGCGCCGGCACCGGGAGCTCACCGAAAAAGGCGAGCTGTGCCGCGTCAAGGGTGATGCGGGCGGGGCAGGCAACCGGATCTTCGCTGTCCATAGACATGTATCCATTGTTGCCCCCGACGGGGGTCTCCCACACCTGACAGCTGAACCGGTTTGGTAAAAATCAGGCCTTGATCACTTCGTAGAGGGCCGTCCAGCCGTCGGTGCCGTGACCCGCGGCGACAGCCCGGTCGTAGTGCGACCTGACGGCCGCCGGCAGCTCGCGGTCGACACCGGCCTTTTCACTGGTACGCAGAATGTGCTCGGCCGTGGCCCCCATCATCAGGACGGTGCTGAGGTCTCCCGGGTGTTGCCCGGCAGCGATGCTGGCCGCCAGCTCGGCGCCACTGCCGGCCATCGCCGGGACGTCGGCGAGCATCTTCATGGCGTCGGGCAGGAAATCGGCGGCCGGGACGCCGGCCGCGGTCACCATGGCGGTGGAGTGCAGCAGGCCGGACAGCGTGGTGAGGAAGACGTTCAGCTGGGCCTGGTAGAACAGCTGGGCCAGTCCTGGATCGGCGCCGAGGTAGCGCGGATCGCCGATCAACCGCAGTGCCGGTTCGTGGGCGGCGAAGACCTCGCCGGGGCCGCTGTAGTAGACATACGCGCCGGGCCCGCCGACCATCGGGGGCGGCACCATGACGCCGCCGGTGACGAAGTGTGCGCCGTGGCCGGCCGCCCAGTTCGCGGCCTCGCGGGACGCGTCGGGCGTGTCCGAGCTGAGGTTGACGAGGTCACGGCCGGTCAGGAAGTCCGGGTCCCGGCCCAGGATCCGGTACATCGCCTCGTAGTCGGTGAGGCTGAGGATGGTGAGCGGGCCGGCGGTCACCGCCTCCGCCGGAGTGGCCGCCCGGGTGGCACCGGCTTCGACCAGGCCGTCGGCGCGTGCGGGCGTACGGTTCCACACGGTGACCGGGTGGCCGGCCCGCAGCAGGACACCGGCCATGGCCCGGCCCATCGGGCCCAGGCCGATCACGGTGACAGGTTCCTGGCTCATCGGGTGGTCCTCATTTCTTCGAAGATCCGGCCGGTGTCGAGATCGCCGTGACCGGCGGTGATCTGCCGGCGGACGAGGTCGTGCACGGGTTGCAGCACCTCGGTCGAGACGCCCTGGCCGGTGCTCGCGCGCAGCAGGGCGGCCAGGGCTGCCTCGGTGAACCGCAGGCTCTGGCCCTCGCCGGCGTAGTGCCCGGCGTCGACCGTCGCCGCGTAGCCGGCGAGGCCGCCGGTCATGGCGGCCAGGAACGGCGCCTGCCGCCGAGCGAACTCGGCCGCCGGGACGCCCGCGGCGGCAAGCATCGCCGCACCGTGCAGGAAGCCGGCGACCATCGTGTACATGCCGGTGAGCATCGCCATGTCGTAGAGCGCGGCTAGCCCCGCGTCGGCACCGAAGAAGGTGCTCTCGCCCCACCGGTCGAGCAGGTCGCGGTACTCAGTGAGGACGGCCTCGGAGCCGGCGTAGAAGATCGCCGATCCGGGGCCGCCGATCATGTCGGGGACGGCCAGGATCGCGCCGTCGAGGTAGGCGATGCCGTGGCCGGTGGCCCACGCGGCGAGTTCCCGCGATTCGGCGGGTGTGGTCGTGGTCAGGTTGATCACGGCACGGCCGGTCAGCGCGGCGGCGACCGGGCCCAGGACGTCGTGGACCGAGCGGTGGTCGAACAGGCAGACGACGACCGGGCCGTCGCCGGTGACGGCCTTCTCGACGGTGTCGGCGACGATCGCGCCGCGACCGGCCAGCGGCTGCGCCCGCCGTGGGTCGCGGTTCCATACGACCGCGGGACGGCCGGCGTCCAGCAGTGTCGCGGCCAGGGCTGTGCCCATCGCGCCCGTACCCAGGAATGTGGTCATGGGTACCGATGATTTGCCCGTACAGTCGGGCCGGCAAGTACCCACTATTTTGTTCGGTACTTACCAACGGGTAAGTGTGGAGGCGACGATGGCAGCCGGCGCGAGGCGTGGACCGTACATCTGTGGCATCGATGCCGGGATGGACGTGGTGACCGGTAAGTGGAAGTCGTTGATCCTCTGGGAGCTCAACTCCTACGGCGTCCGGCGCTTCGGTGAGCTGCGGCGGGGACTGCCGGGAGTGAGCGAGAAGATGCTCGTCCAGCACCTGCGCGAGATGGAGGAGGACGGGCTGGTCCACCGCGAGATCTACCGCGAGGTGCCGCCCCGCGTGGAGTATTCGCTGACTCCGGACGGCATCTCCCTCAACGAGGCCCTCAGCGCCCTCGGCTCCTGGGGGCAGCAGCGGGTCAAGCGCCTCGCCGCTGAGGGCAGCCTCGTCGAGGCCGTCAACCCGCCACCGGGGCCCGCGCCAGAGCTCTGACATGATCGATGCGATGACGGGGAGCCTGTTCGCAGTCAGTGATCTGCACGTCTCGTACCCGAGGAACAGGAAGATCGCCGGACGGCTGCGCCCGGAGTCGCCGGATGACTGGCTCATCGTGGCCGGTGACGTCGGCGAGCTCTTCGCCGACGTCGAGCAGACGCTGGCCGGGCTGCGTGATCAATTCGCCATGGTGATCTGGGCGCCCGGCAACCACGAGCTGTGGACCCACCCGAACGATCCGGTGCAGCTGCGCGGCGTGGAGCGCTACGACGCGCTCGTCCGGATGTGCCGGGACAACGGTGTGCTCACCCCGGAGGACGATTATCCGGTGTGGACGGGGCCGGGCGGCCCGGTCACCGTGGCGCCGTTGTTCCTGCTCTACGACTACTCGTTCCGGGTGCCCGGGGTCACCGGCAAGGAGGAGTCGCTGCGCCGCGCGTACGAGGCCGGGGTGGTCTGCACCGACGAGATGATGCTGCATCCGGCGCCGTTCCCGGACCGGGAGTCGTGGTGCTGGGACCGGGTGGCGCGCACCCGCGAGCGGCTGGACGCCATTGACCCGGCGATGTCCACAGTGCTGGTCAGTCACTGGCCGCTGGTCCGCGAGCCGACCGACGTCCTGCACTATCCGGACTTCGCGCAGTGGTGCGGCACCGAGCTGACCGCGGACTGGCACCGGCGGTACCGCGCGACCGTGGCGGTCTACGGCCATCTGCACATCCCCCGGACAACCCACTACGACGGCGTCCGCTTCGAAGAGGTGTCGCTCGGTTACCCACGGGAGTGGGTCCGTCGGGGCACTCCCCCGCAGCCGATGCGCCGGATCCTCGGCGACGGGTCATAGGTACGCCCAGCTCGCTGCCTTGACCACCGTCAAATCCACTTTGTACCGCACACGCTCCTAGGACTCTTTCCAGACCTATTTTGTGCACTTTATTTCCGGTGATTTGTCTCATCTTGATCCGCCCACGCCGAAAGAGCAGATTGGCACGATCTCAGCACGACGGCGTGACAGCGGAGGAGACGAGCCATTGATCAGCTCTGACGAAGAGGCCCGGACCCTGCCGGAGATGTTCGCCGCGCAGGTCGCACGCGCCGGCAGCGACCCGGCTGTGGTCGCCGACGACGCCACGGTGTCCTTCCAGGAGCTGGACGAGCGGTCGAACCGGCTGGCCCGTGTTCTGGTCGCCCAGGGCGTCGGTCCCGAGGTCGCGGTCGGGCTGGTGCTGAACCGGTCGATCGAGTTCGTGGTCGCGGCGCTGGCGGTGGTGAAGGCCGGCGGCAGCTACGTCCCGGTGGACGCCGCGTACCCGGCCGCGCGGGCGGCGTTCATGCTGTCGGACGCCCGGGTGCGGAGCGTGGTGACCACGACGGCCACGCGTCCCTCGGCGTCCGCGGGCGTCACGGAGCTGGTGCTGGACGACCCCAAGACCGCCGACGACATCGCCTCGCACGACGCCGGCATCGTCCGGGACGCGCAGCGGCACGCCCCGCTGCTGCCGGAGCACGCCGCCTACGTGATCTACACGTCGGGCTCGACCGGCCGGCCCAAGGGCGTGGTGGTGACCCATCGCGGCGTGACGAACCTGGCGACGGCGCAGCGGACCCTGCTCGGGCTCGGCCCGGGCAAGCGGCGCCTGCAGTTCGCCTCGGTCAGCTTCGACGCGTCGGTGTCCGAGCTGTGGTCGACCCTGCTGTCGGGCGCGACGCTGGTCGTCGCGGACGGATCGCGGCTGGTGCCCGGCCGCGCGCTGGCCGAGCTGGTCGAGAGCCGCGGCGTCACCCACGTGACGTTGCCGCCGTCGCTGCTGTCCGCGGTGGAGACCGGTGGTGGGCTGCCGGACGGCGTGACGCTGGTCGTCGCCGGGGAGGCCTGCCCGCCCGCGATGGTGGCCCGCTGGTCCCGTAACAGGGTGATGCTCAACGCCTACGGACCGACCGAGACCACGGTCGCCGCCACCGTGAGCGAGCCCCTCGGTGCGGAGGGGACGCCGCCGATCGGCCGGCCGATCCCCCATGTCCGGGCCTACGTGCTCGACGACCTCCTGCGGGAGGCAGCAACCGGCGAGCTCTACCTGGCCGGTGCCGGGGTGGCCCGCGGCTATGCCGGCCGGCCGGCCCTGACGGCCCAACGGTTCGTGGCCGATCCGTTCGGCCCGCCCGGGGAGCGGATGTACCGGACCGGGGACGTGGTGCGCCGGCTTGCCGACGGTCAGCTGGAGTTCGTCGGCCGCGCTGACGCGCAGGTCAAGATCCGCGGCGTACGGGTCGAGCCCGGCGAGGTGGAGGCCGCCCTGATGGGCCTGGCCGGAGTTGATCAGGCGGTGGTACTGGTGCACGGCGCCGGCGCGGATCGGCGGCTGACGGCGTACGTGGTCACCGAGGCCGGCCATCGTGACGTGGGGACGCTGCGGCGACGTCTCGCGGCGGTGGTCCCGGACCATCTCGTGCCGTCGGTGTTCGTGCTGATGGACGCGCTGCCGGTGACCGGGAACGGCAAGGTGGACCGCCAGGCGCTGCCCGATCCCGGCACCACCGGGAACGAGCGGGAGTACGCGGCGCCGGTGGGCGCGGTGGAACAGACGCTGGCCCGGCTGTGGGAGGAGATCCTGGGCGTGCCCCGGGTCGGCCGCAATGACGAGTTCTACGCTCTGGGCGGGCACTCGCTGATGGCCACGCAGCTGGTCAACCGGGTGCGGTCGGTGCTCAAGGTCGAGCTGCCGGTCCGGGACCTCTTCGAGACCTCGAACCTGGCCGAGCTGGCCCGGCGGGTGTCGGTCCTCAAGGGCGGGACCCGGCCCGTGCTGCGCCGCCGGACCCGCCCGGCGGTGGTGCCGCTGTCGTACCCGCAGCAGCGGCTGTGGCTCACCGCGCAGCTGCGCGCGAACGACACGGCGTACCACATCCCGGTCGTCGTCCGGCTGACCGGCGAGCTCGACATCGCCGCCCTGCACGCGGCCGTCACCGACGTGGTCCGGCGGCACGAGCCCCTGCGTACGGTGTTCCCGCTGCTGGACGGCGAGCCCCAGCAGCGGGTCGTGCCGATGGCCGACGTCGGTCCGCTGCTGGTCCGGGGCGAGGTCGAGGCCACGGAGCTGGGCCGGGCCGTGGACGGGCTGGTCCAGCGCCGCTTCGACCTGACCCGGGACCTGCCGTTCCGGGCGCACCTGCTCACGGTGGGACCCGGCGACCATGCCCTGGTCCTGCTGCTGCACCACATCGCCGCTGACGGTTCCTCGATGGAGCCGTTGATGCGCGACTTCAGCGAGGCGTACGAGCAGCGCCGCGCGGGGCAGGCGCCGCAGTGGACCGAGCTGCCGGTGCAGTACGCGGACTTCGCCCTGTGGCAGCGCGACGCGGTGAAGGTGGCCCGCGACCAGGTGGCGTACTGGACGGACCTGCTGCACGGGGTACCCGACGAGTTGCCGCTGCCCACCGACCGCGTCCGGCCGGCTGTGGGCACGTACCGGGGCGGTTCGGTGCCGTTGAAGGTGCCGGTCGACGTGCACGAGAGTCTCGTGGCGCTGGCCCGCCGCAACGGCGCGAGCGTCTTCATGGTGGTCCAGTCGGCGGTGGCGGCGCTGCTGTCGCGGCTGGGTGCTGGTGCCGACATCCCGCTCGGCTGGCCGGTCGCGGGACGGGTCGACGAGGCCCTCGACGATCTGGTCGGCTTCTTCGTCAACACCCTGGTGCTGCGGGCCGACCTGACCGGCGATCCGTCGTTCGAGCAACTGCTGACCCGGGTGCGCGAGCAGGACCTGGCGGCGTTCAGCAACCAGGACGTGCCGTTCGAGAGCGTGGTCGAGGTGCTCAACCCGGCCCGGGTGCCGGGCCGGCACCCGCTGTTCCAGGTCATGGTGGCGTTGCAGGTCGGCCGGACCGCGGTGCTCGACCTGACCGGCGTCGACATGAAACGTGTCGCGGTCGGTTCCGGGTCGGCCAAGTTCGATCTGAGTTTCCAGTTCGTGGAGTTCTCGGACGCCGGCGGACGGCCCGCCGGGATGGGCGGTGAGCTGACCTTCGCCGCCGACCTGTTCGACCGGGACACCGCCAAGCGCATGATCGAGATGCTCGGCCGGCTGCTGGCCGCGGCCGTGGCCGATCCCGCAAAGCCGATCGCCCGGCTGCCGCTGCTGAGCGCCGACGAGCGCCGGGTGGCCGCGCAGGCGAGCGCCGGCGACGTCCGGGACCGGACCGGGCCATGGATCCACCAGCTCATCGAGGGCCACGCCCGGGAGACGCCGGCCGCGCCGGCCGTACGGTTCGAGGGCCGGACCCTGCCGTACGAGGAGCTCAATCGCCGGGCGAACCAGCTGGCCCACCGCCTGATCCGGGCCGGCGCCGGACCGGACGTGCTGGTGGGCATCAGCATGGAACGCGGCTTCGACCTGGTCATCGCCGTCCTCGCCGTGATGAAGACCGGCGGCGCGTTCGTTCCCCTCGATCCCGACCTGCCCGCCGCCCGCCGGGCGCTGATGATCGCGGATCTGGGCACCGCCGTGGTGCTCACCCACGAACCGGTCCGGCCGCGGCTCCCCGAGGACCCCGGGCTGCTGTTGTGCCTGGACGAGCAGGCCACCGCCCTGGCCGCGGAGCCGGAGCACGACCCCGGGGTCGCGGTGACCGCCGAGGACACCGCGTACGTCCTCTACACCTCCGGCACCACCGGGACGCCGAAGGGCGTGGTGAACGTCCGGGGCGCGATCGGCAACCGGTTCGCCTGGATGACCGAGAAGTTCGCCGTGACCCCGGGCGACCGCGTGCTGCAGAAGTCCCCGGTCACCTTCGACACCTCGGTCTGGGAGCTGCTCTGGCCGCTGACCTGCGGGGCGACCGTCGTGATGGCCCGGCCCGACGGGCACCGCGACAGCGGCTACCTCGTCGGGGTCATCCGCGACGAAGAGGTCTGCCTGGCCGACTTCGTGCCGTCGATGCTGGAGATGTTCCTGGCCGAGCCGGGCGCCGAGCGGTGCACCAGCCTGCGCCACGTCATCGCCGGCGGGGAGGTCCTTCCGCTGGGCCTGCGCAGCCGCTTCTTCGAGGCGCTGCCCGGCACCAGGCTCCACAACCTGTACGGGCCGACCGAAACGGCGATCGGCGTGACCAGTTGGGACTGCCGGCCGGACGACGACGGCCGCACGGTTCCCATCGGCCGCCCGATCCCCAACGCCCGGGTCTATGTGCTCGGGGCCGACGCCGAGCATCTGCCGGCCGGCGTGCCCGGTGAGATCTGCATCGCGGGACGTCCGCTGGCCCGCGGCTACCTCAACCGGCCCGGCCTGACCGCGGAACGGTTCGTGGCGGACCCGTTCGTGCCCGGCGAGCGGATGTACCGCACCGGCGACCGGGGGCTACGCCGCGCCGACGGCGCGATCGAGTTCCTCGGCCGGCACGACGACCAGGTCAAGATCCGCGGCGTGCGGGTCGAGCTGGGTGAGGTCGAGGCCGCGGCGGCGGCACTTTCCGGGGTACGCCGGGCCGCGGTCACGGTACGCGGAACCGGCGTCGACGCCCGCTTGATCGCGTACGTGGTGGCCGACTCCACGACGGACGTGGCGGTGCTGCGCCGGGAGATGGCAGCCGCCGTACCCGATCATCTTGTGCCGTCGGTGTTCGTGGTGCTGGACGCCGTGCCGCTGACCGTGCACGGCAAGGTGGACCGGCTCGCCCTGCCGGACCCGGGCGACGCGGCCAAGCGGCCTTACGTCGAGCCGGTCGGCGCCGTGGAGCAGTCCCTGGCCGGGTTGTGGGCGCAGATCCTCGGCGTCCCCCGCGCGGGCCGCGACGACAACTTCTTCGTCCTGGGCGGGCACTCGCTGCTGGCCATGCAGCTGGTCAATCAGATCCGGTCGGTGCTGCGGGTGGATCTGCCGTTCCGCGCGGTCTTTGAGAGCGCGACGCTGGCCGACCTGGCCGGCCTGATCGAGGGCCTGCCCACGCTCGCGGCGCCCAGCGGCTCCGCGGAGATCGAGCAGCGGATGCGCCGGCTGGTCGCCGACGCGCTGGAGGTCGGCCAGGTGGCCGCCGAGGACAACATCTTCGACCTCGGCGGGGGCCGGGAAACCGTGGAGCGGCTGAGCCGGGCCATCGAGGCGGAGTTCGGCGTACCGGTCAACCCGCTCGTGGTCGCCGCCGTGCCGACCGCGCGGAACCTGGCCGGCTGGGTCGCGGCCGGGCCGGACGACGCGGCGCTGGACGTGCTGGTGCCGCTGCGGCCGCACACCGGGACCACCTCGCTGTTCTGCGTCCATCCGCTCGGCGGCCTGAGCTGGCTCTACTACCCGCTGGTCAACGCCGTGCCCGAGGACGTCGGGGTGTACGGCGTCCAGGCCCGCGGCCTGCGCCCCGGCGACGCGATGCCGGCCAGCTTGACCGCGATGGCCGCCGACTACGTCCAGCAGATCCGCGCTGTCCAGCCGGAGGGTCCGTACCACCTGCTCGGGCTGTGCGCCGGCGGCGAGATCGTCCATGAGATGGCCGTGCAGCTGCAGCGGGACGGCCAGCGGATCCAGCTGCTGGCGATGCTCGACTCCCGGCCCACCCCGCACCGCCGGGCGACCCGGGTGGCCCGGCTGAACGCGGTCGCGCGGCACTTCGACCTGGACGTGCCCGCCGAGCAGCGGCACCTGCTGACCGGCGATGCCCTCTACGACCAGCTGCGGCAGCGTCAGGGCCCCTACTCGTTCCTGATGCGGCAGAAGGGCCGGGCGATCGTCGACTTCTACGAAAACATGATCAAGCTCGTGGACAACCACGAGTTCGGCCTCTTCGACGGCGACGTCCTGTTCGTCGAGGCAGCCGCGGCGCGAACGCCCGAGCAGTACTTCTCCCCGATGTGGCAGCGGTACGTCACCGGCCACATCGACGTCCTCGTCCTGAAATACCTGCACCGGCAGCTGGCCCGGGCGGAGGTGCTGGAAATGATCGGCGCCCGGGTGGCCGAGCACCTCGACCGCTCCCCCAGCGCGCCGACGACCACCGGAAGGCCGGCCGAATGAGCAACCCCTTCGAACGCGACGACACGCCGTACCTGGTGCTGGTCAACGACGAGAACCAGCACTCGCTGTGGCCGGAGACGATCGACGTGCCGGCGGGCTGGCGGACCGTGTCCGGCCCGGACAGCCGCGACGCCTGCCTGAGCTACATCGAGCGGGAGTGGACCGACATCCGTCCCGCCGGCCTGGCCGGGCCGGTGTGATGCCGGCAGCCCGGTCCGGCCTGCTCTTCCTCTGGGGAACGCCGCGGTCCCGATCGACGGCGTTCCTGCGGATGATGCTCGAACGCGGGGACCACGAGGTCTACCACGAACCGTTCTCCAGCATCGTCGTGCAGGGCCACGCAACGGTCGGCGACGCCACCGCCACCAGCCACGCCGAACTGCTGAAGCTGCTCGACGAGCGGGCGCGTGACCGGCGGGTCTTCGTCAAGGAGACGACCGAGTACGACTACCTCGGCAACGGCGGCGAGGACATCCCGGCCACCGGCCGGCACACGTTCATCATCCGCGACCCCCGGTCGGTGATCGCCTCGCACTACGCGATGAACCCCGACATGGTCTGTGCCGAGGTGGGCTACGGCCACCAGGCCGAGCTCGCCCGCCGGGTCAGGGAGGCGTCCGGGGCCACCCCGCACGTCGTCGAGGCCGAGGCGCTGATCGCGACACCGGGCGAGGTCATCCGGCGCTACTGCGAGCACGCCGGGATACCGTTCCTGGCCTCGGCGCTGTCCTGGCAGCCGGGCGACCACCGCGTCTGGAGCCGGACCCGGCCCTGGCACCGCGACGTCGCGAACAGCTCCGGCTTCACCGAACCGCAGCGCACGTACGCGGACACGGTGGACAACAACCCGAAGCTGGCCGAGTGCTACCGGTGCCACCTGCCGCACTACGAGTTCCTGCGGGCGTGGGCGGCCCGTTAACCTCGGCTCATCCCGTACGGAAGGTTGTGCTCTTTGCAAGACGTCCCGCTGCGCCGCATCGCCCGGCTCTTCAAGGCGCACCGACTGCGCCTGGCCGTGGTGACCGGGCTCATCATGGCGTCCTCCGTGCTGGGCATGGCCTCCCCCTTCCTGCTGCGCGAGGTCATCGACCGCGCACTGCCGGAGAAGAACGTCCCGCTGCTCGCCTGGCTGGTCACCGGCATGGTGGCCGTCGCCGCGGTGACCGCCGCACTGGGCGTCGTCCAGACGTGGATGTCCGCCACCGTCGGCCAGCGGGTCGTGCACCAGCTGCGGATCGACGTCTTCACCCACCTGCAGCGGCAGTCCGTCGCGTTCTTCACCCGCACCCGCACCGGCGAGATCCAGTCGCGCATCACCAACGACGTCGGCGGCGTGCAGTCGGTGGTCACCTCGACCGCCGCGTCGATCACCTCCAACCTGACCACCGCGGTGGCCAGCGCGATCGCCATGGTCGCGCTGTCCTGGCAGCTCTCCCTGGTCTCGCTGATCGTGCTGCCACCGGCGCTGCACCTGAGCCGGCGGGTCGCGAAGATGCGCAAGGAGATCACCGCCCTGCGCCAGACCGAGCTGGCCGACCTCAACGTGACCATCGAGGAGGGCCTGTCGATCAGCGGGGCCCAGCTGAGCAAGACCATGGGCGCCGGCGCCGCGCTCGTCGAGCGGTTCAGCCTGTCCTCGACCCGCCTCATCGACCTGCAGATGCGCTCGCAGCTGGCCGGCCGGTGGCGGATGGCCACGATGAGCATCATCTTCGCCGCCATCCCGGCGATCATCTACCTCAGCGCCGGACTGCCGCCGACCGCCGGCACCCTGAGCATCGGCACGCTGGTTGCCTTCACCACTCTGCAGGCCGGGCTCTTCCGGCCGCTGATGGGCCTGCTCAACGTCGGCGTCTCGCTGAGCACCTCGAAGGTGCTGTTCGGGCGCATCTTCGAATACCTGGACCTGCCGGTCGAGGTGGACGACCCGGCCCAGCCGGTCGAGCTGCCCCGCCCGGTCCGCGGGCACCTACGCTTCGAGAACGTGACCTTCCGCTACCCCGGCAGCAGCACGGCGGCGATCGACAACGTCTGCCTGGACGTGCCGGCCGGCACGTCCCTCGCGCTGGTCGGCGAGACCGGCTCGGGCAAGACCACCATCGGCGCGCTGATCGTGCGGTTTCACGATCCGGCCGCCGGCCGGATCACCATCGACGGCATCGACCTTCGCGACCTGCGCCTGGCCGACCTGGCTTCGGTGGTCGGGCTGGTCAGCCAGGAGACCTACCTGCTGCACACCACGGTCCGGGAGAATCTCCGGTACGCCCGCCCGGACGCCACCGACGCCCAGATCGAGCAGGCCGCCCGAGCCGCCCAGATCCACGACGTGATCGCCGGGCTCCCCGACGGGTACGACACCGTCGTCGGCTCCCGCGGGCACCGCTTCTCCGGCGGCGAGAAGCAGCGCATCGCCATCGCCCGGACGCTGCTGCGCGACCCTCGCATCCTGGTCCTGGACGAGGCCACCAGCGCCCTGGACACCTCCACCGAGCGGGCCGTGCAGCGGGCCTTCGACGAACTGGCCCGCGGGCGCACCACGGTGACGATCGCGCACCGGCTGTCGACCGTGCGCAACGCCGACCAGATCGCCGTGGTCGACCACGGCCGCATCCTCGAACAGGGCACCCACGACACCCTGGTGTCGGTCGGCGGCCGGTACGCCGCCCTCACCGCGTGAGATCAGGGCTCGTCCAGCAGTACGCCCTCGGGTGAGTAGAAGTACTCGCGGACGTGCCGGGCCCAGTCCTCGATGCGCGGATCCTCCGAGTGCGACAACCACTCGGTCAGGTGCGCGTGCTCGTCGGTGTAGCCGTTCGCCGCCAGCCATCGCAGCGTCTCGTGCCGGCCGGCCCCGAAGATGGCCTGGGCGTCGAAGCCGATGCCGAGATCCATGTCGCCGGTGCGGAATTTGGCGGCATACAGCCGGGGCGCGTCCGCGGGATCGCCGATCCGGAAGAGCAGGAAGGCGGCCATGTAGATCTGCTCGAACTCGTCGCTCTCGCCGCTGTCGGAGCCTTCGCGCCAGGCCCTCTCGAGGTCAAAGATCTCCCGCAGCAGCGCGTGGTGCGGACGGGGGTCATCCACGTCCACCCTCCGGAGCGCTTTCCGGCGCAGGGCCGGGCTCGACAGATCAACGGACTCGGCCACGCCTGCACAGTAGTCGAGCAGCGCATCAGGACCGCAGCAGCCGGTCGAGGAACGGATTGCTGAACACCCGGGCCGGATCCAGCCGGTCCAGCGTCGAAACGGCAGTGTGCCAGCCGGGGCCGAAGGAGGCCGGCACGGCACGGTCGAGCACGTCGGGATCCTGCCAGGCCGCCTGATCGGTGTAGGCCCATCCCTTCGACCACTCCACCCGCGTGCCCGGGTGAGCGGTCAGGAGATACCGCTCCACCTCCCGGTAGAAGCGGTTGGCGTCGGCCGTACCGGGCAACGTCAGCACATCGATCCAGACCGCCACCTTCCCAGCCGGGTGGGCGGAGTCCGGCCGCAGCGCCGACAGGGCCGGTGCCTGCGCGCCGGGGACGGCCACCTCGGCCGGGTCGTCGAGGCCGGTCGCCCGGATCTCCACCGCCCCGTTGACCGGGAACCGGCCGCGGGACGCATAAGCCAGCAACTGTGCGGTGTAGAACTCGGTGAAGGCATGAACGACGGCCTGAACGCCGGAGCGTGGGACCCGTACCGCGTAGCCGTTGGCGTGGACATGCAGGGTCGTCGGGCGCACGTACAGCTGAAGGTTCTTGGCCGCGCCCCACAGGTCGGCCGAGGCGGTGGCGCGGAGCCCGGCCGCGGTGGCCGCGTACTGGGCCTGGCCGAGCGCCGGGGCCAGCTCGTACTGCCCGGCCAGGATGTGCCCGGCCAGGTCGGCCACCGGCGACGGGACGTTGTCACTGAACGGATAGTTGTAGGGCCCGGTGACCGGGCGCGACGTCGGCGGCCGCTGCGGGCTGACGCTCCACACCTTCAGCCAGGGGCGAGCGGTGAACGGGAACCAGATGGCCTCGACCCGTCCGGTCGCCGCGATGAAGCTCTCCAGCGTGCGGCCCCCGGCGCCGGGCGCCGCGAAGAGCTCCGCCGCCGGGATGTCGACCCTGCTCACGCAGCGCAGTCGCGCGAGCGGCCCGGCGTGCAGCGTGACCTCGGTGAGGAACGCACGCCCGAGGTTGGTCAGCAGCGCAGCGCAATCGGGGTCGGTCCGCTCGAAGGATCGCTGGACGTAGGCGCCGGCGCCCGGGTCCCAGACCACGGCGGTCAGCCGCAGGATCAGGTTGCTCAGCGAACCGTAGGTGGTGCCCGGCGGCCGGACCTCCCCATCGGCCGGCACGGCGGTGCCGTGGGCGTCCACCGCCAGGGCGCCGCCGACCGACAGGTCACCGGGCGCCGGGGTGGCGGTCAGGCCGTAGCCGGCCGCCTCCAGGAAGCCGAGCAGCGCCTCCAGGCCGGCGCCCGCCTCGACGCGTACGGTCGCGGAGCCCGGCTCGGCACCAGGGCCACCGAGCTCCATCGCGTCGAGGCGACGGGTGTCGACCAGCACGACGCGGCTCGCGCAATCGGTGCCCGCGGTCAGGGTCAGCGGTGCCCAGCCGTGCCGGAAGCCCTGCGGGCGCAGCGCGAACCCGTGCCGATGCGCCCAGTTGGCCAACGTCACCACGTCCTGCGCGGTGCGGGCGACCGCGGTCCAGATGTCGTCGGCCCGCAGCTCGCCCGCCCAGTTCCGGTAGCTCTGCCGGTAGTGCTCCACACCCGCCGGGAAGTCCGGCGGAACCGGACAGTCGGCGTCGGCCGGCGCCTCGGCCCGGGGGACCGGCATCCAGACCAGGGCCAGCGCGCCGGCAGAAGCGGTGAGCATCCGGCGTCGGGGCAACGGCTGCGTCATCCGACCATCGTGGACCGGCCGGACGGCGTCCGCACTTCGATCTAGCCGACGCTGGCGGTCAGGGCGCGGCCGTAGCCCTTGACAGCCAGGTACGGGTTGAGCTGCGGATGGCGGCTCGCGACCGGCACGTCCAGCCAGAACCGGCGCAGCGCGCTGATCGTGCGGAAGCCGCTCGCGCCGTGCAGGTCGAGCACGCGTTCGAGCGAGGCCCGGCAGTCGCGCCCGCGTCGGCGCGGTCCTGGGCCATGCGGCTGCTCTGCTCGTCGGTGATCGTGGAGTCCGCGTCGACGGCGGCGGCCGGCGCCAGCATGGTCCGTTCCGCCCGGTGCGTCAGCATGGCCCCTGCCCCGGGCGTGAGCTGCCCCTCTTTGCCCTGCCTCATCCGGTGGATCTCCTACTATGCTGGCCAGGTGTCCGGCGACTCTGTGCAGCTCCACGGCCGGAAGGATGAGCTTCGAGAGCTGGACCGCCTCTGCGAGAATGTGCGAGCCGGTCAGAGTGCCGCGCTGGTCATCCGCGGAGAGGCCGGGCTGGGAAAGACCGCTCTGCTGCGGCATGTGGCCCGGCGAGCGCTCCCGCATTTCCGGGTCGCGCAGATTGCCGGTGTCGAGTCCGAGGTCGAGCTGGCGTACGCCGGCCTGCACCACCTCTGCGCACCGATGCTGGGCCACCTCGAGGCACTTCCGGAGCCGCAGCAGTCAGCGTTGCGTACGGCATTCGGACTCGCCGGCGGCCCCGCGCCGGACCGTTTCCTCGTGGGTCTGGCCACCCTGAGCCTTCTCGCCGAGGTGGCCGGTAAGCGGCCGCTGATGTGCCTGGTCGACGACGCGCAATGGCTGGACGGGGCTTCGAGCGAGATCCTCGGTTTTGTCGCCCGCCGGCTCGCCGCGGAGTCGGTGGCCATGGTGTTCACCGTCCGTGACGACGGATCGGGAGCGGACCGACGTCAGCTGGCCGGCCTGCCGGTGATGTCGCTGGGCGGCGTTTCCGGTGCGGACGCGCGGGCCTTGCTGTCCACCGTGGTGCCGGGACGGCTCGACCCGGGCGTGCTGGACCGGGTCGTAGCCGAGACCAGCGGTAACCCACTGGCGATGCTGGAGCTGCCCCGCGGCATGAGCCCCGCGGAGCTCGCCGCCGGATTCGGGCTGCCGACGGCCGGCGGAACGGCTGCGGGCCTGGAGAGCCATTACGCCGGACGGCTTCGGGCGCTCCCAGCCGCGACGCAGCAGCTCATGCTGTTGGCCGCCTGCGACAGCACCGGGGACGCCACGACCATCTGGCGGGCTGCGACCCGTCTCGGCATCGGCTTCGACGCGGCCTGGCCCGAGGTGACCGATGGCCTGTTCGAGGTCGGCGCCCAGGTCCGGTTCCGGCACCCCCTGGTCCGATCAGCCGTCTACCGATCCGCTTCGGTGGAGGAACGCCGCGCGGCCCATGAGGCGCTGGCGCACGCTCTCGACGCCGTCGCCGACGCGGATCGCCGCGCCTGGCACCGCGCCCAGGCCAGCTCGGGTCCCGACGAGGAAGTCGCGGTGGAGCTCGAGCGAAGTGCGGACCGGGCCCAGGCGCGCGGCGGGTTCGCCGCGGCCGCCGCGTTGCTGGAACGCTCGGCGGGCCTGACGCTCGAGCCGGCCGTACGGTTCGAGCGCAGACTGGCCGCCGTACGGTTGCACCTCCGCGCCGGGGCGTTCGACACCGCGCTGGCCCTGCTGGCGGCGGCCGAGTCGGAGGCGCCGGACGAGCTGGCCGGGGCTCGCATCGCGCTGTTGCGCGGGCAGGTGGCGTCGGCGTCCGACGCCGGCGGCGATGCGCCACTTCAGCTGGTCAAGGCGGCCGGGCGCCTGGAACGCCTGGACACGGCCCTGTCGCGCAGGACCTATTCGGATGCCTGGCATGCCGCGATGTTCGCGGGGTATCTCGCCCGGCCCGGCGGCGGCCTGCTCGAGGTGGCCCGGGCGGCCCGGGCCGGTCCGCGACCGGATGTTCCGCTGCGCCCGTTCGGCCGCATCCTGGAAGCGCTGCTCGTGCTGGCCACGGACGGCCGGGCAGCCGCCGAGCCGATGCTCCGCGACGCGCTGGGTGCCCTGCTCGTCAGCGACCTTCCCGCCGAGAACTGGCTTCACCATGGGGCCCTGGCCGCAACGGCTGCGGCGGCGGTCTGGGACCTGGAGAGCTGGAGCGCGGTGAACAGCCGGCAGGCCATGCTCGCCCGTGAGCTGGGCGCGCTCGCCGTACTGCCCACTCCCCTGAGCGGGCTGGCCCTCGTCGCGACGTGGCGGGGCGACTTCGAGGCGGCCGCCCGGCTGACGGCCGAGCACGACGCGGTCACGGAAGCGACCGGGACCCGGATCGCGCCGTACGGGGCCATGCTGCTCGCCGGCTATCGGGGGCAGACCGAGAGCGCGTCCGCCCTCCTCGCGGCGACCACCGAGGACGCGATCAGCCGGGGCGAGGGGCTCGGGGTGGATCACGCACGGTGGTGCACCGCGATCCTGCACAACAGCACGGGACGGTATCCGGAGGCGATGGCGGCTGCTCGACCGGCCGACCCGAAGGCGCCCGGATTGCTGGTCGGCGCCTGGATGCTGCCCGAGCGCATCGAGGCCGCGGTCCGCTGCGGGGAACGGGACGTGGCCGTCGCGGCGCTGGAGGAGTTCGAGGCCACGGCGAACCCCGGTGAGCACGGCTGGGGCCGGGGCATCGCGGCGCGTTCGCGGGCCATGCTCAGCGACGGTGACACGGCCGACCGCCTGTTCCGGGAGGCGATCGACCAGCTGGGGCGGGCCGGGGTCCGCACCGAGCTGGCCCGCGCCCAGCTGGTGTACGGCGAATGGCTGCGCCGGGAGAACCGGCGTGGCGAGGCCCGGGAACACCTGCGGACCGCTCACGACATGTTCGTGGCGGTGTCGGCCGACGGCTTCGCCGAACGGGCCCGCCGGGAGCTGCTCGCCACCGGAGAGCACGTGCGCCGCCGACAGGTCGCCGACCGTACGGAATTGACCCCGCAGGAGGAGCACATCGCGCGACTGGCCCGGGACGGCCGCACCAACCCGGAGATCGCGGGGGAACTTTTCATCAGCGCCCGAACGGTGGAGTGGCACCTGCGCAAGGTGTTCACCAAGCTCGAGATCACCTCGCGGCGGGGACTCAGGGAGGCTCTGCCGAGTCATGCCCCGGCGCGAGGGCCGGTGTGATGGCCATCCGGCCGGGCCTCTGCCGGGTCGTCCTGCTCCTCGCACTGTCAACCATGCCCTGGACCGCCGGGTGTGGCGGCTCCGAGGAGAGCCGCACCGCGGCCGTCTCCTTCGCGGGCGTCCGGGACCAGGGCGCCACCGGGTATGCCGTGGCCGAGCTGAAAGGCCTCTACGCGCAACAGGGGCTGACGTTCTCGCCCACCTGGGCGACGTCCGGAACGGTGATCCTGCAGGGCCTGGTGAGCGGGGACTTCGACGTGGCCAACCTCGGCCCGGCCCAGCTGTACGGGGCCATCAGCAACGGCGCCTGTGCCCGGGTGCTCCGCCCGACCCAGGGGGCGGCCTACGGGGTGATCGCGCAGACCGGCCTCCACCTCGACACCACCCGGCCCTACCCCGAGGTCCTCACCCAGCTGCGCGGAAAGGCGGTCGGTGTCGCTGCCCGCGGCGCTTCGCAGGAGCTGGTGCTCCGGTCGTTGCTGACCAAGGCCGGCCTGAACCCGGACACCGACGTCAAGTGGGTGGCGATCGGTGGGGGCGCGGCCGCCGCCTCCGCCTTCGCGTCCGGGCAGGTGGACGTGTCGATGTCGTACCCGCAGCTCGAGGTCAACCTCCAGGCCGGTGGCACCGCCTTCGACAAGCTGGTGGACCTCGCCGGACCGGACACTCCCCTGGGCAGTTTCTGGCAGTCGGTCGCCGTCGCCAATTGCGACTGGGCCGACGACCATCCCGACACGGTGCTGAAGTTCTGCCACGCGCTCAATCAGGGCGTCAAGGCACTCGAGCAGCAGCCGGACACCGGGCCGCAGGCGTTCGCCCACCTCGGCCTCGGAGCGGATCCTGAGCAGGCGAGAGCCCTGTGGGACAGGTACAAGACCCCGGTCGTGAACATCCCGCCTCTCAACGAGGAGAACTGGCGCCATCAGGCAGAGTTCACCCCCGACCGTACGACGCCGGATTTCTCCGAGTATGTGGTCGATGGCTGCGCGACGGCATGATCGGGCCGTGTGGCTGTGGCGGGTCGCCGTGCCGCCCGTCGGGATCGGGCTTTGGTACCTCGTCCACCAGCTCGGCGTCGTCAGCCGGGTCCTGCTGCCCGGCCCGCGGGCCGTCTGGGACGCCGGGCTCCAGCTGCACCAGTCGGGCGTGCTCTGGCCGAACCTGTGGTCGACGATCAGCGCGGCCCTCGTGGCGCTCGCGTTGTCGGCCGTCGTGGGCATCCCGCTCGGCGTCCTTCTCGGCATGCTGCCCCGGGCGTGGGCCGTGCTGGCGCCGTACCTCAACGCGGTCAACAGCATGCCCCGCATCGCCCTGGCGCCGGTGTTCCTGGTCGCGTTCGGCATCGGGCAGAGCTCCAAGATCGCCCTCGGGTTCAGCATCGCGTTCTTCATCTTTCTGATGAACGCGCGCAGCGGCGTGCTCAGCACCGACGAGGAGTACCTCAAGGTGTGCCTGGTCCTGGGTGCGTCACGGTCACAGCTGTTCCGCAAGCTGTACGTGCCCGTCGCCATCCCGGCCATCGTCACGGCGCTGCGGCTGGGCATGGTCTTCGCGCTGCTCGGCGTGGTCGGCTCCGAGATCATCGCCTCCCGGGCGGGTGTGGGCCAGCTGATCACCTCGTACTCGGCCACGCTGTCGATGGCCCCGGTCTACGCACTCCTGACGATCCTCGCGATCTTCACCTCGATCCTGACCATGCTCGTCGGCGCCCTCGAAGGCGCCCTACTGGGGTGGCAGCGAGCCGACCGTGCTCAGATCCGCAGCCGGTCCACCCCACCAGGGCCGGTAAGCGCGCCCTCGACGCCCCGTACCGGCCGGGGTTCTGTGCGGTTCCGCTCGGTCTCGGTGGAGTTCGCCCTGCGCGGGTCGCCGCCGCACCGCGTGCTCAGCGACTTCTCGATGACCATCCCCAGCGGGCAGTTCGTCGCCATCGTGGGGGCCAGCGGAGCGGGCAAGTCGACCATGCTCAACGTCGCCTCCGGACTCACCCCGATCACCTCAGGGGACATCACCGTGTTCGACGGACCCCCACGGGCCGGACGGGCGGACGTCGGCCACATGTTCGCGCGCGACGCGCTCCTGCCCTGGCGCACCGCCCGGCGCAACGTGGAGCTGGGCCTGGAGCTGCGGAGAAGTACGGCGCCGGTCAGGCACGCGCGCGCCCTCCAGATGCTTGATCTCGTGCACCTGTCCTCGGTGGCTGACCGATATCCGTCGCAGCTGTCGCAAGGCATGCGCCAGCGGGTGGCGCTGGCCAGGACGCTCGCGTCCGACCCGGAGCTGCTGCTGATGGACGAGCCGTTCGCTGCTCTGGACGCTCTCACGCGCTCGTCCATCCGGGACATGTTCCTCGACATCTGGGACAACGAGGAACACCGCAAGACCGTCCTGTTCGTGACCCACGACCTCACTGAGGCCCTGGTCCTGGCCGATCGGGTCGTCACCGTCGCGCAGGGCGGTGTCCGGACCGACGTGGAGATCCCGTACGGCCGCCCCCGTGATCAGCGGGCCCTGATGGCCCGGGCCGACTTCCGCGCCCTGTACGACCGCCTCCAGGCCGACCTCACTGATGCGGACTGAGACGGCGGCGGTCCGGTTCAGCACCCGGCTGGAGGTGTCGGATTTGTTTCATGGTGAGTCCCAGGTGTCGGCGTACGAACTCTCATTGAGTGGACCGAAGGGCCGGCATTGCGGTTTCCCGTTCAGCCGCCCAGGTTTGTCGTGACCCGCTGACCGGCCGAGCAAGGGATAGTTGCTGAAGCTGGTCACGCTCGCGCTGCGGTCCGCCCGTCGCACATTGCCGCCTCTGGCGTCGTGGGTCGCCCACCTCGATAATCGGTGCCAGCCGGCGATCCAGGCCGCTCTTGCGCGCGATCCAAGCGGTGCCGGACTGGTTTCGATGTCACGGAGGGTGGGCTCGTGACGAGGTTGGGATCGGGACCGTCGGTCGGGCGGCGTCGGCGCGTCACTTTGGCGCTGTGCTGGGCGGTTCTCATCCTCGAGGCCTACGACATCGTGGTGTACGGCGCGGCCGTTCCGGCGCTGCTCGGGCATACCGCGTGGGCGCTGGGCGAGCGCGAGATCGGGATACTGGGGTCGGTGGCCCCGGTCGGGATGCTGTTCGGCGCGATTCTGGCCGGCTCGTTCGCTGACAGCCGTGGGCGCAGGCCGGTGCTGATGAACGGCGTCCTGGTCTTCAGTCTTGGCACGTCGGTGTGCGCGACAGCTCCTACGCCGCTCATATTCGGGGCAGGCCGGTTACTGGTCGGGCTCGGCGCCGGCGTCCTGCTGCCGACCGCCGCGGCATTCGTAACCGAGTTCGCGCCACCGGGTCGCCGCAACCTGTATCAAGGAGTGGTGTTCGGTGGGATCGGAGTCGGCGGGGCACTGAGCGCATTGGCGGCGATCGTATTGGCCGACAACGGGTTTCGTGCCATGTTCCTCGTCGGCGTGTTGCCTGCTGTCGTGCTCATCCCGATGTTGCTGCGCTGGCTGCCCGAGTCGCAAGAGTTCCTGAAAGCCCGCGAGGAATCCGCCGGACGGCGATCCACCCGCGCGGAGTCTTGGCTGCTGCTGATCAGCCACGACTACGTAGCCCGGACAATATTGTTCTGGACAGCGACATTCTTGAGTCTGCTGGTCTTGTTCGGCGCATACACATGGCTGCCACTACTGATGAATCGAGCCGGGTACGACCTCGGCCCGTCATTGGGTTTCCTACTCGTACTCAACGTGGGCGTCGTTGCCGGTTCGCTGACGTCTTCGCGGCTGGCCGATCGGCTCGGCGGGCGATGGGTGATCTTCGGATCGTTCGTCTCGGCGAGTGCGGCCTTCGCGTTGCTCGCCCAGGCCCCGCCGATACTGGCCGGTTATGCCTTGGTGGCGATCGTGGGTGCCGGCTCGGTCAACGCCCAGTTCCTCGTGTATGCCCATGTCGCAGCGTCGTACCCGACGTTGCATCGAGGTACCGCCATGGGAGCCGCGCTCGGTGTCGGCCGGCTAGGCGGCATCCTCGGACCGGTATATGGAGGCTGGCTGATCGCAGAACGCCTGCCGATGGCGGCGGGGTTCTACGGTTTGGCCCTGCCGGCGTTACTGGCAGCGGCCATCGTTGCCGGCTTCCCGGCAATCCCGCGCATCGGCGTCCACTAGCCCGCTGACAACTATTCGCAGAGGTTGTGCGCATGCGATACGGCCGAGGTCCCACATGAGACCCGTAGCGCTGATCGGCCGGGAGTCCAAGACCACACGGCTGAGCGAGCTGATCGACGCCGTCCACAACCAGGGAGGTGCGCTGCTCGTACGAGGCGATGCGGGCATCGGTAAGACCGTCCTGCTGGCGAGCAGTGCAGCACTGGCGGGCGAGGCCGGCATGCGGGTACTCACCACAATCGGTGCCGACTCAGCGGTGCACCTGCCCTTCGCCGGTCTTCATCAGATCCTCTATCCGATCCGCACGAGTATCGACGTGCTGCCGATGCCGCAGCGTGACCCGGTGCGGGCGGCGCTGGCAATGACCGACCGGGAGGTGCCGGACGCCTATCTGGTCGGCCTGGCGGTATTGAACCTGTTGGCCGACGTCGCCGCTGATGATCATCGCTGAGGACGCACACTGGCTGGATCGGTCGAGCGCCGATGTCCCCGCCTTCGTGGCGCGTCGTCTGCAGTCCGAATCGATTGTCCTGCTGGCCGCCATTCGTCCCGGGGTCGCCTCACCCCCCGGAGGTCGCTGGGCTTCCGTCATTGAGCGTCGACCGGCTGTCCGACGATGCTGCCGCTCGCCTGCTCGATGCGGTCGCTCCCAGCCTCGGTCCAGCGGTTCGTCAGCGGTTGCCGGACGAAGCCGTTGACGTCCCGCGCTGACCACCTTCCTGGCCCCGTGCCGGCGACCGTCCGGCCGCGGCTCACTCACTCCTGCCTGACACCGTCACGGCCGGCCGGCTGCCACCCTGGCAGACGCGTTGCACCGCTCGACATTGCGGCCGGGTGGCTCAGTTCTGAGCCATCCGGCCGCACCGACTTGTCGTGATGGCGAGCGTCGCACGTCGTCTCGGCAGCGTCCTGGCCTACCCGAAGGTGAAGGCGTAGGCCTCGGCGCCCGCAGCGGCGAACACGATCTCGACAGTGCGGTCGGTGATGTGTCCGTGCTGCCGTACGAGCTGGTACAGCCGCTGCTCGTCAAGCGTGCCGAAGCCGTGCTCGTCCACGTCGGTTCCGTGATCCGGGCCGGGTGGCTTCCCGTCGAGCAGAATCCGGATTGAGATCGGCGTGCCCGTCCCGGCTTGTCCCATGACCACGTTGAGATCGCGGGCGTGGAACCTGCAGGCGATCTGCCCACCGGCGTTGCCCAGCCTGGCCGCCTGATCCCCCACTGTCCAGTCACCCGACAGAGCCCAGTGGTTGAGCCGCAGTTTCGGCGGGGCGAGGTAGTGGTGATCCTGGCCCGGCCGGATGGCGCCGGGAGAGGCGAAGTTTGTCGTGCGCGCGTAGCCGGTGTAGTTCTCCGGCGATCGCAGGGTGGCCCAGTCGGCCGGGGCTTCCGTCCCGCGGGCCTCGACCGGTGTCGGTTCATGGTCATGGTCGGTCGTTCCCGCCTCGACCAGCAGCTGCTGGATGACCATCTCCGACTGCTGGTACTCACCTTCGCCGAAGTGGTGATGCCGGATGCTTCCTTGGGTGTCGGCGAAGTAGAGCGCGGGCCAGTAGTGGTTGTCGAACGCCCGCCAAAGCGCATAGTTGTTGTCGATGACGACCGGGTAGTCGATCCGCATGTTCCGCATCGCACGCCGGATGTTGTCCGGGTCGTGCTCGAATCCGAACTCGGGGGTGTGCACCCCGATCACCATCAGCTCATGATCGGCGTATTTCTCACCCCACGCCCGGAGGTAGGGCAGCTGGCGCAGCCAGTTGATGCAGGTATAGGTCCAGAAGTTGACGACGACGATCTTGCCGATGAGATCGGATGTCGTCAGCGGCGGCGTGTTGAGCCATCCGGTCGCGCCGTCGAAGGAAGGCAGCTTGCCCTCGACGGGCAGTCGAGCGGAGGACGTGTGGAGGCCGGCGGGCGCCGGCCAGCGTGCTGTCATGACAGACCCCTGACGTTCGTTGTAGTCCGCCTGGTCTCCCGGCGAGCAACGTGGCCATGACCACCCCGATTCCGCCGGGAGAGATAGCTGTCGGCCGGCTAGCGCAGTGACCGGAATGCGGCACGCAGCTCGGCGGCGAACAGCGCCGGCTCCTGCCAGGCGGCGAAGTGGTTGCCCCTGTCGAGCGCGTTGAAGTAGATGAGGTTGGGGTAGGCCTGCTCCGCCCAGCTGCGCGGAACGGTGTAGATTTCGTGTGCGAACGTGCTGACCGCGGCCGGGACGGTCACGCCCTTGGCGTCGAAGAAGCCGACCGTGTTCTCCCAGTACAGGCGTGCGGAGGAGACTCCCGTGTTCGTCAGCCACGTGAACGTGATGTTGTCCAGCACCTCGTCGCGGGTCAGACCGCCGACGGGCTTGCCGGCGAAAGCGGCCGCGATGTCCCGGTAGCTGGACGCGTCGTGGTTGAGCATCCAGGCGGCCAGCCCGACGGGCGAGTCCGCCAGGCTGTACATCGTCTGCGGACGCGTACCCATCTGCACGCCGTACCCGACACCGTTCTCGAAGAAGAACTTGAGCTGTTCGAACGTGCGGTTCTCCTCCTCCGACAGCCCGGACGGCGGCGGTCCGGCGGCACCGAACACGTCACGCGCGAGATACGCCGAGATCTCCGCGGGGACCACGCCGGCCATGTTGGTGTGGATGCCGAGCAGGCCCGCGGGTGCGTGCACCCCCATCAGGTCGACGACGATCGAACCCCAGTCACCGCCCTGCGCCACGTATCCCGTGTAGCCCAGGCGCTTCATCAGCACGTCCCAGGCATGCGCGATGCGGTCCGGGCTCCAGCCGAGATCCCGCGGTTTGCCGAAGTACCCGTAGCCCGGCATCGACGGGATCACCAGGTCGAACGCGTCCGCCGCGCTCGCGCCGTGCGCGGTGGGATCGGTCAGCGGGTCGATGATGTTCAGCAGCTCGATGACCGAGCCGGGCCACCCGTGCGTGGCGATGACCGGCAGCGCGTTCGCGTGCGGCGAGCGGACGTGGATGAAGTGGATGTCCAACCCGTCGATCTCGGTTACGAAGTGCGGCAGGGCGCTCAGCCTCGCCTCGCACCTGCCCAGGTCGTAGTCGGTGGCCCAGTAGCGGGCCAGTTCCTGCATCACCGTCTGCTGCACACCCTGCGAGAAGTCGGCGACCAGCTCGGGGTCAGGCCAGCGGGTGTCGGCGATGCGGGCACGCAGTGCCTCGAGGCCGGTCCTGGAGGTGGTCGGGACCTGGAACGGCCGAATGGCGGTGGCAGCGGTTGTCTCTTCGGTCGTGGCTGACATGTCGGGCTCCTGTCTCAGTGGGTTGCTTCGACACGAAGCCTGCGCGCCGTACCGCTGCTTCGCCCCCGTGCGTGACCCTGGGACCGGTGCCGGGAACACTCACGGGGCTGGTCCCGGGGGTAGCTCACCGGATGCTTGCTCGCCGGCACGTATGCCCCGGATCATCAACCCCGGTCCGGGGCCGCCAGAGCGTCGGCCAGCTCCCGCCGGGAACGGATGCTGAGCTTGGTGAAGACGTTGCGGAGGTGCCATTCGACGGTGCGGGGGCTGAGGAAGAGCCGGGAGCCCACCTCAGGGTTGGACAGCCCGTCCCTCGCGAGTCGCGCGATCTGCCGTTCCTGGGGAGTCAGGTCGTCGGGTGTGCCCACCGCCCGCTTGCGGACGTGTTCGCCCACCGCAGCGAGTTCCCGGCGGGCGCGTTCCGCGAACGCGTCCATCCCGATCGAAACCAGCATCTCATGGGCGGCGTGCAGTTGTGCACGCGCGTCTGTCCGGCGGTTCTCCCGGCGCAGCCACTCCCCGTACAGCAGGTGAGCGCGAGCGGCTTCCGGGCGCAGCTGGGTACGGCTCAGCCGCTCCACCGCTTCACGGTACAGCCGGTCAGCGGCGTCCCCGTCACTCAGGAGCGCCTGGCAGCGGGCTTGCATGCCAAGTGGAAAGTCGCCCTCGAGCGTCTGGGTTGCCTGAGCCAGGCGCGCGTGCGCCTCGCGGGCCAGGCCGACGTCGCCGGCGCGCATGGCCGCCTCGACGAGTTCCGGCAGCAGCCATACGAAGACCCAGTGATGAGGTGCGTTCTCCGAGACAGCCACCTGAGCTGCTGACACGGTTGCGCGTACCGGGCGAGACCGTTGTTCAGGACTGCGCTCGCCCAGAGTGCCCGGACGCCTGGCGTGCCCTGCGCGCCGAAGCGCTCGATCAGGGCGGATACCTCGTCCTCCCGCCCCTGCAGGGCGCGAAGTCGGAGCACGGCGTAGGGCGGCACAGGACTGCTGGTGGCTACAGTCACGCTGTCGATCTCCGCGATGAGTGACTCGGCTTCCGCGAAGTTTCCCGTCCAGGCGGTTGCCATCGCCAGGTAGGTCAGCTGGCCCGGCAGCGCCGCGAGCTCACCGGCCTCGCGGACGACCTGGACATTTCTGGTGGCGACGGCGTACCAGCCTTCGTTGTCCCAGAGCGCGTTGTGAGCGCCGACGGCCATCCAGCCCCAACGCAAGATGTCCTTTGCCGGCATGTCCGTGAGCGCGAACACTGCTTGCTGCAGTACCGGTGTCGCGGCCGTGAAGCCATCAATGATCAGCCGGGCGTAACCGTCGAGGAGCAGGTCTCGTGGGCGCGGAGGATCTTGCGTCGGGGGCAGCGCCTGGACCCCGCGGCAGATCTCCACAATGACGTCTTGTGCGGCGTGGTCCTCTGCCATCCCTGCCATGCCCCAGGCAGTCAGGTAAGCCTCCCGCGCGACGTCGACGTCGAAAGGCGCCATCCTCGCGACGGCTTCGCGCAGCAACGGGAGCGCTTCGGCCCAGCGACCAGCGCTCAAGGCGATATGAGCGCGGATCCTGCTGGCCCGTGCCCGCTGAAGCGCATCAAGGGGCCCTGCCTGCGCCATGGCGACCAACCGTAATGCCGTGTCGTGCTCGCCGGCCCGGGAACTGGCCTGCGCAGCAGCCAGAGCTCGATTGGCACGCTGGCCCGGTTCGCTGCTCAGAGCAACGGCGCGTAGCAGGAACGCGGCGGCGGTGGCAAGCCCGCCACGGGTTCGCGCCCGGTCGGCCACGCGCTCGAGTTCGACGGCAACCTGCTCATCAGGTCCGGCGGCGGCGGCGGCGAGGTGCCATGCACGGCGGTCGGGATCAGCGTCGGCATCGGTGACCTCCGCCAGTGCCTGGTGGATCGAGCGGCGCTCGATCGATGTCGCCGATCGATAGATCGCTGAGCGGGCGAGCGGATGGTGGAACGTCACCCGTTCGCCGATCGCCAGCAATCCCTCCGCTTGCGCCGCGTCCGCTGCCGGCGGCGTGATGCCGAGCCGCTCGGCAGCGCGCCACAGCAGCACCGGGTCTCCTACGGGCTCGGCCGCCGCGACCAGTAACAGCAGGCGACCGTCGCTGGAGAGCAGCTCAAGACGCCGGACGAAGCTCTCCTGAATCCGTCCGGTCATCGCCTGCGCCTCCAGGGCGCCGAAGCCGCCTGCGATCTGCGTGGCGGTCAAGCCTTGCGGAAGTTCGAGCAGAGCCAGCGGATTCCCTCGTGTCTCCACCACGATCCGGTCCCGGACGGCCTCGTCCAACTTGAACCGCACTGCCGACGTGAGCAGCGCGCGGGCGTCCTGGTCGGGAAGGCCCCGAACCTCCAGTTCGGGCAACCGCCGGAGCTCTTCGCCCGGCTCGCGAGTCGCGAACACCATCCCGATCGGCTCCGCCAGCAGCCGCCGGGCGACAAATGCCAGCGTCAGACTCGAGGTCTGGTCCAGCCACTGCGCATCGTCGACAACGCAGAGCAGGGGGCGCTCCTCGGCCGCCGCCGCGAACAGGCTGAGCATCGCAAGCCCGACGAGGAACCTGTCCGGCGGTGGCCCGGCGCTCAAACCGAACACGATTTCGACGGCCTGCCGTTGCGGCGCGGGCAGCTTGCCCAATCTGTCGAGCAGCGGAGCGCAAAGCTGATGCAGGCCGGCATAGGCCAGGTCCATCTCGGATTCAATCCCGACTGCTCGCACGACCGCCAGATCCGACGCCGACGCGACCAGATGTTGCAGTAGCGCAGTTTTTCCGATCCCGGATTCGCCGCGCAGTACCAGGCACTGGCTCGCGCCACGCCGGACTGTCGAGACGAGGCCGTCAAGTTGCGCGCGTTCGCTCGCGCGGCCGCGTAGTCGGGTGCGTCCGTCCGTCACCGAGGGCCGCCCAAAGGTGCCGCCGCTGTCAGCACTTCGTCGACGGTGAGGACTGACGGCGGTGGACGTGGGAGCGCGGAGCGGGCGGCAACCGCGGTATCCGCGTTGCCGACGTGCTCGAGCGTTGGCCGCCGACCTCCACGGGCAGAGGTTACGCCTCCCCCACCGGCGTGTCGATGTGCCGCAATTCGGCTGGCGGCCTTCGGGGGTCGTTCACTCGCGGGACGACCCGAATCAGATACCGGACGGCGGCGGCCACCGGTGCACGTTGCACTGGTGGCCGCCGGGTTCACGTCGGTATTGCGTCAGCTGTCAGGGTCAGGGGTACGCCACGACGTTACGAGGCGTGGTGTTGCCGGCAGGGTTGGGAACCGAGCCACCGGTGTCGTTGACGACGTTGGCGATGGTGCCGACGTCGCCGAGGGAAACGGTGAGGACACTGCGGAGCCGGACGCCGGCCCGGTTGGGCACCTCGAAGGCTCGGTCCACCCGCACGGCGGGGTTGACGTTGAAGTAGGCGTACGAGCCGCCGCCCCAGAGTTCGTGGTCGGTGACGGTGTCGGCGACCTTGTAGGCGGCGTACCCGTTACCGCGGGGCCCGATCCAGGCGGCCTGGTTGGGCACGTCGTACGGCTTCTCGTTCTGGAAGAAGATCGTCCTGCCGCGGTTGCCGTTCCAGATCACCTCGTACTTCTGGTAGTGCTCGACGAACAGGCCGGTGGCCAGGACGTCGTCACCGTTGACGAGCAGACCGGTGTCGCCGGTGTTCACCGTCCAGCCGGTGGGTGCGCCGCCGTGGTCGGCCCGCCAGGCCCAGATGTGGTCGATGATCGTGTCGTCACTGTGCACGGCGAGGGTGGTCGTGGCCCGGCCCTGGACACTGCTGCCGATCCGGAAGAAGACGTCCTGCAGGCTGATCGGGTTCGCGGCGTGGTCGGTGTGGACCCCGGCCCGGCCGACACTCATCAACGTCGGGCTGTTGGTCGTACCGGCGTCGAAGGTCAGACCGCTCACCTTGACCCCGTCGACGTCGGCGACGTTCAGGGCCTCGACCCCGCCCGTCGGGATCAGGGTCGGGAACCCGATGCCGGTCACCACGGTGTTGGGGCGGGTGACCCGGATGGTCTCGTTGAGCGAGTAGGTGCCCGGGGTGAAGAACAGGTTCAGGCCCTGGGCCAGGGCGGAGTTGATCCGGGCGGCGCTGTCGCTGGGCTTGGCGACGTAGAACTCCCGCATCGGGATCGACGAGCCGGCGGTGTTGGGCCAGTTGGCGCCGGCGGAGTTGCGCCGCAGGGCCGGCACGAAGACGCGGTAGAGGCCGGCGCTGTCGACGTACAGGAAGGGCTTCTCCCGCGAGACCGGGGTGGTGGCCAGCGTGGTGTGGGGCGGGTTCGGGAACGCGTTCGGCGGGGCACCCTGGACACCGGAGTAGACCATGTTCCAGACGCCGCCTTCCCAGCGGCCGATCCGGCTGTCGCGGGTGTACCACTGCTGCTGGGAACCGGAGGACACAGTGCCGTCGACCACGGCGTCGGCCAGGTAGCCGCCGCTGGAGTAGCCCTGCCCGTTGTCCTGGTTCGAGGGCGCCAGGGTCAGGTTGCCGCGGATGTGCACCCGGCGCATCGGGGCGGCCTGGGAGACGGCCCAGCGGTTGGTGCCGCCCTCGGGCACGATCGACAGGTTCTCCATGCTGCGCCAGAAGTTCTGGGTCGCGTTCTTCTCGTCGCCGTAGTTCCACCCGGAGTCGACGTTGATCGCGCCGTTGATCGTCACGTCGTCGGGGTTGAGGCCGAGACCGGCCAGCGTGGTGTAGAAGCCGACGTTGGCCCAGACCCGGCCGTAGCTGCCGGGCTTGAACAGGAACACGTGGCGCTGGGTGCCGAACTGCGCAGCCCGACCGCGCAGTTGCGCGTTGAACGCCTGGTCCACCGCCGACTGGATGGTCGACGCCGGCGTGCCCTGATCGAAGATCCGCACGTTCGGGCCCAGGTCCGGCGTGTCGGAGGTCGGCAGGGCCGGTCCGCTGGGGGTCGGGGTGACCGTGGGCGTCGGCGTGGTGCCGCCGGCGAAGACCTGGAACTCCCAGAGCGAGTAGCCGTACGGGGTGGCCCGGGTGGTGCCGTTCATCCGCACGTACCGGCCGCTGCCGGTGACGTTCAGGGTCTGGATGCCGGCCTTGCCCGCGGTGACCGGGGTGATGTTGGTCCAGCTGGTGCCGTTGGGCGAGGCCTGGATGGTGAAGGCCGAGGCGAACGCCGCCTCCCAGTTCAGCACGACCTGGCTGATCGACTGGGTGCTGCCCAGGTCGACCTGCAGCCACTGGGGATCGGCGAACGCGCTGGACCAGCGGGTGCCGGCGTCACCGTCCACGGCGGCGCCCGCGGGGAAGGCGGCACTCTCGACGGACGAGGCGGTGGCCGGCTTGCCCTGCGACACCGGGATGTCCGCGGCGCTGGCGTTGGTGGCGATCGAGACGACAGTGGTGCCGAGGGCCGCGGCGAGGACGGCGCTCAGCACCACCCGCCCGCGGTGTCGGCGTTTCGGTGGCGGTGGGGACGTGAGTGTCGGGGATGTCATGTGCCTACCTGTCGGAAGGGTTGCCGCACGCCTGTGGGGACAGACGTACAGCGGGGCGGGGGGAGGACTGAGCGACGCGGAGCAGAGAGCGCTCTCCGGCAATTGTTACTTCCGTGTTGCGGCCCGTCAATATCCCGGCAACAAACCATTGGTTGAACGACATTCAAGAAAGGGTCCGGGAAATTGTTATCCAGCGCGTTAAGTCCGGTTCGTCCGCCATGTCGATTCTTGACGGTGAGCATCCAGGCAGAAATCCGCCTCCGGTTTCGCCCCGCTGGGCCGTGTTTCCGCGATTCCTGACTACGCATTCCAGCAGCAATAACGCATGCTGGAATGACCACGGCACGAATCGGCGCCGCATTCATCCGCCAGCCGGGCCAGATCCCGACCGGCCGGCAATCGCCCGCTCCTCGCTGAAACCCCGGGCCGGGCGGTGCCGCGGCTTCGGCTGATCCATCCACCGGCCGGCCACGCGACACCGGCGGGGGCCGGGTCACCGCCGGACCGATCCACCGCCGTGGTGCCGTCAGCGGCTGATCAGGGACTCCACCCGGCCCGGGGCGAAGATGCCGTCGGCCAGCAGCAGCGCCAGGCCGACCAGGCCCGAGCGGGTGTCCAGCTTGGTCGCGACGATCTGCAGGTTACGGGTGGCCAGCGGTAGTGAGCGGCGGTAGACCATTTCGCGGATGCCCGCGAACAGCTGCTCCTCGATCCGGGCCAGCTGGCCGCCGATCACCACCACCCGGGGGTTGAACAGACTGACCGAGTCGGCGATCGCGTGGCCGAGGATGCGGCCGGCCCTGCGGGCGAGCCGGACCGCGGTGAGATCACCGGTACGGATCAGCGTGACGGCGTCGTCGACCGTGGTCACGTCATGCCCTGCCGCGCGCAGGTCGCGGACCAGGGCCCAGCCTCCCGCGTACGCCTCCACACAGCCGGTGTTCCCGCAGCGGCAGACCGGTTCGCTCTCGGCGTCGTCGACGGTGAGCTGGATGTGGCCGATGTCGCCGGCCGCACCGTCCGCGCCGCGGTAGATCTCGCCGCCGATGATCATGCCCGCGCCGATGCCGGTGCCGGCCTTGAGCATCAACAGCTGCTTGACGTCGGGGTAGATGCTGCGGTGCTCGCCGAAGGCCATCGCGTTGACGTCCTTGTCGACCAGCACCGGGCAGTCGTAGCGGCCGGCGAACCAACCGGGGATGTCGTAGCGGTCCCAGCCGCTCATGATCGGCGGGCTGACCACCTGACCGCTGTCGAAGTCGACCGGTCCGGGCACATCGATGCCGATGCCGTGCACGTCCGCCGCCGTCCGCCCGGCGCCGTCGAGCAGCTCCGCGAACATCTCCTGCGCCGCGGTCAGCACCGGCTGCGGGCCGGTGGCCACGTCGATCGGGCGCTCCCGCTCGACGCTCACCTCGCCGCGCAGATTGCACAGCGCCGTCCGCATGCCGGTCGCACCGATGTCGACGACCAGCAGCACGCCGCGTTCGGCGTTGAAGGTGAAGCGGCCGGCCGGGCGTCCACCGGTGGGCG
Organism: Actinoplanes sp. NPDC051405; assembly: GCF_055586185.1. NCBI lineage: Bacteria > Bacillati > Actinomycetota > Actinomycetes > Micromonosporales > Micromonosporaceae > Actinoplanes > Actinoplanes sp. NPDC051405. The sequence continues at coordinate 106,508 of NZ_JBVJIR010000001.1, forward strand.
CGCCCTCCCCGCTCGGCACGACCAGCGCGGCGGCGAGCAGCGCGTCGAGCCGCTGGTTGACCGTCGAACGCGACAGGCCGGTCTGCTGCATGACGTCGGCGCGGGTGAGGCTCGGCTGGGTGCGGAACAGACCGAGGATCTCGCCGAGTCCCGCCGCTGATACCCCGGTGACCGGGGGGCTGATGCTCACGCGGCGATCCTATTACGCCTAGTCACTGTACGGAAGTGCCAAAACTTTTGCTTGACAGAAGTTATAAGTCGAGCATCTAATCAAGCGAAACACCCCCGACACACGTCCGATGCAGTACGGAAGGACCGCCCGATGTCCCGCACAGCGCCATACACAGCAGTGACGGCCACTGCCTTGCTCCTGCTCGCAGGTTGTTCCTCCGGCTCCTCGGACGCCGGCTCGGCCGGTGGCCCCGCCAAGGTCGCCGCCGTGATCAAGGGCCTGGACAACCCCTTCTTCCAGTCCATGGAGCAGGGACTCAAGGACCAGGGCGCCGCGGCCGGCGTCACCCCGACGGTGCAGGCCGCCACCTCGATCACCGACACCACGGGGCAGGCCGACAAGCTGACCGCGCTGGCCGGGCAGGACTTCTCCTGCTACATCGTCAACCCGATCTCGGGCACCAACCTGATTCAGGGCATCGCTCAGCTGGCCGCGAAGAAGAAGACCATCGTCAACATCGACAGCCCGGTCGACCCGGCCGCCGCCAAGGCGGCCAACGCCACCCCGGCGACCTACATCGGCACCAACAACACCTCCGCGGGCGAGAAGGCCGGCGCCCAGATGGTGACCCTGGTGCCCGCCGATGCCAAGGTGGCCGCGATCGGCGGCATCGCCGGCGACGTGACCAGCGGCGCCCGGATCGACGGCTTCACCAAGGGCATCACCGGCAAGCTCCAGCTGGTCCAGACCGTCGCCGCGAACTGGGAGCGCCAGGAGGCCCTGACCCAGGCCACCAACATCATGCGAGCCCAGCCCGAGCTGGCCGGATTCTTCGTGGCCAACGACGACATGGGACTCGGCGTCGCCCAGGCCATCGCCAACGCCGGCAAGACGGGCAAGATCAAGGTGATCAGTGTGGACGGCAACAAGGACGCCCTCACCGCGGTCAAGAACGGCGGCATCGACGCGGTCGTCGCGCAGTACCCGTACGCGATCGGTCTCATGGGGATGGAGGCCTGCCAGGCCGCCGCCGCCGGCAAGACCCTGCCGGCCAACGTCGAAGCGCCGGTCGAACTGGTCACCAAGGAGAACGCGGACCAGGCGCTGGCCACCACGCCCAAGCCGTTCGGCGACTACGCCGACCCGTTCAAGACCCTGATCGGCTCGTGAGCACCGTGACCACCGCCGTCGCCGCCCCGCGCGACACCGAACCCTGGAGCCACCGGCTCAAGGACCTCAGCTTCTGGGCCGAGTGGGCCGCGCTGGTCGGCCTGATCGCACTCGTGATCATCTTTCAGATCGCGAACCCCACGTTCCTGAGCACCGGCAACATCTCCTCGATGCTGGTCGCCTCGGCGATCCTGATCGTGCTGGCCGTCGGTCAGACGTTCGTGGTGGCCACCGGCGGTATCGACCTCTCGGTCGCGTCCGTGATGACCCTCGCCGCGGTGGTGTTCGGGGCCACCTACGCGAGCTGGGGCCTGGTCGGCGCGATGCTGGCGGCGATCGTGGCCGGCACCGCGGCCGGCCTGATCAACGGCCTGCTGATCGCCCGGGGCAAGATCACCGACTTCATCGTCACCCTGGGCATGCTGTCGGCCGCCTCCGGCACGGCCCTGGTCCTGGCCGACGGCAAGCCGGTCACCGTGATCGACACCTTCCTGTTGCGGCTCTCCACCGGCGGCATCGGCATCTTCGGCTGGATGGTGATCATCGCCGCCGTGGTGGCGGTCATCGCGCACGGGATGCTGTTCCACACCCGCTTCGGCACTCACCTGCTGGCCACCGGCGGCTCCGCGGAGGCCGCCACCGCCACCGGCATCAGCACCGCCCGCGTCAAGATCGCCGTGTACGGCATCTCCGGGCTGCTGGCCGGCCTCGCCGCCATTCTGCTGGTCGCCCGGGTCGGCGCCGCGGAACCCGCGTCCAACACGTCCTTCCTGCTCAACTCCGTGGCCGCGGTGGTGCTCGGCGGCGTGAGCCTGCTCGGGGGCCGCGGCACCATCAGCGGCCCGGTGATCGGCGCGCTGCTGCTGACCGCGCTGACCAACGGCCTCACCCTGCTCGGCGTCTCGCAGTTCTACCAACCGCTCGCCGTCGGCATCGTCGTGGTGCTGGCCGCCCTGCTGACGAGGTTCCAGAAATGAGCACACTGCTGTCCGTCGACAACGTCTCGCTCTCCTTCGGCAGCGTCCGGGCCCTGGTCGACGTCTCCCTCGCCCTGCGGGCCGGCGAAATCACCGCCATCGTGGGCGACAACGGCGCCGGGAAGTCCACCCTGGTGCGCTGCATCTGCGGCATCCACCGGCCCGACAGCGGCACCATCTCACTGGACGGCGAGGAGTTGCACTTCCGCTCGCCGGAGGACGCCCGGGCGGCCGGCATCGAGACCGTGCACCAGAACCTCGCACTGGTCGAGGACCTGACGGTGTGGCAGAACCTGTTCCTCAACCGGGAGATGGTGCACAAGCTCGGCCCTCTCGCCGTGCTCGACCGCCGCGGCATGCAGCGCGAGGCCCAGCGCATGGTCTCCACTCTCGCGGTCAACGTGCCCGCGGTGCGCAGCCGGGTCCGCCGGCTCTCCGGCGGGCAGCGCCAGGCCGTCGCGATCTGCCGGGCGGCCGGCTTCGAGTCCCGGCTGGTGATCATGGACGAGCCCACCGCCGCGCTGGGCGTGCAGGAGACCGCGCGGGTCGAGGACCTGATCCGCAAACTGCGCGACGACGGCCACGCCGTGCTGCTGATCAGCCACAACTTCGCCCAGGTGCTGAACCTCAGCGACCAGGTCTGGGTGATGCGGGCCGGCCGCTGCGTCGGCGGCCGCCGCACCACCGCGACCACCGGCGAGGAAATCGTCGCCCTCATCACCGGCGCCAAGACCGCCTGACAGGAAGCAGTCAAAGACATGGAACTGCGTAACCCCCTCGGTGTGCACGCGCTCGTCTGGGCCGGCGACACCTCCCCCGCCTCGGTCGAGTACGCCGTCGCCCAGACCGCCAAGACCGGCTTCGACCTGCTCGAGTTCTCCCTGCACGACTCGCTCAACCTGGACGTGCCGGCAACCCGGAAACTGCTGGAGCAGCACGGCCTCCAGGTGGCGTGCTCGCGCGGCCTGGCCTTCGACGCCGACGTCTCCAGCGAGGACCCGGCGGTCGTCGAGCGCGGCGCGAAGCTGCTGCACGACTCGCTGACCATCACCCAGCAGCTCGGCGGCACCCACTTCACCGGCGCGCTCTACAGCGCCCTCGGCAAGTACGGCGCTCCGCTGAGCCCCAAGGGCCGCACCAACGTGATCGCGGTGCTGACCACGCTGGCCGCCGAGGCCGCGAGCCACGGCATGACGCTCGGGCTGGAGATCTGCAACCGGTACGAGACCAACGTCATCAACACCGCGCACGACGCTCTGCGCCTGGCCGACGACATCGGCGCGGCCAACGTGCTGATCCACCTGGACACGTACCACATGAACATCGAGGAGGACGACCTCGTCCGCCCCGTGCACGCGGTCGGCGACCGGCTCGGGTACGTGCACATCGGCGAGAACCACCGCGGCTACCTCGGCTCCGGGCACCTGGACTTCGGCGCGTTCTTCCACGCCCTGCACGACATCGGCTACACCGGCCCGATCACCTTCGAGTCGTTCTCGTCGGCCGTGGTGGCCGCCGGGCTCTCCAACGACCTGGCGATCTGGCGCAACTTGTGGACCGACGGCGAGGACCTGGCCCGGCACGCCCGCGCGTTCATGGCCAACCAGCTCACGGCCGGGCCGGCGTGACCTTCGAACAGCTGGTGGCGCGCGCCCGGGCGCTCGGCAAGGACGGCGGGCGGGCGATCCTGGGCATCAGCGGGCCGCCCGCCGCCGGCAAGACCACCCTCGCCAAGGAGCTGACGGCCGCGCTCGGACACGGCGTGGCGCACGTACCGATGGATGGTTTTCACCTGTCTGACGTGGAGCTGGACCGGCTCGGGAACCGGGACCGCAAGGGTGCGCCCGACACCTTCGACGTGCTGGGGTATGCGGCGATGGTGCGGAGGCTGCGCGAGGACACCGACGACGTCGTCTACGCACCCGGATTCGAGCGGGTGATCGAGCAGCCGATCGCCGGGGCCATCCCGGTGCCCAGAAGCGCCCGGATGATCATCACCGAAGGTAACTACCTGCTGCTGCGTACCGGCGGGTGGGAGCGGGTGCGTCCGCTGCTCGACGAGGTCTGGTACGCCGATCTGGACCCGCGCACCCGGCTGGACCGGCTGGTGGAGCGGCACGTGCGCTTCGGCAAGGACCGGACCGCGGCGGTCGCCTGGGCGACCGGCACCGACGAGCGCAACGCCGCGCTGATCGCGGCCACCCGCGAGCACGCCGACCTGATCGTGCCGGCCGGCGTGCTCCGCGAGATCGGCACCCCGGCCGGCTGATCCGTCAGTTGAAGGGCGGCCGGTGGACGCCGAACCGGGCGTGGATCTGCGAGGACCTGATCTCCGAACGAGCCACGAATATCGCCATCGTCGCCAGCACCGTGACGACGCCGGCGACACCCAGCCATGGGCCGGCGGCCGGGTACAGATGCGCGGTGATGCCGAAGAAGCCCATGGCCAGTCCACAGCCCAGCGAGGTGAGCATCAGTTCGTGATACATCCGGTGGAAAATGCGGTGCGCCTTGGGTTCCTTGCCGAAGTGCGAGGCCGGTGACCATTTGATGTTGACGTAGAAGCCGGTAGCCGCGCCCAGCCAGAGCATTCCGAGCCAGGTGTTCCAGGCCGCCACCTGACCGAGGAAATAGGCGGGTGGTATCTCGAGTCCCGCGATCATGAACGGCATGAACGAGTCCAGGAAGGACGGCGCCCAGCGGAGCATGATGCTCATGTTCACGTAGGTGTAGAAGACGCCGACCAGCACCAACGCCAGGCAGACGCTGTGGAAGTAGGCGAGCGGTGAGGGATCGTTGAAGGTGTTGTCGGCGAGGATCGCCAGCGCGACGCCCTGCAGGATGCTGATGATCGTGGTGAAGCAGCTGGACGAGATCTCCAGCGAACGGCGGATGAGAACATCGTGATCCAGGGCCTGGATGGCGCCCCCACGCTCGGGACGGCTATCGGCCCGGTGCGACCGGGTGGTCAATCGCGAAGGCGGCTGAGCCCATTCGTAAGATTCATCGATCACCGCTGTATCTTCGCCCGCACGTCAACACCGAGCCGCATTCATGTTGCATTTCTGATCTTTGCATGACCGGCGAAACGCGAAACGATTACAGAAGGTCGCAGCGCATTGGCTGGCCGAATATGGGCCGGACGATGCACTTACCGTCAGCTATTTGACCAATACGCTCGGTCTGATGGCCGGCGCCATTTGTCGGCGCCTGCAACGTTACGCACGGTGAGTGAGCTGATCTTGCCAGGAGTTCGCAGCCGCGTACTGGACAGAGCGGCCGGCAGTCGGGCATGAGTGCGTTGTACGCCGGCTCAGACCGCCGGTGCCCAGCGGCGGACCGCTGCGGCGGCCGCCAGCGTCGTCCCGGCCAGCGTCACCCACAGCAGACCTGGGCCCGCCGTCAACAGCGTCGTCAGCACAGCCGGGGCGGCCGCATTGCCGAACCCGGTGGAGAGCTGCCACCGGGCCAGGGCGCGGCCGAGCAACCCCGGCGGTGCCGCAGCCGCGACCAGTGCGGTGCCGCTTCCCGCGTACAGGATCTCGCCGAGGGTGTAGAGCACCGCGACCAGGGCGATCGCCGCCGGGCCGGCCGGTTCGGCCGCCCAGAACCCGAGGTACGACGCGGCCAGGACCACGCCGGCGGCCGCCAGGACGCTGCGGCGGGGCAGCCGGCGCAGCCGGACGACCAGCAGCACCTGCATCGCGACGACCAGCACGGTGTTGCCCGCGAACAATGCGGCCGACCAGGCCGGGGGCGCGTCCATCCGGGTGATCAGCAGCGCCGGAAGGGCTACCTCCAGGACGCCGAAGCACAGCGCGTAGGGCAGGTTCACCCACGTCAGGGCTCCGATGCCGACGCCCGTGCTGTCCCCGACCGGCGCCCGGGCCGGTACGGGACGCGGCAGGGAGAGGATGAGCACGCCGGCGACGAGATAGCCGATGCCGTTGACGGCAGCGAGCAGGCGCAGCGAGTCCGCGGCCACGACAGCGATGAGTGCGCCCAGTCCCAGCCCGGCGTTGCGGATCGTCCGGGCCAGGGCGAGCACCCGGTCCGCCGGGCCGTCGGTCAGCGCGGTGACCAGTGCCGCCTGCGCGGTCGGCAGCGCCTGGTTGCCCGCGCCCAGCAGAACCGCGGCCGCGAGGAAGCCGGGCAGGCCGTGGCCCAGCAGCAGCACCACGATGCCCACAGCGCGGATCAGCATCGTCGCCGCCATCGGTGCCCGGCGGCCGCCCGCGTCGATCCAGCGGCCGAGCAGCGGGATGCCGGCGAGTCCGACGAGCAGGCCGGCGGTCAGTGCCAGGCCGGCGGAGGTCGCCGACAGGTGGAGCACGCTGAGGCCGTACAGGAGAAGGAAAGGCCGCAGCAGGCCGGAGCCGAGGGCATCCACCGCCAGGGCGACCGCGAAGCGACGCGAGAACATGCCGACGAGCGTCGGCCTCGCGGGCCGCGGTGGCCCGCGGATTGACGGTTTGCGTCAACTGATGCGGGCGTACGGCGCAAGCAGCGCCACAATAGCGACGTGGCCCTGACCATCGACATCACCGGCCTGCCCGCCGAGCGCCTGCGTTTCGCCGCGTCGCCGCTGGCCGAGCTGGGCGCGATGCTGCACGTGCTGGCCGCGCCCGGTCATCACCCGGCGTTGCAGCCCTGGGCTGCCGGCGTCCTCGCGGGGTGCAAACCGTCGTTCACCGACCGGCTGCTGGAGGCCGAGTTCCTGTGGAGCTCGTCGCGCGCCGACTTCCTGGTGCCGGCCCACCCGCGCCCGACCCTCACCGAGGAGCTCGACGACGTCGACGCGCTCAGCGACGAGGACTACGTGGCGGCCGCGCTCATCACCACCTGCGGATGCTCCCGGCTGTCGTTCCGCCGCAGCGAACCGGAGCGGCTCAAAGACCTTGCGCGGGCTCGCGGCCCGGTCCAGGCCGCCTTCGCCGAACAGCTGCTCGACGATCCCGGCCCGGTCCGGGTACGCGTCCGGAGCCTGCTGGAGGACTGCGTCGAGGAGTTCTTCGGTGAGGCGTGGCGCCGGATCGCCTTCATGCTGGCGGTCGACGCGCGGCGCATGGCCGACCTGCACGAGCAGCAGGGGCTGAGTGCGGCGCTCGCGGCGATGTCCCCGGCGATGACGCTGTCGGAGACGCGCATCGTGGTGGACAAGCTGCAGGACAACTGGACCAGCGCCGAGGACGGGCTGACCTTCATCCCCACGGCGTTCGGCCGCCCGCACCTGCTCACCGTCCACGCGCCGGGTCGCCGGCCGGTCGTGCAGTACCCCACCGCGACCGAGGACCCGGTGCCGCTCGACGTGGTGCGGGGGCGGATCGATGCGCTTGCCCATCCCGTACGGCTCAGGCTCTGCCGGACCTTGGCGCGTGGGCCGCGGACCACGGGTGAGCTGGCGGAAGCGTGGCACCTGAGCACACCGGAGGTCTCGCGGCATCTGGCCGTCCTCAAGAAGGCCGGCCTCACCGTGACCACACGGCGCGGGCGCTACGTCAGCCATCAGTTGGATCTGTCGGTGACGGCGGCGCTGGGTGCCGACCTCATCGCCGTGCTGCTGCGCTGAGGATCAGCGCGCGGAACAGAAGGCCCGCAGGGCGGCCTCGTTGGCTGGGGACATCCACTCGTACGTGCCCCGCAACTGGTCGGCCCGCTGGTCGATCGTCGCTACCGTGACCGCCATGTCGCCCCACGGCATGGTGATGTGCAGCAGACTTCGCACGATGCCGGGCGGCAGGTGGACGCTGTCGGCCGGCGTCGCGCGCAGCAGCAGGCCGCTGGTGGACACGTCCTCGACCTGGCCCGACACCGCCACCAGCCGCCGGCCCGGCTCCGAGTCGAGCTGGGCGGTGCCCGTGGCGGCGTACGTGCCGGGACGCCGCGCGGCACCGCGGCGCTGGACCACGTCGGTGGGTGCTTCACCGGAGTGCGTGAGAACGCCGTCGCGCAGTTCCGCCTCGATCCAGGTGACGCCGGCGTTGCTGACCAGTTCCAGGACGCCGAAGCGGCGGAGGCCCGGGCCGTCGGGGCTGAGCACCGGGATCGGGGGCAGCTCAGCGACGAAGGCCGCGCTCACCTCGGTCAGCACGATCAGCGCCAGCGGCTGCTCCCCTGGGCACCGCAGCAGGAGCGTGCTGCCCGCCGGGACTGTGATCACTCGGGAACGGTCTCACGGCCGTCGCCCGCCCGGCTGCTGCGCTTGCGAGCATCACCCGGCCGTGGGCACCAGCTTTTCCCGTTCGACGCCCCGGCGGGCGAGCACGGCAGCCACCGCGACGACCGCGAAGCCCCAGATCCACAGCCACTGCAGGCTCTGGACCGAGACGAGCGGCCACTCCGAGACGCGCAGCGCGAGCAGGGTTTCGGCGGTCGGCCCGAAGGAGAAGCCCTCCTCGTGCATCATCGCGCCGCTGACGGGTGTCGGCTCGGCAGCTACCGGACGGGGCAGTCGTTGTCGGCGGCGGGTCCAGTCGGGCTCGACGAGGGGGCGGCGCTGCCGCGGGCGCAGCTGCTCGTCGGCGGCGGCCACCCGGCGGCGCAGGCGCTCGGCCTGCTCGGCCATGGCAGCGGCACCGCCGTCGCTGAGCCGGTAGTAGCGGCGCAGCCGGCCGTCGACCGGCTCCTCCCGGTCCACCGCGATCAGACCCTGCTGGCCGAGCCGGTCGAGCGCCCCGTAGAGGGTGCCCGGCCGCAACGTCACCTCGCCGTCGGACAGCGCCGACACCGCCTGGACGATCCCGTATCCGTGCAGCGGCTGGGCCGCGAGCGCGGGTCGGCTGAGTACGGTCGCGGAATGAGCGACACGCCACTGTCGGACGCCATGGCGGAACACGTTGATACCGAAGACCTACACGCGTGGGTCAGGACCATCGGATCGTTGTCGACGTAGAGGACTCTGGCCCGCGGGTTCAGCCGTTGCGCCACCTCGTGGGTGTTCTGCACGGACCGGTTGGAGAGCGGCACATCCGCCCCGCCGGGCGTGAGTGCCGACGGACAGAGTGTACTCAGAAGCCGCCGGGCGCTCATGACGTCTAGCCGGACGGCTGGGCCCATCCCGGCATCCACACGTTCTCGCCGGATGTGTGCGTTCGCCTGGAGCTGAGGTAGTCGCGAAGGGTGCCGAGCGCGGGATGCGGGTTGTCGTCGCGCCAGATCAGGGACATCGGATAGACCGGCGCCGGGTCGCGCACCGGTATGCGCCGCAGATCGTAGCTGTCCGGCCACAGGTACCGGGTGCGTTCGCCGATGAAGGTCGCCAGTTGCGCGGAGTCGGCGATCTCGGCCATCAGTGCCTCGCTGCCGAAGACCGGGCCGGCCACGTCGATGGTGAGGCCGAACGCGGCGGTGAGTTCCTCGTAGTAGCCGGCCCATTCGGTGCCGGCGGCCAGGCCGGGCATCCAGATGCGGTGTTCGGCCAGTTGTGCGGGCGTGACGGCGACGGCGTCAGCGAGGACATGGCGTGGCCCGACAAGTACTTCGTGGTGCTCGTCGATCACCCGCGCGGTCCTGATCGCTCGGGGTAATCGGTGCGCGGGGACGGTGACGGCGTGGAAGGTGGCGTCGATCGTCCCCGCCTCGACGGCGGCGGTCGCGGCATGCACATCGGCGTCCAGGAGGGTCACGACGTCCAGCTCGATCCGTGGATACGTACGGTGGAAGTCCTGCAACAGCACCGCCGGAGCGATTCGCCTGCTGTGCACGTCGACGCGGAGGGCTCGCCGACCGGGCCGAACGGAGGCGTCGGCCCGCGCTGCCACCCGGATCAGCTCCCGCGCGTGGGGCAGGAATGCCTGGCCGTCGATGGTGAGCTGGGCGCCGCGGGCAGTGCGGGTGAACAGCCGGACCTGCAGATCCTTCTCCAGTGCGGCGATGCGCTTCGACACGGCCTGCTGGGTGATCGACAGCGCGGCGGCGGCGTCCTGGAACTGGCCGGCATCCGCGGCGGCCACGAACGTGCGTACGGCGTCGAGATCCACGCGCTGAACCGTACCCACACAACGTCCGGTTGTGGCTCGCCACCGGCTCGGTTGTTTGATCGGTCCGGTCAGGCCCTGCTTTGCTCCCAGCGGTCAACGGCGAGTTGCCCTGAGCGGGAGGTGCGGATTGGCGGCGAGGCGAACCCTGGGCCGGCAGTTCGGCTGGCTGTGGGCGGCGTACGCGGTCAGCGCCTACGGCTCGGGGTTCGGGTTCGGCGCCCTGCCGCTGATCGCCGTGCTGGTGTTGCACGCCGGCCCCGCGCAGGTATCCGCACTGGCCGCGGTCGGTCCGGCGGTCGGTGCGCTGATCGCTCTGCCGCTCGGGCCATGGGTGGAGTTCCGCCGCAAGCGACCGGTGATGATCGCGATGGATCTGGCCCGGTTCGCGGCCATGCTGACGATCCCCCTGGCTTACGCTGCCGGCCGGCTCACGTTCGTGCAATTGCTGGTCGTCTCGGCCTTGGTCGCCGCGGCCAGAATCACGTTCACCGCGGCCGGCGGCGCTTTTCTCAAGGCGCTCGTCGGTCCGGACGACCTGCTGGTGGCCAACGCGCGATTCGAGTCGACGACGTGGAGCTCCATCGCGGTCGGGCCGCCGTTGGGCGGCGCGGCGATCGGTCTGTTCGGGCCGGTCACGACCGTCGTGGCCGACGCGCTGAGCTATCTGCTCTCCGCGCTGGGTCTCACGGCGATCGGCGGCCGGGAAGCACTCCCGCGGCGCACCGGCAAGCGCGGGGTCCGGGCCGGCGAGCTGCTCGACGGCTGGCGGCATTTGCTGAGCCATCCCGGTCTGCGGGCGCTCTACCTCAACCAGCTGCTCGTCGCTGGATTGATCATGGCCAGTGAGCCACTGTTGGCGGTGCTCCTGCTCGGCGAGCTCGGCTTCACGCCCTGGCAGTACGGCCTCGCTTTCGCGGCGCCTTGCCTCGGCGGGCTCCTCGGCTCGCGCCTGGCCCCTCGTGTGGTGTCCCGCTTCGGCCAGCATCGCATCCTGCGTACCGTCGGCACGCTACGCGCGGTCTGGCTGATCGGCCTCGCCTTCGTCCAGCCCGGTGCTGCCGGTCTCGCCACGGTGATCGTGGTCGAACTCGCGATCATCGTCAGCATGAGCCTGTTCAACCCGGTGCTCGCGACCTACCGCCTCGAACACACCGCCGACGACCGCATCGCCCGTACGCTCACGGCCTGGTCGATCAGCAGTAGCGCAGCCATCGCCATCCTCAGCGCGCTCGGTGGCCTGCTGGCCCACGCCACCAGTCCACGCACCGCCCTCACCACCGCGGGACTGCTCATCCTCGCCAGCCCGCTCCTGCTGCCGCGCCGCCCCAGGCCGGAAGCCACACCGGTCCGACAGCCGACAACAGCCGGTTGCCGGCCACAGACAGCAGGTCCCACGGTGGGGCGACACCCTCCTGGGAACTGATGACGCGCGGGACGCCGACGTCAGCCGGTCAGGGCCTGTCGAGCGCCCGGCGGTCCCAGCCACCGAGGTCGGCGGCGGCCTCGTAGGAGGAACGCAGGAACTCGGTGAGCACCGCGTCCGGCTCCTTCACACCGGCCACGGCCTCGTACGGCAGCAGCAGCTCCCGCAGGTCGCGGTCGTAGTACGCGGGCTGGGGGCGGACCGGCCGCTCGGCGTAACCCGCGGGCTCGACGTAGGCGTACGAGTAGAAGGCGCCCTCCTCGCCGCCGCCGGGCCAGAAGCCGAAGCTGGCCAGCTCGTGCGAGTAGCCCTCCCGCATCACCGACGGCGGGCAGTTCGGCGCACCGCCGGGGTGCGGCGGGGCGATGCGGCCGGAGAAACGCGTGTACGCCAGGTCCATCGCGCCCCAGAAGAAGTGCACGGGGCTGGCCTTGCCGACGAACCCGGAGCGGAACCGTCCCAGGACCCCCTCGGCCCGGAGCAACTGCCGCCAGAACAGCTGCGCGGCCTCCCGGTCGTACGCGTCGTGCACCTCGTCCTCGGCGAACGGGACGGCCCGCTCCACCTCGTTGGGCACGGCGTGGATGGTCGTCGCCACGTCCAGCTCGGCCAGCGCGTCCATGGTCTGGCGGTAGAACACGGCGACGGATCTCGGGTCCAACGCGACGGCCCGGTGCCGGCCGTCGGTGGTGCGCAGGTGCAGCCGGTGGTCGAGGAAGTCGAACTCGATCTCGAACCCGCCGTCCCGGTACGGCACCAGCGACGTGGTCAGCCCACAGGCGCTCGGGTACAGCGTGACGTGCCACCAGTGGTTGACCGCGGGCGCGTGCGCCATCCGGATCTTTCCGACAATCTGCAGCCACATGTGCAGCGTGTCCCGGGTTTCGGCCCAGTCCCCCACCCGCAGCCGCGGCCACTGCTTGTCGTCTCGCATCGCGCCAGCCTGGCACACGCGGAACCCCGCCGGCTCGTGTGCGTCAGTCCTCCGGTGCGGGCAGCGCCTCGCGCAAGCCCGCTACTCTCGCCCTGACCGCACCCGACCGATCGGAGCGTGCGCCGCGATGAGCGCCATCGAGGACCCCGGCTCAAGCAGCGCGCCTGCTGGTCCGGACCGAACAAGCGACGACCTGGAACACTGGCTGTCAGATCTGCGCACCGAGGTGTCCGCTGCCCCCCACGAATGGATCAACAAGGATTCCGTCGGCGGGCAACCCACCGACCAAGCGGTCAAGCGCATCCCGCTGACCCACGGAGAACGCGGCACGGACCCTTCCAGGCCAGGCAGCGGTGGGCGCCACCGTGCCGCGGATTAGGCCGATCAGCGGATCCGCGCCCGCTCTCGGAGTCACCGAAACGCGTCTGATCCCCGACCCTCGCTGACGACTGACCCCGCTGACGCCGGCGCCCGGTCGCACACCGTACGGTCCACGACGCCTGACTCGGCACCGCCGCCACCCGCCCACCTCGCCGGCGCCGGGTATGCGCGACATGCGCCGAGTCGACGATCTCATGGCTGGGTCAGCGTCTCCAGCAGACCGGTGATCTGCAGAACCTGGCGGACGCCGGGTTGCGGGCTGGTCAGCCGGAACGAGACTCCGCGCTGGCCGGCGAGGAAGTAGCTCCTGTCGAATGCGGCCAGGCCCGATGAGTCACAGAAAGTCACCTCAGCGATGTCCACGGTCACGTGGGCTGTGCCGTCCGCGGTGATGGCATCGTTCATCGCCCTTTCGAGATCTTCGACGGTAGCCATGTCGATCTCTCCGGCGACACTCAGCCGGACCACACCATTGTCGGTGCCGGCGGCACTCACGATCATGGCCGGTCCGCATCCTCCCTGTCGGTGAGCTGTGCTCCGTCAATGTAGCCGCAGTTCAGGCGGTCGGCGATGATCGACTTCAGATACATCGCGGTGCAGGCCGACGGACTACCGCAGGACGGCCATGGCTGACGCAGCGAGGCCGTGGAGAGTCTGTGCTGCACGGCTCCACCGGTAAGGCATCCTAGGATCCTGATCTGAAGCCTTGCAGCAAGTGCCCCTTATCGGCTCCCTGCTTAACGACGGTGCAGCCGTCGGCCGCGAACGGCGGACTGGTGCGCTGGTGGCGCCGCTCCAGCGGGCTCGCAAGCGGACGCACGACGGGCCGGGACCGCCAAAGCGGCGCCCGGCCCGTCGTGGTGAGTCAGCTGCAGGTGGTGCCGTTCAGGGTGAAACCGGTGGGAGCGGCGGCGTTGCCGGTGTGGTTGGCCTGGAAGCCGATGGAGGCCGAGGCCCCCGGCGCCAGGGTGCCGTTGTAGCCGGCGTTGGTCGCGGTCACCCTGCCGGTGGCCGGGGAGTAGCTCGCGCTCCAGCCGGAGACAATGCTCTGTCCGGCGGCCAGGGTGAAGGCCAGGGTCCAGCCGTTGATGGCCGCCGTGCCGGTGTTGGTGATGGCGATGCTGGCGGTCAGGCCGGTGCTCCACGCGTTGACCGTGCTGCTCACCCGGCAGGCGCCGGCACCGCCCGGGCTGGTGGTCGGCGGGGTGGTGGGTGGCGTGGTGGGCGGTGTGGAGGTGGGCGGCGTGGTCGGCGGCGGGGTGGTGGGCTGGCTGCCGCCGACGGCGCTCATGATGGCGTTGATGATGCCCTGCTGGGTCACCGTGACGGAGCTGCGGTCGAACAGGCCGAAGCCGTGCTGGCCGTTCCAGCCGTTGTCCCAGTAGGCGGTGGCTGCGCCGTACTTCTTGGCGGTCGCCACCACGGCGCGTGCGTAGTCCGCGCGGTAGCGGTTGTTCGTGGAGTCGTACGTCGTCTTGTCGATCGAGCCGTACTCACCGACGAACACCGGATATCCGCGGGTGACGAACTTGTCGTACGTCTTCTTCAGCTGCCCGTCCAGGAAGTCCTCCTGTCCCCAGGTCGACTTCTTCGCGGGGTTCGTCGCGCCCGCGCCCCACTGCGTGATGGTGCCGTCTTCCTGTCCCGCGAAGTCCCAGGGGTCGTAGTAGTGCACCGAGATCATGATGCGCTGCTCGTTGGCCGGGATGGACGACGACCGGTTCTGGTCGGTGGGGATCACGAAGCCGCTGCCCACGGTGTGGTCGATGTTGGTGTTCCAGCCGGGCACCAGCAGCCATCGCGAGGCGTTGGTCCCGCCGGTACGGCGCACGGTGTCCACGAAGATCTGGTTGTAGGCGTTGATGTTCGAGTAGCACGGCTGGGTCGGGTTGCCGTACTGCCCGTCGAAGTTCTCGTTCATGGACTCGAAGATCAGGTGGTCGTTGTAGCTCTGGAACCTGGTCGCGACCTGCTGCCAGACCTTCTGGTACTTGTCCTTGATCGTGGTCTGGTCGGCCGCATCGCAGATCAGCCAGGACCCGGTGACGGTCTTGTACCCGTCGCCGTGCATGTTGATCAGCACGTAGAGGCCCTGCTTGTGGGCGTAGTCGACGACCTCCTGGATGCGGTTCAGCCAGGCGGCGTTGACCGTGTAGTTCGGGCCGGCCCCGATGTGCCCCATGTAGGAGACCGGGATCCGGATCGTCTTGAATCCCGAGGCCCGCACCCGGTCGATGAGGGCCTGCGTCACGACGGGGTTTCCCCACGCCGTCTCGCTGGGGATGCCGTTGTTGTTGGCCTCGAGCGCATTGCCCAGGTTCCAGCCCGCACCCATGTCGGCGACCAGCTGTGAACCGTTCAGCTGGGCCACGACGTCGGCCGAGGCCGGCCTCGTCACGCCGTACACCGTGCCGGCGAAGGCCAGCGTGGCGGCAAGGAGTGCGAGCCCGGCCTTCCTCGCTTTCGAACTCATAGACGTCCCTCTCGTACGGTAGCGGGGCCTTTAAGGTGCGACTTCTTTGTTGACTTACCAGCCAAAGTACCGCAGACATCGACAGTCGTCCATCAGCTGCCGGGACGTTCATCCACGTGATGTCGCACCGCGACGTCATCGTGTAGAGTTCGGGACATCCAGTCGATTCGGGATCTCAGGACCGTCGTCATGACCACCGTCCACACCTCCGGACGCCGGAGCCTGAAAGAATGTGGAGCGATGACCATGATTCTCGAAATCGCCGAGTTGACCGCGAAGCCGGGCAGTGAGAAGGACTTCGCGGAAGCACACGCCACGAGCATTGCGGCGATCGGGCCGGCCGAGGGAATGCTCTCGGCACGCCTCACCCAGGGGGTCGAGACGCCGACGAACTTCGTCCTTCTCGTGGAATGGACCGACCTCGCGGCACACGAGCGTTACCGCGGCACCGAGGACTTCGCCAAGTGGCGCGCGGCGATCGGCCGGTACGTCGCCGGGCCTGCCGCCGTCCAGCACACGCGCGTCGTCGCCTGACCCGCGCCGATCGGCCGGCCCGGAGAATCAATCGTCCTCGGCGTCGCCGCCGGCGTCACGATCGGCCGGTTCCGCCGGCTGCCCGAAACCCTCGAGCCACTGCTGGCGTTCCGGGCGATCCGCCGCCGGTGCTGATTCCGGTGGCCGTGCTCCTGCTCGGCACGGAATGAAGGAGATCACCCGTGCCTGACGGGAGCCCTTTGCTGAGAGTCGAGCATCTGCGGAAGGTCTATGCCACCGCCGCGGGCGACATCGAGGCGATCAGGGATCTCAGTTTCACGATGAGTCACGGCGAACTGGTGTGCGTCGTCGGGCCCTCCGGATGCGGAACGACCACGCTCCTGAAATGCCTGGCCGGATTGCTCCGGCCGACGAGCGGCCTCATGGAGATGGACGGATCGCCGGTGACGGGTCCGAGTCCGGCCATGGCCGTCGTTTTTCAGGAGTACGGCCGCAGCCTCTACCCGTGGCTGACGGTCCGGGGCAATGTCGAACTGCCGCTCCGCCCGGTTCACTCAGCTGCGGACCCACGTCTACGAGCAGATCCAGCGGGCGAAGCGCGGACCGGCCGTGGCCCCGTCATAGTGCCGCCGCGTCGCGGCACTATGACGGCGGCCGCACCGCCTTACTTGCGCAGCGGCTCGAGGGCGGTGCTCCAGGCCACCACCTGGTCCAACAAAGTGGTGAGTTGGGGCTCCTGGTTGGGTCGGGGCTTGAACACGGTGTAGTTCTCGAACTCCGTGGACAGCGAGAGGGCGACCTGCTGGCGTACGTCCGCGATCTGCAGCTCGCCGGCGATCAGCCGCAGGTGTTCCGCGGCCCGGGCGCCGCCGACCGAGCCGTAGGAGACGAAGCCGGCGGCCTTGTTGTTCCACTCGGCGTACAGGTAGTCGATGGCGTTCTTCAGTACGCCCGAGGTGCTGTGGTTGTACTCCGGGGTGACGAAGACGAAGCCGTCGAACGAGGCGATCTTCGCGGCCCACTGCCTGGTGTGGTCGTTGCGGTACTGGCCCATCGACGGCGGGACCGGCTCGTCGAGGTGCGGCAGCGGGTAGTCGCGCAGGTCGACCAGTTCGAACTCGGCGTCGGTGCGCTGCTTGGCGACGTCGAGCACCCAGCGGGCGACCTGCTCGCCGTTGCGGTTGGGGCGGGTGCTGCCGAGGATGATGCCGATGCGGGTCATGACGGGGTGCTCTCCTTCGCGGGGATCCGTGGTGAGACGTGGTAGTGGGCGATCCGCCAGGCGCCCTCGGCCCGGCGCGCCACGACGGTGAGATTGACCGCGATCGGGGGCCGGTCGACGAACGTGAACTCGGCCGTGACCCAGCCCAGCTCGACGTCGTCGGCGAGCTCGCGGGTCTGCAGGATCCGGTACGCCACGGTCATCCCGGCCGGCTGCGCGGCGTAGTACTCCTGCACCCCGGCCCGTCCGATGCTGTACGGGTGCAGACCCTGGAAGACGGCGTCCTCGGTGAACAGGGCGGCCACCTGCTCGGGGTGGTGGCCGTCGATCGCCCGCTGCCAGGCGTCGAGCAGGTTCGGCAGGACCGTCATGTCAGTGCCCCGCACTCTGGCCGCCGTCGACGTGCAGGATCTCGCCGGTGACGAACGGGGCGTTCTCGAGGAAGACGATGGCGTCGGTGACGTCGCTGATCGCGCCGAGCCGGCCGACCGGGTGCAGGCCGGCCAGGAACTCGTGGGTCTCGGCCGGGTGCATGGGGGTCGCGATGACGCCGGGCGAGACCGCGTTGAAGCGGATGCCGCGGGTCGCGTACTCGATGGCCAGGGCCTTGGTCGCCGAGTTGAGGCCGCCCTTGGTGAGCGAGGCGAGCGCGGACGGCAGGCTGCTGTTGGCGTGGTCGGTGAGGCTGGTGGTGACCGTGACGACGTGCCCGCCGCCCTGGACCAGCATCGCCGCGACGGCGCGCTGGGTGATGGTGACGAAGCCCCGCAGGTTGATCCCGGTGACCTGGTCGAAGTCCTCGGCCGTGTAGTCGGCGAACGGCTTGGCGATGAAGATGCCGGCGTTGTTGACCAGCGTGTCGATGCGGCCGAACTCGGCCAGGCCGGCCTCGATGATCCGGGCGCCGACCGCCGGATCGGCGATGTCACCCGGCACGGCGAGCACCCCCGGATCACCGGACGGCGTGATCCCGCGTGAGTTGGCGACCACGTGGTAGCCGAGCTTGCGGTAGGCGGAGACGGTGGCGGCGCCGATGCCCTGGGAGGCTCCGGTGGCGACAGCAACCTTGGTCATGATGCTCCTTCTGGCTGAGGTGAACCTGATGCGGCTGAGGTGAACTTGATCTGGCTGAGGTGAACCGGATCTGGCTGAAGCATCGGTCGCGATCCGCCGGTTGCCACGACTGACTTCCTCCCGGCTGGGAGGCTGCGCCTATCAGGCGTTTATGCTGCCCGGATGGAGCTTCGTCAGCTTCGCTACTTCGTCGCGGTCGCCGAGGAGCTCAGCTTCGCCCGGGCCGCGGACCGGTTGCGGATCGCCGGGCCGTCGCTGTCGCAGCAGATTAAGGCGCTGGAGCGCGACCTGGGCACCCGGCTGTTCGACCGCGACCGGCGCTCGGTCGCGCTGACCGCGGCGGGCACGGTGCTGCTCCCGCGGACCCGGGCGCTGCTCGAGCAGGCCGACGACCTCAGGCGTACGGCGTCAGGACTGTCGTCGTCCGAGCCGGTGCGGCTCGGCTACGTCAACTGGCGGCCGCCCGACCTGGAACAACGCGCCGCCGGCACCGCCCAGCTGCTGGTCGACGCCTGGGTGCTGCCGTCGCACGCGCAGGCGGCCCGGGTCGTCGACGGCAGCATCGATCTCGCGATCTGCTGGGTGCCCAGCACGACGGTGCGCGACGACGACCTCGACGCCCGCCTGCTCGGCGCCGACCGCCTGTACGCGGTGAGCACCGGCACCTCGGCCGAACCGGTCCGCGCCCGCGACACCGTGGTGCTCATCGACGCCGACGAGGTCAGCTGGTCGTCGTGGAACCGCTGGGCCGAATCGCTGGCCGAGGAGACCGGCGCCCGGACGGTGGCCATCTCGGACGGCGGCATCACCGGTCCGGCGTTCTTCGACCACGTACGCCGCCTGCGCCGGCCGGTGGTGAACTGCCCGAAGGGCCAGACCACCCCGGTGCCGGCCGACCTGGTCGCCCGCCCGATCACGCGGCCGGCGCCGTACTGGACGTGGTCGCTGGTCTCCCGCCGCACCGAGCAGCGACCCGCGGTGCGAGCGCTCGTCGCGGCGCTGACCCGCTCGGTGGACGGGTGCGGCCTCGACAGGCCCGGCGCCTGGGTGCCACCGGACGACCCGTACCGCGTCAGCTGAACGTTCGCAGGAAGACTCGATAGTCGTCCTGCGCTGCCTTCTCGATGCCGAACTGCACCATCGTGTGCAGGGTCACGGCGGTCAGGTCCTTCGCGTACGCGCGTCCGGAGAAGGCTGTCAGCGAGCGCCCGATCTCGTCGCCCGCGCAGTCGAGCAGGTCCTCGTCCCGCATGGAAATCCACAGCGCCTCATAGGCCCGGCGGTCGTCCCAGCACGCCAGTCCGACAGCTGCTTCCGCGCGTACTGCGATGTCGGCGTTCTCATCGAGCAGCACCCGGCACAGGTGGTCCGCGCGCCGATCCCAGTGCAGCGGCGCCGGGTCGGCCAAGGCGTCCAGCAACTGCGCCGGCGGCCGGTAACCGTGTTGCTCGGCGTAATGCAGGAACAGGGTCGGCGCGGCGAAGATGCGACCGTCCGGCAGGTAGTACCGGTACTCGCCGTTGCCTTCGGCGTTTTCGCAGAACTCACACGCGTGCCAGCCCATGGTCACCTTGCCGACGCGCGGTGAAGCAGCCCGGAGCATCCTGAGCTCGGCGGCAGTCAGTGGGTTCGCGGTGCCGCCCTGCACGCCGTGTTCACTGCCGAGCCAGCCGACCGCGGTCGCGGGCAGTGCGGAACTCAGATACTCGTACGGCGTCAGGTCGAAGTATTCCACCACCCCGGATATTAGAGCCCTCATCAGTTCCTGACATCGCGTCAGCACACTTCGATACGCCGCGAACGAACCGTCGCTCCCACTGCGGCGACCGCGCGGGCCGGAGGTGATGTCGATGACGCAACAACGGATGACCGGAGGCAGGCGGGTGTTTCTCGCCCTCGGCGGTCTGTCCCTGCTCAGCGCCTGCGCCGAGCCGCAGCCGGAACCGCCCGCGCTCCCTCCGGTCGCGGTCCGGCCCTCGCCGAAACCACCATCACCCTCCGCGACGGGACTGCCTCGCACTCCGGTTCAGAAGAAGCCCCGGTACGTCGTACCGGTCAGGTCAGTGGACAAGGGCTCGCGCGTCGTGGCGCTCACCTTCGATGACGGCCCGGATCCGGCGTACACACCGCAGGTACTCCGACTCCTGCGGAAGCACCACGTCAAGGCCACCTTCTTCGTGATCGGACAGCGGGCGTCCGCTCATCCCGGCCTGGTGCGGTCCATCGTCGACGACGGACACGCAGTCGGTACTCACACCTGGTCGCACGCGGACCTCAGCCGGTTGCCCGCCGGACGCGTACGGACCGAGGTGGGCCGGGCCGTGGACACCGTGGCCACGACAGTCGGCCGGATACCCGCGCTTTTCCGGGCCCCGTACGGAAGTTGGTCGCGCACGGTCTTCGAGGTGTGCGCGACGCTCGGGCAGACCTCGATCGCGTGGGACGTCGACCCGCGTGACTGGGACAACCCCGGTGCTGCCCGGATCCGGGCGAAGATCCTGGACCAGGTCGGCAACCGGTCGATCGTGCTCACCCATGACGGCGGCGGCGACCGGTCGCAGACCGTACGTGCGCTGCGCAGCGTCCTGCCCGTACTCATCGACACCGGCTACCGATTCGTGGGGGTGTGAGCGATGGCCGGAAGCCGTTTCCCGCGACGCCGCTGGGTGTTGGTGCTCGCCGTAGTTCTCGCCGTGCTCGTCACCGGGTCGGTAGCCGGCGTCGCCGGGCTGCGAACGCTGTCCGGCCGCTACGAGGACGCAGTCGACCGGGCCGACCTGCTGCCTCCCGCACCGGCCCCCTCCGCGGGCGCTCGGACCGAGCCGCCCAAGGTACGGGGACCGTTGAACCTGCTGCTCATCGGTTCGGACAGCCGCACCAAAGGCGAACCGGGTGACGGGCGCAGCGACGTCGTCATCCTCGTCCACATCCCCGCGTCGACCGGCCGGGCCTACGTGATCTCCATCCCGCGCGACACGTACCTGCCGATCGCCACAGCCGACGGCGAGCGCGGATCCCGGAACAAGGTCAACGCGGCCTTCGCCTGGGGTGGCACGCCCCGGCTCGTCCGAACACTCAACCGATTCGGCGGTATCACCATCGACTGGCCGGTCATCGTGGACTTCGCCGGCATCCGCAAGATCACTGATCTGGTCGGTGGCGTCGACGTCACCATCGACAAGAAGAGCGTCGACTCCTACCGCTTTCTGCCCGAGGACAGCCCGTACCCGTCGGCACCGTGCACCGACCCGCAGGGCCGGTCCCGGCGCTGCGTCGCATTCCCCGCGGGCAAAGTGCACCTCGACGGCAAACTCGCCGAGTACTACGTACGTCAGCGCCGCGGCCTGCCCAGCGACGACCTCGACCGGTCCCGGCGACACCAGCAATACCTGCGGGCGGTGGCCGAGAAGGCGGCCGACCAGAACCTGCTCACCGACCCGCGGAAACTGGACCGGCTGGTACGTACCGCGGCCGGCATGCTGACCGTGGACCGGCGGATGCCGGTGCAACGCCTCGCGTTCACGCTTCGCCACCTGCGCGCCAACGACCTCACGTTCATGACGCTGCCGATCGCGGAGAACCGGGACGTACCCGGAATCGGCTCGGTGATGGTGCCCGACTCAGCGCGCTGCCGAGAACTGTTCGCCGCGCTGCGCGGCGGGCGGCTTGATGACTACGTGCGTGAGCACCCACCCAACGACGTACGGCACGGTCGCTGAACGGCTGGCCGAGGACGATCCGGTCATGTTCCGTCGATTCGCGCCGATCCCGGTCGACCAGATCCGCGCCGCGGTCGAGCTAAAAGCCGGGGCGGCACGTGCACGGCAAGGTCGTCATCGACCTCCAGGAAGATCCCGGGTCAGCGTGATCAGTCTGTCGAGCACGCGGCTGCCGTCGGTGCGCAGCCCGTTGTGCAAGTACTCATCGGTGAGCCACCGGTGCATGCCGGGCAAGAGGTCGGCCGTCTCTTCCGAGAACTGCCGGAGGACGTACGGGTCGTCCGCGTAGATCACGGCAGCGCACGGCACGTCGACCTGAGCCAGCAGCTCGGCGTCGTAGAGACGTGGCCACTCATGCTCCGCGATGGCCGCGGCGACATCGCGGTACGGCCGCAGGCTCGGCATGTCCTCGAAATGCCAGGAGTAGAGGTGTTCGGCGGTGAGCAAGAGGGACTCGCCGGCGAAGTCGTCGGGTTGAACCCGTTCGGCCGACCACCGCGTAGCCCCGCCGTCGGCATAACTCGACTCGTGCAGGATCGCGTACAGCGGGTTGCGGGATTCGAACGGCAGCATCGCGGCGACATCGTGCCGGAACGCGGAAGAGGCGAAGTCCAGCTCGAGCACGTGATGGACCTTGTCCGCGCCGCCGTCCATGCCCAGGTGGTGGCCGATGGTGCGGATCAGGCGCCGGGAGATCGGGGCACCGTCGGGAGCCCGTACCTCACCCGCGTCGCAGCGGTCGAGCAGCTCTCGAAGCCGGGCGGCGTCCTGCGGGAACCTGCGGTGGTATCGACGGTTCAGCATGCGCATCGTGTCGAAGGTGGCCGAGTAGATCTCGTCGACCGGACGCCCGACCGGCGGCAGGCCACCGGTGAAGAACACCTCGCGGAGACTGTCCGGTGCCTCGCACAGATAACGCAGCGAGCAATATCCCCCGAAGGACTGGCCGAGCAGACTCCACTGCCGGGCGCCCAGATGCTCCCGCAGACATTCGGCGTCCCGCACGATCGCATCGGCCCGGAAAAGGATCAGCCGTTCGGCGTCGGCTGCCGCGTCCGGGCCGGGAGCACCATAGGGCGTGGAACGTCCGGTGCCCCGCTGGTCAAGCATGACGACCCGGAAACTCCGCAGTGCCCGCTCGAGCCAGGACGGCGACATCGGTCGGGACGACGGTCGCGGCGCCTCGTGGCCCGGTCCGCCCTGGAGGTAGATGAGATACGGCAGATCGCGCCCGTCCGCGGCCACGATCTCCCGCGCGTACACCTCGATAGTTCGCCCGTCCGGACGATCGTGGTCGAGCGGGACGGTGATGACATGGTCGATCAGCAGCACGCCAAGATCGTACGACATCGCTTGATACATCTTCTGCTGAATACAGCGATAGCTGTATGGTCGGCGCCATGGAGACGGTGACGCACGGCGAAGTCCTCGCCCGCTTCGGCCACGCCCTGTCGGATCCGACCCGGGCCCGGCTGCTGCTCGCGCTGCGCGACGGCCCCGGCTATCCGGCCGAGTTGGCCGTCCTGCTCGGGGCTACCCGGCAGAACCTGTCCAACCATCTCGCCTGCCTGCGCGGCTGTGGCCTGGTCGTCGCCGCCCCCGAAGGCCGGCGCACCCGCTACGAACTCGCCGACACCCGCATCCGGCACGCCCTGGACGACCTGCTCGGCCTGGTCCTGGCCGTCGACCCGGCCGCCTGCCCCGACGCCGCCGACGAGGACTGCTGCTGATGAGCCTCCCCCTGCTGCCGATCACCCCCGCCGGTCCGGACCCGCTGCGCCGAGGCGTGCTGGCCCGCCGGATCCGGTTGCTGGTCGCCGCCACGATCACCTACAACGTGATCGAGGCCGTCATCGCGATCAGTGCCGGCCGAGCCGCGGACTCCACCGCGCTGATCGGCTTCGGCCTCGACTCGGTCATCGAGGTCTCCTCCGCCGCCGCGGTCGCCTGGCAGTTCGCCGGCCACGACCCCGAAGCCCGGGAGAAGACCGCACTGCGGATCATCGCGATCTCGTTCTTCGCCCTCGCCGCCTACGTCACCGTCGAATCGGCGCGATCCCTGCTGGGCGGCGCCGAGGCCGAGCACTCCACCGTGGGCATCGCCCTTGCCGCCGTCTCGCTCGCGGTCATGCCCGGCCTGTCCTACGCCCAGCGCCGCGCCGGACGGGAACTCGGCTCCCGCACCGCGGTCGCCGACTCCAAGCAGACCCTGCTCTGCACCTACCTGTCCGCGGTCCTGCTCGCCGGACTCCTGCTCAACAGCCTGTTCGGCTGGAGCTGGGCCGACCCCGTCGCCGCGCTGGCCATCGCCGCCGTCGCCGTCAAGGAAGGCCGCGAAGCCTGGCGCGGTGACGCCTGCTGCGCACCCGGCCCGCCGGCCGCCACCGCAGCAGGCAAGGCCGAGACCTGCGACGACGGCTGCTGCACCGGCGAGCGGTAACTTACTGGTCGATCGAGGTCATGTTGGCCTCGTCATGGCGCCGTCGCCTGGACGAGGTGACGCAGCTTGCCCGCGGCGGTCCGCAGCCGAGAGTCACCACCGCGGCTCAGCTCCTCGACGGCGTCACACATCACCGCGCCGTGGCCGGGTCCGGCGGCGGTGGTCACTCACACGCGGTCCAGGTACTCGAATCTGCCGATCGGCAGGTAGGAGAGCCGGTCGCCTGAGGCCCCGGTCCGCGTAGACCACGACAGCCGCCTCGGCGCAGGCCCGCCGCTCGCTGTCAGACAAGGCCACAGACGCGGCATCGGTCACCGGCGCGTTGTAGGCAGCCGCTCGTACGCCCGG
The DNA here is from genome assembly GCF_055586185.1 of Actinoplanes sp. NPDC051405. Taxonomy (NCBI): domain Bacteria; kingdom Bacillati; phylum Actinomycetota; class Actinomycetes; order Micromonosporales; family Micromonosporaceae; genus Actinoplanes; species Actinoplanes sp. NPDC051405. The sequence goes on from NZ_JBVJIR010000001.1 coordinate 131,315, forward strand.
CTGGGCGCTCGATGGGGGTCGCCCGATCGGCTGGATGACACGGCCGTTCTCGCCCAGTCGGCGACGCCGGTTACCCGGCTAGCGTCATCGCATGACGGGTACGAGATTGCGCGTCGCCCTCGCGGCGGTGGCCGTGCCGCTCCTCGCCGGCGGTGGATTGTGGTGGTTCGTCAAGGACGACCACGATCCGGAGCCGCCGGCACCCGGCGCAAGCCGGACCGAAGCGCAGGATCAGCAAGACGCGGCGGCGTTGATCCGGGCGTTACCGGCCGCTTTCGCCGCGAATGACGAAAGCGCGCTGTCCGGTTCGTTGCGGGCGGAAGGGCTGGATCTCACCAAGGCCTTGCCGGCCGGCGCCGTGGTGGAGCCGGACCGGAGCACCTGGCATCGGACCGGGGCGATCGCTTCGATGGACGCCGCGGCCACCGCACCGGGCGGCGGGACAGCACGCCAGTTCTCGGTGGTCATGGTCTTCGAGGACGGCGCGTGGCGGATCTCCGGCACGTACGCGAAGGTGGTGCCGTGAGGCGCCGGCTGCTCGCGGCCGTCGCCGCGCTGGTGGTGATGGTGCCGGGTGGGTTGGCTCCTGCGCCGGCCCTGGCCGCGCCGGCGGACTGTGCGCCGGTGAAGAAGGCGGCGCTGGTCGACGGAGTTTCCGCGGCGCGGCCGCACGCCGACGGCAAGTACACGCCGATCATCCTGGTCCATGGATTCATCAGCAACGCGGGCATGTGGTCGAAGCCGACCGTCTACACGGCGCGGTCACTGGACCGGCCCACCGTGAAGCGGAGCATTCTCGGCAACCTTCAGGCCTTGCCGGGCGCAGCCGTCTACACCGTCGACTACTCGAAGACCGCCCGTCGCTGGTTCACCGACGCCGGCGGGGGCGGAGAGGCGTTTCTGCGAGTCAGTGACTGCGTGGCGAAGGACCAGGCCTATACGGGACACCCTGCCGTGGTGGTCGGGCATTCGATGGGCGGGCTCATCGCACGGTGGGCGTTGACCGATGCGCCGGGGTCGACCGCGCGGCGCAAGGCGACCGGGCTCGTGATCACGGTCGGCACACCGTACGAGGGATCCTGGCTCTCCGCACTCGGCACCGCAGTGCGCGACGGTGTGGACGCGGCCGCCAAGCTGGACCGCCGGTCGAGGACCCTGCGGGATCTGCTGTACCTGACGCTGACGGCGTGTGCCGACAAGCGTTTCGCCGCACTGGAGCCGTGTGTCTGGCTGCGGGCCGCGCAGGAGTTCCTGGCCACCTCACGAGCCTTCGTGCCGGGCAGCGCCGAGTTGCGCGAACTGTCGAAGTGGCCGGCGGGCGTACGCGTCGAAACGTTGACCAGCAGCGCCGTCGTGTCCGGCGTCGCCGGATTGTTCTGGCTCGATACCGGCACCGTCGACCTGGGTGACCTGGTCGTCGGCCGCGGATCCGCCACTTCCGGGGACCACCCGCAGAAGGTCGCCGAGTGCCGGCTCACCGCGGCTGCCCTGAAGGTACGTGCCAACACCCTGCTGGAGACCGTCGGCATGCGGCTCGACAGCAACACCGACATTCCCGTATGGCTCGGGCTGACCGGGTCCTGCTTCCACATCCACGAGGCCACCCTGCTGGAACATTCCGCGGAGATCCTGGGCGCGGCCGCCGAGGAACTGCACCGGTACGACCCGGCGCCGTTGCCGACTCCGGCGGACCTGCGCCGCCAGGGCGCCTGCGAGTCGGCGTGCCGGATCACCGACCATGTGTCGTTCCCGCATCCGAGCTGGGGTCAGGTCAACCTGATCACCACGCTGTCGGCCGGTGAGGAGGTGCGGGAGGCCAACATCGTGGTCACCGACCGCTCCGGCAAGGTCCGCTGGCATCACTTCGGCGGGGACTGGTACGAGCTGTCGATCGCCGAACCCGCGCCTGACAAAGCCGGCCACTTCTTCCTCGACTACAACCCCGGCCGCTACAACGGTGTCATCGTGCTGCAGCCGAAAACCGGCGGCTTCGACAACTTCACCACGTTGCCGCCGGAGGACGACTACAGAGGGCCGTTCTACTACGCCGAGCACAAGGATGCGAACGGCGACGGCACCCTGGAGATCGAGAAATTCGCCAACGACTGCGAGCCCGACTGCGCCGGCGGCACGATCACCAGCCAGATCTACCGATGGACCGGCGAGGGCTACCAGCCGTGACCCGGGTCGACCGGCCCATCCGGGCACGGCCGGCGTTCTGGCGGCGCCGGCTGCCGCGCGGCGTTACCGCGACCGGCAGCCACCGCGAGGTAGCCGTCCTCCAGACCGGGCTCCAGGGGACGTGCCCCGGGGCTCGGCGCGGACGGTGCCACGATCCGGTAGCGCATGCCGTCGTCGTGCGGCAGCGCGGACACCACCGTCCCCTCGGTCGGGGCCGGCCCGTCCGTGACGACCGACCAGACCTGCCCCTCGGCGCGGCGGGTCAGCTCCTCGACCGTGCCCCGGAAGATGAGCCGCCCCTTGGCGAGCACCGCCACCTCCCGGCAGGTCTGCCCGATGTCGTCGACGATGTGCGTGCTCAGCAGGACCGTGCGCCGGCCGGCGAACTGGGACAGCAGCGTGCGGAACCGGATCCGCTCCTCCGGGTCGAGGCCCGCGGTCGGCTCGTCCACGATCAGCAGCTGCGGGTCGGCGAGCAGGGCCTGGGCGATGCCGACCCGCTGCCGCATGCCGCCGGAGAAGCCGCGCAGCCGCCGGTCCGCGTGCTCGGTCAGCGCCACCACCTCCAGCAGCTCGCCGACCCGCCGGCGCCGGGCGGTCCGGTCGTCCATGCCTTTGAGCAGCGCCACGTAGTCGAGGAACTGCCGGGCGGTCAGGTCGGGGTAGACGCCGAGGTCCTGCGGCAGGTAGCCGAGGTCGCGCTGTACAGCGGTCCGCCCCGCGCCCGTGCCGAGGTCGTGCTCGCCCACGGTGACCCGGCCGGACGTCGGACGGACGATGCCGGCCAGGATGCGCATCAGCGTGGTCTTGCCGGCGCCGTTCGCGCCGAGCAGGCCGAACATCCCGGTGGGCACGGCCAGGTCGAGGCCGTCGATGGCGGCCACCCCACCGCGGTACGTCTTCGTCAGGCCGGAGATCTCGATTCGCATGGGAGTTCCTTGTCGTTGTCGTTGTCGTTGTCGGACGGGGGCTCGTTATCGGATGCGGCGCGCGCGCAGGGCGTGGCCGCCCGCTAGCACGGCGGCGGCGATGATCAACAGCAGGGCGATGGACAGCCAGGCCAGCGCCGGCGTCGGGTCGGGCCGCAGGGCGTTGAGCGTCGCGCCGGGTATCGGGCCGGCCCACGTCTCCTGCCCGTCGATGCCGTGGAAGTCGAACAGCGCGGCGAGCGGATAGCCGCCCAGGGGGTGGATCACGGTCCGCGCGAGCGTCGGCATCATGTCCGGCGAGACCAGGTTGCCCCACAGCCAGTAGCCGACGAACAGGACACGGAACAGCGGCGCCGGCATGACCAGCGGCGCGGCCAGCGCGAACGCGGCCACGAGCAGCAGGCCGGGAACGAACACCGCCGCGAAGGCGGCCAGTGCCCAGCCCAGCGCCCGGGGCTGCCCGGTGTCCACCGCGTACGCCGCGGCGAAGCCGAAGTACGCCACCGAGATCGGGATGGCCGTCGCGGCGCCGGCGCCCACGTACTTGCCGAGCAGACGCGCCTTCGGCGAGGCGGGCGTCGCCTCCAGGATCGACGCCACCCGCAGCCGGTCGTCGCGGATCAGCCGGTCGGCGAGCAGGCAGCCGAACCCGATCGACAGCAGCGCGTGGAGCTGGACGGCCAGGCCGACCACGGCGGTCCGCGGATCAACCGGCCGTTCGCCCGGATCGAACAGGTCCCGCAGCAGGCTGCCCCCGATCAGCACGAACAGCACCAGGATCAGGGCCGGCACGATCCACACCGTCCGCTTGCGGACCTGCATCCAGAACTCGTACCGCAGGCTGGCAACAAAGGTGGTCATTCGTCCTCCTCGCCGATGAGGCGTTCCGAGCGGCCCAGCAGGAGCAGGGCGAACACGATGAGCGCGGCGCCCGCGCCGAGCAACGTCAGGCGGTTCGCGGTCCAGTCGCCGGGCGCCGCGCCCCGGGTGGTCGCGAACAGGTAGAGCAGCCGGCCCGGCAGGTGCGCCTGCGCCGAGCCGGCGAAGAACTGCTGGATCGCCCACACCGAGGTGACCAGAGCGCCGGCCGCGCCCGGGCTGCGGAAGACGGCGCCCGCGGCGAAGGCCAGCCCGCTCAGGCCCAGGGTCGGCGCCAGCCAGGTGAGCTGGCCGGCGAACGCGCCGTGGTTCTCCGGCCAGCGGGCCCACCAGCCGGTCGCGATCAGAACGACCGCCGCCGGGGCGGCGACCGCCGCGGTCCAGCCGAGCGTCACGATCATCCGGCGCAACAGCGTGACACGGTACGGCGTCGGCGAGGCGAGCTGGAGCTCACGGGCCGGATCCCGGCCGACGAGGGAGGAACAGGCGACCGCGGCAGCGAGCGGTACCGCCATCTCCAGCGCGCCGAGCAGGATGCGGGCGGTGGCCGGGTCGCTCGGTTGCGGATTCGCGAGCGCGGCCGCGATGCCGAGGACGAGGGCGATGGGCGGGCCGAGGAAGGCTGCCCAGCCCGCCCGGCGCATCTCGTACCGCCAGAGGGTCAGTGGTCTCACATCGGGTGGGTAGCGCGTCGGCCGCCGTGAGGTTCACCGCGGCCGGACATCGCCACCGCGACTGTCGCGAGGGCAGCGCTGGCCAGGAGCACCGGCGCGGTCGTCGACCAGACCTCCATGATGGCCCCGGCCGGCCAGTCGTCGGGGACCAGCACGCCACCCGCCAGCACCCGCACCGCCCACAACCCGACGGCCGTGCCCAGCGCCGCGTCCGGCCCGAGGAAGACGGCGATCACCAGGCTGACCGAGGACAGCAGCGCCATCGGCCCGAGCCAGGCGCCGACGAGCTCGTTCAGGCCGTCCGCGCCCGCCGCGCCGGTGGCGGTCAGCAGCGCGGACGCGCCCAGAGCGAGCACCAGGTCGTAGCCGAACACCAGCGCGATGCGGATGAGCAGCAGCAGGCGGCCGGACGTGGGTGTGGCGGCGAGCAGCTCGGCGGCCGGATCGCGGCGGGAACGGTAGGTGCCCGCGACCCCCGCGGCGGCGACGATCGGCGCGATCAGGGAGAGCATCAGGTCCGCACCGGCCGTGGTCCGCAGCAGCACGAGTCCCGCGCCGAGGGCCATCACCAGTGCCGAGGCGATCGGCGCGGCCGGCCGGATCAGCCGCGCCTCGGCCGCGACCAGCGCGACGAGGTGCCGCATCCGCCGCGGGGGCCGGCGGATGCCGGGTTCGATGGCGCTGCGGCTCAGCACCGTCCGCACCAGCAACGCCGGGTCCGGCGGCGTCGCGATCGGCGCGGCGGCCACCGCGAGGGCCTGCCAGGAGGCCAGGTCGGCGCGGCAGCGCGGGCAGCCGGCGAGATGCGCGCGGACCCGGTCGCGGTCCGGTCCGGAGAGTGAGCCGGCGGCGTACGCGGGCAACAGGTCCTTCATTCGGGCACCTCCTGAGCGGTGAGCGCCGCGGCGACGGCGGCCCGGGCGTGATGCAGCCGGCTCTTGACCGTGCCGACCGGGATCGCGAGCACCTCGGCGACGTCGGCGAGCGGCAGGCCGGCCACGAACACCAGCGCGATCACGTCCCGGTGATGGGCGGGGAGCAGGTTGATGGCGGCGGCCACCGAGGTCCCGCCGGCCGCCGCGATCGCGAGGTCCTCCGGGCCGGCACCCTGATCGGGCGGGTCGGGCAGGTCGGCGCCGGCGGGCTCGGGCGCGGACCGGCCGCGTAACCGGTTGTGCGCCTGGCGGCGGGCGACGCCGAACAGCCACGTCGTCACCTTCGCCCGCCCCTCGAAGGCGCCGGCCGACCGCCAGACCGCGAGCATCGTGTCCTGCAGGATCTCCTCGGCGGTCATCCGGTCGCCGGCCAGCCGGTGCAGATAGCCGAAGAGCGCGCCGGAGTGCCGCTGGTAGAGCCGGGACAGCGCGGCGGCGTCACCGGCCGCGATCGACCGCAGCAAAGCGTCGTCACTGGCCGGTTCCATCCGCTCACCCCCTCCTCCAGGTGGGTAGCAGCCGCCGTGGCGAAAGGTTCAGACGGGTCCGGGCCGCGGCACCGCATCAAGATGAAAAGCGACATCGTTTTCATGTACGGACGACCGCGTGCTAGCTTCCTCTAGCAAATGAGAATCGTTTTCATTAAGCGCAATCGTCCAGAAAGGAAGCGGTGCATGAAGAGACCCTCCGTACGGGTCGCGTCCACCATCGCCGGTCTCACCCTGGCCACGGCCACCCTCTTCCCTGCCTCCCCCGCGCTCGCCGCGGACCCGGTGGTGCTGAGCAAGGGCCACACCGACGCGGTGGACGTGCACTACGAGAACGGTGCGTTGAAGCTCAAGGTCAAGGACGACACCGTGAGCCCCGCGGCGGTACGCGACCCGGCCGACGTGACGTTCCAGGTGCTGCCCGCTGCCGAGACGACCGTGCCCGATCTGCCGGCGTTCAGTTTCCTTGGTCAACCGGGCAGCAAGATCTGGATGCTCCCGCAGGTCCAGGATTCGAACCTGCTGTGGCCGGGCTGGAACACCACCACCCTCGGCTCGGGAGTGTTCGCCGGTGACAAGGTGTCGCTCAGCCTGGTCGGCGTGGACGGCCCCGGCGACGTGACGCTGTTCGACACCAACTCTCTCGGTACGCCCAATATCAAGTTCCGCAGCAACGACGGCCTGCCCGATCGCCTGGACGTTCCGGTGCACACCCACGCGCACGCCGGCTGGGTGTTCTCCGCGACCGGCACCTACATGCTGAAGTTCCAGGCCGATGCCACCCTCGCCAACGGCACGACGTTGTCCACCGGCCCGGTGGACTACAAGTTCGTGGTCGGTGACCTCCAGTCCGGCGGCGGCGACCTCGCGTTGAGCATCACCGGCATGTCGGACGGCGAGTACCAGCCCGGCGATGCCGTCACGCTGCAGGCGGTGCAGTCACCGCAGGGCGCGCTGACGAAGTACCAGTGGTTCAGCAAGAAGCCCGGCGCGGACGACTTCTCGCCGGTCGAGGGCGAGACCGGTGCGTCGTACAGCTTCACCGCGACGCGGGCCCTCAACGGCAGTCAGTACATCGCCAGGCTCTATGACGGCCAGACGGTCGCGGCCAGCAGCGCCGAGGTCTGGTTGTGGGTGGCATTCCCGGCCGAGGGCAGCAGCACCGCCAAATCGGTGACCGCCACCATCAACGCATCCGAGGGTGCACTCGTGATCAGTGTCGATCCCGGGAACCGTACCGTTGCCCTGCCCGCCGCCGCGCTGTCCCCGGCCGGTGACCGATGGGAGAGCACCGGCGCTCTCGGGCCCGTCACGGTGACCGACACCCGCGCGTCACGGCCCGGCTGGACCGCGTCCGGCCAGGTCGCCGACGGATTCCGCAGCGACGAGGGCACCACCTTCACGGGCGGCTACCTCGGCTGGACACCCGGCATCACCACGCAAGGCAGCGAACAGGGTGTGGTGGCCGGACCGGTTTCGCACCCGTACGGAACCGTGCAGCCGCACACCGGGCTGGGCGGCAGTGCAGTGCTGGCCACGGCGTCGAGCGGCAAGGGCCTGGGCACCGCCCAGCTCGACGCGACGTTGAAGCTCAGCGTGCCGACCGACACGGCAGCCGGCAGCTACACCGGCACCCTGACCCTGACGGCCATCTGAGCCCGGCCGCGATCCCACGACGTCGCGGGGCGGCCGTGCGCCGTCCCGCGACCGAGGCGAAAGACCCCTCATGCGTACGCGTACCACCGCGGCCCTGCTGGCCGTCGCAGCCCTCGTTGCCTTCCCGGCGCCCGCCCGGGCCGCCCCAGGAGACGACTCCTTGACCTGGTCCGTCGCTCCGTCCGGCCCGAAGGGACCGGACGGACGACCGGCCCTGAACTACAAACTGGACCCCGGCGCCGGCATCACCGACCACGTCGCGGTCACCAACCACTCGAAGCGCCCGCTCACCCTGCGCCTCTACCCGAACGACGCCTACACGACCGCGACGGGCGGCTTCGACCTGCGCGCCGGCAACGCCCGAGCCACCGATGCCGGAAGCTGGATCAAGGTCGCGCGGGAGCGGCTCACGCTGCCGGCGTCGTCGCGGATCGTCGTGCCGTTCACCGTGACCGTGCCGGCGAACGCCACACCGGGCGACCACGCGGCCGGAGTGGTCGCCTCGATCCTCGCCGACGCCACCGACGGCAACCAGGTCTCCGTGGACCATCGCGTCGGTGCCCGCGTCTACCTGCGCGTCACCGGGCCCCTGCAGCCCGCGCTCAGCATCACCGACGTCGAGATCAATGCCGCGACGTCGTGGCACCCGCTGCGGCTGCCGCGCGTCACCGCCACGTTCACTATCGGCAACACCGGCAACGTACGCCTGGAGGGGCGCCCCGCCGTACGGGTCGAGGGGCCGTTCGGGCTCGGCGGCCGGACCACCGCAGCGGCCGCGATCCCGGAGATCCTGCCCGGCGGCACCCTGCGCGTCACCACTGCCCTCGACGCGGTGCCGCCGCTGTTCCGCGAGCGCCTGAGCGTGGACATCACGCCTGGGCCGGTCGACGGGCGAGCGATCGATCCCGCCCCCGTCCGCGCACACTCCACCCGGACCTTCTGGCTGGTGCCGTGGCCGCAACTGGCCCTGTTGACGCTTGTCGCCGCGCTGCTCACCGCCTGGCTGCACACCCGGCGCCGCCGGACGCGCCGGATGCGGAACGCCCTCGCCGCCGCCGAACAGCGCGGCCGCGACCAAGCGAGCTCAGCGGAAAAGACCTCAACCCTGGAGAAGGAAGGCAGCACATGATCCGCAGGACCGTCGCCGTCGCCGCGGCTACGCTCGCGGTCGCGCTGACCGCCGGTGCGCCGGCTGTCGCGGCGCCCGGTGCACCACAGGCCGAGGGCGCCGACCTCGTCGCGCTGTCGGTGGAGTCGGGCAAGCTCCGGATGAGCTTCCGGAGTGAGAGCCGAGCCGTCACCGACCCGCAGTCAGTGCGGTTCACCGCCTCCGGCTCCCCCGTCGGCGTGGTCCCCGACGATCCCGCCTTCGCCTTTCTCGGCCGGCCTGGCGCACCGGTGTGGTCCCTGCAGGACGGCTCACCGTTCTCCACGTTCGACACCACCGCGATCGACGCCGACGACGTCGCCGGCGGCGCGGTGACGCTGGACCTGCTCACAGTCGACGGGCCCGGGTCCTTCGCGGCCTACACCCTGTCCGAGTGGGGACGCCCCACCCTGCTGCTCGACAGCGATGGCCGGACCAGCGCACGATTGCCCGCCGAGAAGCGGCTGGGCGGCGTGGTCTGGTTGTTCGACGCCACCGGTGAGTACCGCGTGACGTTGCGCGCCACCGCGCGCGCCGGTTCGCGAACGCTCGAGGACGAGGCCGTCTACGCCGTCTCGGTTCCTGCCCGGCCGCTTGCCGCACCTCAGGCCACCGCGGTACCCCGGATCACCACACCCGCTCGCGCCGCCGCCCCGACCCCTCCGACAGCCGCCGCGGCCGCCACCACGCCGGCGAGCGGACGGCGCGTGATCTCCGACGGGCACGTCGACATGGGACCGCAGCTCAGTGGCGGTGCTTTACGGATCCGCCTCAAGGACGACACAACGACTCCCCCTACCTGGCGCGAACTGACCGACGTCACGCTCAAGGTCACCGACAAGGCCCGGATCGACGTGCCGGCCGGCCCTGGATACGCGTTCCTGGGCAGGGCGGGCGACAAGGTGTACCTGCTACCCCAGTCCCAGCAGTCCGGCATCGTCTGGCCCGGGTGGAACACCCAGCACGAGTCGTTGGTCAAGGGCACCAGAGGCACTGTCAACTGGCGCCTCAAGAAGGTCAGCGGACCCGGCAAGTTCAAGCTCTTCCGCACCGGCTCGTTCGGCACCCCCGAGGTGATCTTCGACTCGGACAAGTCCCTGCCGCAGCGACTCGGCATCGCGCCGAACACCCACGCACACGGCAACTGGGCCTTCACCAGAGCCGGCACCTACCAGCTGACGTTCGACATGACCGCCACCACAACCGCCGGCAAGACAGTGTCCGACACCAGGACGCTCACCCTCGCGGTCGGCGACTCGACGGACGCCGGCGCCGGGAACGGGACGGACAGCGCCGCCGGCAAGGGGTCCGCCGGCCAGAACGGCGGAGGCGGCCTGCTGGCCCGGACCGGCGCGAACATCACGACCATCGCCGCCGGCGGAGTACTACTGCTCGCCGCGGGAACGGCCATCGTCCTGCTCACCCGGCGCCGACGTGGCGAGGCTCGTCACGTGTCCACTCCAGACCCTTCCTAATGAAAATGAAAACCATTAAGGTTTGGGTATCCGGTTCATCGGTTCCGGACAAGTTTGAGGAGACTCCCTTGCGTCAACCGCTTCGACTGCTGCTCGGCAGCGGCTTCCTCGCCGCTGCCCTGCTGGGCACCGCCCTGCCCGCCCAGGCCGCCGACACCGTGGTGCTGAGCGCCGGCCACGTCGACATCGTCGACCTCACCTACGAGGACGGCGCCCTGGAGATCGGCGTCCACGACGAGACCGTCGAACCCGACGTGGAACGCGAGGTCGACGACGTCGTCTTCCTCGTCAAGAGGGCCGCCCGGACCACCGTCCCCGACAATCCCGCCTTCGGCTTCCTCGGCACCGCCGGGGCCCCGACGTGGATCCTCCCCGAGATCCAGAACGAGGAGCTGCTCTGGCCCGGCATCGCCACCGAGGAGATCGAAGCCGGCGTCTTCGCCGGCGACACAGTCACTCTGGCGGTGCAGAAGGTCAACGGCCCCGGCCGTCTCGCGGTCTTCACCGAGGACGCGGTCGGCAATCCGGACGTTCTGGTGAACAGCGCTGACGGCCTGCCCGACGCGGTGGCCCTCGATGCCGGTTCGCACCTGCACGCCAGCTGGGCGTTCTCGAAGGCCGGCGTCTACTTCATCAAGGTCAAGGCCACCGGAACGCTGACCGACGGCACCACCGTGACCTCCGGCGCGGCCGTCTACAAGGTCGTGGTGCAGCCGTGAAGCGCATCCTGACCGCAACCGTGCTCTCCTGCGCCCTGGTGGTGGCGGCCGGATCCCCGGCGTACGCGGCCACCACGCTGACCAGCGGCCACGTCGACGTCCTCGACGTCGACTACACCGCCCCCGGCACGCTGACCCTGAACGTCGGCGACAGCACCAGCGGAGCTCTGGTCGAACACGCCCCCGCCGACGTGGTCCTCCAGGTGCCGGCGGCCGCGAAGATCACCGTGCCGGCCGGCAGCGCGTGGTCGTTCCTCGGCAGCGCGGGTGGTACCGCCTGGGTGCTGCCGCAGGGCAACACCAGCGGGCTGCTCTGGGCCGGCTGGAACACCACGGAGGTTCCCTCCGGCGTCTTCCAGGCGAACTCCGTGACGTTCCGGCTGAACAGCTTCAGCGGCCCCGGGCACGTCAGCGTCTACACCGTCTCGTCCGGCACCCCGACAAGGCTGTTCGACTCCAGCGACGGCCTGCCGGACACCCGGACCGTCACCTACAACGCGCACGCCCACGCCAGCTGGGGCTTCACCCAGGCCGGCACCTACACCGTCAACTTCGAGGTGACCGGCAAGCTGCTGTCCACCGGAGCGACCATCACCACCGGAGTGCAGGCCTTCACCTTCACCGTCCTGCCGTAACGCTGCCGTGAGCAGGGTGGGCCCGCTCCACCGAAATTGGAGCGGGCCCACCTGGGAGAATACTGATGACCCGAAAGCCGGTAGCGCTGCTGGCCGCCCTCGCCCTCGCCGGATGCGCGGCGCCGCCCGCCCTCACCGACGCCGATCACCGCGTCCAGGTCGTCACCACCACCGGCCTCCTCGCCGACCTGGTCCGCAACGTCGGCGGCGACCGGGTGCTGGTCGACGCGATCGTCCCCGACAACGCCGACGCGCACGCCTACGAGCCCACCCTGCGCGACGTGCGCAACATCGTCTACGCCGACGTCGCCTTCAGCAACTACCTGCTGCTGGAGGCGCAGAGCGTGATCAAGGCGCTGGACGCCAACCTGCCCGACGGCGTCGAGCAGATCTCGCTGGCCGAGGGGGCCACCAAGTACGCCGCCGAGATCATCCCGTTGGTCGAGGACGTCTCCCTGGACACCGTCTGGCTCGGCCTGCGCGCCCAGGGCGGCGGTGAACGCCATGGCGTCACCCGCTCCTCCGACATCCACCTCTCCGCGACGAACGTCACGGGACCCGGCCGGATGATCGCGTACCTCACCGAGTCGTTCGGAAATCCGGACACCTTCCTGGACTCCGGCGACGGCTTCGACCCCACCAACGGCTACCGCGACGACACCATGAACCTGCCGCCGGCCGCCCATACCCATATGAGCTGGGCGTTCACCGAACCTGGGGTCTATCGGCTGACGCTACGAGCCGAACTGGCAGTGACCACCGACAGCAGACCGGTACGGATCGCTGCACAAACCCTCACGTTCGCGGTGGGCGTCGACCCGCACTCGGTCATCGCCGGTGCCACCGTGCTGCGCGACGGCCACACCGACGTCACCACCGACATCGACACCGGAGAGATCGTTCTGCTGGCCGACGAAGAGCACGGCGGACAGCGGCACGATCCCACCCGTACGGTGATCGAAGTCCCGGCCAAAGCCCTGCGTGAGGTGCCCGCCGGGCCCGGCTTCCGGTTCCTCGGCCGGCCCGGCACCCAGATCCATCAACTGCCGCAGGCCGTCCTCGGCCGGCACGTGCACGGTGAGATCGACCCCCACCTGTGGCAGGACGTCCGCAACGCCCAGGCCTACACCGAACTGATCCGCGACAGCCTGATCGCCGCCGACCCGCGGGGCACCGCCGACTTCCGGGCCAATGCCGATCGGTACCTGACCGAGCTCAGCGCCCTCGACACGTACGTCCAGCAGCGGATCGACGCGGTGCCGGCGGCGAACCGGCATCTGGTGACCACCCATGACGCCTTCGCCTACCTGGCGAAGGCGTACGGCATCCCGGTCGCCGGTTTCGTCACCGGAAACCCGGCGGTCGAGCCGAGCCTGGCCGACCGTCGCCGGCTCACCGAGACGCTGCGCAACCTGCACGTCAGAGCGGTCTTCCTGGAACCGAACCTGCGTGCCCACCCATCGACGCTGGTCGAGGTGGCGCGCGAGAACGACGTGCGGGTCTGCGACATCTACGGCGACGCCTTCGACGACCGGGTGACCACCTACGTGGCGATGATGCGCTTCAACGCCGACTCCCTCCACCGCTGCCTGACCTGAGGAAACCTCTCTTGCTGACCCACATCGCCACGGCGGTCACCGCCGCCCTGCTCGCCACCACGCCGACGGTGCCCCCACCGAGCAGCGGCCCGGACCAGACGCTTGACGCGAACCAGGGCCAGGCCATCGGCCGGGCCGTCCTGGAGACCGGCCACGTCGACATCGGTCCCCGCTACCGCGACGGCAAGTGGACCATCCAGATCCACGACGACCACGCCGTCCCCTCGGTGTGGCGGGAACCGGCCGACACCGTCCTGCGGGTGCGTGACACCGCCCGCCAGCCGGTCCCGGACGACCAGGCCTACGCGTTCCTCGGCGCCCGGCCTGGCGCCGAGGTGCACGTCGTCCCGCAGACCGAGAAGCAGGGCGTCGTCTGGATCGGCTGGAACACCCAGGATCCCGGCGTCCTCGACGCGATAGACCGCGGTGTCACCATGTCCTTGCGCGGCGTGCAGGGACCCGGCGACGTCACCGTCTTCCTGCAGGCCGGCAATCTCGGCGCCCCGCAGGTCCTCTGGAGTTCGGCCCAGCCGTACCCACAGCCGATCTGGGTGGAGACCAACACCCACACCCACGCCAACTGGGTCTTCAGCCAACCCGGCACGTACCTGGTCGCCGTCGACATCTCCGCCGATCTGGCCGACGGCTCCACCGTCAGCGGCAGCACCGTCCTGCGCCTGGCCGTCGGCGACGCCACCGACCCGGACAAGGCGCTGAACGCCGCCTTCACCGCCCCACTGCCGTCCGGCTCGGCCCCGGCCGCGGCACCGGCGGCCGGCGAAACCTCCTCGGGTACGGGCTACCTCCCAGCCCTGGCCGCTGGAGGCCTACTGGCCGCTCTGCTCATCGCGGTGCTGATCTGGCGGCAGGCCACCGTGCGCCGTCGCGCCGAACGCGAGGCCGGCCGATGACCGCCGCTCTGGAGATGATCGCGGTCAACGCCGACCTCGGTGGCCGGCCCGTACTGCGGGACGTGAACCTGCGTGTGGACACCGGCGAGTTCGCCGCGCTGCTCGGCCCCAACGGCGCCGGCAAGACCACCCTGATCCGCGCTGCTCTCGGGCTGATCCCGCTGCGCGGCGGAACGGTGATCAGCTCCGGTGCCGGCTACGTCCCCCAGCGTCACGAATTCAGCTGGGACTTTCCCGCCAGCGTGGAGGACGCCGTGCTCAGCGGCCTGGTCCGGCGGATCGGCCTGTTCCGCCGCCCGAGCGTGGCCCACTGGCAGGCCGTCTGGGCCGCCCTCGACCGGGTACAACTAACCGACCTGCGCAAACGTCCGGTCGGCGAGCTCTCCGGGGGCCAGCGCCAGCGGGTGCTCGTGGCTCGCGCCCTCGTGGTGTCACCGCCGGTGCTGCTGCTCGACGAACCGTTCACCGGTCTCGACATGCCGGCCCAGGAGAACCTCACCGAGCTGTTCACCACCTTGGCGAAGGAGCGGGCCGTGGTGATGGCCACCCATGACCTGGCCGCTGCCGCGTACACCTGCGACACGCTGATCCTGCTCAACCGCACCGTCATCGCCACCGGCCCCGCGGCTGACCTCAAGGACCCGGCCGTCTGGATGGAGACCTTCGAGGTCGGCCCCGGTAGCCACCTGCTCAAAGCCCTCTCCCTGACGCCGGCCGGAGCGTGACGTGTCCCCACTGCAGTTCCTCGCCGACCTGGCCAATCCGGATCTGGCCTTCCTGCCCAAGGCGCTGATCATCGCCACCCTCGCCGCGATCATGTGCGGTGTCGTCGGCTGCTACGTCGTGCTGCGCGGCATGGCCTTCATCGGCGACGCCGTCGCCCACGCGGTGTTTCCCGGGCTCGCCATCGCGTTCCTGTTCTCCGGCAGCCTGGTCGTCGGCGGCACCGTCGCCGGCGTGGTCACCGCCCTGCTGGTCACCGTGTTCGCCCAGAACCGGCGGCTCAAGGAGGACTCCGTCATCGGGATCTTCTTCGTCGCCGCGTTCGCCCTCGGCATCGTGATCATCTCGCGGGCGCCCGGCTACGCCGGATCGCTGCAGCAGTTCCTGTTCGGCTCCATCACCGGCATCCCCGACCGCGACCTGTACGTCGTCGGCGGCACCACCATCGCCGTGCTGTTCGCCGTGTTGCTCCTGCACAAGGAGTTCGTCGCCGTCACCCTGGACCGGGAGATGGCCCGCGCCCTCGGCTTGCGCGTCTTCTGGCTGGACCTGCTGCTCTACGTGCTCGTCACCCTGGCGGTGGTGATGGCCGTGCAGACCATCGGCAACATCCTGGTCCTCGCCCTGCTGATCACCCCGGCGGCGACCGCCCGGCTGCTCACCGACCGGCTGAGCGCGATGATGATGCTGGCCCCGGCCATCGGCGCCGGCTGCGCCGTGATCGGCCTCTACCTCTCGTGGTCCTGGGACCTGCCGGTCGGCGGCACCATCGTGCTCACTCTGACCGCGGCCTTCCTCGTCGCCAACCTCGTGGCACCACGCCACGGTGTGCTCGCCCGCCTGTCCCTTTCACGCACCTGACGCCGGCACTGAGGAGTAACCGTGCTCGTTGCCATGCTGTGCGGCTTCTGGCCGCACGCGACCGCCGAAGCGGCCCGGACGCTGCTGGCCGACCACCCCGGCCTGCGGCTGCTGCACTACCGGGCCATCCGGCCCGGAGTGCTGAGCAGATGCGATCGCGGCGAGATTCCGGCCGGCGGCGACCCCGCCGCCGCCCTGCTGGCCGATCTGTACGCCGAATCGTCCCGTGACGACGGACCCGGCCTGCTCGTCATCCTGCCGGAGTCGATCGAACCGGACCAGATCCGCACCGCCCGGCGGGCGCGCCCCGGACCGGGAACAGTGCAGGTGACCACCGTGGTGCCCGCCGACCTCCTGCTGGACGGCCTCACCGATGAGACAGTCCTGCACGCGATCGACCCGCACCAGGACCCCGCCGACGGACGCAGCATCGGCGACCTGGTGGCCCGGCAACTGGAACAGGCCGACACCGTCCTGCTCATCGGACAGGCCGACGGTGACGACGCGTGGGAGACCGAGCAACTGCGCGTGCTCCTGCGCCGGATCGCGCCGTGGTCGCAGCATCGCAACCTCGAGGATGCGCGCCTGCCGGTGACCGAACGGCTCGAACCCGTCGCGCCGCTCACCCGGGGCCTGCGCGGGTACGCCGTGGGAGTCCACGAACCCCTCCCCGAGCACGGCGTGACCGCCTGCGTCTTCCGCGCGCGCCGGCCCCTGCACCCCGGACGGCTGCATGACGCCCTGGACGAGATCACCGGCCGGGTGCTGCGCTCCCGCGGGCACGTCTGGCTCGCCAGCCGCCCCGACCTCGTCATGACCTGGGAATCCGCCGGCGGCCTGAGCCTCGGCCCGGCCGGCGGATGGCTCGCAGACGTGCCCGATGAGCACTGGGACACCGTCGACGCCGAGCGCCGCCTCGCGGCCGCCGTCGACTGGGACCCCTACTACGGCGACCGGCACCACAGCCTCGCCTTCATCGGCATCGACCTCGACCCGGTACGCCTGCACCGGACCATCACCCGATGCCTGCTCACCGACGAGGAGCTCTCCCGCGGACCGGACGCCTGGCGGGAACTACCGGATCCGTTCGGCCGCGCCTATCCGATGCCGACCCGGACGGGAACCGGACACTCCTGACCACGAGTGGTTGGCCAGTGGCTGTTTAGCATCCGTGCTGGAGGCAACATGATCCGGCATGAAGGTGGGCATCGGCGCCGCGGCGGCCGCAGTGTCAGCGTTGGCGGCGGTCGCCGTCCGTGACCTGCTGCAGCGCGACCACGCCCTGCTGCGCAACTTCCCGGTCATCGGCCACGGCCGGTACCTCATCGAGGCCATCGGTCCCGAGCTGCGGCAGTACGTGGTGGCCGGCAACAACGAGGAGCGGCCGTTCACCCGCGATCAGCGGCGCTGGGTCTACGCGTCGGCGAAGAAGGAGAACAACTACTTCGGCTTCGGGACCGACAACGACATCGAATACACCCCTGGGTATCCGATCATCAAGCACCGCACGTTCGGGCGGGCGGTGCCCCAGTCGGCGCCGACGGCCGGGTACGAGGCGTCCGTACCGTGCGCCAAGGTCCTCGGCGCAGCCCGCGGCCGAGCGCGGGCGTTCCGGCCGCCCTCGGTCGTCAACATCTCCGGCATGAGCTACGGCGCGCTGTCCGGCAACGCGATCGAAGCGCTGAACAAGGGCGCGGCGCTGGCCGGCTGCCTGCAGAACACCGGCGAGGGCGGGCTGTCGCCGTACCACCGGCACGGCGGCGATCTCGTCTTCCAGATCGGCACCGCGTACTTCGGCTGCCGCGACGAGCACGGCCGCTTCGACCTGCGGCGGCTCAAGGATCTGGTGGCCGGCGCCCCGGTGCGCGCCCTGGAGATCAAGCTCAGCCAGGGCGCCAAGCCCAGCCTCGGCGGGCTGCTGCCGGCCGCGAAGGTGTCGGCGAAGATCGCCGCCACCCGCGGCATCACCCAGGGCGTCGACTGCGTGAGCCCGTCGCGGCACGCCGAGTTCGCCGACACCGACAGCCTGCTCGACTGGGTGGAACTGTTGGCTTCGGAAACCGGCCTGCCGGTCGGCATCAAGTCGGCGGTCGGCGACCTCGACTTCTGGGACGAGCTCACCTCGCTGATGGCGACGACCGGGCGCGGCGTCGACTTCGTGACCATCGACGGCGGTGAGGGCGGCACCGGTGCGGCGCCGCTGATCTTCACCGACACGGTGTCACTGCCGTTCCAGGTCGGCTTCGCCCGGGTGTACGCCATGTTCGCCCAGCGCGGCCTGCACGAGCAGGTGGTGTTCATCGGCGCCGGCAAGCTCGGGCTGCCCGACAACGCCGTGGTCGCGTTCGCGCTCGGCTGCGACATGGTCAACGTGGCTCGGGAGGCCATGCTGGCGATCGGCTGCATCCAGGCGCAGAAGTGCCACACCGACACGTGCCCGACCGGTGTCGCCACCCAGAACCCCTGGCTCACCCGAGGACTGGACCCCGCGCTCAAGAGCGTGCGCGCGGCCAACTACATCAAGACCCTGCGCCGCGACCTGCTCAAGGTCGCCGAAGCGTGCGGCGTCGAACATCCCGGGCTGATCGATACCGGCTCCGTGGAGATTCTCGACGGCCGCACCGCGGCCACCGGCCTGGACCAGGTGTACGGCTATGAGCCCGGCTGGGGTCTGCCGTCGGAGGCGGACCGGTCAGCCATCGCCGCACTCATGCACGTGAGCGAACCGCAGGGCGGCACCGCCCCGCCGTCACGCTCGGCGATGCCATGAGCCACAGGCCTGATCATGACCCACGACCGAGTAGATGGAGAACCTTCACATGAGAATCGTCAAACTGGCCGCCGGCTTGGCCACGGGGTACGTGCTGGGTGCGCGCGCCGGGCGAGAGCAGTACGAACGGATCGCCGCCGCCGTCCGTACAGTGAGCGCCCGCCCCGGCGGGCCGTCAGCCGAGCAGAAACCACAGGTTCTGCCTCAGCCCGAGGCCGGCGTAGCCGTGCCGCCGGCCGAGGTGGCCCCCATCGAGCGACCAGCCCCGGCGGCCACCAGTGACAAGCCGCGCCGGCCGCGGAACCGACGCCCGAAAGCTGCCGCCGGCGCCGCGGCAGCCGGCTCGACCGACGAATCACCGACGATGAGCACGGCGAACCTCGACCTTGACGCCGTACCGATGGAGGCCGCCGAGGCCGACGTCATCGAACAGCACATGCCCGTGGTCGACCGCAGCGACGATCCCACCGACGCACCGCTGGAGAGTGACCCCACCGACGCCCACGAGCAACGCCGCTCGGTGTGATCCGACGACGGCCGGCGCTGCTCTCACGCGCCGGCCGTGGCGCATACTGCCCAACCGTGCGGTCGACGGGTACCGGTGCGTGAACGCCGGGGTGTTGGATGAGGGAATGAGATCGTCATGACCATCATCGAGCTGGGTGATCCCGGCTCCGCCGCGAGGGCGCCGGCACGACGCGTTCTTGATCACCGCGTCGTCGTGCGCTGGGCGGCGGCCGCCGTGGTCGTGCTCTGTGCGGCGACGCTCACCGGCTCGGCTGTCTCCGGGTCCGCCGTGATCGGGCCCCGGTGGAGCGTCGCCTTCAGTCCGACCAGCCTGGCCGACGCGGCCCGCGACACGGTGTTCGTCCAGTCCATCAACGTGGGCTCCCAGGTCACGGCGTACGAGCTGGGCAGCGGGGCGGTCCGCTGGTCGAAAGGGCTGCCGCGGCCGCGCGGCCGGATGACGGCCCGGGTGCCCGGTGCGGTGCTGGTCCCGATCCTGCTGCAGGGGACGGTCGCGCTCGATCCGCGTACGGGGGCAGAGATGTGGCGGCTGCCCGGCGACATCGTGTCCGCCACGCCCGGGACCGCGCTGCTCAGGCAGCCGGACCGGACGCTGGTCCTGGTACGGATGGCCGACGGCAGCCGGATCTGGTCGCGGGCGATCGAGGGTGACGAGACCTGGGCGGTCGTCGGTCCCGAACGGCAGCGGATCGTGGCCGCCACCCCGGACGGCCGGGTCCAGGTGCTGCGCCTGAGCGACGGAGCTCTGCTGTCCCAGGGCCGCGTGGAGAACGGCAGCGGCGTACCCGTCCGCAACGGCCTGGTGGCCGAGTCCGGCCTGCTGTTCGTCAACCGGATGGAGACCGACCGGGCGGTGGTTACCGCGTACGACCTGGACAGCCTGCGGCAGCGCTGGCGGTACGCGCAGTCAGCGACCGACGAGATCGTGACCGGGCCGGCGGCCCGCGCGTGCGGCGTCGTGCTGTGCTTCACCGACGGCACCGCGACTGTCGGGCTTGACCCGGACACCGGCGCCGCCCGCTGGCGTGCGGCCGGCTTCGTCGACGCCGTACCGGTCATCGGGCAGAACCGGGTGCTGGCCGCCAGCGGCGACCACAGCGGGTATGCGCTGATCGACACCGCCACGGGCACCGTCGTGCTGTCCCTCGGCGCGGGCACCGCCGTGCGGGACGCCGTCCGCTCCGTCCCGGGGTACTACCTGCGCCCGGTGGCCCCGGACGGGCGCCGGGCCGCGGCCGGCCGGATCGACCTGGCGACCGGCGGGTTGCAGCTGCGCGGCATCGTCGAGGCCGTCGGCCCGCAGGGCTGCACGGCCGTCGCGGACACCCTGATCTGCGGTACGACGGACGGCCGGCTGACCGTCACCGACGTCGGCTGAACCCGGCGCAGCCGGCCGAGCGCTCGGGCCTACCCGGTCTCGCCCGGGCGGTCGACGATGGCCGTCTTGCGATAGATCACCTGTCGGTACAGGTCACCCTTGCGCCCGTCGCCGGTGCCGCGCTCGTCTTCGACCGCGATCAGACGCTCGCCGATCAGCGTGTACGTCTGCTTGTCGAACAGCAGCTCCTGCGACAGATAACCCTCCACCAACCGGCCGAGCCCGATCGCCGGACGCCCGTCGAGGTTGACCGCGTCCGGGTTCACCTTCATGCCCGGCTGCTGGGCGAGGTAGCGGAAGATGGCCGCTTTGACCTCGGGCGGCAGCACGTACTGGCCGGCCAGGGCGTCGGGCCTCGCCATCACCCCGCCCTCGGGATGCTTCAGGTACGCGGCGATCGCCTCGGGCGTGGTCAGCTTGACGATCTGCGACCAGGGGACGAAGGCGAAATACGTACCGTCCTGGCCCTGCCGCAGCACGTCCAGCTTGCCCTTGCGCATCGACGCCTGCACCTGGCCGTCGATCCGGTTCCACATCTGGACCTTGCGGTATTCGGCCTTGCCGGGCAGCAGCGCCCCGTTCGGCGCCTTCTGCTCGTACGCCGGCGGGTTGCGCATCTCCTGGGTCTCGACGTACATGAACCGGGTCGGGGCCGGATCGGTCCACTTCTCCTGCTCCACCGTCCACGCCGCGTTCTCCAGCACCTGTGCCGCGTTGACCGGGCGCAGGTACGGCACGGTCGCGACCGCCTGGGTGTGGCCCGGCCGCTGCTCCGAGGTCGGCGGCGTCACCCTGGTCCCGCCACCGGCGTTGCCGATCGCGACCGCCGCGACGACGGCCGCCGCCGTGGCGACACCGACGACCATCGGGACCCGCAGACGCCACGAGGCCCGGGTCCGGGGGGCCATCCGGGTCCGCAAGGCGTTCCGGGCGCGCTGCTCGGCCGCCGGGGACGGCTCCGGGTCGGGGCCGAAGGTCTCCCGCAGGATGCTGATCTCGTCCATCATTCGTCCACCTCGATCTCGGCGCCCAGCGCCTGCCGCATGTCCTGTCGTGCCCGGTGCAGCCGGGACCTGGCCGTGCCCGCGGGTATGCCCAGCGCCTCGGCGGCCTCCTGCTGGGTGAGCCCGGCCCAGGCGACCAGCAGCAGGACGGCCCGTACCGGTTCCGGCAGCCGCCGCAGGGCCTCGGCGAGCCGGCCCCGCACGGCCGCCGCGTCGAGCCGTCCCGCGACCGCGTCGGCGTGGCCGTCGGCCTCGCCGGCCTGCTGCCCGCCGGCCCGGGCGAGCGCCCGGTAGCGCCGCAACTCGGCCCGGACGTGCCGGGCAACCAGGTTCGAGGCGATCCCGAACAGCCAGGGCCGCGCGTCACCGCGGGCCGGATCGAAGGCATGCCGACGATCGAACGCGGTCAGGAACGTCTCCGACGCCACGTCCTCGGCCAGATCGGGGCCGAGCCGCCGCGCCACGTACGCGTAGATGGTGCGATAGTGCCGGTCGAAGATCGCCGTGAAGTCCCGCTCGACGAGGTGAGCGTCGGCATCCAAGCCCGTGGTGCCCGGTTGTTCCACAGGGTGCATCACACCCTTACTTCGCCGGAACCGGAAAGAGTGTTCAGGCAAGTGTCCGGTGAGCAACGTATCGGACACATGCGAATATCCCCATGCCTGGTTCCATTCTCCCGTCGGGCATTGCCCACGGGTGGGCCCTCTGCGATATTCCAACCTGGACCGCTGCCAGCGACGGTAGTCAATCAGGGCTCCGTGCTGCAGTGTTGCCTTCTTGTGCGGAGGACCCCGTGAAACGCCGACCTCGCCAGCTCTCCATAGGCCTTGCCGTTCTCGCCCTTCTTGCGACCACCGGCGCCGCCGGGATCCACTTCGCCGGTGCCGAGGTACCGGTTCCCGTGGCCGTCGGCGGCGAGATGCCCGGCGCGCTCGGCGCCCACAACCAGAAGCTGCTGCAGGCCGTGCCGGGCAACGACGGCATGGCGCCGGACGGTCCCGGCGTCGCCGGGCAGCAGGAGTTCCTGGAACGGGCCTACCCGGCCGCCACCATCTCCGTCGAGCAGATGGACAGGTCGAAGGCGGCGTACGCGGCCGCTGAGAAGCGCGCTGTCGGCAACCTGCGCGGCGCCGCCGCCCGGAAGTGGACCAACGTCGGCCCCAGCGAGGCGCTGTACCCGTTCACCGAGTTCCGCAACTCGTTCAACTACGTGCCGAACGAGTACGTGGCGGGCGGCCGGGTCACCTCCATCGACATCGCCCCGGACTGCAACAACCTGCTCTGCCGGGCCTATGTCACCCCGGCCGGTGGCGGCGTCTGGGCCACCCTGAACGTGCTGGCCGCCGAGCCCAAGTGGTTCTACCTGGGCGGGCCGCTGGGTATCAACGCCGCCGGTTCGGTCCGCATCGACCGCAACGACCGCACCGGGCTGACCGTCTACGCCGGCACCGGCGAGGCGAACATCTGCGGCTCCGGCTGCGTCGCCGGCGTCGGCCTGTACAAGTCGACCAACGGCGGCGTGACCTGGAAGGGCCCGCTGGGCAAGGACGCCCTGGACGGCAAGGGCATCGGCGAGATCACCATCAAGCCGGGCGATCCGAAGACGCTGTACGTGGCCACCACCACCGCCCTGCGCGGCATGTCGAGCTCCTGCTGCACCGGGGTGACCCGGCCGGTGCCGGACGCCGCCAAGTGGGGCCTCTACAAGTCCACCGACGGCGGCACGAGCTGGAGGTTCATCCACAACGGCTCGACCGACCCGGCCCAGTGCACCGGCAGCGCCGCGGAGTTCGCCAACACCGCGACCTGCTCGCCGCGCGGCGTGCGTCACGTCAAGCTGGACCCGCGTGACTCCGACGTCGTCTACGCCTCCTCCTACGCCCGCGGTGTCTGGCGCTCCCCCGACGCCGGCGCGACCTGGACCCAGATCAAGCCCTCGCTGAACGCGGCCGTGATCCAGACCCGCGCGGCGATCGACGTGGCCGCGCTGCCCGGCGGCAAGACCCGGATGTACGTGCACGAGGGCAACACCGGCACCCCGTACTCGCGGCTGTTCCGCAGCGACGACGTGGCCACCGGCACCCCGGCCTTCGCCGACCTGACCAGCTCGAACCCGGCCGACCCGGGTTACGCCACCTACAACCAGTGCACCGGGCAGTGCTGGTACGACCTGTTCGTGCACACCCCGGCCGGGCACCCGGACATCGTCTACACCGGCGGCTCGTACGTCTACGGCGAGACCATCGCCCACAAGCGGGCGGTCGTGCTGTCCACCGACGCCGGGGTCAGCGGCACCGACATGACCTTCGACGGCACCGACGAGCTGCACCCCAACGGCCTGCACCCCGACCAGCACGCGCTGATCACCCACCCGCGTAATCCGTACCAGTTCTTCGAGGCCAACGACGGCGGCGTGATGCGCTCCAGCGGCACCTTCGTCAACCGGTCGAGCTGGTGCGACAACCCCGACCGGGAGTTCACCACAGCCGCCGAGCTGGAGCGCTGCCGGCAGATGCTGTCGAAGATCCCGGCCAAGCTGACCGGCATCAACAAGGGCATGACCACGCTGCAGTTCATCAGCCTGTCGACCAGCCCGCACGACCCCAAGCTGTTGCAGGGCGGCACCCAGGACAACGGCACGTGGGAGAACAAGGGTCAGCGCAAGCGCTGGGTCAACACGATGATCGGTGACGGCGGCGCGTCCGGCTTCGACGTGGGCCGGCCCGAGTTCCGGTTCCACACCTTCTTCGACGCCTCGCCCGAGGTGAACTTCAACAACGGCGACATCGGCAGCTGGATCACCATCTCCGACCCGATCTTCGGCCAGCCCGGCACGCTGTTCTACGCCCCGGTCATCAACGACCCGAAGGTCAGCGGCACGATGTTCGCCGGCACCGCGCGCACCGTGTACCGCACCAAGACCTTCGGCCTCGGCGACCGGAGCATCGAAGAGGCCAACGAGATCTGCAACAGCTGGACCGGCACCTTCGACGAGGTGTGCGGCGACTGGGAGCCGCTGGGCACCACCCAGCTGACCGCCGCGACCCTCGGCGACCGGGCCGGCGGCGCCGTCTCGGTGGTCCAGCGGGTGGCTTCGGACTCCTCGACCGCGTACGCCGCGACCAGCACCGGCCGGGTGTTCGTGAGCCGCAACGTCGACGCCGAGCCGGCCTCGGCGGTCACCTGGACCCGGATCGACACCGCCACCACCCCGAACCGGTTCGTCACCAGCATCCACATCGACCCGGCCGACCCGGCCCGGGCGTGGGTCTCCTACAGCGGGTTCTCCTCGAACACCCCGGCCACGCCCGGGCACGCGTTCGAGGTGCGGGTGCCGGCCACCGGCGCCGCGACCTGGACCGACCGGTCGTACAACTTCGGCGACCAGCCGATCACGGACCTGGTCCGCGACGACGTCACCGGCGACCTGTACGCCTCCTCCGACTTCGGCGTCCTGCGGCTGGTCAGGGACGGTACGACCTGGGCCAAGGCGGCCACCGGCATGCCGAACGTCGAGGTCGCCGGACTGACCGTGGTACCGGGTGAGCGGGTGCTGTACGCGGCCTCGCACGGCCTCGGCGCCTGGCAGTTGTCGCTCCGGTAGCCGGCCATCGGAGACAACCTGGTGAGGGGCCGCAAGCGCGGCCCCTCACCGCTGCCCGCGGCAGCCGGCCGCGCCTGGCGCACCCTCGGCGCGGTCTTCGTCGTCCTGGTCTTCGTCCCGCCGCTGCTGCTGCTGATCTCCGGATCGTTCACGCAGCCCGGGCTGCCGCCGTCGCCGACACCGCAGCTGGTGCCCGATCCGGTGTCCACCGCCGGTTACCAGCAGGCCGCCGCGCTCGGCGGCCTGCTGCGCGCCTCGCTCAACTCGGTCCTGGTGGCGGCCGTCGCGGTGCCGCTGAGCGTGCTGGTCGCGGCCCTGGCGGGCTTCGCCCTCGCCCGGCTGGCTCCCCGCGTCACCGCCACCGTCGTGGCCGCCTCGCTCGTCGCGCTGATGGTGCCGGCCACCGCCCTGCTCGTGCCCCGCTTCGCGATCTTCCGGCTGCTCGGGCTCACCGACACCCTGGTGCCGCTGATCGCCCCGGCTCTGCTCGGCACCTCGCCGCTCTACGTGCTGGTGTACTACCTGGCCTTCCGGGCGCTGCCGGGCGAGCTCTACGACGCCTGCCTCATCGAGGACCTCTCGCCGGTGCGGATCTGGTGGCGGGTCGCGCTGCCGCTGGTCCGCCCGGTGACCGCCGGGCTCGCTGCCCTGACGTTCGTGCTGACCTGGTCCAACTTCCTCGACCCCCTGGTCTACGTCTACGACCGCGACCTGTTCACCCTGCCGCTGGCGCTGCGCTCACTGTCGGTGCTGGACCCGACCAACTTCCCGGTCTTCCTGGCCGGGGCGGTGCTCGCCACGGCACCGGCGCTGGCCGTCTTCGTGCTGGCTCAGCGGCGATTCCTGCGTCACGACGATCCGACGGAACGGACCTGATGATGAGACTCAAGGCGCTGCTGGCGCTGCTGCTGTGCACCATGCTCGCCGGTACGGGCTGTGGCTCCGGGTCCACGTCGTCGGCCGGCGCGCCGGTGCGGTTGCTGGTCTTCGGCGCCCCCGAGGAACTGGCCGCCTACCGGACGCTCGTCGACGCGTACGAGAAGGCCCGGCCCGGCGCCGACGTGCAGCTGGTGGAGGCCAGCGACCGCAAGGATCTGCTGGCCCGGCTGGCCACCTCGGTGGCCGGCGGCGCCCCGCCGGACGTGTTCCTGATGAATTACCGCTTCTACGGCCAGTTCGCCGCCAAGGACGTCGTCGAGCCGCTGGACGGCCGGATCGCCGACTCGCCGGCGATCGACCCGGGCGACTACTACCCGGTGGCGATGGACGCCTTCAAGTGGGGCGGCAAGCAGTTGTGCCTGCCGCAGAACGTCTCCAGCCTCGCGGTCTACTACAACCGCACCCTGTTCCAGAAGTACGGCGTGGCCGAGCCGAAAGCCGGCTGGACCTGGAACGACATGATCACCACGGCGACCGCGATGACCCGGGACCCCGCCGGCCGGGTGATCAAGGGAACGGAGAGCGAGGGTGCCGCCCAGCGGCCCGCCCTGTACGGCCTCGGCGTGGAGCCGTCGATCATTCGGCTCGCCCCGTTCGTCTGGTCCAACGGTGGTGAGATCGTCGACGACCCGGCCCGGCCGACCCGGCTCACCCTGGACACCCCGGCCGCTCGCGAAGCCCTCAAGAATCTCGTCGACCTGCGGCTGGCGTACGGCGTGGTGCCCACCGACGAGGACGTGGAGGCCGAGGACGACGAGTCGCGGTTCGCCAACGGCCGCCTCGCCATGGTGCTGAGCTCGCGCCGGGCCACCACCACGTTCCGCACGATCACCGACTTCGAGTGGGACGTCGCCCCGCTGCCGGTCTACCGCAAGCAGGTCGGCGTGCTGCACTCCGACGCGTACTGCATGACCAGGGGGTCGAAGAACAAGGACGCCGCCTGGAGGTTCCTCGAGTTCGCCATCGCCGCGGAGGGGCAGAAGATCATCGCGGCTACCGGGCGTACCGTGCCCTCGCACATCGCGGTGTCGACCTCGGCGGCGTTCCTCGGCCCGGCCCAGCCGCCGCGCAGCGCCAAGGTCTTCCTCGACGCCATCCCGACCGTGCGGGCGCTGCCCACCGTCTCGACCTGGCCGGAGATCGAGGACGCCACCGGCGGCATCCTGGAGAACGCCCTGTACCGGGGTGACAAACTCGACGACGTGATCCGTGATCTCGATGAGCAGACCCGGCCGTTGTTCGCCCGCGGCGAGCACGGGTGAGCGATCCCGGGCTGCTGCTGGAGGGCGTCTCGGCCGCGTACGGGCGCACCCCGGTGCTGCGCGGCATCGACCTGACCGTGGCCCACGGCGAACTGCTGGTGGTGCTCGGGCCGTCGGGGGCCGGCAAGTCGACGGTGCTGCGGGTGGTGGCCGGCCTGGAACCGGTCACCGCCGGGCGCGTGCACATCGCCGGGCGCGACGTCACCACCGAGCGCCCCGGCCGGCGCAACGTGTCGATGGTCTTCCAGTCCTACGCGCTGTTCCCGCACCTGAGCGTGGCCGACAACATCGCCTTCGGCCTGGAGGTACGCGACACCCCGCGCGTGGTCGCCCGGCAACGGGCCCGGGCGGCAGCCGAATCGGTCGGCTGCGCGGCCCTGCTGGAGCGGCGGCCCGGGCAGCTCTCCGGCGGCGAGCGGCAACGCGTCGCGCTGGCCCGGGCGCTGGTGCGCGAACCGGACCTGTTCCTGCTCGACGAGCCGCTGTCCAACCTCGACCTCGCACTGCGCACCGAGATGCGCACCGAGCTGCGCGCCCTGCACGACCGGCTGGGCGCGACCATGGTCCACGTCACCCATGACCAGACCGAGGCGCTGGTGCTCGCCGACCGGATCGCCGTGCTGCGCGACGGCCGGATCGAGCAGATCGACACCCCCGACCGGATCTGGCACCGCCCGGCCAGCGCGTTCGTCGCCCGATTCGTCGGCTCGCCGGCGATGAACCTGCTCCCCGCGTCGGGACCGTTCACCCCCTCCGGCAGCGCCCCGCCCGGGCCGGCCGGAGCGGAGGAGCTGGAGATCGGGTTCCGGCCGGGGGCCGTCACGCTGCACGGCGCCGCCGACGAGGCCGGCGGGAACGCCGCCGTCGTGGACCGGGTCGAGGTGGTCGGTGAGGACGCGTACGCGTACCTCGTTCTGACCGGTGGCCAACGGCTCGTCGCGAGGGTGCCGGCTGATCGGCGGCCGGCCCGGGGCGCGGCGGTACGGGCGGACGTGCGCTGGGCGGACGTGCACGTCTTCCACGCCGACAGTGGACTGCGGTACAGCCCGTCATGAGACCGGACTCGCGTTCACGCCGTCAGCTGGTGATGATGCTGACGCCGTACCTGATCGGTCTCTTGGCTCTGATCCTGCTGCCCGCCGTGATCACGCTGGCGCTGGCCTTCACCGAGTACGACCTGCTGCGTCCGCCGAGGTGGGCCGGGTTCGGCAACTTCAGCGAGCTGATCCACGACCCGATCTTCCGGGTGGCCCTGACCAACTCGGTGGTGTTCGCGCTGGTCGCCGTACCGTTGCGGGTGCTTTTCGCGCTCGGCCTGGCGCTGTTGCTGCACCGCCGGGCGCTCGGGGTGGGCAGCGCCCGCAGCGCGGCGATGCTGCCGACCGCCGTGCCGGAGATCGCCTACGGACTGCTGTGGCTGTGGCTGCTCAATCCGCTCTACGGCCCGATCAACCAGGTCCTGCGCAGCGGTGGCGAGAACGGCCTGACCATGCTGGGGCGCACACCGCCGCAGTGGCTCACCGACCCGGCCGATGCCCGGGCCGCGATCATCGCGATGAGCCTGTTCACGATGGGCGAGACGTTCGTGGTGCTGCTGGCCGCGCGCCGGGCGCTGCCCCGCGACGTCTACGAGATGGCGGCCCTGGAGGACGCCACCGGCTGGGACGTGTTCCGCCGGGTCACCCTGCCGTTGATGGCACCGGTGCTGGGGCTTCTGCTGGTACGCGACGCCGTGCAGAGTCTGCACTTCACCTTCGTGCCGGCGCTCGTGGTCACCGACGGCGGACCACCGCCGTACGCCACCACGTACCTGTCGCTGTTCGTCTACCGCAACGGCTTCGAGTATCTGCGCTATGGCTACGCGGCGGCCGCGACCCTGGTGATGATCCTGCTGACGGTGGCGGCGGTGGTGGTCCAATGGCGGCTGATCCGGCGTTACCGTGCCTTCTACCGCTTGTGAGGAACGGGCCGCGGGCGGGTCGCGTCCCAGCACTGGAGGTGCCTCCCATGATGCGCAGGGCAACAGTTGTCGTGAGCGTGATCGGTCTGCTGTGGCAGACCGCAGCCTGCAGTTCGGCCGGGCCCTCGGACGACCTGCCTGGTGCGCAGCCGAGTGCCGGTTCCTCGTCTGCGCCGGCCACTCCCCACATGGCTCCGTCGTCCGAACCTGCTGCTCCGGAGTCCACCGGCGCTGCGCCGCGGAGCACACCGCCGCGGTCGCGGCCCGGGACACCGGCGGCTCCCCCGGCGCCCTCCGGTGACGTGCCGGGCCCGCTGCCCTGGGGCACCCGGACGCTCACGGGCGTGGTCGAGCGCTCGGGTGACTGCACCATGCTGGTGGTCGGCCGGCGCCGGTGGGCACTGACCGGGCCGAAGGCTGCGGCACTGAGCCCGGGCGAGAAGGTGACCGTACGGGGCAACCTGGCCACCCGGCCCGCCGCCTGCGGCGATCGGGACCTCGCCCAGACCGTCGCGGTGGTCCGCGTCGCGCCTGCTTGAGTCGGGGCCCGGTGCCGGCGGGCAAGTTGGCTCTCGCGGAGCAATCACCAGACGGGTCGGCGTGACCGCCCAGGAACCGCCCCACGAGAGCGTATGACGTATGATGTCTTCGCAAACGTTAATGTGAGTTTCCGTTCACGTCAAGTGATGGCTGTCGATCCATGCGCCGGTCGACCGATCGCAGGTACATCAGGCCGTCCAGGGCCAGCCGGTCCGGCGAGAGGGCCAGCGGGCGCCAGATCGACGCGGCGGTGGCGATCGCATCATTCAGCGCGGTGAACGACTCGATGCACACCGCGCCCCGGTATCCGGTCGCGCGCAGGGCACTGAAGAAGCGGGACCAGTCGAAGTGGTCTCTGCCGGGTGCTCCGCGATCCGTGCCGCTGACCTGGACGTGCTTGATGTGGGGCCCGGCGACGCCGAGGATCACGTACGGGTCGGACTCCTCGATGTTCATGTGATAGGTGTCGATCATCAGGCCCACGTTCGCGGGCAGCCCGTCGATCAGTTCGAGCGCCTGCGTCACGGTGTTGACGACGCTGGTCTCGTAGCGGTTGAGCGCCTCCACGCCGATGCTCACGCCCCGCTCGCCGGCGTAGTCGGCGACCGGCGCCAAGGCCTCGCGGAAGTCCGCGTAACAAGCCGTCCGGTCCGCCGGGGACATGCGCCAGGTCCTCCCCACCGATGCGTACACCGGGCCACCGACGCAGGGCGCCCCGAGGACGGCGGCGTTGTCCACGCAGGTCTTCAGATACGCCACGGTCGCCGTGACCACGGCGGCCGGCGCCGCCACCAGCTCACGCCCGGGCGGGGTCACCGCGCAGACGCCGGCCGCGGTCAGGTGGTGCGCCGCCAGCAGGTCGCGGGTGCGGACCGGGTCCC
This sequence comes from Actinoplanes sp. NPDC051405, assembly GCF_055586185.1. NCBI lineage: Bacteria > Bacillati > Actinomycetota > Actinomycetes > Micromonosporales > Micromonosporaceae > Actinoplanes > Actinoplanes sp. NPDC051405. Next base: position 161,992 of record NZ_JBVJIR010000001.1, read on the forward strand.
AGTCACCCGGTTGCTCGAGCGGCAGCTCGATCGCGTCGAAGCCGAACGCGGCGATCCGGGGCACGAGCTCGGCCAGGGCCTCGTCGTCGACCGGCGAGGCCCACACCCACGGGTTGACACCGATGGCGTACAACCGGCTACTTCCAGCGCTGCGGGTAGCCGGGCAGGTCCGTGCAGCCGCACACGGCGTAGTGCAGCGGAGGCATGTCCGCATCGATGTACCGGCCCAGGTTGTCCTGGGTGATGGTCGGCTGCGGCAGCTTCCACGGGCTGGACACCGGTTCGCCGTTGAGGACGCGCAACGCGGCGATGATCGGCGTACGCCACTGATAGGTCGGATAGGTGGGCGCGATGGCGGTGAGGTTCTTGTCCTTCCACGTCTCAAGGAAGTCGAGCTGGTCCTCGCCGTTGATCGGCGGCACCGGCCGGCCCTCGTCGACGAACGCTTCGACCGCGGCGACCGCGACCGCTCCCGCGTCCATCCAGACCCCGTCGATCGTGCCGTACCGCTGGATGTAGTCGTTGACGATCTTCTTGGTCTTGGCCGGGTCGCCGTCGGTGAACTCGACGCCGATCACGTCGACGCCGGCCTTGTCGAAGGCGACCTTGGCGGCGGACCAGCGCGTCTCCAGCACGTCGACGCCGGGCAGAATGCGCAGCGCGAGCACCTTGCCGCCCGGCTTCATCCGCTTGCTGATGAAGTCGGCCGCGACGTGGCCGAACCCGTAGCCGCCGATCGGGTTGATGAAGGTCACCGGGCAGGTCGAGTCGACGCCGCGGTCGAAGACGATGACCGGCAAACCCTTGGCGCAGGCGGCCTCGACGGCCGGGGTCAGGGTGGCGGTGGTGTTCGGCGACACGATGAGCGCGTCGCACCCCTTGCCCAGCAGGTCGTTGATGTCCGCGATCTGCTTCTGGTCCTTGCCCTCGGCGTCGACGTGGACGAACTGCTCGATGAGGCGCCCGTGCGTCTCCACCTCGGCCTGCATGGTCTTGAAGCCGACCTGGCGCCACGGGTTGTTCAGGCCCGCGTTCGAGAAGCAGATCTTGTACGGTCCCGGCTTCTTGAACTTGGCGGTCTCCACCATGCTCGGGTCGAGCACCTGCTCCCACGGCTTGCCGGCGGGCCCGGTCGGGGTGGCGCCGAGCAGGGCGAGCTCCTTGTCGTAGTCGGCCTGAACGAAGAACTTCGACTGTGCCCCGGTACCGGGCCCGGCTGCTTGCGACGCGGCGCCCGAGGCAACGGCGGTGGGCTCGTCGGTCGCGCAACCGGCGAGCGCCAGCACGGCACCGATCGCCACGGCGGCTGTGGAACGTCTCACTGGATCCCCTTAGCTGGAACGGAACGCATGGCCGAGACGGCCACGGCGAGCAGGATGATCGCGCCCTGGACCGTCGATCTGAGGGCGCCGGAGACGCCGTAGAAATTCATCAGCGTGAAGAGCGTCTCGAGGGTCAGCGCACCGAGCATCGCGCCGACGACCGAACCGCGGCCTCCACCCAGGGCGACGCCGCCGAGGACCACCGCGGTGATGGCGCCGAACTCCAGACCGGCGCCGGCCTGGAAGGAGACACCGCTGTACCCGCCGATGAGGATCGCGGCGACCGCGGCGGCCAGTCCGCTCAGCACGAACGCCAGGGTCTTGGCGTGCCGGACCCGTACCCCGCTCAGCTCGGCGGTCCGCGGGTTGCCGCCGGCCGCGACCAGGGTCCGCCCGAAGTCGGAACGGGTCAGCAGCACGGCCAGCGCGGCCACGGCCAGCAGGATCAGCAACGCGTACGGGAAGCGACCCACCAGGAACACGTCCTCGAACGCGCGCCGGCCGAACCGGCGGAACTCCTCGGAGAGCCCGCCCTTCGGGGCGCCGTCGGACCACAGGTAGACGGCGCCGACGAGGATCAGGTACATACCCAGGGTTGTGATGAAGGAGGACACCCGCAGCCGTGTGGTGATGAGGCCGTTGACGAAACCGACAGCTGCGCCGAACGCCAGGAGCAGCAGGATCACCGGCCAGGTACGCGACGGAGCGCTGTCGATGAGCCGGGCGGCCACGACGACCTGCGCGGTGACCAGAGAGCCGACGGACAGGTCGAACTCGCCCGCCACGATCACGAAGTACTGACCCGCGGCGAGCAGGATGAGCGGCGCGGAACGGCCGAGGAACGACATCAGCGACGGCGGGGAGAGGAAGTCGGGTTGGCGGATGCCGAGCAGCACCAGCAACACCGCGAGGAGCACCAGGATGGGTACGAGGCCACCGAGGCGTAGCCGGCTCCGTTCAGCCAGCCGCATGGCTACGACGCCGCCTTGCGCAGGGCCCGCCGGGCGTAGACGGCGACGGCCGCGATGATGATCACGCCGCGGATCACCTGCTTGACGAAGGCGTCGACCTCGAGCTGGTTGAGGATGGCGTCGATGCTGGCCAGCAGCAGCACACCACCGACGGTGCCGGCCACGCCACCGCTTCCCCCGGCCAGGGCGGTGCCGCCGAGGACCACCGCGGCGATCGACTCCAGGTCGTACAGTCCCTCGGTGCCCACCCGCGGCGCGCCCGAGCCGAGCCGGCCGGCGAGATAGATGCCGGCCAGACCGGCGCAGAGCGAGCACAGCACGTGGGCGGTGATCAGCACCCGGTCGTTGCGGACGCCGGAGAGCCGGGCGACCTGCGGGTCACCGCCGACGGCGATCAGATGGTGACCGAAGCGCGTACGGGTGAGGACGACCCAGGTCGCGGCGGCGACGGCCAGCAGGAGCAGGAACGACACGGGCACCGGGCCGATGCGCTGGTATCCGAGGCTCTGCACGAGAACCGGCGCGGTGCGGCCCGCCGGGCCGTCGTAGCCGTTGTCGAGGTAGCCCTTCAGCAGCAGCGCGACGCCCACGGTCGCGATGAACGCGTTGATCCTCGCCTTGGTGACGAGCACGCCGTTGAGCAACCCGATCGCGGCGCTGACCCCGAGCGCCAGCGCGATACCCGGCAGCAGGCCCGCGTTGCTGCCGGCCATGGCCTCCGCCGCGACCAGGGTGCTGAGGCTGACCACGTACGCCACGGACAGGTCGAGCGAGCCGCCGATGATGACCACGGTCTGGCCGACGGCGACGAGCCCGAGACCGGCGGCGACGTGCAACAGGCTCACCGTCGTCGGCTGGCTGAACAGCTGGCCGCCGTCGATGGTGACGACCAGCCAGCCGACCGCCAGGGTGAGGGCCAGGGCGATGAAGACGCCGGGCGCGGTCCGCCGGGCCGGCAGGGTCAGCGCGGTGCTCATCAGGCCGCCGCCGGCACAGCGCCGAGGGCGAGGGTGAGGACGTCCTCCTCGGTCGCGCCCGCGGGCAGCTCGCCGGCGATCCGGCCGTCGCGCAGCACGATGATCCGGTCGCTCATCCCGAGCAGCTCGGGCAGCTCCGACGAAATCATGAGTACGGCCGCACCGTCGCGGGCCAGGCGGCGGACGAGGTCGTGGATCGCCGACCTGGCGCCCACATCGATGCCCCGGGTCGGCTCGTCGAACAGCAGGATCCCGGGCCCGAGGGCCAGCCACCGGGCCAGGACGACCTTCTGCTGGTTGCCGCCGGACAGGAAGCGGATCTCCTGGTCCTCCGTGGCGGCCCGCACGTCGACGGCGGCCAGCAGGTCGCGGACCCGGGCGGTACGGGCGGCGCGGCCCCGCCAGGTGGGCAGCACAGCACGCCCGGCCAGCAGTGCGTTGTCGAGCACCGACGCCCCGGCGACGATGCCCTCGCCCTTGCGGTCCTCGGTCACGTAGGCGATGCCGGCGCGCATCGCGGCGCGGGGCGAGCGCAACCGGACCGGTCGGCCGTCGAGCGTGACCTCGCCGGTGGTGAACGGCGCGGCGCCGAACACAGCGCGAGCCAGCGCCGAGCGCCCCGAGCCCTGCAGGCCACCGACGCCGAGCACCTCACCGGCCCGCAACCGCAGATCGACGTCCCGCAGCTTGCGGTTGCCCCCGTTGCGGACGGCGAGCCTTACCGGACCGGGCTCGTCCGGCGCGGCCCGGTCGGGGTAGTAGCTGGACAGGTCGCGGCCGACCATGTGCCGTACCAGCCGGTCGGGGTCGGTCTCCGCGGCCTTCACGGTGGTCACCAGGCCGCCGTCCTTGAGCACGGTGATCCGGTCGGCCAGGTCGAAGACTTCTTTGAGGCGGTGCGAGACGTACAGCACGCCGATCCTCCGCTGCTGCAGCCGCCGGACGAGCGCGTAGAGCCGCTCCACCTCGTTGTCGGCCAGGGCGGCGGTGGGCTCGTCCATGATGAGCAGCCGCGCGTCGAGGGCGAGCGCCTTGACGATCTCGACGATCTGCTGCCGGGCCACGCCGAGACGACCCACCCGGGACCCGGGCCGCAGCGAGCTCTCCCGGATCGAGGCCAGCAGCTCGGCGGTGCGCTCCCGCATGGCCCGGCGGTCGACGAGCCCGCGGCGCACGGGTTCGTGGCCCAGATACACGTTCTCGGCGACGGTGCGCTCCGGCAGCAGGTTGAACTCCTGGTGCACGATGCCGATCCCGGCCCGCTGGGCGTCGCGCGGGCCGCTGAACCGTCTTGGCGCGCCGGCGAGCTCGATCGTGCCCTCGTCGGGCGCGTACCCGCCGGACACGATCTTCATGAGCGTGGATTTGCCGGCGCCGTTCTCGCCGACGACGGCATGCACCTCGCCCGGTACGACATCGAGGTCCACCCCGTCGAGGACGCGCACGCCCAGGAACGATTTACCGATGCCCTTCAGTGCGAGCAGCGGCGACGGCAGAGCGTCAGACATCAGCGGCCCCAACGATGCTTGGTCAGCAGAATGGATCAATAGTGGAATTGGTCGACAGCGTAGATGTTCCTTTCGACAAAATCAGCCCACAAAAATGTGTAATGGAATTGGTCCAGCTGTAGTCGTATTGACTTTCAGCAATGGCTGAACGCATGCTGGCCGAGCCCGTCGCGGCGGACGGCATGACGACCTGACCGGCACACGCACGCCTTCGGTACGCCCGGCAACGCCCGGACCGTCCGAGGGACGGCGCCGCGTGCCCGTGGTCGTCAGCCCCTTCCCCCGCCAGTACAGGAGACGGCATGCGTCGCAGCACATTGATCATCGGGGCGATAGCGGGTCTGCTGTTGTCGTTCGCGGTCGCCGTTCCACCGGCGTCAGCGGCCCCAGCGTTCCGCGCTCTGCTGTTCACCAAGACCACCGGCTACCGCCACGACTCGATCCCCGCGGGCGTCGCCATGTTCACCGAACAGGCTGCCGCCAACAACTTCGAAGTGGTGCACACCGAGGACTCCACCGCCTTCACCCCGGCCAACCTGGCCACCTTCGACGTGCTCGTCATGTTCCAGACCTCCGGCATGGTGTGGACCACGTCGGCCCAGCGGCAGGCGGTGGAGGGATTCCTGGCCGCCGGCAAGGGCATCGTCGCCGTCCACAACGCCGTGGACATGGGCATCGAGGCCGAATACCCGTGGTGGGACCAGACGGTCAACGCCGGCGCGCACATGCCGGAGCACTCCCCCGGCGTGCTGCCGGGCACCGCCGTCGTCGCCGACAAGAACCACCCGTCGACGGCCGGCCTGCCGGACCGCTGGAACCGCGGCGAGGAGTGGTACAACTTCGACCGCAACCCGCGCGGCGACGTCCACGTCCTGGTCACCGCCGACGAGCGGACGTACAACCCGGGCCCGCGGGCGATGGGGCCCGATCACCCGATCTCCTGGTGCCGCAACACCGCCGGCGGCCGGGTCTGGGCCACCGGCATGGGTCACGCGATCGCGTCGTACAGCGAGACCGCCTTCCGCAACCACGTCCTGGGCGGCGTCAAGTGGGCGGCCGGCACCGAGCCCGGTGACTGCGGCGGCACCGTCTGGAGCAACTTCGAGAAGCGCACGCTCGACGACAACACCGCCGACCCGATGGCGCTCGCGGTCGCCCCCGACGGGCGGGTGCTCTACGTCCAGCGCGCCGGCCAGGTGAAGATCTTCCGGCCGGCCACCAACAGCACCGTCACCGCCGGCACGCTGAGCGTCTACACCGGCGGCGAGGACGGCCTCACCGGACTGGCCCTGGACCCGAACTTCGCCAGCAACGGCTACGTGTACCTGTACCACTCGCCGGCCGCCAGTACGACAGACGTCAACCGGGTCTCCCGCTTCACGCTCACCGGCGACACCTTGAACCTGTCCAGCCAGGTGACGATCATCGACATCCCGGCGTACCGGGACCGCACCTTCCCGGAACCGGGGCACACCGGTGGCTACCTCGAGTTCGGGCCGGACGGGAACCTCTACATCGGAACCGGTGACGACACGCCGCCCAACCTCGACCCCAACTGGCAGGGCTGGGCGCCGCTGGACTGGCGCTCGGGCAAGGCCAACCTCGACGCCGCGCGTACCGCGGGCAACACCAACGACCTGCGGGGCAAGCTGCTGCGGATCCGGCCCTCGGCCGGTGGCGGATACACCGTCCCGACCGGCAACCTCTATCCGCAGGGCACGGCACAGACCCGGCCCGAGATCTACGCGATGGGCTTCCGCAACCCGTTCCGCTTCTCGATCGACCCGGCCAACGGCCACGTCTACCTGGCCGACTACGGGCCCGACCGCAGTGGCGGCACCACCAACCGCGGCCCCGAGGGGCTCGTCGAGCTCAACGTCATCAAGGCGCCGGGCAACTACGGCTGGCCGTTCTGCCACGGCAACAACCAGCCGTACGCGCCGTTCAACCCGGACACCGGCGTCGTCGGCGCGAAGTTCAACTGCGCGGCACCGGTCAACAACTCGCCCAACAACACCGGCCTGACCAGTCTCAAGCCGGTCGTCGCCCCGAACATGTGGTACGGCTACGGCACCTCACCGACGTTCCCGGAGCTCGGCTCGGGCGGGTCGGGCCCGATGGGCGGACCGGTCTACCGCTACAACGCCGCCAACCCGTCGGCGACGAAGTTCCCGCCGTACTACGACGGTGTCCACTTCTTCTACGAATGGACCCGCAACTACATCAAGGAAGTGCACTTCGACTCCGCCTCGGCGGTCACCCGGACCAACCCGTTCCTGCCCGCGGGCAACTTCATCAAGCCGATGGACCTGGAGTTCGGCCCGGACGGCTCGCTGTACGTGCTGGAGTGGGGCTCGAACTTCGGTGGCGGCAACAACGACTCCGGCCTCTACCGGATCGACTACATCCAGGGCGGGCGGTCCCCGATCGCCAAGGCGACAGGGACGCCCACCAGCGGAAACGCGCCCCTGACGGTGCAGTTCAGCAGCGCCGGCACGACCGATCCCGATCCCGGCAACACCCTCAGCTACCTGTGGACCTTCGGCGACGGCACCACCTCCACGGCGGCCGGACCGTCCCACGTCTACACCGCCAACGGCAACTACGCCGCTCAGCTGAGGGTCACCGACAACACCGGCAAGGCGTCCTTCGCGAACGTGCAGATCACGGTCGGGAACACCGCACCGGTGGTCACGATCACCGTGCCGGCCAACGGCGGGATGCTCAACTTCGGCGACCGGGTCCCGTACACGGTCACCGTGTCCGATCCGGGCGGCGCACCCGTCGACTGCACCAAGGTCCTGGTCAACCCGGCCTTGGGCCACGACGACCACCAGCACGAGACGACCGACTATCCGGGCTGCTCAGGGACCATCGCCACGGACCTGCTCGGCGGGCACCCCGACGGCGCCAACCTGTACTACGTCCTGCGGGCCCGCTACACCGACGACGGCGGTGCCGGTGGCGCGAGCCCGCTCACCGGTTACGCCCAGGCAGTCCTGCAGCCCAAACACAAGCAGGCGGAGTACTACAGCAGCCAGTCCGGCGTACGGGTCGTCGAGCAGGCCGCAGCGGAGAGCGGCAAGCGGATCGGCGACGTCTCCAACAACGACTGGGTGGCGTTCGGCCCGATGAGCCTGTCCGGCATCACCAGCGTCAGCTACCGGCTGTCGTCACCGAACAGCGGCGGATCGATCGAGCTGCGCGCCGGCTCACCGACCGGCACGCTGCTGGCCACCACGCCGGTGCCCAACACGGGCGGCTGGGACAACTACCAGTCCACGGCGGCGGTCACCACCACCGCCCTGGCCGGATCCCACACCCTGTACATGGTCTTCAAAGGCTCCACCACCAGCCTGTTCGACGTCGACTCGTTCACCTTCGGCGGCAGCGGCGTGGGGACCGGTGCGCCCGACCCGGGCGGGGTGGCCGGCCGCACCTGGACCGTCACGGCCCAGCACAGCAGCAAGCTCATCGACGTCAGCGCCGCGTCCACCGCCGACGGGGCCCAGATCGTCCAGTGGGCGGCGACCGGCGGCAACAACCAGAAGTGGCAAGCCGTCGACGCCGGTGGCGGTGCCGTCTACCTCAAGGCGGGACACAGCAACAAGTGCCTCGACCTCATCGGCGGCTCCACCGCTCAGGGCGCGTTCCTGCAGCAGTTCACGTGCAACAACAGCAACCAGCAGAAGTTCCTCGTGACAGCGACCGGTACCGCGGGCGTGTACACCGTCAAGAGCGTCCCCAGCGGACTGTGCATCGACGTCAACGGCGCGGCCACGACGGACGGCGCACGCCTTCTGCAATGGAGCTGCCACAGCGGCACCAATCAGCAGTGGCGATTCACCGCCGCATAGCCCATCTCATCAAAAGGAAAGGACGCAGCAATGCGACAGGGCAACAATCGGCACAGATGGCGTACGCCGATAGCCGTCGCCGCGACCCTGGTTCTCGCCGGCGCGGGGGCCGCCGGAATCCGGCTGGCGGCCGCGGCCGCCGATACCGTCGCCCTCGCGGCGACGGCCGGGTGCGGCAAGGCCCCCGGATTGAACAGCGGCACGCACACGATTCAGAGCGGCGGCCAGAATCGCAGCTTCATCCTGCGGGTCCCCGCCAACTACAACAGCAACAACCAGTACCGGTTGATCTTCGCCTTCCACTGGCGGGGCGGCACCATGAACGACGTCGCCTCGGGCGGGACCAGCGGCAGCACCTGGTCCTACTACGGCATGCAGGAGCAGTCGAACAACAGCGCGATCCTGGTCGCGCCGCAGGGCAACGGCAACGGCTGGGCCAACTCCGGTGGGCAGGACGTCACTTTCGTCGACGACATGATCCGGCGGATCGACGATGCCCTCTGTGTCGACACGACGCAGCGCTTCGCCCTCGGGTTCAGCTACGGCGGCGGCATGAGCTATGCCCTCGCGTGCGCCCGGGCCAACGTCTTCCGCGCGGTCGCGGTCTACTCCGGCGCGCAGCTGAGCGGCTGTAGCGGCGGCACGCAGCCGATCGCGTACTTCGGCCTGCACGGCATCTCGGACAACGTCCTCAACATCTCCCAGGGACGTGCACTGCGTGACACGTTCGTCCGGAACAACGGCTGCTCCGCGCAGAGCCCCCGCGAACCGTCACAGGGCAGCGGGCAGCACGTCACCACGCTCTACGCCTGCCGGGCGGGATACCCGGTGCAGTGGGCCGCCTACGACAGTGGCCACGGGCCGGGTCCGGTCGACGGGTGCTCCGGCTGTGAGGACGGCGTCCGGACCTGGACCAAGGCAGAGGTGTGGCGGTTCTTCGCGCAGTTCCAAGGCACCGGTCCCTCGCCGGATCCGACCACTGCCCCGCCGAACCCGACGGGCAACCGGCTGCGTAACGAGGGTTCCGGCCGGTGCCTGGACGTCAGCGGGGCGAGCACGGCCAACGGTGCACAGACGCAGATCTGGGACTGCCACACCAACCCCAACCAGCAGTTCACCCAGAACGGGCAGACTCTGCGGGTGATGGGCAAGTGCCTGGACGTGCCCGCGAACGCCGCAGCCGGCACCCGGGTGCAGATCTGGGACTGCAACGGCGGCACCAACCAGCAGTGGAACCGCACCAGCAACGGCACGATCAGCAACGGTCAGAACGGGTTGTGCCTGGACGTCAACGGCGCCGGCACCGCGAACGGCTCCGCGGTCATCGTCTGGAACTGTCATAGCGGCGCCAACCAACGCTGGGCCGCAGCCTAGCGTTCACCGAGTGGCGGTCCCGGCGATGCCGGGGCCGCCTCGTCACGCCGGATCTGCGGCCGCCAGCTTGCTCGGATCGAGGTGCAGCGTGGCCAGCAGTCCCCCGTGCTGCGCGGAGTCGATGCGTTCGGGTAGCTCGCGGTCGACGAAGTTCGCTCGGTCGTTCTGCCCGCGCTCGCGGAGAATGCTGAGCACGAGGGCTTTGGAGATGATCATTGTCTGCTCTTCCCAGGGTCGCGTCCGCCGGCGTTGGATCGGAGCCGCCGAGGTCTGGAGCGACAGCACCAAGACTACGCCTGCTTCGGGTCGTCCCGGGCTGCGGTCGATGGTCTGACGAGGCGATGTACTGCCACCGCTGGCAGCAGCGGAAACAGCGTAGGGTCAGCGCGGGTACCACGCTGCACGTTCACCGACCTGTTCCAGGAGGTTCGATCATGTCCAAGGACTCGACGACCAAGGCGAACGTCAAGAAGAAGGGCAAGACGATCAAGGAGAAGCAGACGGCGAAGCGCCTGAAGCGCGACGAGCAGAACGGGCACTCCTCGAACATCTTGTCCACCAAGCGCTGACGCGGCACGGTCGCTCCGTAGTCCGGATGCGGCGGACACCCGCCGGGCCCTCAACGGCCCGGCGGGTGGTCGAATGCGGAACGGCCGGCGGTCAGTCCGTGGCGCGTGCCGCCTGATGATGAGGTCGCTGACAGGCCCCGGCTGAGTGATCAGTGACAGGTGCCCGGCGCTGACCTGCACGGTACGGGCGTGAGCGCGAGAGGCCATGAACCGCCCACCGGTTCGGGCCGAGGATCAGGTTGAAGTCGAAGATCGGCCGGGGGTATCGGCCGGTGAACAGGATCGCGAAGAACGCGGCGACCGTTGCCCGCGTTGTGGGTCAGCTCCTGGGCGGTGCCGGGCTCGGTGATCAGGTCAGGGCAGCACGCCCGGTGGGCGCCGGCTCGCCGGTGAACCGGCCCACCGATCCATGACCGACCCCTACGCGCAATCGACGCGGCCGCGCGTCTCCCGGCGCGGGTTGTCACTTTCCGGTGGAAGGCCGAGGACGGCGACCGCACCGGCTCACACCGCCGGCCTCGCCGGTCCGCACGCAGCTACGTCCGGACGGTGCCGCGACGCGGCCACCGCGATTGCCACCTCGGCCCACGCGTGGCCTGCCTCAGATGATCGATGCACCGGTCACGGCCGGCGGCGGTCCACACGTTGACCCGGGCGGACGCCGGGACGCGTCGCACGGTCCGCGCGGTGGGACAAACGGGAGACCGCATGCCCGATGCCGACGGCAGCGGCCGTCCATCGGCCACGCGAGCCGGTCACCGGCACGCGCAACCCATCCAGCAGCCGCCACAGCCGCACACCGCAAGCTGCACACCGGCCATGCTGTACACAGACGCCGCACGGATGGCTCGACTCATCGGCGACGACCACCGGGCCACCGCACCGGGCACAATCGGTGTCTCCAGCGGCATCCATGAAGACACCGTAAGCCCTCCTCACGATCGCCGCGAACGCTCACCTACACCCGCGCCTTCACGCCGGGCGGTGGTGCAAGTCTCGGCGTAGTCTTCGGGTATCGAGCCTGTTCCGCACAGCTCGGCCGCTCTGGACCCCGGTGGCGCACCGTCAGGTACGTTGAGGAGGTCCCATGCGTCATCAGCACTGTGCGACAGCGTCGGACGACGAGTGAGGACGCGACCCGCACCGCTGGCTTCGTACCACTCAGGTTTTGACCTTGACGCCCTCACCTCGGTGCGGCGGGCGGTGGCCGGCTGGCTGTCCCGGACCGACATGTCCCGAGAGCGTACGTGTGACCTGACGCTGGCTGTCGGCGAGATGCTCGGCAACGCCATCGAGCACGGTGGTGGCCGCGGAACTGTGCGCCTGAGCCTGGTCGGCCGCAGTGTCACCTGCCTCATCAGTGACGAAGGACCGGGCCTGCCCGACCGGGTCGATCGCCACCACGCGCCGCGGCCGGCTGCCGCAGCCGTGGACGGGCGCGGACTCTGGCTGGCCTTCTCGGTGTGCACAGCAGTCCGGTTGATCTCATCGAAGCACGGCACACGGGTCGAACTGATGATGGAAATACCGCTGACCGAGCACGGTCACTCCCCCGCGGCGTGACCCCTCACATCACCGTCGCCCGTACCACCTTGCCGTGACGCGTCGGCACGACGCCCCACGCGGTCGAGACCCTGTGCACCAGCGGCAGGCCCCGGCCTCGTTCCTCGAGGTCGCCCTGCGGGCCGACGAGCTCGAGTTCGCCCGGGCGAGGCTCTGGAGCCGGCATGCCCGCGCGACGAGGGTGCGGGCGGCTGCGACGGACGCCGGATGAGGCTCCAGGCGGACCTGCCGACGGTCGCCCGCGGAGCAGCGATGCCGGAATCAGAATGACTGTCCCGACGGGACGACGTTACCTCAACCGGAGGGAAGCGTCGGTCACCGTACGGATGACCAGCGCCGGCGCATCACCGCGGCTGATGCCGTGCGTCGCACTGTCAGAACGGTGCCGGACCCCGTCCGGCCAGCGAAATCAACAGCTGCGTGGCGAGCAGCTTGCGCATGCCGGTGACGGCGACTGTCCCCACCCGATCGTAGGGCAGTTCCAGTTGCAGCCCTTCGACCGCGTCGCGAAGGTCTGTGGTGATCTCGTCCGGACGGAACGTGCCGCCCCATCCGTCGAGTCCTCCGCGCTGGTTGGTGCTGAGGGAGGCCATGCCGGAAATGCACGCGCCGTCAGCCAGGGTCAGCCTCGCAGGGCCTGAGTACGTCGTCGTCATAGTCATCAACCTTCGGGGGGAAAACGCCGTGCACCCACGGTCCGTGCGGCCTGGCAGTCAGTCAAGCCAACAAGATTCGATGTCTGCGTCCGCCTGTTACCGGCTGGACGCGCGCCCGGGTGAGCCGTCAGTCAACCCGGGGACCCGAGCGCCCACGGGCCGATCCTTCGGACGCCGGGCATGATGCTGTGCCGGAAGCGTCAAACGTCGAACGGCGGCCCGCTGAACCACAGGGCCGCCGTTCGCAGAGCACGGGTCAGAGCGGGCGGATGTTCTCCGCCTGCGGGCCCTTCTGGCCCTGGGTGATGTCGAACTCCACCTTCTGGTTCTCGTCGAGGCTGCGGTAGCCGCTCGTCGCGATGGCGGAGAAGTGGGCGAAGACGTCAGCGCCGCCGTCGTCCGGGGTGATGAAGCCGAAGCCCTTGTCGGCGTTGAACCACTTCACGGTACCTGTAGTCATATCTGCTCCTTCGCAGGCTGTAGAGGCCGCACTGTGCGGACTCTGACGCCGCCGCGTTGATTACCTGCGTCGAAACCGACACCCAAAACGAAAAGCGCCCGAAGGGTTTTGGATAACCCATCAGGCGCCGGAAAACGTCTACGGAAATCAAAACTGCAACTCGGCAACCGTAGCACATGATCTTCTGTCGATGTCCGAGCAGCCGGTGGGCGGCTGGTAGCGGGAGTAACGGCGATGCCCACCTGCCGAGCGGAACGGAGACATGACGAGGGCCCCGGCGCGAAAGCGCCGGGGCCCAGGGCTACAGGTCAGAAACACCATCTACCGACAGGTACGTCGGCTTGTCGTATCCGCACCTACCGCCAATGACGGTTTCGGGTGCGAGGATCGCATAAGCGTGACCGGAGACCACCTCTCGTTCGATGGAGACTGCGGTGTCCACCCCAGCTGAAATGACGGGCTGGTGGCGGGCGATCCAACGGTGTTCGGCCCTCCCTTTCCTCTGCTTCTCACTTCCACTGGTGTCGTGCTGTCCGCCGGTGTCGAAGCCCCACGCGACTTCGTGGCCCCGCACACGTGCGACGGACGCTCTGCCAAGCGGAACCCTGAACCAGCCTCGGCCCCGCCTGATGTGCCCCGACCTGGACTTACGCCGGGGTCTTGCCGTGCCCTTGCCTTACTCAAGGTTGCGGTGACACGAACTCACCGCCGGGCCGAGCGAGCCGCGAGAACATCCGGGCCCTGCTTAACGCTCGGTCAGATCGTCTGCGTCTTCGGCGATCTCTGCTGTCAACCCGCACAACGTTAGCCAGGTCCACCGAGCTTGTCTAGTGATCTGGACATAGATTTTCTCGGCGCCGGGCGCCCGCTTCGGCACGGAATCGATGACCGTCTCGGTGTGCGCAACCACCGCCCATCGGCTGTTGCCCCATCGGTGGCACAGGGTGGACAGTCTCCAAGGGAAGGTCGCCGCGTCCTCGGACAGAGGGATATGACCATGGGCTCTCGTGCCACTGCTGCCGCTACCGCAGTCGTTTCGCTCATCGCCGGCGCCTGGGGCACGCCGGCGTCAGCCATCCCCCAGGCGACGACGATCCGGGTCAGCACTTCTCTGGCCGGAGGAGCACCCGACAACTTCAGCAACGAGCCGGCCATCTCCGCGGACGGCCGCTACGTGGCGTTCACATCAGCCGCGTCCGACCTGGTCCGCCGGGACACCAACGGAGCCTGGGACGTGTTCGTCCGCGACGTCCGCACGGGCGTCATCAGCCGGGTCAGCCTGTCCGACACCGGCACGCAACTCGACGGAGCGACCTACCAGCCCACCATCAGCGGCGACGGTCGCTACATCGCCTTCGTGTCCTTGGCCACGAACGTGATCGCCGGCGATCCCAACCCGACGGGCAACATCTATCTGCACGACCGGCGGACCGGCGACACGGTACGGATTCCGCCGGCCGGCGGAGGCGCGCCCTACGCGCCGTACGCGGACAACCCGTCGATCAGCCGCGACGGCCGCGTGATCGCGTTCACCAGTCGCAACCCCGTTCTGCCCGGCGACACGAACGACACCTCCGACGTCTTCGTCTGGCGCCGCGACACCGCGCGCATCGAGCAGGTCAGCGTGTCCAGCGAGGGCCACCCCGGCGACGCTGAGAGCTACGAGCCGGCTGTCAGCGCCGACGGCCGGTACGTGGCCTTCACCTCGCATTCCGGCAACCTCGCCACCGACGGCGTAACCGGGCAATGGGAGATCTACCTGCGTGACCTGCGGACCCGTACGACCACGATGGTCAGCAGGTCGAGCGACGGCGTACCGGCCAACGGGGAGAGCAACGTCGGCGGGGTCAGCGCCGGTGGCCGGTACGTCCTGTTCACGTCGAGTGGGTCGAACCTGGTCCCGGGGGACGTCAACGACGTTCCGGACGTGTTCCTGCGGGACCGCCGGCTCGGCACCACCCGCCGGGTGAGCGTTTCGCGTACCGGTGAGCAGCTGAGCATGGGCAGCGGCCAGGCGGCACTCAGCGCGACCGGACGCTACGCCGCCTTCGTGTCGCCGGACCCCACCATCGTGGCGGGCGACACCAATGAGCTCGCCGACGTGTTCATCCGTGATCTGCGCACCGGGCGCAGCACTCGGGCGAGCGTGCCGGCCACGGGCGGACAGGCCGACAGCGACAGCAACGACCCCGCGATCGATGCGCACGGCCGGCGCGTCGCCTTCGTGTCGACGGCGACGAACCTCCTGCCCGAACCCGCCCGCGGCATCGAGGCGGTGTACCTCCGCAGCTACTCGGGCGGTGTTCCGCGCTGATTTCGATGCCGTTCAGCGGGCGGGACGGAGCAGCACGGCGTACAAGTCACCAGGGCCGGGCTCGTGGACATTGCCGTCGGCGTCGCGCCCGAGCGGAGCGGAGTCGCCGGCTGCCGGGAAGTACCAGCCCTCTTCCACATCGGCCAGCGGCGAACAGTCATGCCCATCCGTTCCGTCCCTCGCGACGACCACAACGGCATCCTCCGGCAGGTCGGCGAGAATTTCTCGCAGACCCGCGACGGTCATCATCCCGAGAGTGAAGATCGGATCGACCCGGGCATTCTGATCGCGTACGTAAGTGTTGTCATCGGTGCTCACTGCCATTCTCCGTTCGTTGCGACGTCGCCATGATGCGTCATGGGGGCGCCCCAGATCTCCGATTGCCCCAGAGGCTCCTCGACGGAACCGGGTCAGCGGTTGCCGATCCTGGTCAGCGTGGTGCGCGACCGGATCGTACGAGTAGAGCTCCACGATCGACTGGCTGGAGCCGGTCGTCGGATCGGTGAAGCGTGCCGGCCGACCCACCACCGGCGACCGGAGATCGACCGGGCGTGCCATCGACCGTCACCTGGGCCGTACCGTCGCGCACGGTGATGCCGGTCCGGTGCGTCTGCCCGACCTGGAACGCGCTCGCGCCGGTCGAGATGGTCGGACGGCCCCGGCCCTTGGATCCGGGCCTTCCCCGGGACGGCCACCATCGACCTGGGCGCGGCCGACGCCACGGGCCGCGACGCCGACGGCGACGAGCTGGACCTGAACGACGCCAGCGCCTCATCCAGTCGATCGCGCGACAACGCGATCCCGATGCCGGCACACACGACCGTCGCTGCCGCGGACACGGCGACCAGGCGGCTCACCCGCCGATGAACGGCCGCGGCCGGTTCCCGTACGCCGGAAGGCCGCACCCGGCCCGTGTGCTGTGCCGCCTCGGCGGCCGTGAGCAGCTCCGGCCGCTGGGCGAGCGCTCCCCCGGTCTCCGCCTCCAGCAGCAGGTCGAGCAGCTGATGGGCGGACGGCCGCTCGGCCGGATCCTTGGCCAGCGTGCCGGGGAATCCGCCCGGAACGGGTACGCCCGGTCGCCGCGTAAGCCACCACCACACCGCCGTCGAGCACCGCCGCCGTGCAGAAGCCGGGTACCTCGCGGGCCCGGTTGACCTCGCTGCGGAAGCGCCCCCGGAACTCCGCGTCCCAGGCGTGCTCGGCCCGCAACATCTTGACCGCCACCAGCCGGCCATCCGGTGAGCGCCCAAGGAAGCAGTCGCTCGTCGAGCGCCGTCCCGGCATCGTCGCCGCCGAGGAGCACCGCCGACGGCCCGACGGCGCTCGCGGACTCCTCCGAAGGCGGCGCGGCCGCCGGCGACGGCTGCCCCGAGGGCAGATGACGCAGCCTCAGTGGCGCTCTGGGTGCGAATTCCGTGTCGTCCGCGCGGCGTGGTCAGAGATCGGCTGCGTCGTCGTATCGGCGGCGCAGGTCGGCCAGTTCCGAGTCGGGCAGGGCCTCCTTGGTCGCCAGTTCCGCATACTTTGCCGGGAACATCTGCCGCAGCCGGTCGATGTACCTGACGCTCTCGGTCGCCTCGACCACCTGGATGCCCGCCGGCTGGGTGGACATGTCCACGATCACCGGACCGGCGAGCTTCACCGCCCCATCCCACGCGCGCTTCTTTTCGGCGACCCCACAGAGGTGGAAACCGTAGACCGTCCGGACGTCGGCGAGCGCGGTGACCTCGGCCGGCTCGTAGCCGTAGACGCGGACTCCGCAGACGACTTCCGGTTTCGCGTTCGCGTCGGTTGCGACCTGCTGGCCACCATGCCCGGTGTGGTTGTGCTGCTCGGGCTTCGACTGCTCAAGGGTGGTTCGCATCCGGGCCACAATCTGCGCCTGCAGCCCTTCCGGCTCTGCCTCGCGACCGGCCGATCTTGTGAAGATGACGGCACCGAACGAAATCAGCAGGACCACCGCCACCCACACGAAGCGGTTTCGGTACCAACTCGCGAAGCCCCGGAAACCCATGATCACTTCTCCTCGTCGCCGTGCTGGTGGGCTGGCAGACCGAACCGGGAGGATTCGGCGTGTCAGGCCGGGCCCTGCGGCGCGCTGAGACTTGCACCCGGAACGACCGGCAACGTCCTGGGCCGAAGCTGCGCCTGCCCGGCCGCAAGCAGCTGGGAGCGCTCCCAACCAGAATGACATCTCCGTGTCGATCTATCAACCAGTGTCTATGGATGGCACGACGTCGCCGAACGGCTCGCACCGGTCATCGCCCAGAACCTCACCGACCACCCGTGGCTGAACGACCCGGGCGCGCACCTCATCAAGAGCGAGAACGTCACCATGCAGACGTTCATCGACTCCGTGGTCGCGCTCTCCAACCCGGCACAGATCGACGTGCTCACCCGGGCCAGCCCGCTCGCGCACCAGCGCCTACGGCCCGCGTCCGAGGCCGGCGACGACACCAAACCCGAGTGACTCCCGGTTCGGCCGCCCTCGTCAGCCGCTCAGGCGTCGGCTGAGGGCGGCGACCGCGGCCCGCCCGGCCCGGTTGGCGCCGACGGTGGATTGCGAAGGGCCGAAACCGATCAGGTGTACGCGGGGTTCGCCGGCGACCTGGGTGCCGACCAGACGGATCCCGCCCCGCTCGTTGCGCAGGTTCAGGGGGTCCAGGTGCGCCAGGGCAGCCTTGAAGCCGGTGGCCCAGAGGATGGCGTTAACCGAGGTGAAGGAGCCGTCGGCCTCGCGTACCCCATAGGGTTTGATCTCGGTGAACATCGGGCGGCGCTCCAGGGCCCCACGCTCCTTGGCCGCCAGCGCGTAGGGCGTCCACAGCAGGCCGGTGTAGGAGACGACACTGCCGGTCGGCCGGCCCGCCTCGACGTCGGCGATAACCTTGCCGATCACCTCGCGGCCGGTCACCTCCGGCTCGAACGCGCCGTCGCGGAAGACCGGCTCCCGGCGCGTGTACCAGAAGGTTGTCGCCACCCGGGAGATCTCCTCCAGCTGCTGGACCGCCGAGATCCCGCCGCCGACGACCGCCACCCGCAGGCCCGCGAAACGAGTCGCCGACACGTAGTCGTGGGTGTGCATCTGAAGGCCGGCGAAGGTCTCCTGGCCCGGATAGTGCGGGCGGACCGGGTTCGTCCAGGTGCCGGTCGCATTGATGACCGCGCGCACCTGCCGGACGCCGGTGCTGGTCTCGACGATCAGGTCGCCGTCCGGGTCGGCGTCGGCCCGGCGTACGGCGGTGACCCGGACCGGCCGCTCGATGGCCAGGCCGGCGGCCCGCTCGAAGTCGGCGAAGTAGCGCGGCACGGCGGTGCGGCTCGGCTCGTCGGGGTCGAGCGGCGGCCTCGGAAAGCCGGGCAGGTCGAAGATGCCGTTGACGGTGGCCATCCGCAGCGACTCCCACCGGTGCTGCCAAGCGCCGCCCGGCCGCTCCTCGGCGTCGAACACGACGAAGTCGATGCCGCGCCGCCGCAGGTGATAAGCCGCCGACAGGCCGGACTGACCGCCCCCGATGACCGCCACGGTCGTGATCATGAAGCAAGCGTACGACCGGCTTCCGCCGCACAAGTTTCAGATTCCGCTTCGGGCACGCAACTAGACTGGACCTGTGACGGATGCCGATCTCATCGCCATCGCGCGGGCGAAAGCGGCCGAGCTCCGTCGCCCGTCCTTGCGTGACGCCGAGGTGAAAGTCGACGGGCCGCTGGCGGAGGTTCTGCTGAGCGACCCGCGGTACGCCCGCGGTGGCGGGCTCCTGGTGGTCATCGATACCGCGACCGGCACCGTCCTGCGGGTGATACCGCAGCTGTGAAGGGCCTATCGTCGTGGGGTGTCGCTCGCCGAAGACCTGGACGACCCGGATGACATGATCCGGTTGCTGGCCGTCGGGAGAGCCGCGCGCGACGGTGGGCCCGAGGTCATCGGCAAGCTGCTCGACCTGGCGCTGCACGACGGTGCCGAGGTGCAGACGGTGGGTGGCGTGGCCGAGCGCTGGGACAACGTGAGCGACGCCGCGGCGGGCGCCCTGGCCGCCGTCCTGCGCCGGCATGCCCCGGCCGACCAACGGATCGGCCGGGCTGTCACCGACTTGGCCGAGGACGACGACCGCGTCGGCCGGCTGCTGTACTTCCTCGGCCCCGACGCCGAGCCGGTGCGCCGCGAGCTGGAGACGAGCAGCGAGAAACGGCTCCGTTTGCGGGCGCTGCGGGCGGTTTCTCCCTTCGACCGTCCCGTGGAGCTCAACCGCCGCTTCCTCGGCGACCCCTCGCCGACCGTCCGGCTCGAGGCGCTGCGCGGAAGTTCCCGGTTCGGCCCGGAGGACGCCCACCGGGCGCTGACCGACGTGAGCGCGGAGGTACGGCGGGCCGCCGTCCGGAAGTCGCAGTGGCGGGACACGCCGGCGTTCGTCGCCGCGGCGCGCGTCGAGACGGTACGTGAGGTCCGGGAGCAGTACGTACAGGCGCTGGTCGCACGACCACTGACCGACGATGTGTTCCGGGCGCTCCTGGGATACCTTGCCGACGACGGCTGGGTGGGGCGTACGGCGGCCCGGCGCCTGCGCCTGATCGACAGCCCTGGGGTCGTTGCGGCGGTCGCCTCCCGGATCCTGGTCGTCGACGACGAGGCGCACCTGGCGAACCTGGCCGAGTTCCCCCACCTGCTCGAATACGCACCCGAACTGTTGGAGCCACTGCACTGTCTGCACCGCAGCGCGACGGACGGCGAACTGCTCGGCATTCTGGGCCGGCTGCCGCGCTGGGAGCGGTCCGCGTACCCCTTGGAAGATCCGGCGGACGGCCTGGACCCGGTGCAGCAAGCGCGGCTTCTCCGCGCCGTCCTGGGTTGGGCGCACAGTGTCTTGGAATCAGACAGTGCCGTGGAATCGGATGGCCTGGCGGCGTGGCTGGCGGCACCGGACGACCACACCGCCGCGGAGTGGATCATCGAGCACGACTGGTTCGGCACCGGGCCGGCCGCCGACCTGCTGCACGCAGCCATCGAGGGCGACCTGCGGCGCGCGCTGGCCGTCGACCTCGGCTCGGATCTGCTGCGCCTGGCCCACCTGTTCACGGCCCGGCAGATTCGCGCCGGTCTGGACCCGCTGCCGCCGAGACCGCTGAGTCGCCTGCTGACCGAGGGTCCCGACCTGCTACGCGTGCGCTTTCACCGGGGCCGCGCCGTCGTCCTCCGGCTGCACGGATCGGCTGCCGTCGGCCCGCACCTCCAGCCGGCGGACGCGTTGCTGCACGTGCCGTGCCCGGATTGCGGCACATCGGCGCGGGTGCAGGGTTCACCCGCGTGGACGTATCGCGACGAGGACCGGGTACGCGAGTTCGAGGACGGTTACGCGGCCACACTGATCGGCGCCTGCCCGGCGTGCGGCACGTCGGTGCGCACGGAGGTGCTGATGTCAGTGACGGAGGGACGATTCGACGGCCCGCGTGAGGTCAGCTGGGACGCCCGGTCCTGAGGGCATCGGACAGATCCTCGACGATGCCGTACCGGGCCATGATGGCTGACCGGCGTGACCGGTTGACCGCCCGCACCCGGCGTCCCACGAAGAACACGTCGAGCAGCGTCCACACGCCCAGCCCGCCGAAGGTGAACAGCATCGCTATGGACCGGCCGGTGTCGCCCAGGTAGAAACGGTGCCCGCCGAGAATGCCGCCCACGCACCACAACGCGTACGCCACCCGGGGGTCCTTCTTGACCGACCGGTAGTCCGCCTCGGCCATCAGCACGGTGTACCGCTGCCAGCCAGGAAGGGCGACCGGGCCGGATCCGGGTAGCGGCGCGCTCGAACTCATCGGCGCAACGATAGTCCGGGATCAGGGGCGGGAGAACATCGTGGCCAGGGCGGCGTCCGAGGCGTGCAGAGCGTCGCGGTCGAAGGTGCTGCCGGTGGCGACCAGTTCGGCGGCTCCGGTGCGGTCGAGCAACTCGGTGAGGTTGCGTTCCACCCGGTCGGGTGTGCCGGTGATCGCCGCGGCGGTGATCTGGTCGACGTACTGCTGCTGGCGCGGTGTCCGGGCGGCGGCGCGGGCGGCAGCCACCGGTTCGAGTGGCGGGAACACTCCGGTCGTACGGCTGCGGGCCATCGCCCACGCCTCGGGCAGCAGCAGGTCGGCGGCTTCCGTGTCGGTGTCGGCGACCAGCACGTCCAGACTGATCGCCAGCCACGGCTCGGGTTGCTGGGCGGAGGGTTCGAAGGTACGCCGGTAGTCGGCCAGCGCCTGGGCACCGTCCGCGCCGAGCAGCGGGCCGCCCACGATCACCGGGAGGCCCAGTCGTGCCGCGATCCGCAGGCCGGTTCCGGTGGCCAGCACGTACAGCGGGATGGGTTCTTCCGGCTGCGGGTGCAAGGTGATCTCCGCCGTACCGGTGAGGAAGTCCCGCAGCTCGGCCAGGTCGGCCGCGAAGTCGCCGTCGGTCTGCCGCAGGGCCCGGCGCACCGGCGCGGTGAACCCGGGCGAGCGGCCCAGCCCCAGGTCGACGCGGCCCGGGGCGAAGGCGGACACCGTGGCGAACTGCTCGGCGACGACGAGCGGCTGGTGGTGCGGCAGCATGACACCGGCCGAGCCGAGCCGGATCACCGTCGTGGCGCCGGCGACGGCGGTCAGCAGCGGTGCCGGGGCGGCGCCCGCGATCCCGGGGACCCCGTGGTGCTCAGCGACCCAGAAGCGGTGATAGCCGAGGTGCTCGGCCCGCGTCGCGCGAGTGACGGTGCCCCGGAGCGCCGCACCGTCTGTTTCGCCGCTACGGGTGCGTGACCGGTCCAGCAGCGAGAGTCGAACGTCGGCGTTGATCACACCGGTGCCAGCGTCCGTGCGGGCGATTCTTGTTCCCGCACGCTACTCTCCCGTCGTCGCGGCGATACGGACCCGTTCCAACGTACGAAATGCCGCGCGATCGGCCCGCCGCGGGCCGAACCGATCAACCCAGGAGGGCGCAGTGGCGGATCTGCCACCGAAACAACCTGATCCCTCGAAGGCGGCGAAGGCCGCCCCCGAGGGGCCGCCGCCGGCACCCCAGCTGCTGGTCATGCCGCCCACCGAGGCGATCCCGCCGCTGGTCTGGCCGGGGGCCGAAGGGGAACCGGCATGGGCGATCCCGGTTCTGGTCCCGCCCGGTACGCGGGGATACGCGATCTTCGTGCCGATGGTTCCCGTGGAGGCGCCGGTCCCGGCCGCCACCGAACCGGCCGCCACCGAACCGGCCGCCACCAAACCGGCCGCCACCGAACCGGCCGGCCAACCCGACAAACCCGCGGCAGCGCCGGCCGTCACCACCCCAGCCATCACCACCCCGGCTGCGGCCGCTCCGGCAGCCGCCAAGAGCCCGGCCACGGCACCTCCGGCCGCCCCGCCGACGAAGGTTCTGCCACCGGCTCCTCAGCGTCCGCAGACCCACACGCCCCGGTACCCGCCGCGCCCGCTCGGCACGTACGAGCGGCCGCCGACCGCGTGGCAGACGTTCCGCAAAAAGCACTGGCCCGGACCGAAGGAATCCCAGGGCTGGGCGGTCCCGGCCGGCGTGCTCGCCGGCGCCCTCGGCTTCCTGCTCTTCCTGCCGCTGGACCGGGTGGGCATCGGCTGGTTCCTCGGCTGGCTGGCGCTGACCCTGGGAGTCGCGTTCGCCGTCCGGAGATCCGCCGGTCTGCCGCGCCGGGAGCGGCTGCTCCGCTCCGGCTGGGCCGTGGCAGCGCTTGCCCTGCTGCTCATCCCGGCGTTCCGCAATGCGTGGTGGCTGGTGACGTTCAGCGTGCTGGGCGCGATCGGCTGCACCGCGCTGGCGATCGTCGGCGGCCGCCGGATCAGGTCGATCCTGTTCAGCCTGGTGGCTGCCCCGTACGCCGCACTCGCCGGCATCCCGTGGGTCCGCAGGCACCTGAAAGCGGGCCGCAACCCGGGAATCGCCCGGCGAATAGTCTTCTCGGTCACCCTCACCGCTGTGGTGCTGCTCGTCTTCGGCGCGCTGCTGTCGTCCGCCGACGTCGCGTTCTCCCAGCTGCTGGACGACGCCATCCCCGATCTCAGCATCGGCTCGATCTTCCAGTGGATCTTCCTGGCCGCGGCCGGTGGCCTGCTCGCCGTCTCCGGGATCTACACGCTGGCCGCACCGCCGGCGACGTCCAGCCTGGACACCGAGGGCAAGGGCAGATTCGGCCTGATCGAGTGGGCGCCGGCCGGCGCCGCGCTCGTGCTGCTCTTCGGCGGTTTCGTCGCCGTGCAGTTCACCGTGCTGTTCGGGGGAAGCCGGCACGTGCTGGAGACGGCCGGGCTCAGCTACTCGCAGTACGCCCGGAGCGGCTTCTGGCAGCTGGTCGCGGTCACGCTGTTGTCCCTTGCGCTGATCGCGAGCCTGGCCCGCTGGGCGAAACGGGACCAGCCGGTGGAACGGGTGCTGCTCCGCGTACTGCTGGGTCTGCTCTGCGCCCTGAGCGTCATCATCGTCGCGTCCGCGCTGTCGCGGATGTGGGAGTACCAGCGGGTCTACAGCTTCACCGGTGAGCGGATCTTCGTGATGGCCTCCGAGCTGCTGCTCGGCGTGATCTTCATGCTGATCGCGGTCGCCGGACTCAAGTGGCAGGGCCGCTGGATCCCCGGAGCCACCGTCGGTCTCGCCGTGCTGATGCTGCTCGGTCTCGCCGCCCTCAATCCCGAGGGCTATGTGGCCAGCCGCAACGCGGCCCGCTACGAAGGCTCCGGCAAGATCGACGCCTGGTACCTGCGGGCTCTGTCCGCCGACGCGACCCCGGCTCTGACCAAACTGCCCGATCCGGTACGGCGGTGCACGCTCAGCTGGATCGCCGAAGACCTGGAGGACGCCGACCCCTGGTACGCCTGGAACCTCGGCCGGCAACGGGCCCGCGAAGCCCTCGCCGAACTGGGGCCCGCCGCGATCGGAAGCCAGAAGGACTGCCGCGCCGCCGACCAGTTCGACCTGCCCAAGAAACGCCGATGAGTGATGGAGCTCCGGTTCCGCACCGGAGCTCCGCCCTCGGTGACCCCGCTGGTCAGCGGATCAGCTGATGAAGGGCGCGGCGTACGGATGCGGAGTCCCGGCCGTGCCCCACCGCGTCGGCTGCCGCGTCGAGGGCGGCGCGCCAGGCCGCGATGAGAATCCGGCTGACGGGGGCCCCGTCGCGGTCAGCCAGCGCGGCGAGGAACGCTTCGATCGGGTCGGCGGACCGTTCGGGATGCGGCTCGGCGAGCAGCCGCGCGAACCCGGCCCGTACGAGATAGTCGAAGCCCACGAGCAGGACGCCGCCGAGCTCGTCCGGGCGTATCGCGGCGGCACCCTCCATACGGTCGAGCACGCGTTGCTCGACATCCTCGCGGATCAGGGTGTACAGGCCGGCCTTGCTGCCGAAATGGTGGTACAGCGAGCCGATCGTGACATCGGCCCCGCGGGCGATCTCGGTGACCCCGACGGCGGCGAAGCCTCGCGCTCCGAATTCGGCCAGTGCCTGCTCGACGAGGCGCGCCTTGGTCGTTCCCGGGACTGGTATCCAACTTCGCACGACCTGACTATAGTCAGGCTCGGTAATAGCGTAACCCGGTTATGGAGCCGTCATGCAGCTGACCTTCCTCCTTGCCCCAGTCCCCGACCTGGCCACGGCCCTGCCCTTCTACCGCGACACGCTCGGCCTCGATGAGGCCTGGCGAGAGGGCGAGAACACCGTGGCTTTCCACCTGCCCGACCGGAAAGCGCAGATCATGGTCGTCGCAGGCGGTGATCCCGCCGGTCCGATGTACAAGGTCGACAGCGTGCCGGCGTTCTTCGCCGAACGGCCGCAGATCAAGGTCGTTATGGCTCCCCGGCCGATCCCCGGAGGGTCGGTGGCCGGCTTCCACGATCCGGCCGGCAACGTTGCGTACGTCTTCGATCAGGTCGAGGCGTAAGCATCATTCCCGGGGCCGGGCCGAGACAGCCGACCCATCACGGGCGTAGGTGTCCCGGCGCTCCATGAGCACGGCGGACCAGCGGCGGCGGGCGTTCTCCTCGCCGTCCAGCCAGGCCACGGTCGTGGCGGGGCCGGGCTCGCCCGTCCACCACGCGGTGACATCGCGCAGGTGCACGTGGGTCTCGTTGTCCGCGATCAGGGTGAGCATGCGCCCCCGCACCGCGGCGGCGGCCGCGGCGTCCCCGGTCACACAGTGCAGCAGAAGCTCCACGAGCAGCGGGTGCAGGGCGTCGGCGCGATAGCCGGTGCGCTCGATGAGCCGCAGGCTCTCCCGGGTGCGCGCCAGCACGTCGGCCGGCGGCTCGGAGCCGACGCCGGCCAGCGCGCGCGCCGCGAGCGAGCGGGCGGTCCCGATGGGGCTGCCGATGTGCCGGTTGAGCTCCAGGGCCTCCGCGGCAAGCCCGCGGGCCGCCGCCGGGTCGAACCAGGCCGTCGCCCACGCCAGATGCTCGCGCATGAGCGCCTCCGCTGGTGGGAGCCGTCCCTCGCGGGCGGCCTGCACCGCGACCGCGAACTGCTCGGCGGCGCGTTCGAACTCGGCGTTGGCGAGCCGGACGAACCCGGTCATGCTCGCGACCGCGCGCCGGTCATCCGGGGTGTCGCCGTCCTCGCCGGCAGCCCACCCCAGCACGGCGGGGAAGCGTCCGGCCCGCTCGTCGAGGATGGCGCGCCAGTGCCGGGCCCGCCGGCCGAAGAGGTCCGAGCGGCGGGCCAGCCGCTCCAGGATCGTCTGCGCCTCGGCGTTGCGGTCCAGGCGCATCAGCACCTCGGCGCGTTCCAGCTCCAGCCACAGCGTGGTGTCCGGGGTCGGCGCCGGCTCGGCGAGGGCCCGGTCGAGCAGCTCCAGTGCCTCGTCCAGTCCGGCCACGTCCCGCCGGTACGCCGCCCGGCACCCGAGAACGACGGGGTTGCCGGCCGAGCCGGGAGCCTGTGGCAGCGACTCCAGGCGCTGGAGCACCTGCCACTGGCCCAGGGCGCACACGGTCTTCGCGACGTTCAGCAGCCAGTCGGCGGGCAGGCTGAACTCGAGGGCGAGCTGCGCGGCGTCCAGAAAGGCCTCGACCAGGCGGCTGCGGTACGCGGTGGTGCCGCCCGCCACGTCCTCGGCGATCTCCCGGCGGAAGAATTCGACGATCCGCTCGGCCGCCTCCCGCCATTCCTGCGCCGACCAGGGGTCACCCGACACGGAGTCGTACTCGCGCACCGACGCCCGCAGCGTGTCGTGCATGGAGTGCCGCAGCCAGCCCACCCGCTCCTCGCGGACGAAGTGCCGGGCGGTGAAGCGATGGATGGCCGCGTCGCGGTGCTCCGGCACGGCCGCGTGCAGCAGGTCACGGTTGAACCCCGTCACCAGCGCGGCGGCCCGCAGGAGCTGGCGCTCCGCGCCGTCCAGATCGCGGATCACGCGGGTGACCAGGTGCGGAAGGCTGGATCCGAAGTCCTCGGGTTGCGGGGTACCGCGCCCGGACAGCGAGTCGAAGTGCTCCGCGGACAGGTCGAGGTAGAGCGGCAGGCCCTCCGAGCCCGCGATGATGCGCTCGCGGATCGGCCCGGGGATGGCCGGGCCGCTCTCGACGACGAGCCGCTGGCGCAGGTAGCGCTCGCAGTCCTCGCGTGACAGGGCGCCCAGCAGGCGCTGGTCGGGGGCGCCGCCGCGCAGGTCGAGCCCGGGCCAGCACTGCGGGCCGGCGTACTTGAGGTCCACGGCGCGCTCGGGGTCGGCCCAGCTGAGCTGCGAGCGGCCGGTGACGACGAACAGCACGTTCGGCATGAGGTAGACGAGGCGGCTCAGCGCGTCCTCCACCCCGCCGGGCTCGCGGCGCTGGGCCTGCACCGTCTCCCAGGTGTCCAGGAAGATCGCCACGTCGGCGTCGTCCCGGCGCTGGAACCGCTCGAGGTCCCAGGCGAGCAGCGCGGGCAGGAACTGCCGGGCCCGGTCGGGCTGCGTCTCGGTCATCAGCGGCTCGAAGAAAGGGCAGTCGCGCAGCACGGCGGCCTTCGCGAGGCGGGCCGCGACGCCGTCCTTGACCAGCGTCCCGAGCCGCCAGGCCGCGCCGACCAGGCCGGTGCCGCCCAGGAACGCGTCGAGCCCGGACTGGATGGTGTCCGACAGCTTCGCCTTGTCCTCGAGGGCACCGATCGCGGAGCGCCGATCGAGGAACTCGGCGAGCGGCTGGCCCGGGTGCTTGCGTTCCCAGTACGCGGAGAAGGCCAGGTCGAAGGCGGGCAACTCGCCGGTGAGCCCGCCCAGGCAGCCGCGCAGGCGCAGCAGCATGACCTCGGGGTCGAACGTGGACAGATCGGCGAAGTCGGCGCGGGCGCTGACCCGCCGCTCGGCCACCGGAACCTCACCCTCGTCGAAGCGGCGTTGCAGCTCCCGGGAGAGAGTGCTCTTGCCGATGCCGCCCATGCCGTAGAAGGCGAGGACGTTGTCGCGGCCGCGGCTCAGGTCCTCGGTCAGGCGGCTGGATCCGCGGCGCAGGGCGGCGACGCGCTGCACGGCCGACCGGAAGGCGGCCAGCTCGGCCACGCGGTTGGTGAACACGGCGTTGGAGGTGATGGCCGGCCCCGAGGACACGGCGAACAGGCGTTCGAGATCCACATTCCTCCCTCGTCAGCCGGATCAGCGTAGCGGATCGGCGCAGTCCCGATCACGTAAAGTGTTCGGATGATCGGACCGCCCGCGGTGACCGGATGACCTCCGCGGACCGTCCGATCTGGCCGGTGCGCCGGCTCGCCGGCGCCCGTCTGGCGTCCATGATCGGCACCGGCGCCGCCTCCGCGGCGATCGTGTACGAGGTGTACGCGCTGACCGGCTCCGCGCTGTGGATCACCGCGGTCCTGATCAGCACCACCGCGGTGAGCAGCGTGTTCCTGCCCTTCGCCGGGGTGCTCGCGGACACGCTCGGCCGCCGGCGGGTCATGATCGCCTCGGACTGCCTGGCCGCGCTCTGCTTCGCGCTGCTGGCACTGGGCTGGCCGGCACCGGCCATCGTGGCGCTCGCCGCGCTGGCCGCCCTGGCGGAGGCGCCGTTCCTGCCGGCCTCCGCGGCGGCCGTGCCGGAGCTGGTCGGCGAGGACCGGTTGTCGTGGGCCAACGGGCTGCTCGCCGCCGCGGCCAACCTGGGCCGGGCCGCCGGGCCGATCCTGGCGATCCCGCTGCTGGCCTTCGGCGACCCCCAGCTCGTGTACGCCTGCAACGCGATCTCATTCCTGATCTCGGCCGCACTCGTACTGTGGGTTCCCCTGCGCCGCCACACCCGCCGCCACCATCAGCCGCACCGCAACCGATGGCTCACCGAGGCCGCCCGGCACATCCGCGCGACGCCCGGCATCCACCTCGTGCTGGCGTCGTCCGTGGCCGCGTACGTCACCACGAGCTTCGCCATGGTCGCGGAGCCCATCCTCGCCGACGACTTCGGCGCCGGGGTGCTCGGCTACAACCTCATGAACGCGGGCTGGGCGACCGGCTTGGTGCTGGGCGGATGGCTGGGGGGCCGGCGGCTGTCCGCGGCCACGGAACCGCGCGCGCTGTTCGCCGGCCGCATCGTCATGGGTGCGGGCATGGTCGCCGTACCGCTGTCGCCGTGGTTCGCCGCGGTGCCGCCGTTGATGACCGTCGGCGGCTTCGGCAGCGGCATGCTGCTGGTGGCGGTCCATTCCCAGCTCCAGCGCCGCACCCCCGACCGGATCCGGGGCACGGTGTTCGCCCTGTTCGAGGGGGCGGGCACCGGAGCCTTCCTGCTCGGAGTGCTGCTGGCGGGATTCGTGGTGGAGCAGGTCGGCTACCGCGCCGCCTACATCACGGCGGGCGTCGGGACGCTGATCACGGCCGTACCCCTTTATGTGAACCTGACCCGTCAGCGGCCGGACGTCAGCCGGCCGTAGAGCCGCCCTGCCCGAGGCGGGCTGACGATCCGGGCCGGGTTCACGCGGCTGACCGAACGTGGCGCTGGATGACGGGAAGTTCGCCCACTGTTCCCCCAGATGGTCGGCGCGCTGATCGTCTCCCGCGCCGTCGCCGAAGCCGACCCCGCACTGTCCGACGAAATGACTGGCCGGTTCAGGCCACCCACGTGGACTTCGCATCCCCGCATGGAGAGCATCGACTGATTTCTATCGAAAGTCGTCTCCAGGGAGTGAAGCCGATGTCCATGACCGATGCCGGGCGCAGATCCGTCTGGCTGCTTTCGGCGACCGTCGCGCTGCTGACGGTCCCGTTCCTGTTCGTAGCGCCGGCTACCGCCGCGCCGGCACCCGAGCCCATCACAAGGACAACACAAGCCGTGCCGCCCGGGCCCGGTCCGGTCGAGCGGGCGCTGCCCTCGTCCTCCCGTCCCGACCACGGCCTGCCGTTGGGTAATCGGCCTCCTCCCGTACCGCCGGGATTCGACGCGGCCGGCCAGCCCCGGCGCCTCTCGGCGGCCGAACGGCAGACGACGGCGAAGTCGGCGAGCAAGGCCGCGTCGGCCAGCGGGCCCGGCGCCTACGACCTGCTGCTGCGGTCCGGCTATGCGATGGCCGACACGTCGCTCGTGCTCTACTTCGAGGCCGACGCGTCCGACATCGACAGCTGGCAGACCTGGCGGGCGACCGTCTACGACTCGACAACCGGCACTGCGCAGGAGTCGGCGTCGATCCCCGCGGGCGATCTGACCCGCTGCACCACGCCGCGGCAGTTCTGCCGGACGTTCGGCGCGGCGGACGGCTGGACGCTCACCGACGCGCGCGACTACTCCGTCGCCGTCACCGTCACCACGAAATCCGGGACCAGGATCGTCTCCGGCCGGTCGGGCACCGCGAAGGCGCGGACGACCGCCCTGCCGCCGGCCCTGCCCGCCGCGCAGGCCGCGGGCTGCTCCTGCGGCAATGCCCTCGCGCCGTCCGACGGCGCCCAGGCGGTTCGCGGTTCCGGGGTGAACACCGGCACGGGCACCTTCACCCTGGGCTACAGCGACCTGCGGATGGCCGGATTCGGCGTGCCGTTCCAGGCGGTGCGGCGCTACTCGTCCGGCACCACCGGGGCCGGGTCGCTGGGGGCCGGCTGGGCCTGGAGCTACGACGTACGCGTGATCCCGCCCGCCTCCGGCCAGACCGCCGTGACCGTACGCGCCGACGACGGCGCCCAAGTCGTCTATCAGCGCAACAGTGATGGCTCCTACAAGCGGCCGCCCGCGATCCGCTCGACGCTGAGCGCGTCCGGCAGCGGCTGGAAGCTGGTCACCCCGGAACAGATCACCTACGCCTTCGACGGGTCCGGGCGGCTCACCTCCGTCAAGGATCCGCGCGGCAACGGCACGACCGTCAGCTACACGTCGACGGCGTGGACGATCACCGACGCCGCCGGGCGGGTGGTCACCGTGGCTCTCGGCACCGACGGTCTGATCCGCCGCATCACGCTGCCCGACGGCCGCCTCGCCGAGTACGGCTACACGAACCAGCAGCTCACCTCGGTCACCGACGCGATGGGCAGCGTCTGGCGTTACACCTATTCCGGGGCACTGCTGACCGAGGTGATCGACCCCGCCGGGCGCACCCAGGTCACCACCGCGTACGCGAACGGGCGGGTGGCGAGCCAGGCCGACGCGTACGGGAAACTGACGACCTTCTCGTGGGACGCCGCCAAGCAGGAGGCGCGCACCGTCGACCCGGACGGCGTGAACTTCTACGACGGATACCGCGGCAACGTGCTGGTGTACAGCCAGAACGGCAACGGGGACACCACCAACAAGCGTTACAACGGGCAGGTCGACCCGACGCTGCTGGTCGACGCCAAGGGCAACCAGCTGGTCTCCGGCTTCGACGCGGCCGGCAACCTGACGAGGATGACCGCGCCCGAGCCGCTCGGCTACACGGTCAGCAACACCTTCGACCCGCACAACAACCTGACCGCACACACCGACGGGCTCGGCCAGACATCGACCTTCGGCTACACCGCGTTCGACGAACTCACCAAGATCACCACACCGGCCGGCAAGGCGACGGTCATCTCGGTGGACGACCGCGGCCTGACCACCGCGGTCAGCGACCCGCGTGGCAAGAAGACCACCATGGCCTACGACGCGGCCGGCAACCTCACCTCGCGCACGTCGCCGCTCGGGTACAAAACCGCCTACCGGTACGACGGATCGGGGCGCCCGGTCGAGGAGACCGACCCGCGCGGCACGGCGGCGGGAGCGGACCCCGCCGACTACACCACCCGGTACGTCTACGACGCGCTGGACCGGCGGCGGCAGTCCTTCGACCCGGGCAAGCAAAACCCCTGGGTCACCGACTACGACGCGCTCGGGCAACTGTCGCGCTCGGCGAATCCCGAGGGCGGCGAGACCACGTACGAGTATCTCGACGTTCTCGGCCGCACCGCCGCGGTGATCGACCCGCAGGGCAACCGCACCACGTACGCGTACACGGCGGCCGGCCGGCGCTCGGCGGTCACCGACGCCGCCGGCGGGAAGACCACCATGGGCTACGACTCGCGGGGCAATCTGGCGAGGGTCGTGTCGCCGCGCGGCAACATCAGCGGAGCCAACCCGGCGCCGTTCACGACCACGTACACGTACGACTTCAACAGCAACCAGGTACGCGTCCGGCACCCGTACCCCGGCGGCGGGTTCGTCACCCAGGACACCGGCTTCGACGAGCTGAACCGGGCGACGACCAGCACCGACGCGTTCGGCAAGGTCACCACCACCCGCTTCGACAACAACCACAACGCCGTCTCCACCGTCGACCCGCTCGGCGGGACCACCTCGGTGGCCATCGACAAGGACGGCCAGCCGACGGTCGTGACCGCCCCGCGCGGCGGCGCGCAGCGCACCGAGTACGACGCCGCCGGCAACCCGACCGCGCGGACCTCCGCGACCGGCGGCCGGACCACCTGGACGTACGACGACGACGGCCGCGTGGTCACCGCCGTCGAGGCCCGTGGCAACGCCTCCGGCGCCAGCCCGGACGACTACACGGCCCGGTACACCTATGACCCGGCGGGTAACCTGACCTCGGCCGTCGACCCGCTCGGCGCGCCGATGAGGTTCGGCTACGACGCGAACAACCGGGTCGTCAGCAACACCGATCGCAACGGCAACGCCACCGGCTACACCTACGACCAGGCGGACCGGCTGACCACCGTGGTGGCCCCCGGCGGGGCCACGACCAGGTACGCGTACGACGTGGCGGGGCACCTCGTGCGGCGCACCGACCCCAACGGGCACCTCGGGGAGTACACGTACGACGAGCTCGGACGGGTCGCCTCGGTCACCGACGGCAACGGACGGGTCGGCGCCTACGCGTACGACGCGGAGAGCAACCTGGTCCGCTACACCGCGCCCGGGTCCTCCTCCGCCGCCGAGCGCAGCATCGTCAACACGTACGACATCCTCAACCGGCACGTCGGGCAGGACCAGCGCTCGGGCGGCCTGATCTACGCCTACGGCTACGACGCCGAGAGCCGGATGACCGGCATGGCCGATCCGGCCGGGATACGGACCATGGCGTACGACGCGAACGGGCGCCTGACCCGGGCCGGACGCGACGACGGCAGCTTCACCTACGGCTACGACGGCGACGGCAACGTCACGTCGCGCACCTGGCCGGACGGCACGAAGCTGACCGCCACGTTCGACGCCGACAACCGGATGACCGGCCTCACCGCCGACGGCTCCACGAGCTGGACCTTCGGCTACGACGTGGCCGGGCAGCAGACCCGGACCACCATGCCGGGCGCCGAGACCACCCGCACCTACGACCGGGCCGGCCGCCTGACCGACCTGAGAACGGCCGCGGGCAGCGCCGTGGTGGCCCGCTACCGGATGGTCCGCGACCCGGTGGGCAACCCGACAACCGTCACCACCACCCGGGGTACGGACTCGCAGGCCGTCGGCTACTCCTACGATCCGCTGAACCGGGTCACCGCAGCCTGCTACAACGTCAGCAGCTGCAGCGCCGTCTCCTCCGACACGGTCAGGTACGCCTATGACGCGGTCGGCAACCGCACGTCGCAGACGCTGACCGGCACCGCCGGCACCGGCACCACCACCTACGCGTACGACCCGGCGGACCAGCTCCTGTCGGCCACCACCGGCAGCAGCACCGTGGCGTTCGAGTACGACGGGCGCGGCAACATGACCCGCTCGGGCGGCAGCCGGTTCACGTACAACCTGGACCACACCATGGCGACAGCCACCGTCGGCGGCAAGCAGGTCAGCTTCGACTACGACGCCCAGGGGCTGCGGCTGAGCGCGACCTCCGGCTCCGACGACGACATCACCAGCCGCAGCTGGCGCTACGACATCAACAACGACGTACCGCAGCTCGCGCTCGACACGATCAACTACGGCGGCACCAGCACCAACTCCCGCGGCTATCTCTTCGGACCGGGCGAGCTGCCGGTGGCCACGATGCGCAGCGGCCACGCCGACTCGTACGCGCTCGACTTCCTGGGCGGGGTGGGCAACGTCATCTCGTCCGCGGGCTCCACGCTGGCGGCGTACGACTACGACCCGTACGGCAATCCGCGCGACAACGGCACGGCGGACGCGCTCACCGTGCCCGGCTCGGAGAACAAGCTGGGCTTCACCGGCGGGTACCGGGACTCGCAGCTCGGCGACAGGTATTCCTTCCCGGCCCGCACCTACGACCCGGACACCGGCCGCTTCGGCGGCAAGGACCCGGTCACGGCGTCCCCGAGAACGCCCGCGATCAGCACGTACAGCTACGTCGACGGCCGCCCCACCATTCTCCGCGACCCCTCCGGCGCCAAGTACGAGCATGACCACGACCCCGCCCTGAAGCTCGCGCTGGTGCAACTCGACCAGAGATACGGCAGGGAGAACGTCTACGGGGACGTCGAGGGCCGCCAGAACTTCCCCGGCAGGATCGGCCGGATCAAGGTCCCGACCGTGAACTATCTGCCGGGCGCGGGAGTGCCCGCAAACGGCTATCCGGACATCGTCGTCAAGGCGGGTGAGCAACTGACCTACGTGTGGGAGGTCAAGCCCGGGTCCTACCAGCAGGAAAGCATCTCGTACGACAATCCGAGGCGGGAGATCCAGAACGCGAACCAGCTGAACCGCTACGTGGCGGGCCTCGCGGTCGCCGGGTTCCCCAACGTGCAGAAGGGTCCCGACATCGCCCCGGCCAGTCAGAGAGACGGGAGAGGCACTCTGTTGATCTTCTCCTATCCCTGGTGGAACAGCATGGCGGCCACGGGGGCGGCGGGCAAGCCGTCCGTGGCAGCGAACGCCAAGGGCATGATCTACCACCGGCGGATCTACGATCCCAAGGTGCCGTCGCCCAGAGCGTCCCGGCCGCCCGCGCCGACGGACCGGCCCGGGGACCGGCCCAGCCAGCAGCCCGCCGGGATTACACCGGGCCAAGTAGGCCTGGCCGCGGTCGGCGTGGTGGGCGTGGCGGCAGCCGTCTTCTTCGCTCCCGAGATCGCCCTGGTCCTCGGGGTCGGTGCCGCGGCGACCTGGGCACTCTCCGGCTGAGGGCTCCCGCGACACGGTGGCGCGGTCCCCGGGCATCCGGGCCGCGCCACCGGTCGGGCGGACAAGTCGGATGACGCGTTGTTTCACCCGCGACATCGTCGGCGCGGAGCCGGCAAGGCACGGTCGTCAGGTCAGTCCGACGGTGCGGTTTCCCGGCGGCCCGCGGCCATCCTGAACCAACCCCGGCGGACCAGCCAGGACACCTCGCGGGCGAACCAGTTGCGGGCCCGCAGCACCAGCAGGATGAACGGCAGAGAGGTCGCCGGCATGGCGAACACCTTGACACCGCCGGCCCCGGCGGGATCGGGGTCGATCGCGAACAGGACCGCGGCCACCGCTGTCACCACCACCCGGAGCGCGGCCGCCGCGAACGTCGGCCGGCGCAGGTTCTGGCGGATCAGCACACGGGCCGGGCCGGACAGCGCCCGCAGCCGCCACCGCAGGTACGCCGCCGCGCCGGCGATACCGCTTCCGGCCGTCACCACGGCCGCCCCGACGCCGGCCGGGCCGTCCACCTGTGACCGCAGTGCCATCGCGGCCAGCGAGGTGGCCACCAGGATCAGGCTGGCGAGGTCGGTGATCAGCCAGAGCGCCGCCCGGGCGCTGCGGGTGGCCGTACGCACGACGGACTCGTCGGTCGGCGCGGCAGCCAGTGACGCGGCCAGCAACGGTGATGCTCTCAGCGCGTACCCGCGGCCGGCGTCCAGCTCCGCCAGCGAGGACAACGCGACCGGGTCATCGGGGGCCAGGGCCAAGGCGCGCTCGTACGCCGTCCGGGCCGCGCCGAACCGGGCCATGCGGCGCTGTACGTCACCCTCGGCGACGTACACCATCGGGTCCTCCGGCGCGAGCTGCCGCGCCCGTACCGCGGCCCGGTCGGCGGCCGCGATGTTGCCGGTGCCACCGGCCGCGAGCAGCGCGTACACCATCACGAGCTCGTTGCGGTGATCCTCGGGGTCGAGTTCGCGTGCCGTGTGCGCCGCGGCGAGGCTCTCACGGACGCGCCCGGTCTCCATCAGCAGGGCGGCGAGCTGCCGGTGGGCGAGCGGGAACTCCGGCGCCAGTCCGGCAGCGTGGGCGGCCACCGAGATGGCCTCGTCGTGGCGCCCGGTGGCGTGCCGGCACACGCTCAGCAGGACGAGCGCGACCACGTCGTCCGGGTGCTCGGCGAGGTGCCGCTCGACCAGTGGCGCGGCGTCGTCCGGGCGACCCACGGCCAGCAGGTGCCGGACTCGGGACGCCATCTCCTCGAGCGGCGTCGGTGCGGTCACCGCAGCAGCTTCCGTGCCTTGAGGTACGTGACGAGGTCGTCGTAGGCGCCGCCTTCGTTGCTGAACATCGCGACGTTGCGGGCCGTGGCGAACCACGGGCCGGTGGACGGCCGGACCTCGCCCAGGGCCCGGTCGAAGTCGGGCTGCCCGATCATCCGGATCTTGCCGCTGCGCATCGAGTCGGCCATCGCGTACTCGGCCGCGGTCTCGCACAGGTGGGTCAGATCGGCGCCGGAGAAGTCCTCGGTCGCCGCGACGATCCTGGGCAGGTCGATGCCGGCGATCGGGCGGTCGCGCAGGCTGAGCTGGATGATCGCGTCCCGGGCGGCCGCGTCCGGCGGCAGCACCAGCACCATCCGGTCGAGCCGGCCGGGCCGGCGCAACGCCGGGTCGACCTGCCAGGGCGTGTTCGTCGCGGCGAGCACGAACACCCCCTCGTTGTCGGCGTCGATGCCGTCCAGCTCGGCGAGCAGTTGGTTGCCCACGGTACGCATCGCGCTGGAGTGGGTCTGGGACCGCTTCTGGCCGAGGGCGTCGACCTCGTCGAGGAAGAGCACGCACGGGGCGTTGCGCCGCGCCGTCTGGAACAGCTCGTGCAGGTTGCGCTCGGAGTTGCCGATCCACATGTCCAGGACATCGACGATGGACAACGACATGAACCGGGCGCCCATCTCACCGGCGACGGCACGCGCCAGGAACGTCTTGCCGCAGCCGGGCGGGCCGTACAGCATCAGGCCGCCACGCAGGCTCTTGCCGTACAGCTTGCGCAGTTCCGGGTCGCGCAGCGGGCCCAGGAAGGAGAGCTCGAGGCGTTCCTTGACGGCGTCCATGCCGCCGACATCGGCCAGCCGCACCTTCGACGACTCGACGTCGAACTGCCGGTCGCCATCTCCCCGGACCGGTTCCGGCAGGTCACCTGCGGGATTGGGCACGGGCGGGACGCCGGACGGTTTCTCCGCGGTGACATAGCGGGGCGGCACGACATCGGACAGCTCGTGCTCATACGCCACCAGCGGGTCGTCCTGCGCGGGAGGCGTCCCGTCCTGGTGCGTACCCGGATCGGCAGTCGTGGCCGCCGGCGGGACGACCGGCTCATGCCCCGGCTTCCCGACGGGTGTCCCCGCGCCCGGCGCGGTCGCCGTGAGGGCGCTCCGCATGAGCTCCTGCGCGGCCTGGTTACCGGGATCCCGCGCGAGCACCAGCCCGACGTGCGGCACCGCGTCGGCGGCCCGGCCCAGGCCGATGAGCACCCCGGCGACATGCAAGCGCAGCGTCAGGTCGTCGGGCCGCGCGTCGAGGGCGGCGGTGAGGCTGGTGATCAGGGCGTCGTCGCTCATGGCCCGAGCAGGATACGGGAAGGCCCGGCTCCGGCCAGCAAGTGATCAGTGGTTCACCCGCCCGCTGGGAAGCTGGCCGGCCGCGATCCCGGAGGGTCGGAGGTCACGCTCGGCGGCTGTCGTACCAGCCACCCTAGTATTGGTGATTCACCGTCGTGAATACCCTTGCCGAGGCGGCCACATGCACAGCGAGAAAGCGACCGAGAGCGCCCTCGGGCCCCTCGTCAGCACCCATCCGGTGGCGGGAAGGCGGCGCGGACTCAGCGGGCTCGTGGCAATTAAGCCCGACCAGATCAGATGCCCTGCCAGAATCTCCGACGTACGACGTATGTGACACACGGTCCTTACCATAGGAGCAGAAAAGCTCCCAGATATCGGGAGCCTTCTACGGAATGGCCAGCGGACAGTCGTCTGACCAGCGGAAACACGTGGACCATACCCGGCAGAACAAGAACCGCATTCCCTGTTGAAGGGTCATTCGTAACCGACGCGGGTGAGTGCTCCAGGTGCCGCCGTAACGCTGCGTGACTTGGTTGCGCGACAGCGAAAGCGGGGGCTAATTCATCCGAAAGAGTGGGGACGGCACTTCGGCGGGCGAGCGCCTCCGGCCGCCAGCCGACGGGTTTTCCGATGTCGGCCCAGCTGTAACGCGTCCGAGAGCCAATCCGGTCCCGATCCACGCTTGGAGTGCGGCGAGCCCGGGCGCCGCTGCTCTCCCCAATCGCGAGTCGATGTGTGACGATCAGCGCCGAAAGATCGGGTGATTACATGATCACTTTCTGTTGACGACGGTTAGTAGACTTCGTACCTATGTCCCGCCGTAGTCTCGTCATCCTGGCCGGTCGCATCGTTTTCGCCGCATTGCTGGCCGGTCTCATTGTCTACTTTGCCATCGTCGGCCTCGACCAGGCTGACAAGCTGGCCAGCACGATCGGCGTTGTCGTCGCGCTGGTGGCTCTCTTCGGCCCGCACCTGCTGCCCTCATCGCCGCCGTCGGTCGCCGCCTGGGTCGAGGACTCGGGGAACGCGACGGCAGCCGGTGGCGGCGGTGCGAACACCGGCGTCCGTGGTGGCAATTCGGCGGGTCCCGCCAGCGTCATCCGATCCGGTGACGCCCGGGCCGATGGACCGGAGTCGGTGGCCAACACCGGCATCGAGCATCTCGGCTGACGGTGAACGACCCGCGATCCTCCGTCGAGCAGTCGGGGAACGCGACGGCCAGCGACGGCGGAATCGCCATCTCGGGCATCGTCCACGGTGGTATTCGTCAGTACTTCTATCCGCCGTCGCAGCGGGTGCCCGACGAAGCCGAGATCGCGGCGTCGCTCACCAAGAAGTTCCGTGCTTACGCCGACAACGAACTTCGGGCTCTGGTCGACTGGGGGCAGATGCTGGTGCCATGGCACCAGCTCGGCGATGAAGAAGGGGGGCTGGCCGAAGAAGCCGACTTGGCCCGGCACATCTGCGGTGGTGGCCGCCTGGTGATCTTCGGTGACTCACAGTCCGGCAAGACGACGCTCGCGTACTCGCTGATGCACCGCCTGGACGCCGAGAACTGCCCATCCGTGCTGCTCCGACTGCGCTCCTGGATGCCGACCCGGCAGCGGCTCGCGGTCTGGATCTCCGGAATGCTGCGCGACGAATACGGCCTACACGACACGGAGCACCTCAGGGCGCTCCAGGATATCGTCGAGGGGCGACTGGTCCCCATCTTCGACGGCTTCGACGAGGTCGGCCCCAGCACACAACGCCTGGCGTCGGAGGCGCTCCGGCAGTTCACCGCGGGCAAGCGGGCGGTGCTCACCGGTGTTCGGACGCCGGCCAATTCGCGGTACTTCGACAACGCCGTTCCCGACGCCGCAGTCATCGAACTCGACCCGGTCGGCGCGGACGAGGTAGGCCGGTTCTTGCTGCTCAAGGTGCCGCCGCTGGCCCGGCCGAATTGGGAGGCGCTCTCCAGCGGACTGGCCGCTGCCCCCGCCGCGCGTACGGCGCTGTCAAAGCCGTTGAACGCCTGGCTGGCCAAGACCGTGTATGCGGTCGAGGACGAATACACCGGCCGGGTCACCGATCTGCTCGAGCTGCGGACGCCCGGAGATGTCGAGCAGCATCTGTTGCAACGAACGATCACCGCCATCTTCACCCGGGTCGCCGCTCGACCGGACGGCGACGACGCGCCGTCCGACGGCTTCATTCCGGCGGAGGCGGAGCATTGGCTCGGGTTCCTCGGCTCCCGGAAGTCGACCGAAGCCATCGCGTTTTGGCAGCTTCGCCAGTTCGCGCCGATGTATCGCCTCGGGCTGGCCGGCAGCGTGCTTCTCGGGGTGACCGCAGCGCTGCTCGGCGGGGTGTTGCCACCCGCCACGGTCGCGCTTTTTCTGCTGACCGGCGTGCT
Organism: Actinoplanes sp. NPDC051405; assembly: GCF_055586185.1. NCBI lineage: Bacteria > Bacillati > Actinomycetota > Actinomycetes > Micromonosporales > Micromonosporaceae > Actinoplanes > Actinoplanes sp. NPDC051405. Next base: position 202,025 of record NZ_JBVJIR010000001.1, read on the forward strand.
GTTCGGCTTCGCATACGCGCGTGGCTATTCAGTCGGACGGTGGAAAGCACCGGACGACCCCACCCGTATCGGTTACTTGTTCACTGCGGGCAAAGGACAGAAAGACGGTGATCTTCAGGACCACACCCGCAAGCTCGTCATGGGTGCCGGACTCGCCGCGACCTGCTACCTCGCGACCGGAGCGGTGTGGTGGCCGACGAACGCCGCCGACTGGTGGCTGGGTCTGACCATGCGGCCGTTCATCGGCTGGGTATTGGTCGCCGCCTTGCTCGGCCTCACCGTCGGATACGGCGGCGGACGGCTTTCGGCGCGGGTCCTGCGGTCCTTGCCGAAGGTGGACGCGGGCACCGGCGCCCGCACTGCCGACCCGCTCAAGGTGATCAACAACGACCGGCGCTCCGGCATCGGCATGATGGCCCTGGCCACTATCACCCTCGGGAGCGGCTACCTGATCTTCGCGCCGATGTTCCACCCGCCGAGGGCCTTCTGGAGCCTGACCGCGCTGCCGGTCGGGGTCGCGGCCGCGGTGTTCTTCTGGAATCAGTGGGCACCGTTCAAGATCGCACATCTTTGGCTCTACCTACGCGACCGGCTACCGTGGGCGTTCCCAACGTTTCTGCAGGTATGTCACTACTCAGGCGTGTTGCGGAAGAACGGCAACCACTACATCTTCCGGCATGATCGTCTGCGCGCCTGCCTGGCAGCGATGTACAACCGCGGGCGCTAGCGTGGCGGGATGGGTTTGGAGATCCTTCCCGGGACGGCGGAGCTGCGGGACGTCGCGCACGTCTTAGTGCCCGGCCGGGGTCGCGACGCAACCGGCTTCGGGCTGCCTGAGCAGGCACTTGACCGGCTCACCGTGGCCCGTCAACTCTTCGACGAGGTGGCCGGCCCGGCACGCGGGCGCGTCGTGTGCTCCGGCTACAAGACGCCGGTCGACCGTCGAGACGGGCTGCCCGAGGCGGAGATGATGAAAGCCGAGCTGGTCCGGCAGGGTGTGCCGGGCGAGTCCATCGCTGCAGAGTGCCGATCCATCGACACGGTAACGAACTTCCTTCGTACGGAAATCGAGGGTTTCTTCGGCGACGACCGGCCGGTCGCGATCGTCGCGCAGCAGCACCACCTGAACCGGATGATGACGATCATCGCGCCGCGCACCCTGCGCCGCGGCTACGTCGGCGTGGTCGTCCCGGAGCAGCGGCCCGGCCGAGAAAGCCCGCTGGTTACGCTGGTCAGCCGCATCATCTTGACCGGCCTGCCCGACGACCCGGAGCCGAGAATCGAGACGGCGGAACGGCGGGCCCGGCACATCTGGCGCGCCGCACAGATCCTCGGCAAGCGCTCCTACTTCTGAGCCCGCTCAGGAGGCCACGATCGCCCCCAGCCTCGGCGTTCTGATACTCGGGCCGGCCACCTACAGGCCCCTCATGCGAACGAGACAGGCGAGCGTCAGCCGGTGCCGCGCTTTATCGGCGGCATGAGAGTGCGTTGACCAGTGCTGGGACGCTACCCGAGTTCGTACGTGAAGCGATCGGCCCGTTTGAAGGCAGCGTCCTGTTCGACGGTCTTCTGGAGAATCCGTTCGATGCGGTCAAACGCCAGCGGGCCCATCGCGGCGCGGCTGGTGCCGGATGCTGCCCAATGCAGGTGGACAGGCCGCTCAACGTCGGCACTCAGCCGATCCCACAACGCGTCCAGGTTCGCGCCGTAGTAGGGGCCGAATTCAAGCAAAGGTCGCCAGCGCGCGGCGCAAGTCACGCTCGGACTTTACCCGGTTGCCATCAAGGACTACTCGCACCCGAGGATGCTATCGGCCACGCGAGCGGCTCCTGCCCACGGTCACACGCTGTCGGCGGCAGATGAGTGTGGCGCTCAGCCACTTGTCCGTTTCGGACGTCCACGTATCTCGCGCACGCTGAGCGTCGTGGCTGGTCGCAGGCTGCGAAGCTCGCCGGTCTGATCCTGGATGCGGGATAGGCGTGAGCGGCGACGGCCGTGCTGGCGGCTGGTGGTGAGCCGGCACGCGCGGCCGGCGGCAGGGATGTTGCGCGGCGCTGTGGCGGGTGATCTCGCGCTGGGTCTGCTGGGCATCCTCCGCTTGGCTTACGTCGCGACTGCGAGATACCGCCGGTTGGACCGACGTTTCACGATCATGAGTTCGTCTCCCTCTCCGTTGTCGACGGCACCTGGACAGGGAATGGAGAATCATGGCGGAGGCGACGATGCTTGTGGTGGCCGCGGTCTGCGGTCTCGCCGGCGCGGTGATTGAGTTGGCGACCGTCATCTACGCAGCGAGGCGGTCTGCCGATCAGGAGCGTACGCGTGAGTGAACCACCTGGATTCCGTGCCTTCTATGACGCCGAGTTCACCCGTGTGCTGCTCTTCCTCCGCAAGCAGGGTGCCACTTGGGAGGAGAGTTGGGACGCGGCCCAGGAGGCGTTCCTTGAGGCGGTGCGGCACTGGAAGGCGATCGACTCGCCGCGCGCCTGGGTCCGCGTAACGTCGTTGCGCTACCACGTTCACCAGTGCGAACGCCGTGTGGGCGAATGGCAGCGCGCGATTTCCTCGCCGGCGTGGCTCCCGCGGCCAGCGTTCCAGGAGATGCGCCTCAAGGACGAGGAGGAACTGGTGCTCGACGCGCTCGCCGCATTGTCACCACGGCAGCGTGAGGTGATGGCCTGGTGCTACGACGGTTACGAGCCGAAGGAGATCGCGAACCTCACCGGGCTATCCGTCGACGCCGTACGATCGAATCTGTACCAGGCGCGACAGACTCTGAAGCGCAGACTCGCCACCAAGGGGGGAGGTGGCTCGTCATGAACGACGACGAGCTCGACGCCCTGCTCCGCCGAGCGGATGAGTCCATCCAGGCGAGTATCGCCGATGTCATCGATCTCGCGGATGGTCGGCGTCAATTGTTCGCCGGGTACGGGACCGACACGCGGGCGGGCGCCGAGCGCAGGCGGGTTCTCATCGCCGAGGACGAGGCGCTGGTCCGGCTCAACCTCGCCGAAATGCTCGTCGAAGCCGGCTACGACGTCGTCGGTGAGGCCGGTGACGGCGAGACTGCGGTGCGGCTGGCGGAGGACCTCGCACCCGACCTGGTCATCCTCGACATCAAGATGCCGATCATGGATGGATTGGCTGCGGCCGAGCGGATCGCCACGGCAAGGATCGCGCCGGTAGTGATCCTGACCGCGTTCTCCCAGCGGGAGATCGTAGAGCGGGCTCGGGCGGCCGGCGCGATGGCATATCTCGTGAAGCCGTTTCAGAAGTCCGACCTGCTGCCGGCGATCGAGATCGCGTTGTCTCGGTTCTCGGAGATGGCCGCGTTGGAGTTCGAGGTAGAGGCGCTGGTAGACCGGCTGGAAACCCGCAAGTCGGTGGAACGGGCCAAGGGCGAACTGATGACGAAGTACCAAATGACCGAACCGGAGGCGTTCAAGTGGATGCAGCGGACCGCGATGGACCACCGGATCACCATGCGCGAAGTGGCCGAGCGGATATTCGCCGACCAGAACGCTGGGACTGACTCATCCCAGCAGTGATGCAGCATTCCGTGAGTCACAATCTCCAAGGTCGGGTTCCGCCGACGCCGAGCTGTCGTGACGCACTCTTCTCGGCACGAGCGGACGCTCGGTCGACCCGATCGGCGTGACACGGCGTGACGCCGTCCACCCGCCGGCGCACGCTCGGCGGCATGTGAGTGGGACACCGCCGCTACTGCCACCACACCTTGAACCCGCCGATCTTTCCAAGGTCTACAGCTTGGCCCTCGGCGTGCAGAAGCGTTAAGAGCCGATAGCCGCGCATCAAGTGCTCACGTGAAACTTGCGCGATCACGTCGATCGCACCGGCCGCCCATCGGGCATCGGCTTCGAAGAACCGGTCAAAGTCCCGCAGGGCAAGGACCCACCCGGTCACCCCGGCGAAGTCGATGTAGCGGAGCGTGTCACAGAACGCATCGAGGTTCTTGGCCGACCATCCGCAGTAGCGCATCGAGACCTGGCTGAGCAGGTCTGTCAGAAACGGGGCCGGCTGATAGTGCGCATCAGCCGGTGCCGGATGCGACTGGGCGCCGACGGGTCGGGCTGATGACGTCCGGCCCGACACCTCCGCGACACCATAACCACGATCGCGCAAGTCACGGATAGCGCCGTCGAACGCCTTCGCCGCCTGGAATGCGCCCACGCCGCCGTCGTGGAGCACCTCCCAGTCGATGCGCCCTCGTTCCTCTTCTTCCTCCGTGAAGACCGCCATGCCCGTACTATCCACCACCCTCTGGCCAAGCCGTGCAGGGGCGTTCGGTGTTGCCGATAGTCGGTTGCAGTGCGTCGGTGTGGCTCTTAACGTCGGCGCATCGACCGAAGGGATCAACAACATGGACGTGCCCGTACGCCGCCTCAATCCGGACGATTGGCAAGCGTGGCGCACGGCCAGACTGGCCGCACTTGCCGAGGCCCCGTACGCCTTCGCCTCCTCGCTCGAGAAGGAACGGAGCTACCACGAGAAGGACTGGCGCGACTGGCTCGATCCGAGCAAGGGGCTGAAGGTGGTGGCCGGCGACACCGCAGGGATGGTGGGCGCCTGGATCCCCGAAGATCGGAACGGGGCGGTTGAGCTGTACAGCATGTGGACAGCTCCGGAATGGCGCCGGCGCGGTGTGGGTGGTCTACTCATCGGCGAAGTCTTGACGTGGGCGCGGGAGAACCGCCACAAGCGGGTTGATCTCTGGGTGGCGGAAGGCAACATCGCGGCGAAGCACTTGTACTTGCGTCACGGATTTCGCGGCACCGATGAATACCAACCGCATCCCAACGATGCTCAAATCGTGGAGCGGGTCATGACACGAAACCTGAATTACTAGCACCCGTGCCCTCGGCTCAACGATCGGCATTATCGGGTGCACTCTCATCGGCAGTTGCGGATTCTGGGCAGTCAGCATGGCACCGCCGCCTGCGCGAAGCTGTCGCCGAGCAGGCGTACAGGACGGTGAGACTCCGACGGGCGTCGACGTTGGAGCCCGATGTCGCTACGGTGGGCGTCGACGCCTCGGGCGGAGTATTGGAGGTTGAACTTCGGCAACCGGCGGGTATGACGTACCTCATGATCGGACGTTACGAGCATGTGGTGATTGATTGCCCCGACCCCCGAGCGCTGGCCAGCTTCTACACGCAGTTGCTCGGCATGCAGGTAGAGCGGGAGGACGACGAATGGGTTGTGATCAGGGACGGCGCAGATCGTCACCGTGTGGCCTTCCAGCGCGTGCCAGACTTCAGAGAACCGCAATGGCCTGATCCTGAACGTCCCCAGCAGTTCCACATTGATGTGATGGTTGAGGACATCGAACAGGCCGAGGCAGAAGCTCTCAAGATCGGCGCATCTCGGTTGCCGCATCAGGGTCCGGATTATCGAGTATACGCGGACCCGGTCGGTCACCCGTTCTGTCTTTGCTGGGCATAGGGCCCCAGAATTATTCACGCCACTCCGGTCACGCTCTTCGAACTTGCTGCACGGCCGGCTCAGCGGAAGATGGGCCCGCTCTCCTACATCTCGGTCGGACGCCCTCATCTCCGGCGCGATGCGCCGCGCCGGTCAGGGCGAATCGACAAGGATGGACGAATTACCGTCCAGGCCCAGCACCTTCTGGTGCACCATGTCCAGGCCGGAAAGCAACGCTCCGTGCAGCACGGGACGGTACGCACCGCCGTGGTCACCACCTTGGGCACGACCGGGACCATACGGGCAACCGCCAGTTCCACTGGTCGGGCCAGGGTCTCGCCGCCGGCTCGACCCACGTCGCCGGCGAGGTTTACCAGTGCCGGGTCGAGCACGGCGCTGGGTCCGCCGATGCCCAGGGCCACCCGCCGGGCCAGTTCCTCGAGAACCGGCGCCCCGTCCGGGCCCATCGCCGAGGCCCGGCGTACGGCATCGGCGGCGCTGCCGGCGTCACGCGCGATCTTCAGGACGTTCGCGGCGCCCACCAGCAATTGGAACGAGCCACCCAGGGAGCCGTCCCTCGTGGTGGTCATCTCCACGGGCGCCCCGGGCACGGGCAGGAACCCCAGCTCACCGGCGGCACCGGTGGCACCGCGACAGAGGACACCGTCCATCACCAGGGCCAGGCCGATCCCACGGCCAGGGAGACCAGCAGATAGTTCGCGACGCCGGCGGCCGCGTCCAGCCGCGCCTCGGCGAGCGCGGCAGCGTTCGCGTCGTTCTCGAACGCCACCGGCCGGCCCAGGCGGGCACATAGGGTATGCAGGAGAACCGCAGGTCGCGCGTGACCGGGTCGACCAGGCCGGGAACACCGACGACGATCTGCCGGGCCCGGTCCAGCGGCACGCCGGCTTCCTCGACAGTGGTCTGCACGGCGAGGCAGACCACCGCGACCGGATCGTCCGGAACGACCTCGAGCTCGACACGGCCCGCGACGCGCCCGGTCATGTCCACAGTCGCGGCCACGATCCGGTCAGGGCCGACCTCGAGGCCTACGGCGTAGCAGACGTCCGGGACCAGGGAATAGGTCACGGCGTTGGGGCCGCGCGAGCCGTCGGTGGTGCCCACGCTCGTCACCAGGCCGCGTGCCTCCAGCCTCTCGATCAGGCTCGAAGCGGTGACCTTGGACAGGCCGGTGAGCTGCGCGATCCGGGCGCGCGTCACGGTCCCCCTCGGCGAGCAGCGCCCGGAGTGCGGCCTGCTCGTTGAGTGCACGGAGCAGACCGGGGCGGCCCGGACCGTCTTGGCGACCCGGCGCCGGCGATCGCCGGCGAGACGTCGTTGGGCAGTGACGGATCGACGATCCGGCCAGGTCAGGCGTGGCAGGAACCTGCCGTCCAGCCGGGCCTGGGCGGTGCGCATGTCATGGTCGCTTACAGGTCGCCGGCGGTCGCGGCGATTGGCGGTTGTGTGCCCCGTCACGAGCCGACAGAGTGCGAAGAAGGCCGAATGTATACAGTGGACGCGAAGCTCTCCCTGCGCTTTCGTCTGCTGGGCCGTCTCGAACTGCGCCGCCCTGGCGGTGAGCTCGTCACGGTGGGCCGCCGCAAGCAACGCGCGCTGCTGGCCGTGCTGCTGCTGCGGGCCGGCCGCATGGTGCGCACCACCGAGCTGATCGAGGCGTTGTGGGGTGCGGACCCTCCCGCGTCGGCGCGCGCCAACCTGCATTCGTACGTCTCGGCTCTGCGCCGCGCACTCGATGCGGCCGGCGGGGCCGGCGGCCGGCGGCTCACGCGGGCCACAAGCGGCTACCGGCTCGATGTCGCCGAAGGTGACTGTGACGTGATGCTCTTCGCCGCTCTGGCCGCCGAGGGCCGCCGCGCTCTTCAGGACGACCGGCCGGTGCGGGCCGCCGACCGGCTCGGCCAGGCGCTCGCCCTGTGGCGCGGCCCGCCGATGGAGGACCTGAGCGAGCTGGAGTGGTTCGCCGCGGAAGCGGCCCGGATGGCCGAGGCCCGCCTGACCGCGCTGGAGGACCACGCCCAGGCACGCCTGGCACTCGGCGAACACGCCGCGCTGGCCACCAACCTGGCGGCTGCCGTCGCCGAGCATCCGCTGCGGGAACGCCTCTGGGGCCACTATCTGCGGGCACTGCACGGCAGCGGGGCCCGGGCGCGGGCGCTGGCCGCATACGCCTCTCTGCAGGCAACGCTGCGCACCGAGTTGGGTGTCGCCCCCGGACACGAGCTTCAGGAGCTTCATCGGCGCATGCTGTCCGACGATCCTGCCGAGCAGGCCCGGGTCCCGGTGTCCCGCGTCGTGCCCGCGCACCTACCGCCCGCCGTCGCCGACTTCACCGGCCGTGAGGAAGAACTGCGGCAGCTGCACAAGGTGCTGTCGCCGGGCACCGAGCCGACCGCACTCACCGTCGCCGGCATCACCGGCATGGCCGGCGTCGGGAAGACCACGCTCGCCGTCCGCCTCGCGCACGGCATCGCACCGGCTTACCCCGACGGGCAGATGTACGCCGATCTGGCCGGCACCGGCCCATCCCCGCACACCGCCACCGAGGTCCTCGGCCGGTTCCTGCGCGCCCTCGGCGTGCCGGGTTCCGCGGTGCCGCTGGATCCCGCCGAGCGCGGCGAGCTGTATCGCAGCATGCTGGCCGGGCGCCGGGTGCTCGTGGTGCTCGACAACGCGGGATCCGAGCAGCAGGTCCAGGCGCTGCTGCCGGGCACCGCCGGGTGCGCCGTGTTGCTCACCAGCCGCCGGTGGCTGCCCGGCATCGCGGGTGTCCGCTGGACCCGGCTCGACGTGCTGCGCGGCGACGAGGGCGTCCGGTTGCTGGCCCGGATCCTGCCCGACACCCGGGTCGACCGCGACCCGGACGCCGCCGCGGACGTGGTCCGGCTCTGCGACGGCCTGCCGCTGGCGGTGCGCATCGCGGGCGCGCGGCTGACATCGCGTCCGCAGTGGACGCTGTCGCACCTGGTCGGGCTGCTGCGCGACGAGCAGGGCCGGCTCGACCGGCTGCACATCGGCGACCTTCAGGTACGCGCGTCGCTGACCTTGAGCTACGACGCTCTGGCGCCCTCGGCCCGCCGGCTGTTCCGGCTGCTCGGCGTGTTCGACGTGCCGGACTTCCCGGCCTGGCTGGCCGGCCTGCTGTCGGAGCCGGGTCAGGACGACCTCGACACCCTCGTCGACACGCATCTGCTGACGCCGGTGGGGATCGACGTCGCCGGGCAGGCGCGGTACCGCTTCCATGATCTGGTGCGGCTGTTCGCGCAGGGCCGGGCCCGGGCGGAGGAGACGCCGGAAGCGTTCCGGAACGCCCTCGGACGGGGCATGGGCGGGTGGCTCGCGATCGCGGAGCGGCTGTCGGACGGGTTGCCCGGGCCGTGCTTCGCCGCGGTCCCCGGCCGTAAGCCCCGGCCGGACGTCGATCATGTACTTGCCGACCTGAGCGATGACCCACTCGCCTGGTTCGACGCGGAGCAGGCGGCGGTGCAGGCGCTGATCCGGCAGGCGGGCGAGGCCGGCGACGACGAGGCGGCGTTCGACCTGGTGCAGCGGATGGAGAAGTACTTCGACGTACGCGGCCGCCGGCGACCCGACGTCGTGATGAGACGTCGGGTCGCCGGTCGAGCACATCAGGGCCTAAGGCCTGCCTGATGCCGTGAGCTGGGCGTCAGCGCCGCAGGGGCGGGCGGTACACCTTGTTCGACTTCTTCTTGACGTACTTCGGCCGGGACTTGTTCGACCGTCGGGCCCCTCGCTTCCCCTGCGCCACGTCGCTCACCAGGGTCAGGCTCACCGCCCGCAGCATGAGCTTGTAGCGCAGGTTCTTCTTGGTGAATTGCTTCTTGACGTAGTTCTTGGCCTTGGTCGCCTGGCGGGCCACGAAGCGCTTGACCTTGGGAGCCTGGCGGCGCACGAAGCGCACGACCTTGGGTGCCTGGCGGGCCACGAAGCGAGCGCCGCGGGCGATGTACTTGCAGAACCTCAGGCACGCCACGATCAGCGGGATCCAGAAGGCCCGCCCGTCCAGGTCGAGCTTGTTGACCGGGTCACCGATGACGTAGTCGTAGGCGTTGGCCGATCCGCCCTCGACCGGGTCGACCGTCAGGAAGCGGCCCAGTCCCGGCGCGTAGACCCGCGCACCCATCAGCACGGTGTCGTCGAGCGTGTCGCTGGAACGCTGCTTCGCGCCCAGCCATCCGTACCGCTCGCGGCTCTGGCCGGCGGCCGGCAGGCCGTACTCGTCGTAGTCGAACAGCTCGGGCGTGGTGAGGTCGGTGTTCACGGTGGCGACGACGCTGCCCGACAGGCCGGCCAGCTGAAGCTCCACCTGACCATCACCGGCGATGGTGGCCAGGTCGCCGTCCGGCCCGGAGATCAGCCGGGTGGTGACCGCGCCCGGTTCGCCGATCCAGGCCGGTTCGTCGCCGTCGGCGCCGTAGTGGTTGACGCTGGTGCCGGTCGCCTGCCACGTGCCGTCGACACGCTTGTCCGTGGCGGTGGCCCGCACGCGCATCGCCGGGTCCAGCGTCCAGCGCTTGCGGTCGTCGCCGAGAGTCTGGGCCGCCACCATGTCGTTGACGTGGTGGTCGAGCTTCAGTCCGCTCGCCGTGGTGAGAGTCCGCCCGAGCTCGTCATAGGTGTAACCCGCGTCGACCAACCGGTCGGCCGAGTCCACCGTGTGGGTCACCGTCTCCGCCGTACCCTCACCGGTGCAGTTGTCCCAGGTCCGCTTGGCCGTCCGGTTCGTACGGTCGTCATAGGTGTAGCCACGCGTCGTGCACCCCCCCGTCGGGTCCTGCTGCCGGGTCCGCAACAACCGCCCGGCCCCGTCGTACGCGTACGCCTTGAACCCACCTGTGTACGTGTGCGACGTCCACTGCGACCGCGAGTTCTCCACGACCGTCTCGGCGTACACCGCCGCCCCGTCCGGCCGGGTGTAGGAACGCCCCACCGGGTTGAACGACGCGTCCAGCGTGTCCCGCCGGACCAGACCGCCGGGGTACGTCTGCTCCACGAGCTGCCCGTCCGGGCTGTACCGGGCGGTGAACGTGCCCGCCCCTGAGTCGTACAGCGAGGTGAGCAGGTCGCGCGGTTCGATGCTGCGGTCGTACGCGAAGGTCCGCTCCCCCGACGGGTCGGTGACCTTGACGATCCGGCCGTGCCGGTCGTGCTGGGTCCGGGTCACCGCCCCGTCCGCGTCGACGTAGGTCAGCGGCCGTCCGAGGGTGTCCTGCTCGTCGAGGATCACCGCGTCCGCCGTCCGGGTGCGCAGCTCCTCGCCGGTGTTCGGGTCGTACTCGGTGGTGACCGTCGGCACCGCCTTCGTGCCGTCGTCACCGGTGACCGACTCCGACCGCACCCGCCCGTCGGCCTCGTACGTCGTGGTGGTGCGGCGGGTCGTGCCGCCCGCGGTCTCGGTCACGACCGACTCCCCGCCGAAGCGGTGGTAGCCCTCGATCCGCGTGACCGGCAGCACGCTGCTCATCCGGTCCGGGTCGTGCCCGGTGACCGTGCCCGCGGCCCGGCGGGTGCACAGCCTGCCCGCCCACTGCGGCTTGTTGCCGCACGCCGCATCGGCCTCGTTGGCGCCGGCCGTGTAGTAGACGTTGCGCTTGGTCCGCACGTCGTCGCCGGTCGCCCCGACACCCCAGGTGCCGGTCAGCCGGCCGGTCTCGTCGAAGGCGCTGTACGTGGTCAGCGCCAGCCCGCCCGCGTCGTCCACGTTCTTGGTGGCCTTGCGCAGCTTCCAGCCCGACGTGCCGCCCTTCTCCGCGCCGTACCCGGTCCGGTCGACCGTCACGTCCGCGTCCGGCCGCCCCGGCGTGATCTGCGCGCCCTGTCGTGATGTCGTCAGCAGGTGGTAGGTCGCCCCGTCCGGCTTGCCCTCGTCATACGTGTTGACGGTGTGCGCCCGGGCCACCACCTGCGTGCCGGCCGCCAGCGTCGGCCGGGCCCCGGTCGGGTCCCGCAGCTCCTCGGCCAGTGCCATCACGGTGACCGGGCCCAGCGTCTCCAGCTCGTCGACGCCGTCGGCGCTGTACCGGGTGGTCGTCGACAGCAGCCGGGCCCGCTCGCCGGTGTCGGCCGGCAGGTTCAGCTCCCCGGCCCCGGCCAGCTCACCGAGGGCCACCATCCGGTTCGTCGACTCCAGCGAGCGGACCACGTTGCCGAACCGGTCGTGTTCGGTGGTGTCGATGTGCCCGCCCGGTGTCGCCTCGTTGACCTGCTGGCCCGAGGCGTTCAGGTAGTGCACCGTGGCGAAGCGGTACCCGTCCGACGGTGAGTCCTGCGTACCGAACACCGCGGTGGCATCCGTGGGCAGCTCCGCCTGCGCCCACCGGGCGACCGAGGCCCGGTCCATGTCGTGCGGCCCGCCGGCCGCCCGGGTCAGCGGCACGTCGTAGACGACGCTGACCGTCGTCTCCCCGTCCACCTGGTCCCGCGATCCCGGCACCAGCGCCGGCCGGCGCACCCGCAGCAGACGGCCCTGGTTCGGGTCTGCCGCCGAGCCGCCACCGTAGTCGAACCGGTACGGCTGAAGCCCCGGCGGCGTGAGCGTGGTCAGCCGTCCGTCCCCGTCGTACTCGTAGGTCTTCTTCAGCGCCGGGCTGACCCGCGGGTCCCAGGCCTCGCGCAGCCGCCCCTGTGCGTCGTAGCGGTACCGCGCGATGTCGGTCGCGACCATCGCCGTGCCGTCGAAGTTCCACAACTTCACCGCCCGGACCCGGTCGGCCACGTCGCCCGGTGCCGACGCCGTGGCGGTCGTCGCGGTGGCGTAGTCGAACTCCAGAACGTCGCAGCCGACCGCGGGAGTGGTGGCAGCGCAGTCGCCGACGCCCGGCGCGGCCGGGTTGATCACCCGTTTGATCAGCGCACGGCCGTTGCCGACGGTGTAGACCGTCCGCGACGTGGAATTCGCGTCCGGCGTCCAGGTGGCGCTGACCGCCAGCACGTCGCCCTGCCGGGTGAACTCGGCGACCGTGCCGTCGGTCTCGGTCAGCCGGTACGCGTCATCGGTCACCCGGGCCAGCGTCAGCCCCTCCTGGCCCGGCTCCGGCGTGAACGTCCCGTCGGCGTGCTGCGAGAACGTGATCCAGCTGCCGTCCAGCAGGCTCACCTTGGCCAGGTTCTTCTCCGGGAACGCCAGCGTCGTCCAGTCGACGTCCGACTCGCCGTCCGCGGTGCCGCCGCGCCACTGCGGGCCGAACGGCGCCACGATCTCGGTGACGGAGAGGTCGTCGAAGAACACCTGCTTGCCGGAGCCGGTCGCGAACCCGTTGTACAACCGCACGAACGCCTCGGTCGCATCCGCGGGCACGCTCACGTCGACCGACAGTTCCTGCCACCCGTCGACGTAGGCCGCCGGCGCGCTCGGCACCGCCTGATAGCCGCCGCCCGGCGTCCGCACCCACGGCACCAGCCGCAGCCCGTGCGCCCCCGCCGGGTTCAGCCCCGTCGCCGCGGGCACGAAGATCCAACCCGTGATCCGGTACGCCCGGCCGGCCTGCATCCCGAGCCGCAGCCCACCGGTGTCGCCGCCCACGTCGGCGTAGGTGTCGGTGCTGCTGCCGCTCGACGCCGGCGTCACCAGCAGCGAGTCGCCGCTGTCGTGCCCGCGCGCGGTGCTGCGGGCGATCGTCGCCGACCGGCCGGTGAACCCGGCAACATCGGTGCCGACCTGGCGCTGGTTGACGCTGAGCCGCTCCCCCTGCGGCACCCAGCCGTCCCGGGGCTCCCGCGACGAGGCGGTCCGGCTGACGGTCAGCCCCGCGTCGTCGGTGTCCGTCTCGGTGACCGTGTGGTCGCCGGTCAGCAGGTTCACCGATCCCGGACCGATCTCGGAGTCGGCCGCTCCGTCGCCGTTCGGGTCGACCGTGACCCGCACCCAGGCCGTGTCGTAGCTGTTCCCGGTATCGGTGACCATGCGCGCCCGGACCTCGACCACGCCGCCGACCGCCCCGAGGGTGTCCCGCGCGTTCCACACCGCATATCCGCCCAGCCCGGCCAAGGGCTGCGGCGCGGTCACCGGCCCGTCCGCCGCGGTGCGCAGATTGACCAGCGGAATATCCGCCTCCGGGGCACCCGGCCCGCGCCGGTACCGGAAGGTGGCCTTGGTGTAGCCCGGCTCACCGGTCACCGCGATCCGCATCCGCTTGACCGCGACGGCCCCCGGCTGCGGCTCGATCAGGCCCGCCCGCCCGACGTTGAACCGGTAGGTGTGCGGCGCGGACAGGTTCCCCGCCTGGTCCTTGGCGCGCACCGTGAGGGTCCGCGCCCCTTCCTGGGTGGGCGTGATGCTCACCGTGGCGGCGCCGGTGGCGGCCAGCGTCGTGGAGGTGGTGTCGGTGTCCAGCGAGTACACGAACGCGACCAGATCGGTGGTGCCGGATGCGGGAGTGAAGGTGAACAATCCGGGCTGCCCCACACCGCCGCGCCACTGGTCGTCGGCCGGATACTGCGGCGAGGACACGAACGGCACACCGGGCGCGCCGCCGTCCGCGGTGAACTCGCACCACGGACCCCACGGCCCCGCACCGGCGTCACTGTCCCCGCGGGCACGCCACGCATAGGCGACGCCCTCGGCGAGCCGGCCCTGCGGCACGGTGGCCGCGAACATCGACCCGGACGCGCCCGGCTCGGTGGTGAGCTCCCCGGCCCCCGTACCGTCGGTCTTCTGCCAGGCGAACCGGGCCCGCACCGGCGCGCCGGCCGTGCCGGTCACCGTGGCGCGCAGGGTCGGCGTCAGCGACGCGATGGCCGGCCGTGACGCGCCGGTGAGGCAGGCGGTGGTGGGCACGGTCGACGGCGCGGACACCGACGGCACCGTGCCGTAAGTGACGGTCAGGGTGGGGTCGTTGGCGAACTCGCGGTGGTACGTGGGGTCGTTCTCGGACGCCGCCGGGGTGCGCAGCCCGAACGAGACCGACGTCCACTTCTGCCCCACCGCGAACTGCACCGCCCGGGTGACGTCCACCGGCACCGGCCCGGCCGCGCAGGCGCCGGAAACGGTCGCGACCAGCGGGTCGAACCCGCCGTAGTTGTTGGTCCAGACCACGTTCGCCGGGTTCTCCTGGTACGCCCACGTCCACGACGACGTCATCCAGTTGGTCCGGTACACCTCGAACGGCCGCGTGTCGCAGCCGGCCGTCGAGGTCTGCCGCAGGTTCCAGGTGGCGGCGACGACCTGCTGGCCGGCCAGGCCGTCGAGGCTGAGGTTGAAGAACGAGCGGCGCCGGTTCGTACCGCTGTTGGGGCTGCCGATCTCGGCGTCCTGCGATCCGTTGTAGACCGAGGTGTTCGGCGTCGCCGAATCGACCATGCTCCACGAGTGCCGGCTCTGCTGCGCGGCGCGCGCACGCGTGGACCCGGCCGCGCGCAGAGACTGCTCGCGGGTGAACGTGCCGGCCGGGTTCGCGAACACCCGCACCGACCCGGTGGTCTGCGCGGCGACGGCGACGCGCTTGCCGCAGAGCCGGGCGGCGACCATCGCCGACACCGGATCGGGCCGGTTCGCGGGACACACCGGCGCGGGCGGAGGCGGCGGCGGTGCGGCCGCGGCCGGCTCGGCGATGACTCCTTGCAGGCCTTCGGCCGCAAGGATCAGGACCAGGAGAAGAGCGAGCCGTCGTACGAATGAGCTGTACCGCTCGTTGACGTACGACCAGATGCGGGTCTCGGACGTGGGCGGCGTTTCACGGTCGGACACAGCGGGCCTCCGGAGTAACGGTGCCGATCAGGCGTACAGGCGGATCCAGTCGATCTCCAGCGCGGCCGGGCGAAGCCCGTCGTCGCCGGTGGTGTTCTCCAGTTGGGCGATGAGGGCGCCGGACGGCATGGCCTGCACGTTCAGGCGCCCCCCGGGGCCGGCGCCATCGGCGACGCGGAACCACTCGGCGCCGTCGACGTAGCCGGCCAGGCCGGCGGCCGTCCACTCGAACGCGTAGTGGTGCCATTCGGTCACGTCGACCGGGCAGCGCTCCCGGTACACGACGTCGCCGGTGGGGCTGGCCGGGTACCGCAGCAACGCGCCCAGGCAGGTGGTCTCGGGGTTGGCGTACTCGACCCAGCCGTAGTCGCCGTCGGTGGCCACGTTGCCGGACGACGGGCTCACGGCGTGCCGGACCCGGTAGGTGGCACCGGAGTCGCCGGCGTTGCGGGAACGGGCGCGGATCTCCCAGCGGCCGTACCGGCGGTCGGTGCGGTGCCGGATCCACCCGGTGTCGCCGTTCTCCTCGCCGGAGAGCGTCAGCACACCGCCGGAGACGGACGCGTTCTTCGCGCAGCGGCGGCCGTTTCCACCGGGGCCGGCCGCACAGCCGGAGGTACCGCCTTCGTCGCCGGTGGGCAGCTGCCAGCGCTGCGTGTCGACGGCACCGGAGACGTCGAACTCGTCCGAGCCCGACAGGGCGGCGCCCCAGTCGTGACGCAGGGCCGCGGTGGTGGGCTGCTCCGGCGCCGGGGTGGTCGGGGTGGGCGCCGGGGTGGCCGGGCCCGCGACCGCGCCGGGACGGTAGTCGCAGGCCGTGGCCAGCAGCGTGGCGCCGGTCGTGGTGAACTCGGCGTCGGCGAGCACGTTGGCCCGGGCCGCCCCGGCGGGTGCGGTGAACTCCTCGGCCACCCGGATCCACCCGGCCCCGCCCGGCAGCGTGGTCCAGGCGCCGTTGACGTGCCCCAGGTAACCGCTGTTGTCGCCCTCAGGGGTGGAGTACCAGTCCACCTCCACGCGGGCGCGGCCGGCCTGGGTCGTCTGCACGTCGTACGCGAGAGTCCACCGTTCCCCCGCCCGCACCGGCTGCTGCGGCAGGTAGAAGGAGGGGTTGAGCACCGCCGACGAGCGTTGCGCGAAGGCGGACCGCGCGGCGGCGTGATCGGTGATCGCCTGCCGGACCGGAGCCGGGCCGCGGATCGCGCCCCACTCGGCCAGGCTCTTGTTCAGCACCGGGTTGTTGCAGGTCGACACGTTGCTGCCGGTGGTGACGTTGTTCGCCACCGCCAGGCCGAGCGCCGGCAGGGCGGCGAGTACGGCGATCGCGGAGGTCCATCCCCGGCGGCTCATTGCGAGACGCCCGCGATGGCGTAGACCCGGGCGAAGTCGATCTCGAACACCGCGGGTTGCAGGTCGGCGCCGAAGAAGTTGTCGAGCTGGATGGTCTGGCGCATCCGGCCCGGCGCGCACTGCACGCAGTCGCGGTTGTAGCTGAACCACTCGACCCCGTCGATATAGCCCTTGAGGTGCTGCGGTGTCCACTCGAAGCCGAAGTTGTGCCACCTGGTCAGGTCGACGCCGCACTTCGACGCGTGCTCCTGCCGGCGCGGCTCGTGGTTCGGGTAGTGCAGGAACGCCCCGGCGCAGTCCTCACCCGGCGCGCTGTTCTCCAGGTAGTCGTACTCGGCGCCCTCCGGCCACGGGTGGTCCTTGGGCCAGGTGATCAGCACCGGGTGGTACTGGCGGCTGCTGTTGGCGCTGCTCGTCGCCTGGGAGCGGGCGCGGACCTCCCAGCGGCCGTACCTCTGGGCCACTTTGCTGCCCAGCCAGCCGGTGTCGCCGGTGGCCTCGCCGGTCATCCGGGCGATCCCGCCGAGCACCCGGGTGTTCTTGTCACAGCGCCGCCCGTTGCCGACGTGGCCCTTGCCGCAGCCGCCGACACCTCCGCCGGCCAGGCTCCACTTCGTCTGATCGGGCACCGCCGGGTCGGCGGCGCTGCCGTAATCGAACTCGTCGGAGGCCGGCAGTGGTGCCCCCCACCCGAACCGTCCGGCCGCCGTGTCCCCCTCGGCCGGCGGCTCGGTCGTTGGTGGGGTGGTCGTAGGTGGGGTGGTCGTCGGCGGGGTGGTCGTCGGCGGGGTTGTCGTGGACGGGGTGGTCGTGGGTTGTTCCGGACCACCCGCCGGGCGGTAGTCACAGGCCGTCGACGTCCAGGTCATCCCGGCCGGCGCGGTCAGCTGGGCCGTCACGTTCGCGCGCGCCGCGTTCGCCGGGACCGTGAAGTCCCCGGCCACCCGGGTCCACCGCTCCTCGGCGCTGACCGGCACCGGCACCGGCGTGCCCTCGGTGTGACCCAGATAATCCCCCGCCGCCGTGTACCAGTCGACCTGCATGGCGACCGTGGTCGCGGCCGCCGCGCCGCTGACCCAGGTGTCCATCGCGAACGTCCAGCGCTCGCCCGGCGACACCCCCTTCTGCGGCAGGTACAGCTCCGGGTTCACGCCGTTGCTGCCCGGCTGGGCGAACGCGAAGTCCGCCACCACGTGCCCGGCGACCGCGACCCGCGACGGTGCCGCGCCGGTGCCGTGCCGGCCCCAGCCGGTCAGGTCCCGGTCCAGCACCGGATTGCCGCAGGTGTTGACCACCGTTCCGGTCCCGTCGCCGGTCGTCTGCCGGACCGCGGCCGTTGCGGCGATGCCGCCTGCCGTCATACCGACCATCACCGCCGCAAGGGCGGCAAAACCCGTACGCCACCTCGGAATATTCACGACTGTCCTCCCCGCGGATGCATGCCGCGCAGAGTGTCTCGGCAGTCGCTACACGCCGGCCTACACGCCCGCGTATAGCGGGGGCGGTGGCCGCCTGAAGTCCTTGGTATTCAGCATTGCTAGGTACCGGTACCTAGTGTTACTGTCTACCGGTAGTCAGTGACACTGAATAGGCGAGGAGGACATCCCGTGAGCAACCAGATGACGGAGCTGCTGAAGGGCACGCTCGAGGGCATCGTCCTGGCGATCCTGGCCCGCAAATCCGCGTACGGCTACGAGATCACCGCGTGGCTGCGCGACCAGGGTTTCTCAGACATCGCCGAAGGCACCATCTACGCCCTGCTCGTCCGCGTCGAGCAGCGCGGATTGGTGGACGTGGAGAAGGTGCCCTCCGAGAAAGGGCCCCCGCGGAAGGTGTACTCGCTCAACGCCAAGGGCCGAGACCAGCTCACCGAGTTCTGGCGGACCTGGACCGTCCTCGCGGAACGCATCGAACAACTGCGCCACACCGACAACCACCACGACGAAGGAGCATGAGCATGGCCGCGAAGTGGATCGAGACGCTCGTCGGGTCGCTCGAGCAGAAGAAGCAGTACAAGCAGCACATGGCCCGGATCGAGGCTCTGCCGGAGCCCTATCGCACCGCGGCCAAGGCACTTCATCGGTACTTCATGTACCAGGGCGGAATCCTGGACGGCGACACGCTGATCACGATGTTCGGCGACTTCGCCGACCTCTGGGAGCGTGCGGTCGCCGACGGCACCCCGGTCCGCGCGATCGTCGGCGACGACCCGGTCGAATTCGCCGAGACGTTCCTGCAGGCGTACTCCGGCAAGCAGTGGATAGACAAGGAACGCGAGCGCCTCCGGACCGCGATCGACGCCGCCGCCGGTGACAACGGCGAGGAGAAGAGCGCATGACCACCACGACGCGCGAACCCGCGATCAGGGTGCGGGCCATCACGAAGTCCTACAAGGACCTCGAAGTGCTGCGGGGCGTCGACTTCGACGTGGCCGCGGGGAGCATCTTCGCTCTGCTCGGCTCGAACGGCGCCGGGAAGACCACGCTGGTACGGATCCTGTCGACGCTGCTGAAGGCCAACACCGGCACCGCGACCGTGCACGGCTTCGACGTCTCCTCGGCTCCGGCCGACGTACGCGGATCGATCAGCCTGACCGGCCAGTTCGCCGCAGTCGATGAAGTGCTCACCGGCCGGGAGAACCTCGTACTGGTCGCGAAGCTCCGCCACCTGAAGAACCCCGGGACGATCGCCGACGAGATGCTCGCCCGCTTCTCGCTCACCGATGCCGGCCACCGCCGGGCGGCGACGTACTCGGGCGGCATGCGCCGGCGACTCGACATCGCGATGAGCCTGATCGGCAACCCGCCGATCGTCTTCCTCGACGAGCCGACCACCGGGCTCGACCCGCAGGCCCGCATCGAGGTGTGGCAGACGGTCAAGCAGCTCGCCGAGGGCGGCACGACCATCCTGCTGACCACGCAGTACCTCGACGAGGCCGAGCAACTCGCCGACCGCATCGCGATCCTGCACAAAGGCACGATCATCCAGAACGGCACCCTCGCCGAACTGAAGCAGCTGCTGCCGTCCGCCAAGGTCGAGTACGTCGAGAAGCAGCCGACCCTCGAGGACGTCTTCCTCACCCTTGTCGGCGACACGGGTGACTCCGACACCGCCGGCCACACCGTGTCCGCAGGAGAGGAATCCCGATGACCACCCACGTCCTCAGCGACACCGGAACCCTGACCGGCCGCTCACTGCGTCACATCCTCCGCAGCCCGGACACCATCATCACCACGGCGGTCACCCCGGTCGCGCTGATGCTGCTGTTCGTGTACGTGCTGGGCGGCGCCATCAACACCGGTTCCGACGAGTCGTACATCAACTACATGCTCCCCGGCATCCTGCTCATCACGATCGCATCCGGCATCGCCTACACCGCGTACCGCCTCTTCCTGGACATGCAGGGCGGCATCTTCGAGCGCTTCCAGTCGAT
Source organism: Actinoplanes sp. NPDC051405 (assembly GCF_055586185.1). Classification (NCBI taxonomy): domain Bacteria; kingdom Bacillati; phylum Actinomycetota; class Actinomycetes; order Micromonosporales; family Micromonosporaceae; genus Actinoplanes; species Actinoplanes sp. NPDC051405. The sequence goes on from NZ_JBVJIR010000001.1 coordinate 221,977, forward strand.
GCCGATCCCACGACCCTCCGTACTGTGGGCGCATGTCCTGACCTCGCTCGTCGCCAACCTGGTCTCGATCGCGATCGTCACCGGCGTCGCGCTGATCATGGGGTTCCGCACCGGCGCCTCCGTGGTCGACTGGCTCGCGGTCGCCGGCATCCTGATCCTGTTCACCCTCGCCCTCACCTGGATCGCCGTGATCGCGGGACTGTCCGCCAAGACCATCGACGGCGCGAGCGGATTCAGCTACCCGCTGATCTTCCTACCGTTCATCAGCTCAGCCTTCGTCCCCACCGACTCGATGCCCGCCCCGGTCGCCTGGTTCGCCGAGAACCAGCCAGTGACGTCCATCGTGGACACCGTCCGCCTGCTGTTCGCCCAGCAACCCGTCGGCAACGACATCTGGATCGCCCTCGCGTGGTGCGCCGGCATCCTCGTGATCGCCTACGCCTCGGCGACAGCGATCTACCGCAAGAAGATCAGCTAGCGACCGCACGACGACAGCGCCGCATCCGAATGGACGCGGCGCCATCGTCATCTCGCGCCACGGGTCGGCTCTCTTGACCCCGGCCTCGGCGACGGCCCGGCCGGCACGCTGTAGGCCGCCGCCATCCTTCGATTTCGTGGAGCGAGCCGACGGGTGGATCATCCCTGCAACGATTCGGCTCGAAACGGCGTCTGTGGGTGTGGAGGTAGGTATGGATCCGATCGCGGAGACCCGGCGCCGGCGGCGGATCGGCCTGTCCGTGGTGTTGCTCCTGGTGGCCGGCGTCGGCGTACCGATCTCGGTGGTGCAGCTGCGCGACCCCGTCGCGGGTCCGGTCGCGGAGCTCCCCGCGGGTCCCGCGGGCCCACGCCTGGTCACCGCCTACGCGGCCGGCCAGAAGTGGTACGTGATCGATCCGGCGGCGGGGCGGTACCGGCAGGTGGACGGCGGCGCCGTCGCCTCGGTGTCGCCGGATCTGCGGCTCTACACCGACGTGGCCACGCGGGACGGGGTCACGAGCCTGTTGCGGATCACGCCGACCTCGGGCGTCGGTCCGGACAAGTACCACGAGATCGCCGGTGACGCGGTCATCCCGGTGTGGTCGCCGGACGGCAACTGGCTGGCGCTGCCGGTGTTCGAAACCCCGACCGACGGCCTGAAGTCCGAGCACGGCTTCACCGAGCTCGTCCTCGTCGACGTGCGCGCAGGCACGATGCAACGCCGGAAGCTCCGGATCGGCGACCGGTACGGGCACTGGGCGAGCTGGGCCGGCGACGACACCCTGCTGGTCGGCACGGACGGGGCGGGCGCCGAGGAGCAGGCGGGCGTGGCCGTGGTGCACCGGGACGGCAGGATGCTCAGCTGGCACCCCCTGCCGGCCGGCGATCCCTGCGAGACACTGCCGCGCACGGCCCCGCCCAGCAACGGCGGCAAGGTGCTGAGCTGCACGCAGGACGGGTCGGACCAGATATTCCGGGTCTTCGACCCGCGGCGCGCAACGACCGGGCCCGAGCTCGGCCGGATCCCGCTGTCGCCGGACCGGCGCGCTGAGCCCGTGTTCTGGCAGGGCGACGACGCCCTGGTGGTGCGGCTGTTCGACCTGGTCGGCGACGCGGACTTCGCCGACGTGCGGGTCGCGCGACTGTCCACCGGCCAGATCGAGGCGGCGCCGCGGGGCTTGCCCGAGGCGCCGGATCAGGCGTTGGTGGGCTCGTCGGACGGCCTGTCCGCGGCCGGCGCGAAGTTCACCTTCTAGTGCGCTGAGCCGGCGATGGCCGGGACGGACCAGGGGGCGGGGGGGGGGGGGGGGGGGCGAGGCCGGCCGCGGGCGGGGGGCCCGGCCCGGTGTAGACAGCGGCGGGTCACAGGAAGCGAACACAAGCGGCAGCGGGGGGTGTGGGGGTGGGTGTGGAGGTGTCGGGGGGGGGGGGGGGGGAGGTCGCCCGGGGGGGGGGGGGGGGGGCGCGGCCCCGCGCCCCCCCCCGCCCCCCCCCCCCCCCCCCCCCCCCCCCGCCCCATCGTGCGCGGCCTACCCGATCAGCTGTAGACCTCGAACTCGAACAGCGAGTAGCCCCAGGCCGTGGCGCGGGTGGTGCCGTTGATCCGCACATAGCGGCCGGCGGCGGCCAGCGCGGTGTTGTCGTCCACGGCGCCGTCACCGCCGGTGATCGTCCGGACCGTGGTCCAGGTCGTGCCGTTGGCCGACGTCTGGATCTGGTACGCGGAGCCGTACGCCCCCTCCCAGGTCAGCTTGACCCGATTGATGGGGTACGACTGACCGAGATCCACCTGGATCCACTGCGGATCGGCGAAGGCACTCGCCCACCTGCTGGTCAGCGAGCCGTCCACCGCGGCGGAGGCCGGGTAGGCGACCGCCTCTGTGCTCGACGCGGTCGCCGGCTTGTTCATCGCCAGGTTCCCCGGCGGCGGTTGCGTGGTGCCGCCACCGTAGACCTCGAACTCGAACAGCGAATATCCCCAGGCGGTGGCGCGGGCCGTACCGTTGATCCGCACGTAGCGACCCGTGGCGCCCAGCGCGGTGTTGTCGTCCACCCCACCGTCGCCACCGGTGACCGTCCGGACCGTGGTCCAGGTGGTCCCGTTCGCCGACGTCTGGATCTGGTACGCGGAGCCGTAGGCCGCTTCCCAGGTCAGCTTGACCCGGTCGACGGAGGTCAACTGGCCGAGGTCCACCTGGATCCATTGCGGATCGCCGGCGGTGCTCGCCCACCTGGTGGTCAGCGAACCGTCCACCGCGGCCGAGGCCGGGAAGGTGCCGGACTCCGTGCTCGACGCCGTCACCGGCTTGTTCAACGCCAGGTTCCCCGACGGCGGTTGCGTGGTGCCACCGGAGGTGAACGTGAAGTCGTCGATGTCGAACAGCGATCCGGCGCCGCCGGTGAACACCAGGTACAGCTCGCGCGTACCGGCCGGTGGGTTGATCGTCCCCGTGACGTCGGCCCACGTCTCCCAGCCGCCGGTCGGGGCGACCTGCACCGTGCCGGCCACCGGGCCGGTCGGTGAGTCGGCCCGCACGGTCAGCGTGCCGCCGACGCCGGCCGAGGCGACCCGCGCCTTGATGCCGGTGACGCCGGCCAGGTTGTACGGCGTGAACGAGATCCAGTCGCCGTTCTCGATGTACCCGATGGCGTTGCCGCCGTGGGCGCTGGCCTTGGCGGCGACCTGGACCCCGTTCATGGTGCTGAAGTGCTCGGCCTGCCGGGTCCGCGGCTGCAGCACGTGCTGGTCCTGGACCGCGGCCCCGCTGACCGGGGTGTACACGGCGGCGAGCACCCCGAAGATGTTCGCGCCGGCGTCGTGCTCACCGTCCACCGTGGTCTGGATCGACCCGGTGCAGCCAGTCTTGCTGGTGATCGGGTGACCGTGACTGTCGTGGCCGAGGACGTAGTTCAGCACGACCCGGTCGCAGTCGATGGTGCCGGCGATCGGATCGGTGACCCGCACCTCGAACGGCACCAGGTCACCGGGCTGGTACACCGATCCGTCAGCCGGCGTGATCAATTGGATGGATGGTCGGCCGACCCCGACGACGGTACTGGCCGTCGAAGTTCTGCCGCCGCTGTCGCGTACCGTCAGCGTCGCGGTGTATTCGCCGTTCGCCGGGTAGGTGAACGTCGGGTTGGCCGCCGTGGAGTCGGTGCTGCCGTTGCTGGTGAAGTCCCAGGCGTACGTGATCGGGTCGCCGTCCGGGTCGTTGCTGCCCGCCGAGCTGAACTGCACGGCCAGCGGCGCCGCGCCGGAGGACGGGGTGGCGCCGATCTGCGCGATCGGTGCCCGGTTGCCGCCGGTGTTGTACTCGATCCGGTAGAGAGCCGAGTTGTCGTCGCCGCCGAACCAGGTGGTGCCGTAGTCGAGCACGTACAGGGCGCCGTCAGGGCCGAACTCCATGTCCATGATCGCGGTACCGGACCACGGGATCGGCTCGATCGCGCCGGCCGTACCGTTGGCGTTCAAGGTGACCGCCTTGATCCAGCGGCTGGTGAACTCGCCGAGGAAGACCTTCCCGTTGTAGGAAGCCGGGAACTTCACATCAGAGGCCAGGGCCGGGTTGAAGTTGTAGACCGGACCACCCATGGGTCCTCCCCCACCCAGCTCGGGCCGCCAGGGCCCCTGCCCGCCGTAGGGCAGCCAGGCCGCCTGCGACGGCGGCAGTTTGGTGATGCCGCTGTTGTTCCGCGAGTTGTTCGTCGGCCCACCGGCACAGTCGTACGGACCGGACGACGGCCCGCTGGGGAACGTGAACTCCTGGTAGGGGGTGTTGTAGTTGGAGCAGTACGGCCAGCCGTAGAAGCCCGGCTGGGTGATCCGCTCGAACGATACGGTGCCCGCCGGCCCGCGCTGCGGGTCGGCCGAGCCCGCGTCAGGGCCGTAGTCACCGAGGTAGACGACCCCGGTGGCCTTGTCGACGCTCATCCGGAACGGGTTACGGAAGCCCATGGCGTACACCTCGGGCCTGGTGTTCGCCGTGCCCGGGGCGAACATGTTGCCGGCCGGGACGGTGTAGCCGCCCGTCGCCCCAGGCTTGATCCGCAGCACCTTGCCGCGCAGGTCGTTGCTGTTGGCCGAGGTGCGCTGCGCGTCGTAGGCGGGGTTGCGGTCGGCCCGCTCGTCGAGCGGCGCCATGCCGGCCGAGTCGAACGGGTTGGAGTCGTCACCGGTGGACAGGTACAGGTTGCCGGCGGCGTCGAAGTCGATGTCACCGCCGACATGGCAGCACAGCCCGCGGCTGGTCGGCACGTCGAGGATCGTCACCAGCGAGGCCGGGTCGATCGTGTTGTCGTCCCGTACGGTGAGCCGGGCCAGCTTGTTGGAGCCGTTGAACGGGGCGAACTGCGCCGCCGTGCCGGTCGACGGAGCGTCGCCGCCCGGCGTGCTGAGCGGTGGCGCGTAGTAGACGTACACCCAGTGGTTGCTGGCGAAGTTCGGATCGGCCTTGATGCTCTGCAGACCCTCCTCGTCGTGGCTGTAGACCGGCAGCGTCAGGGCGACCTTGGTGTTGCCGTTGACGTCGGTGTACCGGATGACGCCGTTCCGCGAGGTGTGCAGCACACCCCGGTTGGGCAGCACGGTGAGGCCCATCGGCTCACCGGTCTCCGCCACGCCCTTGGCCAGGTTCACCTGGCTGAACGTGCCGGCGGGGGCCTGCACCGAGCAGTTGCCGAGGTTCTGCGCGGCGTACTTGATGCCACCGAGCAGGTGGGTGCGGAAGTTGGCTTCGGTGTAGCTCTCCTGGGTGTGACCGAGGCCGGTGTACCAGGAGCGGCCGCCGTCGTAGGCCCGGCACCACGAGATCGGGTGGTCGCCGTTCATGGTGCCGCCGGTGTACGTGGCCTCGTTGAGATTGGCGAGGACGTGCACCTGTGAGCGGGGGTTGGTGCGGTAGTTGTACAGCTCGTCGGTACGGTTCCAGTTCACCGGGATACCCGCGTTGGACGGGTGGGCGGTGTCCTCGATGCGGACGGTGACCGGCTGGATCGCGGGGTGGCCGGCGAAGTAGGCGCCGACGAGGTTGCCGTACCAGGGCCAGTCGTATTCGGTGTCGGAAGCGGCATGCACGCCGACATAGCCGCCGCCGGCGCGGATGTAGCGCTCGAACGCGGCCTGCTGGGTCGCGTTGAGCACGTCGGCAGTCGTGGACAGCCAGATGACGGCTTTGAACCTGGCCAGGTTCGTGTCGGTGAACTGGGCGGCGTCCTCGGTCGCCTCGACCGTGAAGTTGTTCTGCGTGCCCAGTTGCTGGATCGCGGTGATCCCTGCGGGGATCGCGTCATGCCGGAACCCCGCGGTCTTGCTGAAGATCAGCACCGAGAAGTCGGCGGCGAATGCCGGGGCGACGTTGACGCCCATCCCGGCCAGGACAAGGGCGACGATGAGCAGCACTCTGCGAATCATGATCGGTTGGGTACCTCTCGTGAGGAAGCAACCGAGACGTGCGCCGATCACGTCTCGAACGTGGGCCGCGGTGGGCGACCCCCGCGGGCAGGTCCCGGGACGCGCATGGCGGTGCCGCGTCTGTCCCGGCGGTGGAGAGTCGTCGGCACGTCGCGCCTCGGGGAAGGTCGCGCGGCGCCGTGCTGGGGGATGGGGTGGGGGTCGGGTGAACGTCGGCGGCTGTTGACGGCGACTGGTCGGGGTGCAGTGCCGTCGTCTTCCTTGACCTCGATCTCGCGAGAGAGCGCTTTCCCATCGAGGTGGGAAAAAGTTAACAGATTCGTCATCGTCCATCAACGGTTTCATCGATCGCCGTGAAATCCACCTGCCGCAGTTCGCCCTGATCGGGGAGCGCGCGGCGGTCATCGAAGGAGCGATCCGGAGAGGATTTCCTGGTCATGGCGGGTCTGTCGATGATCCGTAGTCGGCAGACGGGGGTGCGGCACGGGCGCGCGCCACATTGACCCGTTCGGGCACGATTTCCACCATGCTGCTGGAAAGCGCTTCCCGAGCCTCTGCATGCGCCTGGCCAGTCACGGCGGCCGGCGCGAGCTGAGGTGAGCTCGCGGCTGACCGCGCGAGTTGACCTTCGGCCGGCTTCAGCGAGTCGTCAGCTCAAGCCCGGCGGATGGCCGATCGGTCGCGCCGGCTCTAGCATGATCGCCATGAGCGACGTCAACGCTGGTGAGCTACCCGAGCTGACGTTCGCACTCCCGACCATCCCGGCCTCTGCCGGAGCTCTGGTACGGGGCCGCAAGGGCCGATTGCTGATCCTGAAGCCGACGTACAAGGGCGGTTGGACGATCCCGGGTGGGATCGTCGAGATCGGCGAGTCACCCTGGCAGGCGTGTCGCCGCGAGACCAGGGAAGAGTGCGGCCTCGACGTCACCACGGGGCGGCTTGTATGCGTGGACTTCCTGCGCCCACGGCCCGACCGTCCGGGTGGTATGCGGTTCCTTTTCGACTGCGGTGTCTTCGACGATGCCGTCCTGGACACGGTGGTCATCCAGCCGGTCGAGATCGCCGAAAGCCGGATCCTGCCGATCGACACGGCGCTGCCTCTGCTCAGCGGACCGGTCCGACGTCGGGTACGCGCCGCCTGGAAGACAAAACGGGTGCGGTATCTCGAGGACGGCCGCGCTGTACAGGGGATCAGCCCTTAGCGACGAAGTCCTGAGAGGCGTGACGGCACGCGCGCAGATCCGCCGGACCGCTCGGCTTCGCCTCGAACCGATCGACGTCAGGCACGCCGATGACCTGCTGGCCCTGTACGCCGATCCCGCGGTGACCGAGTGGTACGGCCTTTGGACGCGCGGAGGCTTGTCGCGCAAGCATGTCGACGGCCGAGAGCGGCTGGAACTCGGCTGGGCGCTGCACCGCAGGTTCTGGGGACAGGGCTACGCCACCGAGATCGGCCGAGCGGGTCTTGCATTCGCCTTCGATGAACTCGGGTCATGGAGCGGCTCGGATTTCGGCACAGCGAAGACATTCCCATCAACGATGAGCCCTTCGCGCTGTACCTGCTGAACCGTGCGCCGACAGCCGATCAAGCTCTCGGAGCGCACACTGCCATCGGCATGAGCGCGCGTTGGTATATGCCCGCGCATCAGGCGACTGCTTACGGCGTCTGCGAGGACTCGCCCGGACGGGCCGAGGTGTTGTATCTGTCCTTGGCGACGACCACGGCCGCCTGAACGTGTTCGGGGTCGACTCCGGATACGTTGAGTGGCGGGTGCAGGCGCCGGACCAGTTCGGACTCGATGGTTGCCGGCTCCGGGCACTCGGCCCAGGTCAACTGCAGATGCGCGGACATCCAGGCGGTCAGCCGTGCCTCGTCCGCCGGGACGAGGACAACACGGTCGGTCCAAGTCGTCGAGTAGCTCTCCGAGACGAGAAGCCCGGCAAGGGTACGGCGCAGGGTAGAGCTGCCCGAACGCCGAAGATGGTTGCGCAGGATCCGGCCCCGCAGGCTGGTGGCTCGGCCGATATACAACAGCCGCAGCGACGGGGCGGCCCCGTTCGGCGGACCTGGGAGATCGGGAAAGATGGATGGCGCCGCCCACCAGGCGTATACGCCGCTGCCGCGGCCGAGTCGCTTGACGGCGACGTCGAGTCCGAGCGGTACGTCGGACAGCAGCCGGAGGGCCTCCTCGGATCGTGCGGGTTCGGTCGGAACGTCGTCGGGTCGTGTTCCGGAAGTGGTCATCACCGAGATGCTAGGCGTCCCGGGCGGCATCGTCCGAGCCGACTGCCGGCGACTACACAGCCTGCTGGTCGATCTGGCCACGACCTCGAAGTCGCCGTTGCCAATCGCAACTCATGGTCCGCTTCCTGCGGTTTCGCGAGGTCGGCTTCAGCTTCTTCAGCAGGAACACGTCCGCGGGTGCTCCGGCCGATTGTCGTACCGGTGTCGTAGCCGGACCGGGTCACCATCGGCGAGCTGATGGCCGGCAATGGTGGCCGAGCTGTCTTCTACTCGGCGTCGGACTCGTCGAGTCGCTGACCGGCCTCTGATCGCGGGGAACGGCCCATGCGGGGAGTCACTTATGGTGCGAAGGTTCCGATGCCCATCCGGCATGACCAGGCGGGAACTCTCCCCGGAGCAGGCGGATGAAGGCGTAACCGCATGCCAGCAATGGCCCGGTAGGCAGGTCGGAGTGAAACGACTCCTCCTCGCCTCCCGTGCCGAAGGAATTGACAAGGGCCTTCGGGACGGCCGGCGACCACTCGCGCAGCTGCCGGAGGACCCGCTCGGACAGGTCGATCACAACCGCGACACGCTCGGATTCAGTGCCGAGATGATTGTCCAGGCGGGATGACACACATCCCATGAAGCCGGCCGTGGCTTGCGTCTCCCAGTCAGCACAGGCAGCACTGAGCCATGCCGGGGGTGTGGAGATCCGTTCGGCCTCTCGCGCCAGCAGGTAGAGCCACACTTCTGCCTGGTAGTCACGGACCCAGAAACCGGACTCCCGGTAGTCCATGTACGAGCTGCCCGTACGAGAAGTAGATCAGCGGGAGATCCAGAACGCGAACCAGCTGAATCTCTACGTGGCGGGCCCGGCTGTCGCCGGTTCCTCAACGTGCAGAAGGACCCCAGCCCGCCGACCGCTGAAGACAGCCGAGGCGGGTCAGGTCGCGCCCCTCGTCGACATCAGTTGCCTTCGTCGGGCAACCTCCCGCGCCCTGTTGACCACTACAGATTGCCGGGTGCGCGAGGGCAGCCAACCATCGCAATCCTGCAACAAAGCTGCAAACCATATTCATTGACGCGTATCGATGAGCATGTCAGGTTGGAGATGTCCTCCTCCAGACCGTCGGCATCATCCGCACGAACCCGCGAGCTGCGATGACGACGGTTCCGTCCCGCCTTCATCGAAGGTGGAGGCTCCACGAAAGGTCCCCATGAAAAGACCACGCGTGCTCATCGGTGCCGCAGTTCTGGCCGCGGCCATGGCCGGCTCTGTTGCGACGGTAGGCCTGGCGTCAGCCGCGACGGATGTGCAGGTCACCGCGTCAATCAAGGTCACCGGCACCTTCGACGGCGGCGGCAAGCGCTACATCGGCTCCGGCGCACTCGGCAGCGGCGGCCAGAACGAGGGCCAGGACCCGATCTTCGACCTGGCCGCCGGCGCCACCCTGAAGAACGTCATTTTGGGCGCCCCGTCCGCCGACGGCGTCCACTGCGCCGGCAGCTGCGACCTCACCAACATCGTCTGGCAGGACGTAGGCGAGGACGCCGCCACCTTCCGCGGCACCAACGCGACCGTCGTGATCGACGGCGGCAGCGCGGCGAGCGCATCGGACAAGGTGTTCCAGGACAACCGCGGCTCCGGCGGTTCGGTGACCATCAAGAACTTCAAGGTCTCCAACTTCGGCAAGCTCTACCGCTCCTGCGGCAACTGCTCCACCCAGGCCGCCCGCAAGGTGACCATCCAGAACATCACCGCGACCAGCGGCAAGGTGATCGCCGGCGTCAACACGAACTACGGCGACGTCGCGACTCTGAAGGGCAACAACATCGGCAGCATCCCCACCTGCTGGCTGTACACCGGCAACAACACCGGCGCCGAACCGACCAAGACCGGCTCCGGCGCGAACGGCAGGAACTGCATCGTTTCCTGACAATGGCGAAACGGCCCCTGGCGTGGACCAGGGGCCGTTCTTGCCATTGTCCGCCGATCTCCCGCGTGTTCGATGCTGTCGAATGAGCGCTCTGGTCGCATCCGGTCGACCATCGCGCGTTCGGCGACCCCGCACAGCTTGCAGGACCGTGGCCGAGCGACATCAGCGCCTCGCGCGAGCCCGCTACTCTCGCCCTGACCGCACCCGACCGATCGGAGCGTGCGCCGCGATGAGCGCCATCGAGGACCCCGGCTCAAGCAGCGCGCCTGCTGGTCCGGACCGAACAAGCGACGACCTGGAACACTGGCTGTCGGACCTGCGCACCGAGGTGTCCGCTGCCCCCCACGAATGGATCAACAAGGATTCCGTCGGCGGGCAACCCACCGACCAAGCGGTCAAGCGCATCCCGCTGACCCACGGAGAACGCGGCACGGACCCTTCCAGGCCAGGCAGCGGTGGGCGCCACCGTGCCGCGGACTAGGCGCTGACGGCCGGCCGAGGCCGCCGCGGTTGCGGCATCACCCTCTTCGTGGCGAGTAAGGAGACCTCAGCTTCGCTGCCGGAAGGTCCGCTGGGACGGTGCGCGGCCCACTCGACTACGCGGCGATGCTCGCCGCCCTCTTCGACGGCATCCGCGCCGGACGCGGGGCCGTACCCGGCGACGGGGGACGCACCGCGACCGGTCCTGATCCACCTCCGGTCAAGGACGTACTGATGAACCACTGATCAGGCCGGCCAACCGCCCACGGGCTCGCTCCCGAGCCAATACGCTGGGGATGTGCATACCGTCCTCACCAGGGGCATCCGGCTGGATCCGGACGTCACGCTCCCCGAGCATGCCGGCCTGACGATGGTCACCGGGGCGCCGGTGGAGCTGCTGTTGGCCCTGAATCGTCCGCACGATCTGGAAGTGCAGGCGGTCACCGCGGCCCCGACCCGATTCGCGTGGATCGACGTCGGCGCTGCGGGGGTCCTGCTGTACCGCCTCGGCCCGGTGCTGCCCTGGGGGCAGGTGACCTTCCACCCCCGTCTGGTTCCGGCCGAGGAGGGTCCGGCCGGCGTCGACGGTACGCACGGGGTGCGGATCGCGCTGGTCGACCGGGACAGCAGGGTGGTCCGGGCGGTGCACCGGGTTCGGTGGCCGGTCGGCTTCCTGTCGGTGGTACGGGAGTCGGTGGCCAGGATGCAGGAGACGCCGTACGACCGCCTGGCTCACCAGCATGCCGTTGCCGCGTTGCGCCGCCGGTACCCGACACCTGAGGACCTGCTCATCGACCGGGCCGACGCGCAATGCACCGCCGTACCGATCCGCGCGGGATGACATCGCACTCAGCCGGCCCGGCAGTTGTCAGGTGTCAGTCCCCCACCGCCAGCCCACGGCGGGCCGCGTCGGGCAGTAAGAACTGCGGCTCCCCGGTGGCGGTCAGGACGCCGCCGGCGATGGCCGGCGCGCGACATCACCGCGCGCCGCTACGGCGGGGCGGAACCCACGGGGCGTAGCGAGCCGGCGCGTATCACCGCGAACACGGGCTCATCGCCCTGCACGTTCGGTGAGCACCGACGGGTTGCCTGTTGACGACGCCGCGTTGCGGGTACGGTGGTCGGCGTCACCGTCCACATGGGTTGGCAAGGCGGAGGTAAGGGTGCCGGTCACAGGCCAACGCGTCGTGCGGCGGGCGTTGGGGCGGCGATTGACGCGGCTACGCACGGCGTCCGGGATGAGCCGGCGTGATGTGGTGGAAGCGCGGCTGGGTATCTCGGAGCCGACGCTGCACCGCATCGAGACGGGCAAGGTGCCGGTCACCGGGGCCAACGTGCGCGCGCTGTGCTGGCTCTACGGTGCTGACCAGAGCATCACTGACGCGCTCGCCGACCTCGCGCTGGGCACGTCACAGCAGGAGTGGTGGGACGCCAGCCCGGTGATCCCCGAGTGGTTCAAGCTGTACGTCGGGCTGGAGGCGTCCGCGGCCCGCATGTTCGGGTACGACGGCGAGGTCGTTCCCGGCGAGTTGCAGACCCCGGAGTACGCGCGAGCCGTCTTCGGCGCCGAGCAGCCGGTCGACTCGGAGATCGCCGAGCGCCACATCAATCTCCGTATGCAGCGGCAGAAGACGCTCTTCGCGCGCAACCCACCGATCCGCCTCGTCACGGTGCTCGGTGAGGGAACATTGACCCGGGCGGTCGGCGGCGAACAGGTGATGAAGGGGCAGATCGAGCATCTGCGGCGGCTGTCCCGAGAGGACACGGTCGACATCCGGGTGCTGCCGTTCTCGGTCGGGGCGCACGCGGCGATGGCCGGTGCCTTCCGGATCCTGGAGTTCGACGACCCGGACGATCCGGACGTGGTCTACCTCGAATCCCACGTCGGCGCGCTCTACCTGGAGGAGCAGGTCGAGGTCGACGAATACCGGCGGGTCTTCGAGCTCATCAGCAAGAATTCCGTACCGGTCGGAGAGTTCCGCTGACGAACTGATGTCGTCGTGGAGATCCGCCGCGATCAGTCGGTCAAGAGCCGGTCGAACTCGCCGCGCTTGGCACCGAACAAGAACGAGTCCCACTCCTCGACCGTGAACACCACGGTGCCGGCCTCGCGCGCCTTGCTGTTGCGGACCTCGATGAGGCCGTCCTGGCGGCGGGCCTCGACGCAACTGCCTCCGTTGCCCGTCGACCTGCTGGAAATGATCCAGCCGGTTTCGCCACTCATCAGTGCCCCTCCTTCTGGAGTTGCTTACTGTGGGTTATCGGCTTGCCACCGGCCCCATGGCCCGGCGGCCCTCCCATTACCGGCCTGAAGTGCGAAAACAGTCCGCCAGGTCCAGGGACGACTCTTTCACCACGAAAGTGCACGTACCTAAAGTAGCCGAAACCCGCCAGGGATGCATCATGTCATCGTGATAGTTGTGCTCGTGAAATCTTGCACGCGCCTCTACCGACTGCCATGATTCCACTGTGGCGCTCGGCGATGCCTCGCCGTCAACTCGACAGCCCCTGCTGGTCCGCCGCAGTCTTGAGAGGACGGCCGATGCGGATCCTCGAACCTGCCGCCGCCGACACGGGTGGTGCACTGCCGGATGACGCTCAGCTGCGGAACGAGCCGGCAACTGCCCACCTCCGAGCCCGCATCGATCAGCTCGCAGCGCACGTCCAGCAGCTGGAGCAGGAGCGCGCCTCGCTCCGGTGGATGGCCGACCACGACGAGCTCACCGGACTCGCCAACCGCCGCCTCTTCCACGCGCTCGCCCCGGAGCTGCTACGCGAGGACGTTTACTCGTCGGCCGTCCTGATCCTCGACCTCAACGGCTTCAAGCCGATCAACGATACGTACGGCCACGATGCCGGCGACGAGGTCCTCTGCGTCGTCGCCCGACGCATGGCCGCCTGCCTCGCCGATCATCTGGTGGCCCGGTTCGGCGGCGACGAGTTCGCCGCGCTGCCGCGCGCCCCGCACGCCGACGTCCCGGAGACGTGGTGGCAGGAGGTGGCCGCCTCGCTGAGCGCCGCGATCGCACCCCCGATGGACGTGAAGGGCCACACCCTGTCCGTCACCGCCTCGATCGGCGTCGTACCGGCTGGACGCTCCGCCGACCTTGCCGACCTGCTGCGCCGCGCGGACCAGGCGATGTTCAGCGCCAAGCGGCACGCGAACACCACCGACAAGGCCGGTATCACCTGGGTCGTGGTTACGGAGAGCGGCGACCACACCGGGACGTACGAGCCGGCCGCGACTCCCGGATCCGCGCCGGACCTGACCGTCCCGGGACCTGCCGTGGCGTGCCGGCCGGGCGACCCGGTATGGGTGCACCGGAGTGGCGCCCGTCGTGCGGGAGTGGTCGAGAGCGCCTGCGAATGGGCAGCCCTGGTCCGCTACCGATGCCTGAACGGCGCCGGCACGATGGTCGACACGATCCCCACGAACTGTCTCACGGTCCGAGCCGAGGCCGATCCGTACCTGGACCGGGAGTCCTCCACCAAGCGGTGATCGCGCGACCTAAGGCTGCGGTCACGCTCCCCCGTCAGCCCACCGTCAGCACGAGTTTTCCGCGCAGGCCACCGGCCAGTACCCGCCGGTGGGCGTCGGCCGCTTCGGTCAACGGCATCGCGTCCGCCACGCGCGTGCGCAGCCGTCCCGTCGCCACCTGACCCACCAGATCGGCCAACAGCTCGCGGTCGTGCCGGATGAGTTGCAGCTCTTGGCGCACACCACGGGCCGGAACGATGGCCGGCGTGGGCCGGGTCACGACGACGACTCCCCTGTCCTCGACGGCAGCGGCTGCCGCCTCGCCGAGGGGGACCGCGTCGAACACCGCGGCCACCGGCCCTACCGTCGCCAGATCGACGGAACGGGAAATCACCTCGTGAGCGCCAAGGCCGCGCACCCACTGCTCATCCTCGCGGCTGGCCTGCGCAAAGACACGATAGCCGCTCTGCACGGCAAGCTGGGTGGCGAAGCCGCCGACACCGCCGCTGGCACCGGTGACCAGAATGCTGCTGCCGGCCGGAAGCATGGCCAACGACACCAGCGACAGCCCCTGGTGTGCGGTCTGGGCGTTGAGCGGCACCGTGGCCGCGGACACGAAATCGAGCCCGTCCGGCAGCCGCACCAACCAGTCCGTGTCGGCCGCCACGAACTCGGCGTAGCCACCCGGTACACCCCGGGTCAAGTACCACGGAATCATTCCGACGACACGATCGCCCACCCCGAAGTCAGCCGTGTCCGGGCCGACTGAGGCCACCTCTCCGGCGATATCCCACCCGGGTGAGAACGGCGGCACATCCGGCCCCCGAGGAATTTCTCCGGTGGTGGCGGCGACGTCAGCCGGGTGCACACAGACCGCGCGGATCCGGACAACGACCTGCCCGGGCCCCGCCTCAGGCTCGGGCAGTTCCGTTACCTGCAAAACCTCAGGACCGCCAAGCGCGGCCGCGACTACTCCCAGCACGCGTCCACTCTAGACCCCCGTCTCCCGACAGACAGCCCCGCCGACTTTTTCGTAGCGCGCCGGTATCCGAGCAGACGAGACAGTGGTTGGCGCGCCCGCCAAGGACCACGCCACCACGCACAGGTTCATAAGAGCGCCGTCCAACACGGGAGACAACGCACTGTGGTGCCGACAGGCGCTTTGCCGACGGCAGATCAGTGCGCCGTCGGGCGCTCGATCGTTCGCGGGCGTGCTGACTCATCGTGCCGATCGCCTCGGATATCACGGTGCATCGCCTGAACAACCCGATGGTAAAGCCGCGTCGATTCCGGTTGCCCAGCGCGGTCGGTACCCGACGCCATTCGTGGCCACAGATCCCAGAGCGCACGGTCATAGGCCTCGAGAGCCTCGAGTACAGGACCGGTGGCAAGCAGCATGGACTCGACACGCGCCGCCTCGTTGTCGGCCAGAGACGCGCTCAACTCGACCGGCGGCTTCGCCAGAACATCCGGCACATCCACCGGAGCGGTGTTGCGTTGCTGATACAGGGCATTCGCCGTATCGAACAGCCGTTGAGCCGTAAGAAGATACCGTGCGTAGGTTTGCGCCGATCGCGCAGCCGGGATTCGACATCGCCGCCGAGCGCCGCATGGCCGCCGCCGACAACGGGCTCAAGGTCTGGGGATGATCCGGCGGGTCTCGTAGGCCCACATCGCGATCTCCACGCGGTTGCGGGCGCCGAGCTTGGCCATCAGGCTCGCCAGGTGCGTCTTCACCGTACTCAGGCTGATGTGCAGGGCATCGGCGATCTCGACATTGGTGAGCCCCTGGGCGACGGCCAGCAGCACCTCCTCCTCGCGGGTGGTGACCGGCGAGATCGGCTGAGCGGCGGGCCGCCCGGTCGGTACCTCCGCGAACGCCCGTAGCAGGCGCACTGTGACGCTCGGCGCGATGAGGGCCTCCCCGTCGGCGGCCGACCGTACGGCCTGCGCCAGCAAGTCGGGCCCCGCGTCCTTGAGCAGGAACCCACGTGCCCCTGCGCGCAGGGCGCCGTAGACGTACTCGTCCAGATCGAAGGTCGTGATCACGACCACGACCATCGGGTCGGCGACGCCCGGGCCGGCGATCAGCCGGGTGGCCTGCAGCCCGTCGACCTCGGGCATCCGGATGTCGAAAAGGCAGACGTCGGGTCGCAGGTCCCGGGCCAGCCGGACCGCCTCCCGCCCGTCGGCGGCCTCACCCACCACCTCGATGCCGGGCTGGGCGTTCAGCATGATGCGCAGCCCGGTACGGATGACCGGCTGGTCGTCAGCGACCAGTACGCGGATGGACACGGTTGTTCGCCCTCCCCCGCGGCAGCTCGGCCTCGACCTGCCAGCCCCGGTCGGTACCGGGCCCGGCGCTCAGCTCCCCGCCGAGCAGGGCAGCGCGCTCTCGCAGCCCGGCAAGACCGTACCCGTCGCGACCGCGGCCGGCTCGCGCGCCGTCGTCGCGCACTGTCACCCGTACCCTTTGCGGTTCTCCGGTGACCCGGACCATCACCTCGGTCGCGTCCACCGCATGCCGCATGGCGTTGGTCACCGACTCCTGGACGATGCGGTAGACCGCCGCGTCCACGGCCGGGGGCAGCCCGTCCAGGTCGCCGTCGAGTCCCAGGTCCACACGCAGCCGGGCAGCGGGGGCGCGCAGCAGGCGCTTCAGGTCGGCGACGCCGGCCGCCGGCGCGAGCTCGGCGCCGGTGCCGCTGTCGCGCAAGGTCGCGACCATGAGCCGCATTTCCTCCAGCGTGCGCGCGCCCTCCTCCTCGACCCCCTCCAGTGCCTCGACAGCGGCGGCCGGGTCAGTGCCGGCGACCACCCGGCCGGCCTGGGCGCGGATCACCATGGCCGAGACGTGGTGGGCCACCGTGTCGTGCAGTTCCCGGGCGAGCCGCTCCCGCTCATGGGAGCGCATCCGCTCCAGCTGCCGTTCCCGAGCTGTCTTCCAGAACCGTACGGACGCCCCGATCACCGCGGGCATGAGCAGGAATACGAGGCCCCCGATCTCCTCGCCGACAGGGGTGTCGTCCGTCGCGACCGACACCGCGAAGCCCGCGAGGATCACCACGCCGCCCAGCACGACCTCCCGGCCCGATCCCCACCGGGGCAACGCGTACACCAGCACGAGCACTACCAGGGCGGAGTACAGGCCCACCGGCTCCGGCGGGTCGGCCACCACCGTGGCCACCTGAAGCAGGATTATCGCGCCGAACGCCAGAGTGATCATCGCCAGCGGACGGGCCCGGCGCCACAGGGACAGGACGGCCAGCCAGACGCCCAGCACCACCGCCACCGGCCGCCACACGACGTCGTCCCGCAGCGTGGCTTCCAGCAGCACACCGCCCAGGGCCGCGGCGAGCAGCGCCCAGTCCCGCCACAACCGGCCCGGGGCGTCGGGCGGCCGTGGTTCGGTCCACAGGTTTCGCAGGTCGTCTCGCAGCACGGTCTCAGCCTAGGGAGCCCAGGGCGCCGCGCATCGGCCGAAAGAACGGGGCGTCCCTCCGTCCGGGGGCGGGCGGATCCGCGGCTCCCGGGCCGATGCCCGGAAGCGCCGCCGTGACGACCCTGGTCATCGGCGGTCGTGCGAAGGCGGCCGACGAGGTGGTTGGAGGACCCCCATGCTCTCGAAAGCCCTTTCCCGACTGGGTGGCAGCGCCGCCCGCCATCCGTGGCGGGTGATCGGGGCGTGGCTGCTTGCCGCCGCGCTGGCGGTCCTGGCCGCGACCGCCTTCGGCGGCCGGACCGCCGACACGATGTCCGCTCCCGGGCTGGACTCCCAGCGGGCCGCGGAATTGATCGAGCGGGCCGGCACCGGCCAGGAGGGGATGACCGCCCAGGTGGTCGCCACCCCCGTCGACAGCGGGGCGTCGTTCTTCGATGACGGGCCGGCGCGTGCCGCGTTGACGCGGCTACAGGCCGAGGTGAGGCAACTCCCGCACGTGCTCGACACCAGCGACCCGGCAGAGGCGCTCGGCCGGGGCGCGGACGCCGCCGTCAGGTCCGGCCTGGTGTCGGCCGACGGACGGATCGCCGTCGTCCGTGTGCAGTACCCCGACCAGAGCCGGCTGTCAGCCGACGACCTCGACGCTCTTGTCGACCTCGGGGACCGGCTGCGCGGCGAGATGCCGCTACGCATCGAGATGGGCGGGGACCTGTTCTTCGCCTTCTCCGACACCGGCGGCGGCACCGGCGAGCTGATCGGCCTCCTGGCCGCGGCCGCCATCCTGTTCCTGGCGTTCGGCTCGCTCACCGCCGCCGCGCTGCCGATCGGTATGGCGGTCTTCGGCCTCACCGTCGGCGTCGCCACGATGACGGTGCTCGCGCGGGTGACCGAGATCCCGACATTCGCCCCGGTACTCGGCAGCATGGTGGGGCTGGGGGTAGGCATCGACTACGCGTTGTTCGTGCTCGTCCGGCACCGCGAATACCTCAGACTGGGGCTCGAGCCCCACGAGGCGGCCGGGCGAGCGGTGGCCACGGCCGGGCGGCCCGTCGTCTTCGCCGGCGGCACCGTCGTCGTGTCGATCCTCGGCATGGCGGTTGCGAACGTGCCGTTCATGACGATGGGCGGGCTCGCGGTCTCCATCGTTGTGCTGATCATGGTGGTCGCGTCGGTGACGCTGCTGCCGGCCTTCCTCGGCGCCGCCGGCCCACGCCTGGCCCGGGGCGGGACGCTGGGCCGGCTGCTCGGCCGGGCCCGGCTCGGGCAGCGGCGAGTCGCGGCGGCGGGCACCGCGCCCGCGTCCGGCTGGCGGCGCTGGATCGGGCACGTCAACCGGCATCCGGTGCCGTACGCGGTCGGCGCGGCCGGGCTGCTCCTGGCCGCTACGCTGCCTGTCCTCGGCCTGCGCGTCGGGCTGCCCGACGACGGCTCGCTTCCGGAAAGCCGCACCGAGCGCCGGGCGTACGACCTCATCGCTGACGGGTTCGGCCCCGGCACCAACGGCCCTCTCATCATCGCCGTCGACCTCGCCGGCGATCCAGGATCGGCGGGCCGGGTCGCCGCAGCGGTCGCCGCCGACCCGGGCATCGCCTCGGTCGCGCCGGCGCGAGTCGATCAGGCCACCGGAATCGCGACCCTCGTGGTGTTCCCCACCACCGGACCGCAGGAGCGGGCCACGGCCGATACCGTCGCCCGGCTACGTGCCGAGGTGCTCCCCACCGCGGTCGGGCAGGGCCCGTCGAACGCTCACATCGGCGGTGCCGCGGCCAGCCTGTCCGATGTCGGCCGCCGCACCAGCCAACGCCTGCCGATCTTCATCGGCGCCGTGCTGGCGCTGTCGTTCGTGCTGCTGATGCTGGCCTTCCGGTCGGTGCTCGTACCGCTGAAGGCGGTGCTGCTGAACCTGCTGAGCATCGGCGCGGCCTACGGCGTCATGGTCGCGGTGTTCCAATGGGGCTGGGGTGGCGCGCTGATCGGGCTGGAGGCGACGGTACCGATCGTGTCGTTCATCCCCATGTTCCTGTTCGCGATCCTGTTCGGCCTGTCCATGGACTACGAGGTGTTCCTCCTGTCCCGCGTGCGGGAGGAATACCTGCGAACCGGCGACAACAACGAGGCGATCGTGCGGGGCATCTCGGGCACCGCCCGGACGATCACCTCGGCCGCCCTCATCATGGTGGCGGTGTTCCTGTCCTTCGCCATCGCCGACGACCCGTCGACCAAGATGTTCGGGCTCGGCCTCGCCACCGCGATCTTCATCGACGCCACGGTGGTGCGGATGGTCCTGGTGCCGGCGACCATGACGCTGCTGGGCCGGGCCAACTGGTGGCTTCCGAGGTGGCTGGACCGGGTGCTACCCGGACGCCCGGCCGGCACCGACGCCGCGAGGGACGGCACGCACGCCGATCCACAGGTGCTCGAGCGGATCCACTGACGAAGCCCTCGCCCGCTAGGCGCCTCCGTCCGGCCTGGCGGAGGCGCCTGAACCGGCCACGGCGTGCAACCTTGAACACCGGCGTTTCCGTCGTGCCCGCAGAGCCGTGTGGGAGGAGGACCGTGAAAAGGTCCGAGGAGGACGAGTTCCGGGAGTTCGTCGAAATCCGGATGGAACGCTGGCGGCGGGCGGCGTTCCTGCTGTGCCACGACTGGCACATGGCCGACGACCTGGTCGGGACAGTGGTGGGCAAGCTCTATGAGAACTGGCGCCGGGTGGCGGCCGCCGACAACCCGGACGCGTACGCGCAGCGCGTCCTGACCCGGTCGTGGATCGACGAACACCGCCGGCCGTGGCGGCGCGAGCACCCGGCCGAGGACGTACCCGATCCCGGCTGGAGCCCGCCCGACCAGCTCGCCGACCGGGAGCAGCTGATCGCGTTGCTGTCCCGGCTCGGGCGGCGGCAACGTGCCGTCGTCGTCCTGCGCTTCTACTTCGACCACTCGGTCGAGGAGACCGCGGAGCTCCTCGGTGTCACCACCGGGACCGTCAAGAGCCAGTCCGCGCGGGCTCTGGAGGCTCTACGCGCGCTCAGCTACGCCACGAGGAGGCACCAGTGAACCAGGCCCTGCTCGACCAACTCCTCGGCGCGGCACCGCCGTCGACCGTCGACGTCGAAGCCGTCGTACGGCGTACCCGTCGCCGCCGCCGGATCCGTCATCTCGCCGCCGGCGGATCCACCGCCGTGGCCGTCGTCGCCGCCGTCATGGCCGGCGCCAGTCTCCTGCCCGGACGAGGCCCCACGCCTGCACCCGCCCCACCGGCCGCCGTCGCGTCACCCTCGTTGTCGCCGCCGGTGTCGCCCAGCCCGCCGGCGTTCCGGCTGCAGTCCGGTACGCGGGCCGGGCAGCAGCGGATCCTCGACAGGTTGCGGACCGTCCTGGAGCAGGCGGCAACCGAGCACGCTCCCGGCGTGCGGTGGATCTACATGCCGGACGTGCCGGGCGAAAAACGCACACCCGACGGGCATCCGGTGATGTTCGCGCTGGACGACAGCACGTTCCGGGCCCGGTCCGGAGTCACCGCCGACGGCCGAAAGGGCGGCTTCTACCTGTCGCTGCGGGACGTCGGGTGCGGGGCGGGCCAATCGTGCGAGCCGCTCTACGAATGCGCGCCCCCGATCGCCGACTGCCAGACCACCCGAACCGCATCCGGGCTGCGGCTCATCCGGTACGTGGACAAGCCCGGCCGAGGCTGGCATTTCTACGGAGTCGATGTGGAGCTCGCGGACCGCAAGCACGCGGTGCACCTGAGCGCCGTCAACTACTTCGGCGGCGACGGCAGCGCGCCGTCCGCACCGGCGCCGGTATTCACCCGCGCCCAGCTCGACGCGATCGCCACCGACATCGCCGAGAAGATCACCGGCTGACCCGCCGCGCAGGAGCGCAGACCCGCGAACGGGTCCAGCGGCGGCCGGCGCCGCCCTTGGCTGCGGCAGAAGAGAAACTTCAGGTGAATGTGTGGACCGTTCCGTTCATGAAGCGACGCGGAGTTCCCCGATCCCGCCCTCGCCGTCGTGGATCTGCGCTCGGTGGTGTGCCGTGCCCTGTGCGCCGTCACCTGTGCCGCGTGCTGGGCATGCGATGTGTGTCGGGGAATCGAACCCCCGCGCCTGCCCCCGGCGCGCCAGGCGTGAACCGGATTACCCGCCGGCTCTCGGGTTTGCGCACGCCTCCACGTCGGTTACCTGCTCCGCGTCGATCAGTCGAGCAGATCGACCTCCCAGTTGACCCGCTGAATCAGCGTGTCCACCTCTCGTACCTGCCGGGCAAGATCGTCGGCCTGGCGGCGCAGCTCAGCGACCGGTAGCGCCGGGATCATCTTCAGCTCGGACCGCAGCTGCCGGTATCCGCGCTGGCCCTCACCGGCCGCGGCGTCAGCTGCGGACGTGACCATACTGTGGCGCAGGCGCAGGACGTCTCGCCGGGCAAGCGCGTCGGTCAGTGTGCCGCCCTCGACCGGTGTCGCGGCATTGGTTCGGTTGATTCGCCTGATCAGCGTTTCAAGCTCAGTGAGCACTTCGCCCGCCTCGGCGAGCAGGAACTCTGCGTCCTCAGCCGGAGCCTCGCCTTCCTGGAAGCGCGCGCTGCTGGTGATGCGAGAGCGGAGCTGTTCGGCACGGCGCGACGCATCTGCGCGCAGCGCGAGAGCTTCGGCAAGTTTCATGGGAGCAGTATGGCCATCCAAGATCGGCGTCGCCTCTGATTTTCCACCGGCAGGAGCCTACGAGGCAGAGCCGATCGCCGCAGCAGACCGCGCGGTCCCCGGCATGACAATGAACAAGTCACAATTCCCGCCGGCGCCTGCCGCACTCGCGCAAAATATCCCGCTGCCCAGCTCGGTCCCACAATGGTTGGTTGCTCGGGCGAGGGGGTGACAACATGGTCGCGTGTCGATCGAGCCGGCGGGACCCGCCCACGAAGATTCAGCCGGTGAAGCGGACGAGTTGGCGACTACGTTGCCTGAGCTGCTCCGGGGGGCGTTGCGAGCTCGGATCTACGACAGACGGGGCAGGGTCGAACCAGGCACCAAACGCCGGGATCGCGTGGCGTCGTCATTGCTGCTGGACTTGAACGGCTTCGACGCAGTCGCTCCGTTGACAGAGGCACTGCGACTACGACCGGGCACCGAGATCATGTTCTGGATGCAATGGCCGGACTTGTGGATCGAGTTCTTCGACGACCGCGGCCTGCCGCTCGTCTCCCTTGGCTTGCTGCGACCGGACTGGGTTCGGTGGGAGCCGCACGGCGACTTGCAGCTCGCCGTACCCGAGGCGGCCGAAGGTCTGATCGCGGCGTGGGGGCTGGATGACGTCGACAACTGAGGCATCACGACCAACGCCCAACGAGCTGGTCGAAGCTCTGCCTACGGGGCGGCACGCTTGGTCGGCGGCGGATCCGGATGTTCGCGAGGACAACCGGAGTACCGCATAATCCGCTCATGACCTCCACCGGCTCCTCACGCCTGTCGCTGTGGTCCACCGACTCCCTGCTGTCGATCGGCTCCCGCGGTTCAGTGCTGTCCATCGGCAGCGTTGGCTCGGTGGCCTCGATCGGCAGCATCGGCTCAGCCGGATCGATCCTGTCGGTCGGCTCCGCGCTCTCTACCGGATCGGCCCTGTCTTGGCGGTCGCAGTGGTCGCTGCTTGCCGACCACTCGTTCGGGACGGCGTTGACTTCCCGCGACCGCGACCGCGCGGCCCTCGGGCCGCCCGCGGCGTTCGCTGCGGTCGCGCTCGCAGCCTATGCCGGATACTTGTTGGCGCGCGGCCGGCGCCGACCGGCAGCCGGCCGCTGACTGACGCTCCCGTAACGCCGTCAACCAGCTACAAGGTCCATTGGAGCCGAATGCGCGGCGGGCGCTGGCCGTAGAGCGGGCGGCCGCCGCGTTGGCCGCGGTGTCGAAGGAGTGCGAGGGGCGCCGCAGGTCCACGCTTGCTCATGGGCGACGACCTATAGCCGAACCTTCGTCAAGGTTGCTTGACCGACTTCCTGGAAATGAGTCTGCATCCAACCGTTCGGGTCGAGCTTCGGGTATGCCTTGCTGGTGACCGGCTGCCGAAGACCCCACGCGGCCATGAGGATCGATTACCTTGGATCAGTGGACGCCAAGACAGCGATCTCCCTGATCTCCATCGCCATCGCCGTCGTCTCCCTGATCGTCTCCGGGACGCTCGCGCTCCGGCAGACCCGAACCACCATGGACGGTTACGCCCTGCCAGTCGTGCTCCAGGTCTTCAGCCGGTTCCGAACCCAGGAGTTCTTCGACGCTCAGCAGTTCATCTTCGACGAGCTTCCGCGGCAACCGGTCCGGCCGTACACGGACCTGTCGTTGGAGGCCCGGTCCCAGTTGCGCATGGTGGGCGGCCTCTACGACGACCTCGGCAAGCTGGTCGCCCACGGCATCGTCAAGGAGGAGCTGATCATTGGCTCGAACGGCCCTCAGGCCCGACGCATCTGGGAGACGATCGAGCCCTTCGTGCGCGCCGAACGCGACAAACGCAACAGCAACCTGTGGATCTATCTGGAGGACCTGGCGTACCGCACCACCCAGAAACCGCCAGCCGTCATCCACGAGAAGCTCAAACTGCACCGGTACGCCGGGCCGAAGCACACGTCCCTACCGGCGCCCTCCGAGTCCCCTGCGACGCCACGACCTCGAACGGAGCAGCCGCCGAACTAACGGACGGGAGGAGGGGCGAAGCCGGCTACTCGTTCAGGGAATGACAGCCAGGACCGCAGCGATCAGTTCCTTGGCGATCGTGATGATCCCGAGGACAAGGCCGACAATCATCGAGGCAGTCTGAAGCCGGCTACTTGTCGGCGAGGTCATAGCGGTGACCGGTACTGCCGTGGCCTGAGTTGTCGAGGGCTCGCCGCCAGTGCTCGGCGTTGCCGGCTCCGTCGTTCCCGGTAGGACGGCCGGGTCCGCGGTTGGCTGGAGCGGTGCTTCCAACGGCACGGTGTCGGACCTGGTCGACCGTGACGCTGTTGGCACGGGCTCGGGCGCCCCAGGGAGGCCGGCGCGCGAGCCGCTCCGGAACAGACCGGCGACAGCCGGCCACGAAAAGATGGCCCCGAAAATGAGCGATGCCACAGCTCCAACACCCGTGACGCCGAGAACCGCAGCGTGGTAACCACCCGATGGCGTATGACCGTACGCGTCGTAGCCGGCATACAGAATGGCCGCCGCCGCGACGGCGGCGGCCAAGGCCGTCGACCGCCTATCGAGTCGTGACCGCTGGATGAAAGCGTGCACGCCCATGGTGAGGGCGATACCGCCGAGGCCCGTCGCGATCGCCTGGAGCACCTCCTGGTCGTTACTGCTGCCGTACGGCAGCAGGGTGAGCCCGAGGCACGTCAAAGCCAACAGGCCAAAGGCGCCGCTGAGCCACGCCAGGCGGAAACCGTACGCCAGCAGCAGTACCCCCAAACCCACCAGCGAAATGATGAACGCGGTCAGTGACATCGGGGTGGCCCAGTTGTTCGGTAGCCACCACCACACCTCGTGCTGCGTGACGATCACGGCAAGGCCGGCGATGAACAGCAGCCCGCCGGTGACCCGGACTGCGACCTCCCCGGCAGCGTTCGCGGCCAGCAGACCTCCAGCAGCCACCGCGAACGCCGAGAGCACTGCGAGTACCGCGGCATTGTTGCCGTTGCCCTCGATCAGCCAGCCGACCGCAAGGCCCGCAGCGCCGAACACCGCGATGACCAGGCCAACCCACCATCGACGGATCACGACCGCCTCCATACCCTCGGCGCAGCACCAGTGACAGCAAGTCTGTCCACCGGCCGCCGCCGAGCCACCTTCGCCAGCGTGCCCGAGCTCATCGCCGCGATCCGAACGCTCATCGACGCCTACAACCAGCGCTGCGAACCGTTTCGCTGGGCCAAGACCGCCGACCAGATCCTCAGCAGAGCCAGCCGTCGGAAGAGCCCGGATACACGAAGCTGGAAGGCGACCACGCACTGGATGAAACCGCGGTTTTCGGCGACCTGATCGTACAACCGCTGGGCTGTGTGGTTCTGATCAGCGCCCGAGCGACTCCCCGGCCGCGGGCGTTGGGAGCTGTGAACAGGTCTTGCAGATAACGCACAACGGGTGAGGTCATGCTGTCGTGGACCAAGAAGTGCGCGATACCGACCAGCTGGCCGTCCAGCCGCGCGCCCAGGGCGTGCACCGTTGTAGCCGCTGAACAGCTGCTCCCACGCCGAACGGTCGTCTGAACCAAGCGGGGCGACGCTGATCATCGGTTCCTGGTCAGGGAAACAGGGGTGTGATCATGACGATGCCGGAGCCGTCGGCTGCCCTCCGGCCTGAACCTGGATCACCGTTCCGGCCGGAGGACGATCCAGCCTTCCTCCACGCGGGCTGGTTTCAGCGGCAGGTCGCCGGCGCGTGGGCGCGCCACGACCGGATCGTCGGACCACGCCGCCGGTGACGTCCGGCGCACCCAGCGCGGCGCGCCCGGCGGCGCCGGAAGACGCACGGCCGCCGGGTCGACCAGCAGTGGCCCGAAACGCATCGACGACAGCAGGCGCGGTGCGCCCGAGGTCCACTCCGGTGGCAGGCGGGCCGCGGTGCGGGGCAGCACGCCGCTGGTCACCGTGATCGACCCGGCCGGGTCACAGAACAAGAGCACATCCACCGGTACGCCCGGACGAAGCGTGATCGGGGCGGTCCCGATCTCCACCGGAAGTTCCTCACCCAGTCCGGCCGCCTCCCGCACCGCCGGATGAATCACCGTGAATCCACCGCGCCCGTCGCGGCGGGTGAACCCTCGCACGCCGTCACCGGACCGGGTCAGTGCTCCGACCCGTACCTCGAACGGGTGCCGGGTCAGGTCTTCCGCGCCGGTCGCGTCCGGCTCGCGGCGATCCGGGGTCACCTCCAGCAGGATCTGGGCGCGCAGAACCGCGGTGGGCACACCCGACAGCCCGGCGACGTCGGCGACGCCGGTGTCGTAGAACGGCTCGGACGTCCACGCCGTGACGTCGAGCATCCGCAGCAGCACGTCCGCGGCACTGGGCTCGCCGGGACCGGGCAGCGGCCGGCCGGGACGTCCGTCCGCCGCGACCAGGCCGCGCAGGAAATCGGCCAGTCCCGGATCGAGCCCAGCCGGCGGCCCGGCACCGAGGTCGTGGCCCTCGCCCGGCGGCGACTCCCACAGGGTGGTGCCGGTGACCGGGTCGCGGTGTACCTGCCCGGCCGGTTCGCCGTCCGGCGTGAACACCTCGATGGCGGCGTCGATCAGGTCGGGCAGCAACCAGCCGGCGACCGGGGGGCGGTCCGGCAGCGTGGTGCCGGGATGCAGGGGTTCCCAGTCGGGGCCGCAGACGCGTACCCGGATCCTGGCCGGCCTGGTCAGCCGCGCCGCCAGCGCGAACAATGGCGACGCCGGGAGGGCGGGCGCCGGCTCCATGGCCTCGGCGAGTTGGTCGGTGGGCCGCAGCGGCCTGGAGACGAGCAGCGACGGCAGTCGCTCGTCGAGGTCGAGAAAGCGGCCGAACGCGTCGACCAGCCGCAGCCGGGTCAGCCAGGCACCACCGGCGCGGGTGAGCAACGGCGGAACAGCGCGCTCGGGGCCGCCGGTGCCGTCCGGGCCGGGCACCCGGTTCGCGCCGGACAGCCCGAGCAGCCAGGGAATCAGCCCGTCCAGTCCAGCGGCGGCGAGATCCGCGTACCGCCCGTCGCTGGCGACCGCCTGCAACCGCTCACGAACCCGCTCCGGCAGGGCTCCGGCGCCGGATTCGGTGAGCAACAGTGCGGCCTGGCTCGCCAGCCGGGCTGCCGGGCCCGGCGAGAACAGAGACCGGCCGCGGTGCCGCCCCACCCGGGCGGCGGCCGGGTCCATCGGGGTGGCGTCCCGGTCCAGGTCCAGCTCGTCGAGGTGCCAGGCGCCCAGGCCGGGGTCGAGCGCGACGGCCAGTTCCCATTCCAGATAGACCGGCACCCACGCCTGTCTCCAGTTGTTCCAGGCGACTGGCGACGGCAGCACGCCGCGGCGCAACGAGCCGGAATGCAGCGCCCCCAGGTCGGCGGCCACGCCGAGGTCGGCGGCGGCGAGTGCCTGCTCCCGGGCGATCCGGGCGGCCGGGTCCGGCTCACCCCCCGCCTCGGCGACTGCGACGACCGCGGCTGTGCCGTTCGGGTCCAGCAGGGCGGTCTCACGGGCCAGCAACGGTACGGCCGGCGGCGGCCGCCTCGGGTTTCCCGCCCCCGGCACGGGTTTGGTTCCATCGGTCCGGGACGGAGCCGGGTCGAGTGCGCCGTCCGGGACGAGGGCGGCACCGTCGACCAGCCCGGTCAGCCCCGTGACCACCTGGCCGGCGATCCGGCAGGCGAGCAGGCCGTCACCGGGGTCGAACCGGCCGTCCTCGCCGTGCCGCAGGGACCGCCCGGCACCGCGGAAGGCCACGGCCGGGTCCCGAGGCTGGAACCACCCGGGTGCCGGCCGGCGTAGCACGTCCGGCGCGGTGTCCTCGATCGCCGACAGCCGGGTGAGCAGGTCGTCGTCGTCGGGCGCGGACGAGATGCGCTCGAACCCGGCCTCGTGCAGCAGCTCCTCCAGCCCGGTGATCGCCTCCGGGCCGGTGAGGAGGCGCGCCTGGTCGTACCCCGCCGCGGTGAGCATCAGCTCCTCCTTGGCCGCGTCGGCGTCGCCGACCTCCGGGGCGTCCGTGGTGAACAGCGCGGCGACCGCCTCGACGTCGGTCTGACCGACGGCGAGAGACACGTCCGTCGCGGCGGGCCGCTGGTCCTCGTCCGCGCCGGGCCCGTCGACGGCGACGCCGGCGAGCGTCCCGTGGCAGATCGTACGGTCGACCCGGCTGACCGGCACTGTGGCGAACGCGGTGGTGGACCAGCCGAACCGGCGCACGTGCCCGGCCAGCGCGACCCCGCCGACGTGGGCCGCCGGGTCCTGTCGCAGGTCGCCCCACCAGCCCGCGACCAGATAGGTGACCCGGGACCCGGCGAGCACGTCGGCGACGTCGTCGTGCAACGCGAACCGGCCCACCGTGTTGTCGTAGACGGCCGCCCACGCCGGGTCGGTGTCCCCGGTCGCGGTTACCGGCAGGCGTGACGACTCGAACGGTGAGGTGCCGGGCGCCGGCTCGTCGCCGCGAACGGTCTCGCCGGTGACTGCGTCCAGGAACCAGGTGCGGATCGTCCGGGCCGGCGCGCCGTTCGGGTCAGGCGCCCACCGGACGACGATCCACCGGTCCGGCAGCGCCGGGAACACCGGCCGTCCGTCCACCTCGGTGGCGGTGGTCAGCCCGTCCGGCATCGCCCAGTGCAGGTGCACCCCGGCGGCCCGGTCGCCGGTGGTCACCAGCGGCGGCGGCCGTCGCGGATCGCCCGGCGCAACTCCGATCCGGGCCCGCGTGTCACCGGCGCGGGCCACCATCGCCTGCACGTCGATCGGCACCAGCAGCGACAGGGTGGGGTCGCCGGACTCGGCGCGGGCCAGCAGACCGCCGGCCTCGTCCGGGTGCGGGCGGGTCATCCGGCACCGCCGAACCGCACCGCGCCGAGCCCTTCGAGCAAGTTCGCAGCCAGCCGCGCCGACCCGCCGGCCCCGGACCAGTCGAGCACTCCGGGCGCTGCACCGAGCCGGACGGGCAGGGACGGCGGCGGGTTTGCCCCGGCACCACCGCGCAGCGCGGTGACGACGTTGCCGCGCCGCTGCACGCCGAACGCGGTCTCCCCACCCGGCTCAACCAGCGAAAACTCATCCGGTACGCCGGAGAAGACCACCAACAGCAGCGACGGGTTGAGTAGTTCCCGGCGCAGCACGGCATCAGCCGGCTCGACGCGCAGGCCCGGGAACCGGGAGAGCAGGCTCGATCGGAGCAGAAACCCGCTGCGTCGCCAGGTGCCGGTGAGCCCCAGCTGGTCCCGGATCTCTGAGTAGCGTTCGGCCAGTGCCGCCCGCTCGACGGAGGTGGGGGTGGCGGTCGCGAGGAAGCCGTCGATCGCCGCACGCAGCCATTCCCCGTCCAGGTGGAAGCAGCGCAGTGACTCCGGTGGGAGCAACCGATCGTCGGGGACCACGTAGGCGGGCGGCAGGTGGTCGAGCAGCAGGAGGCGTTTCAGCCAGGCGCCCAGTGGTAGCGGCAGGACCCGGCTGGTGATCACGACGCCGGGACGGCCGGGATTACGGCCGAGCACGTCGTCCGGGCGATCGCTTCCGGTGATCATGCCGGACCCTTCGTCGGGGGGTCTGCGGTCAGGTGGGTCAGGCGGTCTCGCAGAGTCGCCGCGTCGGACGGGGACAGGTCGTGGATCTCGGCGGCCGCGCGTCCGGCCAGGTCACGGAAGGCGTCGCTCGGGCCGGCGGTGCGGAGCTCGCCGACCGCGTCGTCGAAGCCGGGGCCGGGGGCGGGCCGCAGATCACGGAGCCGAGGACGCGGGATGCCGACGCCTCCGCCGATCGGGCCCCCTCCCCCGATCGGACCGCCACCACCGATCGGACCGCCACCACCAATAGGGCCGCCACCACCAATAGGGCCGCCGCTGCCGATCGGGTTTCCCGCGAGGACGTCCCGGATGGCCGACAGGTCCAGCCCCAGTCCCTGGAGCGCCCCGGCCAGCACGTCCCGCCCCGGGTTGATCAGCGGTCCCCCACCGGTCGGGTCCGGGATCACCAGCGGGCCGCGCAGCGGTAGCAGGTCCCCGAACGCGCCGAGCCGTCCGGCACCATGGGTGACCGGCAGCCCCGGCACGGCATAGGGCAGGAGGTCCGGCGGCACCTCGAGGGTCAGGTGCGGTGGTATCCAGCTCTCCAGGTGAAACATCGTGACCAGCTCGAATCCGGCCCGCGCCCACCGTCGCAACTCGAGAACGAGCGCCGGATCGGCAAGCGCGAGCAGCCGTCCGATCTCGAAGGCGGCGGCCCGCGACACGTCCGCCCGCCCGTCCGCCGCGACCGCTCGCAGGCCGGTCACGTGCGACGCCGGACCGGTATCCGGGTCCAGGGCGGACGGCTCCGGCACGGCCGGGCCGCGATACCAGCAGGGGTCCGGCTCACCCTCCCGCGTGGCACCGGCCAGTGGCAGCGCGCCGGGCCGGTCGCCGTCGGTCAGTTCCGCGCCGAGCATTCCGGGGTCGAGCGCGGTCACCGCCGACACGAAGTCCAGGCCGGCCTCCTCGGTGCCGAACGACCACCGGTCCAGCACCGCGAAGACGACGTCCGAGGCGGCGAGCACGGCACGCGGGCCGGACGCACCGGCCGGGCTCGACGCGGGTCGCGGCACCGGCGCCGCATCGAGCACACCGAGCCGGCCCTCCACCGACACCAGCAGGGCGGTGCACCGCGTCGACGGCGGCGGCACCCGGTTGGCGATCACGACCGCGAAGAACCCGTCGTCGTCTCCCGCGGCCAGCGCGACGTCCGCCGGGTCGACCTGCCGCCCGTGGCACAGCGGCATCAGGTCGGCCGATCGGGGAAAAATCGACGAGACCATGTCCGGTGGCACACCGAGCACCACACACTCCGGGGGATCGCCGGGGTCAGGACCGCCGACGCCGGCGAGGGTACGGGCCGCGGCCTCCGCCTTCGGCACGGTGGCCAGAGCGCAGCGGCGCAGTTCGTCGTCGGTCAGCACGACGACCGCCAGCCACGGCAACCCGGCCCCGACCCGGCGCTCCCACGGCAGTGTGGCCCGCCGCAGCACGATGTGTGGCAGCTCCAGCGGCGACGCGTCCGGTGTGCCGGGCGGCGGCGACCGATGCTGCACCGCC
Organism: Actinoplanes sp. NPDC051405; assembly: GCF_055586185.1. Lineage (NCBI taxonomy): Bacteria > Bacillati > Actinomycetota > Actinomycetes > Micromonosporales > Micromonosporaceae > Actinoplanes > Actinoplanes sp. NPDC051405. Next base: position 253,172 of record NZ_JBVJIR010000001.1, read on the forward strand.
GACGGGAGAATCGCCAGTCGTGGCGTACTGATCGCCAGGTCCCAGAACTCGGTCGGCCCGACATCAGTCGGGATGCTGCCCACCGGGATCGGCAAGTTCATCCCGGCCACGGGCACCGTGTCAGTCGGCCCACCCGCCCGGGTGACGACGATCTGCGCCCGCAGCCGATAGTCACCGGCCGCCCGCCCGGGCTGGATCAGATCGAACAGCCGCATCCGTCCCGGGGCGACCGCACCGTTGTCCGGCTGCGTCGCCCATCCCCCAGTCATTCGCTGACCTCCCAGCTGAGCAGGGCCGACCCGGTTCCCCTGTGGGTGCCGGTCAGCACGGATGCGGGCACCGCGGCGAGCGTGGCGGCAAGTGCTCCGGGGCTGGTCGTGCCGAGCAGCAGACCGATCGGCGCGGCCTGCTCCGCGGTGGCGTCGTTCTCCAGCACCGCCTGGGCCGTGCCGGGCCCGTCCGGCACGGCCCAGGCGAGCACGACGCCGCCGTCCGGGATGGCGGCCGTGACCGGCGCTGCGTCCAGGGCCACCCCGCGCACGGTGAGCCGCACGCCGCGGGGCAACAAGACACCGGCCGGCGCACCACCCGGCAATGTTGCGGCGCCCAGCAAGGTGGTGGTGACCGGCAGCAGAACGGCAACCGAACGTGCTCGGATCGCGGGCGAGGTGGCGGCGACCGCGAGGCGGGCGCCGGGCGGTAGCGGCCCGGTGATCCGGATACCGGCCGGGACGGGCGGGCCCAGCAGGTGCACCACCCCGCCGGGGACGACGCCGGTCGCCTGGCCCAGCCACGGGACGGGATCGGCGGCATGCCATCCGGCCAGCACCGGGTCCGGCGGATCACCACCGCCGAGCACCACACAGGCGCTGCCGGCCGGCAGCGGCATCTCGCCCCGGGAAGCGCGTTCGTCCGCGGTGAGCGCGCCATCAGGCTCGATCCGCAGCACCCGGCACGGACCGTCCGCATCCCAGCGCAGCACGCCGGGTTCCGGGCCGGCCCGCCACACGGTGGCCGCCGCCAGCGAGACGACAGTGCCACCGGACGTGCTCCCGACCAGGCCGGAGGGGAAAGGCATCCGGCCGGAGCGGGCGGCCTGCCAGGGATGCACCAGTTCGGCGGTTCCGGTCCGGGTCAGGCCCGCGGCCAGATCGGGCGGTGGGCCGGCCGTGGCCGCCTCGGCCCGGATGCCCGCCGCACCGGCCGCGACCAGCGCGTTCACCAGTGTCGGCGCGGGTACTCGGGGCAGGCCCGAACGCCCGGAGACCACGGTCGGCGCGAGCGCCGTCGCAACGGCGGCCGGTGCCAGCGGCACCACGCTCTCCAGGCCGGGTGCCCGCGCAGCCTCTTTCGCCTCGGCCGCACCCGCATCGCCCGGGACCCCTGAGCCCCTCACGGCTCCCGCCTCAGCCGATGCCCGCACGCCACCGGGCACCCCCTCGGGTTCACTCGCGGCGGCCGCACCACCGACGGCTGCGCCGAAGGCCGGGGCGCCCGGCGTCCGTACACCTTCGGTGGGTCTCGGGGCGACGGATTCCGGCGACGCGGCGAACGGCGACGGGCGTACCACCGGGCTTTCCGGACCGTCGGCGACCACCAGGACGGACGGGCCGAGGACTCGGTCGGTGCGCAGCGCCGCGCCGCTGATCGCGGGGACCGCGGGCGGACCGCCGGAGGTGTCGCCGACGAACAGCCGCTGAAACGCGAAACTGCCGAACGCCGCCGCGGGTTGTTGGTCGGTGATCGCCGAGACGGTCACCGCCGCGGTTCCGGAGCCGTCCTTCGTGGTCAGTTCGACGCGCAATTCAGCGGTGTACTGGCTGATCCACATGGCCGGGACGCCGAGCCGGTGCACGACCGGCGAGGAAGCGCCGAGCTGGGTGCAGGGCAGCGCGGTCCGAACCGTGAGAGTGAACTCCGGCAGCACCCGGAACGGTGCGTTCTTGCCGTCTGCGCCGTCCTGCGGGTCGGGTCGTCCGCTGCCGACGGTGACGGTGAACATGGGTCTGGCGGCGGGCGGTGCTGAGGAGCCGGAGGGCGAGGGCCCGAGGTATTTGTCCCGGAACGCTGTCCACGGCAGCGCGGCGCGAACGGCACCGGGCAGGTCGCCGAACTCGAACGGCACTGAGATCGGCCCCAGCTGCACGTGCCCCTTGACGTGCAGCGGCGGCCCGCTGAGCGTCACCTCGCCGCCCACGGTCATGGACACCTCGAACGGCCCGAGCCGGGCCCAGCCGCTGATCGAGATGCCGATGGTGAACTCGTAGTGGAACGGGTCCCACTGCAACAACGCGTGGAACCAGGCTCTGAGGGTCAGCCCGTACCAGTCGCTCTCGGCCGAGACCTCCAGCTCGGCGCCGGTCATCACCGCCTGCGGGGTGAGCGCGAAGTAGCCGCGCGCCGAGACGACCACACCGTCCGCCGGCCGCCACTCGATGCCCAGCCGCTCCGGCCTCGGATAGCGGCTGGGCACCGCGAAGTTCGGGTGGAAGCCGCCGAGCGTGACCACGAAATCTCCGTCGGCGAACCATACGCCGACCGCGATCCCACCGGTGATCCGGCAGTTCGGGTCGACCACCCAGGAGTTGCCGGTGAACGCGGCCTGGGCGATCAGCGACCGGTTGCGGCTGGAGAACCGGGCTTCCAGCGCGATCTCGATGTTCGCGACCGGTGCCTCCCCGGCCGGCAATGCGAACCGGCTGAGCCCCATCACCGCGATCTCGAACCCGCCCGGATCGAACTGAACGGTCAGCACTGCCACCGAGCTGACGAACACGAAACTGGTGAAACTCACCCCGGCCGCGAACCAGTACGAGTCGCGGGCCGGCGGGAAACGGGCGGCCAGGCCACTGAGCGCGTCACCGTCGGCGCTGAAACCGCGGTCCAGTGCGGCGACCAGCTCGTGCCGCGGGATCTCGGTGACCGGCACCCCGGTCAGGCCGCGGTTGATCCCGGCTCCGGCGCCGATACCGGTGAGGAAGAACGGCGGCGGGCCACCTAGCGGCGCCTTCAGAGCACCGAAGATGAACAGCGACGTGAACGCCGGAGCGTCCTTCGGGTATCGCCCGTACCCACCGAAGACCGCGATACCGAAGGTACTGACCTGCAACGACAGGAAGCCGAGATAGTCGCCGTCGCCGGCCGCCGGGCGGCGCAGCGCGCCGGCCATCCGGACCGCCTCACCGGTCATCGACACGGCGAAGCCGTCCACCCCCACCGACCAGCCCTCCGGGCGGGGATCCTTCAACGGTACGGAGATCCGCAGCCCTTCCACGACGGCAGCCAACGGACCGAGCGCGAACGAACCGTCGAACAGCACGTCCACTCGCAACGCGGACAGCGGCACACCGGTGCCCGGCGGGGGTTGAACACCGACGCCGATCCGCTCCACGTGCAGCGGCCCGAAACTACGCTGCACCGGCACCCAGATCGGGAAGACGGCCGCCCCACTCAACCCGACCGTCACGCCCTGCGGCCCGGCAGTCAGCAGTACGTCGACGGCCGGTGCCGTCGGAGCGGCCGAGCCCGCCTTCTCCACTGCGGTGCCGGCCGGCGGGGCGAGCAACCCGGACGCGACCGCGTTGCCGCCACGGGCGCCGCCCAGCGCGACGGCCAGCCCTTCCACCGCGAGGGCCACCGACCAGGCGCCCGGCCCGGTCCGCCGCCCGAAGAGCCCCAGCCCGGCGAGCGTGACCGTGCCACCGGACAGCAGCGGCCGGGTGCCGGGCCCGCCGATCCGCAGCCCGACGCCGGAGACCGTCACTTCGGGCCGCAACGTGATCTCCGGAGGCACGTCCGTACCGGCACCGATCAGGAGCAGCGTGATCCGGCCGCTGTTCGGGCCCGCGTCCGGGGCGGCCTGCACGGCCACGGTCAGCGACTCGCTCGCCACGAGCGTCAACGGTTCGCGTAGCCCGACCCAGAAGCCCAGCCGCCCGGCCTCGGACGCGATGCCGACCGCGACGGCCGTGCCCAGGTCCAGACCGCCGAGCCGGTCCAGCAGCCGGGTGAGCAGTTGCACCACGTTGGCCAGCAGGTCGCCGGGGCGGACCGCGCCGTCTCGGAGGCGATACCGGTCCGGCCGGTCCGGGTCGCGTTCCAGGAACGAGCCGACCAATGGCTCGCCGCGTGCCTGCGGACCGCCGGCACGCAACCAGTCCTGCAGAGCGTCGATGTCCATCAGCAGATCGAGCAGCGGCGGCAGGGCCACCTCCCGGGCTACGTCCAGCAAGCAGCCGGCGAGATCCGTACCCGCGTGTTCTGTGCAGGTGAGCCCGGTGGAACCGGCGGAATCGACGGACAGTGACACGCGATGCGACCCGGCCGGCAACGCCAGCGTCGCGGTGAGGTGCGCGCCGCCGGCGGTCGTCGGGTCCGCGGCGATGGCCATCTCAGGACGCAACACGGTACGGCCGATAGCCAGCGCGTCACCGGTGAACCGCAGCGCGCCCACCGCCCCGGCGAACCCGGCCGCACCGGCCACCGTCGCTGACAGGTCCAGTCGCACCGGCCCGGCGGTCGCCGACAGCAGAGCGGTGGCGTCGATAGCCCGCCCGTTGGGCGTCAGCCGCATTGCCACGACGCCGACGGAGAGCACCAGCGCGCCGCCGGGCTCCCGGGTCACGGCCGGCGCCCCGGCTGCCGTGGCGAGCGTTTCCAGCGCGTCGAGCGCCACCGCCGGCACGAAGTGCAGCCGCAGCCAGGCGCCGGGGTCACGGCGCAGGTCGGTCAGCCGTTCCGCGGCGAACCCGCCGCCGACCCGCAGTTCCAGCGCGTCGCCGAGCCCGGCCACCGCCCGCCCGGCCCATCGCCCGATACCGTCCCCACCACCGCCATTCCCGCCGGCCCCGCCGCCGTTGCCGTTCTCGGCCAGCGCGGCGATCGCGTCCAGGACCAGGGGGGCGACGAGGGTGGCGGCGCCGGTGGCCAGTTCGCCGACGGCCGCGACATCCAGCGGCGCCGCCGGCAGCAGGCGCAGTCCGGCCGAGCCGCCGGCCGTGGTCAGCACCACGGCGAGCTGTGGCGCACCGGCGGCCAGGCCGGCCTCGATCCCGACCGCGCGCAGCGGGCCGCCGCCGTCGATCGGAAGGCGCGCCGCCACGTCCATCGCGCCCTGCCAACCGGTTTCCGTCCAGTCGGCGCCGATCACGACCCGGCCGCTCGGCAGCTGCCAGGTCAACCGCGCACCCGGCCGGGCACCGCCGGTGGTGAACGCCAGCGTGCCACCGCCGGGAAGTTCGAGCGCGGGACCACCGGTCAGCGCGCTCAGGATCGCGTCGGTCAACGCGGCCAGCCGGGTCGGGTCCTCGGTGACAGCCAGCACCGTACTCAGCCAGGCGGGTGGATCCAGCAGCAACGGGAGCGGCGACCGGCACCGGGCCGCGCCGTTGTCGTAGAGGCCGAGCGCCACCAGCAGCGGCGTCAGCCGCCCCTCACTCGTCGTGCGCGCAGCGTCGAGCAGCACCCGGGCGACCTCGCCGATCAGCGCGCGTCCGGCCGCCTCGTCGAGCGCCGGCTCCGGCAGCACCGGCAGCACCGCTCCACCCGCGACCAGCGCCGCGGGCAGCACCAGATCGGCCCGAACGCTGATGGCGGCCGGGCCGCCGGTCTCAGCCGGGCCGCTGGTTGTGGCTGGGCCGCCGGCCAGGGCCGAGCCGCTGGCGGTGGCGGTGGCGGTGACCCGCAGCGACGCGGTGTGCGCGGCCCCGAGGGTGACCTCACAATTCAGGGCCGCGCCAGGCAGGGCGAGCCGGGCGGCGACCGTCAGCGCCAGCTCTCCGATCGGCAGCGCTGCCACGACCTCCACTGCCGGGTCGGCCAGATCCAGTGTCACTGCCACCGGGCGTGCGCCGGCAGACCCCGCACTCGCGGTGGGTGCGTTGTTCGGTGCGGTGCCGCCTGCCTCAGGGCCGGACGGTGGCGGGCCGAGCATGATCCGGCCTTGCTCGGCGGTGACCGGGATGCCGAAGAGCTCAGCCAGGCGCGCGACGATCACCGGCGGCAGGTCCGGCTCGACGCCGGCGACGGCCGGCGGAAGCAGGCGGGCCAGCACCGCCGTCGGGTCGGTGAGGAACAGTTCCAGCACCTCGATCGGGGCCGCCACCGATCCGTTCGCGTGGACCAGCAGGCCCAGGTCCGCCAGCAGGCCGGCCAGTGCGGCGACCGGGCCGGGAGCCGCGGCGACGCCAGGTGCGGGGAGCTGCGCGCCGAGACGGCCCAGGACTCTGCCCGCCACCACCCGCTCGGCGGCGGTCAGGCGGGCCAGTTGCGGACGTTCGTCGTCCAGGCCGAGAGTGATCGCGTCGAGACGGTCGTCCCACGCCTCGGCATGCCGGATCACGATGTCGGCGCCGCAGCCGCCGCCCCGTGGATCGAACCCGAGCCGCAGCGACGCCCACCCGGTCCGCGCGACCGCACCTCCCACCCCGGACCCGACACCCGAGGTGGATCCCGCGTTGGCCGTGGGATCGTCGCTGAGCCAGCCGTCGTCGTCGGTCAGGTGCACGTCAGTCCGGAGCCAGTAGGGGCGGTCGGCCTCCGGGTCGCCGCCCGGCACCAGGTCGAGGCCGGGCAGGTCCAGTTGCACGTGCGCGGCGATCCGCAGCCCGCCGAGCGCACCACCGAGGCCGGCGCGCAGTCCCACGCCGAGACCGGCGGCGACGGCCTCCTCCGGCCCTCCCGTCTCCACCTCGGCCAGTGCGGCATCGGTGATCAGGGACAGTACGGCCGCGCTCAGCTCCTCCGCCGGCACCCGCACCGCGACAGTCAGTTCACGCACCGCTGCCGCCGCAGCCGTCTCCGGCGCACGGTAGCCGCCCACTGGGAAGGGATGCCGCTCCAGGCGTTCCCTGTCCGCAGCCACCCAGCCGGTGTGCCGGGCCAGCAATGCCACGAGGGCCTCGGCTCCGGCCGCGCCCGGCACCGGCAATCCACCCGGAGCGAACGCCACACCTGACGCGCTGAGCAGGCCCGGAGCGAACGAGACGTCCGGCCCGGTCGGTACGTCCGGCGGGAACCCGGCGCCCGGAACCGCTGACGGACCGGGCAGCGTTGGTGACGCCGAAATGAACAGCGGGGACTCCGCACCGGTACGCCGGGCTGCGGCCCGCCACAGACGCAGGAGCAGTTCGGCAGCGTGTGACGGCGGAGCGGGTGCGTCGACGGGCCGCCATGGTGCGGCGATGGCGATCACCAGGCCGACATGATCGGCGGTGAGGGCGGCGGCACGCCGGGCATACCGGCCGGCCGGTCCCAGCCCGACCAGGGTCAGCGGCGCCGCGCCCGCCGGTGAGGTCTCGCCCAGGGCCCGGACCAGCGCCGCGAGCGCCGCACCGGCCTGCTCGTCATCCCCGCCGGACGGCACGGACACGACCCACGGTCCCGCACCCTGTGCGCTGGACGGGCTCGCCGGCAGCGCTTCGCCGATCACGATCCGCGTGGCGGGTGGGCCGGCCAGGTCCCACTCGGTGAGGCCGGCGAGCGCGGGTGCGAGCAGGACCGTACGCGACGGGTCGAGGGTTTCGCCGAGCGCCGCCACGATCTCCGGGAGCCGGCCGGGAACAGCCAGGTGACCCCCGATGTGGATGTGATCCGGAACGTCGCCCTGACCGGCGGCCGGGGTGACACCGTCGCCGTCGGCCGCGTTCGTGACCAGCGAAGCCAGCAGGGTGGCCGCCGCGTCCGGATCGCCGAGGTCAGCGGCCAGGTCGGGGGCGACCGAGGCGGCGATGCGGCAGGCGGCCGCCAACTGGGCGCCGAGTGCACGCCCGCCGGGGTCGCCGGCACCGCACAGGACAGCGGCGATCTCCGCCGGCGGCCGCGGCGGCCGGTCTCGCCGCAGCCAGAGTGCGAGTGTTCCGCCCACGCCGGGCAGAGGGAGCAGCCACGGCACCGCCCGGGTGCCCAAGCCGGTGACCGGACTGACCGCTCCGGCGATCGTTCCCTGCTCGTCCGCTTCGCCGGGCGAGCCTCCGGGCAGCAGTGTGCCGAGCAGCATCACCGCCGCGAAGACCCGGTCCGGATCACCGGGTTCTGCCCGGGCATCAGCCGCAGGGGCTGCGAGCATGCCGCCGGCCAAGACGTTGTCGAAGAGGTCGTCGCCGACGAGGCTGCGGGCCCACGTGCGGGCGGCCGCGGCCGGGTTGGCGAGCAGCGCCTGGAGCGACAGCCGGGGGAAGCCGCCGAGGGCGACACCGACCGGGATCTCGGCGTGTGCGCCGGCAAGGGCGACGGTGATGGTGGGCAGCCATGGGGCCCAGCCGACGAGCGCGGCCAGCGTCGTCCAGGTGCCCGGCTGGTCGCCGTCGAGAGCGTCCAGGGCGGCTCCGGCCAGCAACTCCAGTGCCTCCCACGGCACTTCGGCGGTCAGCGTGACACCGGCGTCAGCGCCGATGCCGGGGCTGCCATCCGGGCCGGCGGCGAGGACAACTGCGGCGGCGGCGAGGCGCAGCGGCGGGAGTTCGGTGGTGACGCCGTGTACCTCGACCGGGGTGGCGGGCAGCGCGAGATGGCCGGCCAGCGTGCCGGTGCCGAGGTCGACCCGGACGCCGAGCGTGCCCGCGAGCGGCCCGAGCATGAGCGGTCCGAGCGGCAGCGGATCGTCGACGGTGACCGTCAGGTCGAGCCCCAGGTGAGGGGTGAGCGTGACCCGTGGGGGTGCGCCGCCGGGCAGATCGAGGCGGAGCAGGCCGGCTGTGACGGCGAGGCCGGCGCGTGGGCCGGCCCCGATCGGGGGCGGCCGGACGGTGAGGCCGAATCGGATCGTGCCGGAGTCCCGCCAGGTCAGCAGGACCATCCGGCCGAGGGCGCCGTCGTGGCAGAGGTCGACCGCGTCGGGTTCGCCGTCGCCCGGGGTGACCGCGCCAACCGGGCCGCCGACCATCACCGCGACCTGGTCGAGCAGCAGGCGCCAGCGGTCGTCGTGGTCGCGCAGTGCGCCGGCGAATCCGGCAAGGGCGTCCACCGGTGCGGTGAGAAGCCGCGGATCGGGTACGGCCGGCCAGCCGGACGCCGGGGGTGCCGTGGGCGCGGCGAGCCCGAGCAGCACCGCGGCGGCCCGGGCTCGGGGCCCGGCCAGCTGTTCGGCGAGCGCGCCCAGCACCGAGCCGCTGACCGCCGCCCGGACCTGAGGGCTGGTCAGGTCCAGCAGCTCGTAGGGGTCGTCGTCGATCGTCACGCCGAGTGCCTCGACGATCGGCCGCAGTCCGGTCCCGGCGTCCGCGCGCAGCCCGGCGCGCACGGCCGTGACCGTGATCGGCGGCCCGTCCAGGAGTGTGTCGCCCCCGCCGGGGTCGAGGGTGACCGTGGCTTGCAGGGCTCGCCCCGGTTGCGCCCCGGTCAGGGTTCCGGCGGCGTCGACGAAGACGGTCAGCACGTCGGCGGCCACGTCGGCGCGCACTGTTCCGGACGTGGCGGCACCCAGGCGTACCGTGATCAGGTTTCCGGCGCCCTCGGGGCGGCGGCGAATTGTCAGCCGCAGGAGGCCGGCGCGCAGCTCATGGTCGCCGTCGGCAAGCGCGGCGGCGACGACGTCGGTGCCGGCCGGCGCGACCCGGCCGATCAGGCCGCCCAGCGCGGTGAGCCACGCGAGCAGCGGGTCACCGGCGCCACCGGGCGATCCCCGCGGCGGGTCACCGGCACCGCCCGGTGGACGCAGCAGCGCGGCCAGCCAGACGCCGCCGGCTGCGACGTCACCGGCCAGGAGACGGTCCACGGCGAGCGCGGGCACCGGCGGCCGGTCTCCCAGTCCGGCGACGGCCAGCACGTCGTCCAGTAGCGGCGATCCGGCGGCGGCGCGGGCCACTCGCAGCAGCAGCGTCAGGATCGCGGCGCCGGCGGCGGCCGGGTCGGCGGCGAGGTCCAGGTCGAGGTCTCCGCCGCGTGGGCCGGTGGTACGCACCCGGGCGGTCACCGGGGCTCCGCCGAGCGGCACAGTCACCGTGATCTCGGCGGCGGTGAGCCCGGTCTCCGGGTCACCGAGCGGCCCGGCGGTCAGCGTGATCCGCAGGTCTCCGGTGACCGGTTCAGCACGGGTCTGGGGGGCGCCTCCGGGTCTGGTGGTGGTGCGCAGCCGAACCAACGGCACGGTGGCGGTGAGGCCAGCGGTGAACGGATCGGCGCCGGGTCGCAGGACGGCCCGCACACCGGCGCCGACCTCGACGGTGCCCGGACCAGCGGGTGTGGTGACCAGCGCGACCTCCACCCGGGTGCCGGAGCTCCCGGCCGGCTCGTGCCGGATCAGCGGCGTCCACCGGCCCGCCCCGGCCAAGGGCCCCGGATCCGCTGTGAACGGCGGGGTCGCCTCGGCGCCGAGCACCGCGGCCAGCACCTCGCCCAGACGGTCCCGCCGCCGCTCGTCGGTGAGAACCCGGGCCATCGCGCCGAACGGGTCATCGAACCACGCCGGGTCCGCGGCGATGCCGCCGTCCGGGCCGCGGCTCACGAGCCCGAGCAGCTCCAGCACGTCGAACGGGTCGAGCCGGAGGGTCATGGCGGCACCTCGCCGGGGAACGGCGCCCGTGGCCGGACCACCAGTTCACCGGCTCGCGCCCACACCTCGGCCGGGACCAGCGGCCGACCCGCCGGATCGGTCCCGGCCGCCGCGCACGCGTGCACGAGCACGTCGGTCAGCGCCCCGAGCGCCGCCGCCCGCACCGCGTCACCCCAGCGGGCGACCAGGACCGGATCGCCGCGGGCCGGGGCATCAGCGAGGACGAGCGGCACGTTCGCGCCGGGTTCGGGGGCGACCAGCAGCACCGCGGTGAGATCGCCCGGCGCGGCGCCGTCGTAGCTCACCGGCAGTCCGACAGCGATCGTGCCGGACAGCACGGCCACCCGCACCGCGGCGGCCTCCACCAGGATCTCCGCGCCGTCCGCGCCGACCCACACCACAGGGCCGCCACCCAGTCGGCCGCCGACGAGCCGTTCGAGCACGGGAGCCGGCACGGTCACCGGCGGCACCGGCTCGCCCGCGACGGCGACGGGCACCCGGCCCGTGATCTCACGCAGGATCGCGTCCATGCCGGGCACGGCCCTGATCGGTTCCGTCACCGTCGGACCTCCCTCCACCGGGAGCGTGAACGCCCACCCGTTCGGGAGGGTCGCCACGACGCAGTTGGAGCGTATCGTCGTTCTGACCGAACGGCTCCGACCGAAATCCGACGGACCCCCGTGGGAGGTACGTTGACACCGCCGGCCGGCGCCGCCACGGCGCCCCGCCCCGCAGCGGCGACCCGCGCCGCCCCGGTCTGGGCGATGCCGTTCGACCCGGCCCTCACGACCGGCCCGGAGGACACCCCGCCGGATGTCTTCGACCAGCTCACCGATCCGCCGGACCCGGATTCGGGCGGCTCCAGGCGGCGTGGCCTTCGGGTGCGGGGCACGCCCGGGGCGGAGCTGCCGCTCGCCGCGATGTTCGACGGCTGGCTGTCGGTGGTCCGCGGCCACGGCGTGGCGGCCGGCCAGGAGCAGGACGGCGGTGACGCGCCCGTGCTGCTGCTGACGCTGCGGAAACCGTCCCGTGAGCGGCCGACGGTGCTCAGCGCGAACTGGCCGGCGGCGGCCGAGGCGGGTCCACCGGCCTACGTGGTCTATGCCGGTGCCGATCCGGCGGCGGCCGAGGAGGCGTTGACCACCCTGGTCGTGGACGGTTTCGCGGACCGGGCGACGGTCGTGCGGCAGACGCTCTTCGGGCCGCGGCAGGTGCCATTGGAGGCGGAACTGCGCAGGCTGTTCCGGGCCGAGGCAGGCGGCGACCCGGCGGCCAAGACTCCCGAGGAGCGACGGGCGTGGGCCGCGGCCCGGTTCCCGGCGCTGCGGGACCAGCTCACCTACGGCGTCTGGGTGGGTGCGGGCGCGACCGTCGGGCGGGTGCCGGCACAGGCCGGCGAGGCAGCCCGCGCGGAGATCCTGGTTCTGGACGCGTTCGGCGTACCCATGGATGTGCGGGGTTGTCTCGGCCGCCTCGCGGCCTTGCGGAAGGTGCCGGGTCCGACGGCGATCCCCGAGGACCGGAAGGCGGCGCTGGGCATCGGCGAGCCGCCGCCGCTGCTCGCGGCGGACGCCGACGGCAACGTCCGGCTTCCGGCAGACGGTGGTACGGCGGCGTTACGGCACGCTCATCCCGCCTTTCGACCCGAGCGAGTGGCACGGCCGCCGAAGACCCTGGTCCTCACCCCCCTGCCGATCGCCCCGTTGTCCGAGGAACCGGCCGCGGCGGTCGTGCCGGGCTGGACGATCACTCGTGCCCCGACGGCCGGGCCGGGTGGACTGCTGGCCGAGGCGGTGCGCTGTTTCACGCACCCGGCCGGGTCGGTGAAGCGGTGGCCGTCGCTGGCGCAGCGCACGTCCGGCCCGGAGTTGGAGGCGCTGCGCACCCACTTGCACGACCGGTCGGCCGGACTGCTGAAGCGGCTGGTCGCGACGGTCGCCCAGCCGTCCTCGGTGCTGCGCGCGTTCAACCCGCGGGAGTTCGCCCAAGCTCGCCGGCGGGTGCCCGAGCATCTGCGCGGCCGGTTCGCAGTCGACGCGCTGCTGATGCGGCAGTGGCGGAACCCGGCGGCGAACGCCCGCCCGGAACGGCTGCCGGTGCGCCGGCTGGAGGAGCTCGCGGCGGCCCTCGACGCGCTGCGCGGGAGCACCACGCGGGCCGCGGTGGAGCAGGCGCTGGCCGATGCGTTCGGCCCGGACATCATCAATCCCTGGGGAGGTTCGGGTGCCGTGTCCCGTCCCGGCCGAGCCCCCACCGACGACGGCTACGGTGCTCTCGCGCTGAGCGTCGGGCTCACCGAAAAAATATACGAGGAACTGGCCACCGCACCGTTCGGGGACGCGCACCGGGCCAAGACGGTCCTCCGCGGACCGATCGCCGCCACCGTCGCGGGCGGACCGGACTTCCGCCTCCACCTGCGGGTCGCCGAACAGGCCGACACGTTGCTGCGGGAGATCCTGCCACCGGACCCGCTGCCGGCCGGCTGGCAGGCACTGTTCCACGCGCTGGACGCGGTCGAGGGCCGTTTCCTGGCCGCCTGTCGGGCGCAGGGCCCGCGGGCCGCCGCGGTGGGCCTGCCGTGGGGGGTGGCGCTCGCCGCGGTGCTGCGCGCCTATCTGGTCGAGTTGGCCGGGCGGATGCTGATGGTGGCGCTGCCGGTCGACGCCGCCTATCAGCGGATCGACGGCTATCTCGGGGTGGCGCTGATGGAGGCGGTCACCGGCCGCCGGGCGCCGAGCACGTCGGGTTCAGACGGCTACCTGACCTCTGACCCTGATGCCGAGATCCTGCGGGTGATCTCCGGCTGGTCGGTGAACGGCTTCGTGGCGGCGTGGCCGGAGACCACAGAGCCACACGCGGGCGTCGCCGCCCGCCTGCGGGAGATGACGGCGGCCCCGTTCCCGCTGGTCGACGAGACACGCAACGAAGGCCCGCCGATCGGTGCGGTCGGCCTCGAGGATCTGCGGCGGCGCCTCAGGCTCTTCCCCGAATTCGGTGTGCCGGGGCTGAGGGTCGGCAATCCGGCGTTGTTCCTGCACACCCGGTTGAGCGCACAGGCCCGGCTGTTCGTCGAGGCGCAGATCGTGCAGATCGCGATCGCCGAGATGGGCCTCTCCCCCACCGTCGTGGTCAGCCAGGTCGGCAACGCCCGCCGGCCGGTCGATGCCGGCGCAGCGGGGCGGCTGGTCGCGCCCCCGGCCATGCTCGCCAAACTGCCGGCGGACACCGACGGCATCATCGTGGGTGCCAGTTCCTACGCCTGGGGCGGTCACCACCCGCCGCACGCCACCCACCGGGACGGGGAGACGTTCGACATCTCTTTCGGCCCGGACAGCCTGCCCTGGGGTGCCGCCGACGACGACACGAAGAAACTGCTCACGCCGCTCACGAAGATCGACAAACGGTTCACCGAGTTGCAGCGCACCGCCCTCGGCCCGGCGAAGGGCACCGGTGCCGTACCCGGTCCGATGATCTTCCGGGGTCTTGTCCGGTCGTTGTTCGACACCGAGTTCGCCAAGGTGCGGACATTCCTGGACGGCGACGTGACCAGCGTCGCGGAGAGTGCCGCCTTCGACAACGCTGAGCGGGTCATGGGCGGCACGCCGCATTTCTTCTTCTCCCGCAGCGCCCAGCAGGTACAGGTCTCGATGGTCGCCGCGCTGCTGGCCGGCCCGTCGCGGATCATCTCCGGATCGCCGATCGCCCATCTACGGGCGGTCCGCGCGGTCCGGAAAGGGCTCGACGGCGCCGACCGGCAGCTGCGTGAGCAGGTGTCGATCATGCTGCGTGACGCCGATCCGGTCTTCATGGCGCACAACCACTACCACCACCTGCACGTCGAGTACGCGGAGGCCAGATCCCGCGATCCGGCCGACGACGCCGCCCGTTTCGCCCGGGACGTCGACACGTGGATCGCTCTCGGCATCGACCTGCGGCAGTTACTCGTCCACTTCGAGGGCCTGCCACTCAAGACCGGCGACCCCCTTCACATACCCGCATCGACCGAACGGGACCTGCTGGTGGCGGTGCTGCGGGACCGCGCCGACCAGCTGGCCCCGACCGAGCAGGCACGCCGGCGGCTGTGGACGGTTCTGGCCCAGCTCTCGTCCGACGGGCCACTGGTCGAGCCGGCGCAGGCGGCCAGGCTGTCCACCGAACTCCAGCAGGCGGCGGGCACGACCGGGATCGCGATCGATCCCCTGCTGCGCGGCCGGCATCAGGGGCAGAGCATCCCGTTCGAGGTCCATGAGCACGAGAGCGATGAGGCCGAACCACCCCGGTGAGTACCCGCAGCCGGCGACGCTTGCGAACGCCTGACCGCGATCAGGACGTCGGGCTCTCCTTCGTGATCTCGTCGGCCACGGTGTCGATCACCTCGTCGGCAGCGCCCCCGTCGCCGTCCGCGGCCAGCTCATGGCGGATGCTGCGGGCCAGCATCTCGGCGGAGGGCTGCCGCCGGTTCCGCTGACCTGTGTAGATGGTGTAGCCCAACGTCGCGATGCTGACAATGAGCGAGGCGATGTCGACTGCGTCGCTGTACCGGTCGGGCCGAGCCGACCGCAATGCGGCATCCACCTGAGCGGGCAGCGCCGGCCGGGCCGGCGCGGACAGGCGGACGGCCACGGCGCGCGCCACGGTTTCGGCCGAGTTCGGTGTCACTTGCACTCCTCCAGGTCGTACGGGATCGGGGACTCGGTGATGCGTAGCCAGGCCTCCTCGACGGCGGCCCGGCCGAGTTTCCGGGACAGACGGGCCAAGTCCTCGATGCCGTTGTCGGCGAGGTGTTCGAAGGTTCGCAGCTCAGAGACGCAGCGGACGCAGTGGTCCAACGCGGCCCCCAGGTCCCCGCGCGCCTCGGCGACCCGCGCCCACACACCGTGCGAGCGGGCCATTCCCGCCCGATCGCCGGCTTCCTCCTTGAGCACGTATGAGCGGCGGCAGCACTCGTCGGCCTCGTCGATCCCACCCTGCTTCAGCGCGAGCAGCGCGAGCTGATGGTGGGTGCTGGCCTGCGCGTGCCGGTAGCCAAGCCTGTCCTTCAACGCCAGCGCATGCTCGTACCAGCTGCGCGCCGCCTCCAGGTCACCGGCGGAGTCCTTGGCGACGCCGAGCTCGTGATAGGTGTCGACCATGCCAGGCAGGTCCCCGATCCGCTGCCGCACGGCGAGGCACTCCCGGAACGAGCGTTCTGCGTCGTCCCATCGGCGGAGGTCACTAGCGATCATGCCGAGCTTGTGCAGAGCCACGGCCTGCCAATGCTCCTCACCGAGCTCCACGGCGGTGCGGGCGGCCTTGAGGCAGAACTCCGCAGCCTCCGCCAGTCTGCCCTGTTCCCGCAGCACGTCGGTGAGCTGGACCCAGCTGATGATGAGGTTCGGCTTGTCCTCGGCCGCTGTCTTGGCCGTCGCGGCCTCCCGGTAGAGGCGCTCGGCCTCAGCGAGCCGACCTTGCTGGTGATACAGAAGCCCGAGCTGGTGGCGCGATGCCGCCGCGCTGGAGGCTCCCCCGCGCTGCTCGCTGAGGGCGATCGCCCGCAGCTGCCACCTCTCGGCTTCGGCATGCTGGTGTTCGGTGATGGCGGCCCACCCGAGCCCATGACAGGCGATCGCAAGCCATTCCGCCGCCTGCTCCATGTCCTGCCGGTTCTCGGTGAGGGACACCACCTTCGAGAGAATCTCGCGGGCGGCGCCGGTCCGTCCCTTCGACGTCAGGCGATGGGCGTAGCCGGTAACGAACGTAAACCACACATGGGCGCGGGGATCGTCCGGCGGGGGCGGCGAGCCGTCCGGCGATTCGACGGCCAGCCGTACGCGGTCGGCCCATATGTCAGCCTCGGCGTCGAACCGCCGGTGATCCCAATAGTCGGTGAGCGCTCGCCCGATCGCGTTCGCCTCGTCCCAGAACCCGCCGTCCAGAGCACGCCCGAGTAGGTGGGTCAGGGTGGCACTCTCCCACCGCAACGTGTTGTAGGCTCCGGCCGCGTCGCCACCCTGAATGTCGACGGAGCAGTGCTCGGCGAACCGGGCGTACGTCCACAGGATCGCCTTGCCGGCCGCCGCCTGTTCAGAGGCGTAGCGGTCCGGGTCGTTCCCGCGCCACTGGGCGGCAAGGTACGCCGGCAACGTGGGGTGCACGCGGAAGAGTCCGCGCTTGACCCGGGTGAGCAGGCCGACGTCGGCGGCCGTGTCGAGAACCTTCTGCCACGCCCGCTCGTCAACACCGCGGAACCGGTCGGGTGGCTCCGGCCGGCTGGAGAACACCTTCAGGATGGCGGGGTTCACCACGCCATGGAACATCGTGACGGCGGCCAGCAGGCGGCGGACATTGGATGAGAGATGCCGCAGGGAGTAGGTGATGCTGGCCGGAAGCGAGTTGAGGCGGTCGCCCTCCTCCTCCCCGGCCTCCCCCGCGGGGAACGGCGTGGTGCCGCGCAGCCCAGCCAGCAGCGTGGCCGCATCGGTGGTGGCCAGGTGCGGCAGGGCGAGCCGCATGCTCAGCGGATGCCCGTCCAGCCAGGACAGCAGCTCGGCGAATGAGCGGTCCCGCCGGCGGCGGGCGGCAGCCGGGAAGCGTCGGAGCACGGCGGTGGCGTACTCGACGGTCTCTTCCGGAGTGAGCCCGCCCAGGGTGACCCGGTGGACGCCGGACAGCCAAAGCTCCGGACTACGGCTGGTGATCAGCACCAGGCTCGCCGCGCGGGAGGTGCGCAACGCCCCGAGGAACTCCTCGATCTCCGGCATGGGCTTGTCCGCCGGCATCGACGCGACAGACTCGAAGTTGTCGAGGATCAGCAGGCAACGGTGCCGCCCGAAATGGTCGACGATCAGCGCCCGGCGGTCGGCGGCATTCTGCGCCGGGAAAGCCGGCCCGAAAACCACCAGGCCAATTCCGTCGAGTACGGCCCACAGGTCGCGCGGCCCGCGTTCGAAGGAATGCCAGAACACCCACTCGGGCCGCTCCACTCCCTCGGTGTCGCGCCACCAGCGGCCGAACGCCTTCGCCATCTCCGTCTTGCCGGTGCCACCCGGCCCGTGCAGCACGATCACGCGATCGACGCGGGCGGCGATCTCGAGGTCGTGGATGACACCGTCGCGGCCGACGAACTCCTCGGCGGGCGCGAGGGGGTCGTTGTGGTCAGGAAGGGGGGTGGCGCGCAGCCGGTCCAACGCAGCGTCCATGGCAGAGCGCGACGGGACCGAAGCGGAGACGAGGTCAGGAAATCGGACCTCGCCGCGCAGATAGTGCACCGGGACCAGCCAGTCCTCCAGCGACAGATCGCCGACAGGACTGGGCCGGTGCGGCCGGGCGGCCATCCGAGCGCGGCCGGCGAGGGTGGCCTCGCTGACGCTGTCACCGGCGAACAACCGCTCGTAGAAGGCGGTCACAAACTCGGCGGCGGCCATCGTGTAGACCCGGTATGCCATCGCGACGACGGCCGCGACGCCGTCGTCGAGAAGTCGGGTGGCGACGGCCGCCTCCAGTTCGCGGCCGACGGCACCGGACTCGCACGCGTTCAGCACGACGACCGGGACCTTCGCCCGTGCCAGCACCCGCCCGAGCCGCTCGGCCGAGACCGGGTCGGGGCCGCCATCGGGTTTCTCGAACAACAGCGATCCGCCGTCGGAGTCGGAGCTGGTGCCGTGCCCGTCGAAGTGCACGACCTGGAACGGCCGATCGGCGCGAAGGGCTTCGTCCAGGGCGTCCAGCGTGGGAGGTCGCAGGACCACGAGATCAACCTTGCCGCGTACGGCAGTGAGCCGGTCGAGCAGCGGCCGGGCGATGTTTCGGTAGGCGACGTCGGAGTTCCCGGCGGGTCGCGAGATCACCATGAGCACGCGCAGCCGGTCGCCTCCGACCGCCACCGCGGTGTCGTAGTCAGGCCGGGGCAGGCTGCGGCTGAGGGCAACGCCGTCGAGGACGAGCGGTTCGGGCCGGTCCGGGTCGGCCATCAGCTCCCACGGCAATGCGAGCCAGCCAGGCGCCAGCGAGCGCAGCACGATCTCCAGGCTGCCCCGGGCGCGGGCACGCAGGTATGCGTCCCGCGCCGGCCCGGCGCCGAACAGCTCCTGGAACAGCGACTCGCCCCAGCCGCGGAGGAGGGTCGCGATGGCGGCACCCCGGTCCTCCCACGTGGCCATCGGAACATCGAGATAGTCCTCGAGGTACCAGCGCAGATCCTCCAGCTCGGACTTGTCCAGCGAGCTGGTGAGCTGGACCGGTTCGCCGATCATCTGGGGCAACATGCCACGCGGGCACATCGCCATGGTCGCGCGGCCGTCCGGGGCCACATCGACGAGAAGTCGATCCACCGAGGCCATTCCCCTCCGCCGTCCTGCTCCGAGTTCGGAGATGTTACGGCCCCAGGAAGCGCCGCGGGAACCCCGTTCAGCCTTTTGGATGGGCACGGCCGGGGCCGAGACCAGGGACAAGATCAGGCCGTCGATTCAGCTGTCCACCTGCCTGACCACCGGATCAGCCGACGCGACCAGCGCCCGGGAGCTGACACCGGCGAAGCCGCTTTACCCACGTCGGCCATGCCGACCGGCCGTATCGCGAAAAGCGCCGGGCCGAAGCCGAGGATCAGGGCTCCGATCGGGAAGGCAACGGACGAGCCGACCTGTACGCCGGATATCCGTTCACTGAGTCGTCAAAAGGCGTCGCGAGGTGCGTGATGTCGTCACGTCAGTGCGGTGGCGCAGACCGGTGGAAACGCTCCCGAATCGCGACAGCTTCCCCCGCACCGCGCCCACTGGGCGGTGTTCCACAACCCGGCACCCCGCGACACGTCGATCGCTTCGTCAACCGCAAGCCCAAGACGTCCAACGAGGCTTCGCGCCACACCGCCGCGGCGGCGGGGCAGGTCGTTGCGTTGAGGGCCGCACCGGGATCGGGACCGGGTCGCGGCCGGCTGCGATGGCCGTGGTGGTGAACTGCTGGCTCTTCGATGCCAAGAAGTCCTCGCCGTCAGGTCATGGCACGGGCAGTGGCGTTCTCGACGGCGCATCTGGCGCAGATGGTCACGCCGGGGCGATGGACCAAAGGCCGGGCGGAGGTGTCAGCGGCGCCGCAGAACGAGCAGGCCGGGTGCCGGGCCTGCCGGCGGCGGCCGAGCCGGCGGGGTCGGTGCGGACGGAGCCTGAGGTGGCAGGCGAGTTCCATCTTGACCGCGGCGATGTCGGTCAGCACCCGGCGAGCCCGTGAGCCCCCACCGCACGCAGACCGAGTGCATGGACAGCCGGGCCGAGGGTAGCCGAGCCGCATGACCGCGACCGCGATGCCGATGCTCAACGCCTACCCCCAGTCGATCAACCTGGACCGGACCAAGCTCGCCGCCTCTGTCGAGGCGCTGACCGCATGCAGCCTGGCGTGCACCGCCTGCGCCGACGCCTGTCTGGGCGAGGACATGGTCGGCGCGCTGACCAAGTGCATCCGCACCAACCTCGACTGTGCCGACATCTGCGCGACGACGGCCCGCGTGCTGTCACGGCACACCGGCTACGACGCACACATCAGCCGGACCCTGCTTGAGGCATGCATCGTCGCCTGCCGTTCCTGCGGTGACGAGTGCGCGAACCACGCCGACATGCACGAACACTGTCGCATCTGCGCCGAGACCTGCCTGGCCTGCGAGCAGGTCTGCCGTGATCTGCTCGTCTCGATGAGCTGACAGACAGTGATGACTGGAGAGGTTCAGCGCCCCGGTGACCGCATGAAATCTCCGAGCTGGTGGGAAGAGAGCTCATCGGTAGATCGGTGTACGGCACTGGCAACCAGTGCCGCGGCGAAGTCGTGGAGCCCGCGATGGGAGTACTCCGCGAGTTTCGTCAGGATGGCGGACGCCTCGTCCGCGGTGCAGTGGCGCTCGGCCATGACGATGCCCTTGGCCTGCTCGATCACGGCGCGCCTGTCCGTCGCCGTGTGAGTGTGGCCGACAGGTGTGGTGGGGCCGTCATACAGGTGCGCGTTGGCCATCGCGATCGTCGCGTACCCGGCGAAGGTCTCGGCCAGGATGACGGCGTCGTCGTCGAAGACCAGGGGCTTACGGGCGTACACGTTGAGGGCGCCGCTCACGGACTCGCGCAGCGGCAGTCCGATGGACACCGAGCTGTACACCCCGGCATCGATGGCGCGCTCCGCCCAGGCCGGCCATCGGCTCTCCCCCGCCATGTCGGGCACTCGTACCGTGATGTTGGCCGCGGCCGCGGCCAGACACGGGCCGTGGCCCTGCTGGTACTGCCATTCGTCGACGGCCACGGCCGGGTGCCCGGTGTACGCGGCGGTGTGCGCGCCGCCGGCGCCGACGAGAGTGATCGACACGTCGTCCGCGCCCGGGATGCTGCGCCGCGCCAGGTCGGCCACCTTGGTCAAGGCCGTGGCGACGTCCGTCTCCCTGAAGTTGATCCGCCCGAGTTCGGCGAACGCGTCGGTGGGCTTGATGGGTTGCGGGTCTGTCATGGAAGGCGTCCTTCCGACACGCCGCCGCACCGGGGTTAGGTGCGGGGCTGAAGCTCGGGTCACTGCAGGACCACGTTCATTCCGGTCCGGGACGCGCCGCTTCTTGACGCTGACTCGCCGACGCGAGGCGCCGACCGCAGACGGGTCCGGGTACCCGCTGCGGTGTCGGCGAAACCGGCTGTCCGGCCCGGGGCGCGCCACGGAACCGGCAAGGGTCGGCACGGGAGAAGGTCTGAGGCCACGGGAACGAAGCAGGGGCTCCATGGCCGGCAGCGACGCTCGTCCGGAACGAGTTCAGGGACTGCCGGAACATGTCGAGCTCGTGCCGGATGCCCTCCAAGGCCGGGCAGCTCAGCGGCTGCGGCTGAGCCTCGAACAGTGAGAACACCTGCTCCTGGGCCCGGAGCTGCGCGCGGGTCTCTTCGGCGTGACCGGTGAGCACGGTACGCGCCCGCTCGTCGACGACCTCGCCGGCGCCCTGCTCGAGGATCTGCAGGGCGGTGCGCTCGCCGGCATACGCCCGCGACAGGTCGAACAGGAAGGTGTCCTCGGGGCTCTGCACGGTCATCGGGTGCTCCTTCGGCCGGGAAGGTTGGAACGCCCGGCTACCCCGCTGGTGCGTACCGTAACGAGGCGCTGCGCATGAAGCGCTGTCGCACGGGTACGCGCACGCCATGACGACAAATCAAGGGAATCGCAACGGCGAACTGCCCATCGACACGGCCGTCAAGCAGGAGGACGGTGCCCCGCTCACCCAGGTCGAGACCGATCGCCGGCCGGCCGGCATGCCGGAGAGCGACATCGTCACCGAACCGGACGGCTCGGGTACGGCCGGCGGCGCCTCGGGAGGCAGCGGTGGCGGCTCCAGCATGCCGGGCCATCCTGACGCCGCCCGCTGATGAACAGCAAGGAGTGGCCAAGAGCATCAACCCGGAGGCACGCGGACGAGTGCCCGCGCTGCGACCCGTGAGCCCCGGCCGAACGGTCCGCGCCGCGAAGGACGACAACTGAGATCAGATACCGCCGTTCGGACCGGCGCTGCGCGACGGCTACCTCTACGGCCGCGGCGCCTCCGACGCCAAGGGCGAGGTCATGGCCGACTCCGGCCGGCACAGCACGGTGATTCGATACGACAGGCCGACGTTGGACCAGATCTGGCCCCGCAGCGTGAGGCAGATGCCGACCCGGTCGTCGTGCTCAGGGTGCTCGAAGAATTCCGCCCGCGGGTCCGCGATCGCGCCGACCAGACCTTGCGTGCCCTGCGTGGTGCCAGGCACTTGGAGCAGGCCGACGACAACCTGCACCTCGGCGTCGTCGAGCTCGAGGACGGAGTACCAGTGGGTGTCCGGCAGAAACAGTTGCGAGTCGACAGCGCGCCGCTGGTAACGCGGTCCCATCATTCCGGATGCCGGGTCGGGGATGTCGCCGATCCAGGCCGTCCCGGCGAAGTCGGTGCGCAGCCGCAGAGCGTCGGAGGGAAACGCCGTCACGAGCGTGTCGAGGCGAGGCTGGGCGGCGAGGTACACGGGTGCGTCGGTCACGATCGCACTCTAATCCGGGTCCGAATCCTGGTTTCTGCCGCGTGTCGGCCCCTACAGCACTGCGCCGTAGACTCGCGACTTTCCTGTCGTCATGGCAGGGAGGAGGTTGTCGATCTCGCAAGCATGATGAGCCCCTGAAATCCGAAACAATGTCTGCCAACCGTCCCGGTGGCAGTCGCCTGGAACCGCTCAGGCGTACGTCTTCTCGTAAGAGCTGCAGAAGACCTCCCTGTTCGTGCCCGACTCGTAGGTGCACGCCCTGATCCAGAGACTGGAACCCTCGAGAAAGTTCTTGTTGCATCGCCCTCCGGTGTCCTTGCCGTGGGTCTGAATGCAGTAACCCTCCCGGTAGAGCGAGCCGTCCCGATAGTTGAGCCAGTGCAGGGCGACCGAGTGTCCGTCAGACTTGCCGTCCGACGCGTAGAGGATGTCTCCGGCCGCCGCAAAGCAGCCCGTGCCGGGATTGAAATCGTGGTCCTCCACATACACACAGGCAGTGGGGTTGGTGATGGAGCCCGTCGCGGGGGCGTAGTCACGCTCGATCGCCGGCGCCGCGGAGGCCGGGATCGTGGTGGCCAGCACCATGGCAAGACCGATACCGACGGCTGACAGGGCTTTGCGGATCATTCGTTGCACACTCCACACCAGAGGGAGCCACAGTATGCACGAGGACTCCAAGCCAGAGCCGTCATAGCCGGTGAGACCGGCTTCGCAGTGCAGTCACGTGTTCGGCATGCCGACGACCTCACACTGAGCCGGAACGGTCGCATGGTCAGTCGTTGCGTGGGTAGCCGGTCGGCATCGACGTCGAACGGAGGACATCGCGCAATTGGTGATTGTGACGGCGGCTGACCCGGACTCGCTCTGCTGGCCGGCGTCGAATTGACAAGGCAACAATTTTCTACCCGTTGATTGCCTTGAACTCGATCAGGCGAATCAGCGCAGCGGGCCGGTCGGCTTCACGGGCAAGATTGTGGTCGAGTCGATGGCCTCCATCGCGTCTTGCCTTCAGCTGATCGTGAGGCGCAGGCGGGTGAGTCATTGGCCGCGGTGCCGGCCGGGTGCCACCCCGGCCCGGTGCGCCGCCGCCGGGCTGTCCCGGCGGGTCAGTCGGTGCGCACCGCCAGGTGCGAGAGCCCGAGCTCGGAGAGCGCCTTGTCCACGTCGTCGACCGGCGAGAAGTCCTGCAGGAACGTCTGCCACGAGGTGACGTCGTGGCGCCATGCGTCGACGAACGCGTCGCACAGCCACGGGTTGATGGTGGCGCTGCGGCCCAGCGCGGCCCGCAGGGCGGCCTTGATCGGCTCGCGCCGCCGCTCGTCGGCCACCTGGTCGTCCACCCGGCCGAGCACGTGATCGAGGAACTGGCGCCGCCGGAACAGGAAGTCGCCCCAGAACGACGCGTCCGAGAACTCCAGCCCGAACCCCGAGTCGAGCAGCCAGAACAGCCCCTCGGCCAGGGTGTCGCCGAACTCCTCGCCGGCCGCGCGCCGGCTGCTGGCGAACGGGTCGTAGGTGCGCTGCACCATCGTCCCGGAGACCGCCGCCCGGAACGGCACCCCGCCGCCGAGCAGGAAGAACCAGTCCTCGTTGTAGATGTTCGGGAAGAACGACCGGGTCCGGCTCGGGTCGACGATCATCGCGCCGCCGCCGATGAAGGTGCGCTGCTGCCCACCGACCGCCCGGTACGCGTGGCAGACCACCGAGTTGTCCTCGTACCCGTTGTTGCGCAGGCCGACCGCCCGGAAGCCGGCGTCGAGGTGGGCCGCCGCGCCCGGCACATCGGCCGCCCGGACACCGACGATGTCGTCGTCGAGGAACAGCACCCGCTGCCAGCCGAGCAGTCGGCCGAGCAGCAGGCCGAGGTTGCGCTTGAGGCTGAGGTCGCTGGCGTGTACGAAGTTGGTGCGGGCCAGCACCTCGTCGCTGCGCAGGCGGGGCATCAGCGGCGGCAGGTCGTGCAGGTCGACGGCCAGCACCTCGGCCCCGAGCGCGGCGCCGAGGTCGACGGCCTGACGCGCCTGCGCCGGTCCGCTGCACAACGCCACCAGCAAGCAGCCGAGATCGCGCGCCAGGATGAGCGCGTCGCTGAGCACGTGCGGATGCCGGAAGGTGGGCACCACTATTGCGTCGATCCCCCGGTCGGGCGTGTCGCATGGTGGCAGGAACGACAGCAACTGTTCGTGCGACCCGTGGTGGAACTGCGAGACGTCGACGCGATCGACAGCACGGGTCATTCGCTCTTCTCCGGCCAGGCGTGGAGCACTGAAAGAGGAGTGTTCCAGTCGGGCGTCACCACGACTCGTTCGTCGATCACCGGCACCCGGAACAGGATGCTGTACGAGTCGTGCCCGCCGAAGTGGCCGTCGATGTAGTCCGCGTTCTTGTCGCGGAGCTCCTTGTCGGTGAGGGCCCGGACAGCGCCCAGGACCCCGCGGCCGAACATCCCGTTGCACAGCGTAACGGTCCGCTCGGGGTTGTAGGGGTTCGGACCACGGAAGAAGTACCCGACGTCCTCCACGAGGGTCTTCCTGCCGTCGACGTCCTCGATCACCGGAGCGAACGCCTTGGTCTGGTCGCCGACGACCTGGAAGCACCCCCGGTACATGGGGTCGTTCTCGGACACCTGGTTGACCGGCGCCTCGATCCGCCGCATGACGTCGCGCGACGCCGCGTTCCAGTCCACACCGCCGAGAACGACGAGGTGACCGGTGAAGTCGTCCCGGCGCAGGTTTCCGACACTTCGCCACTCGACTCGCAGGTCGGGGTTGACGGCGCGGATATGCCCGTGCAATTCGAGCAAAGCATCGGCGTCGGTGATGCGAGACAGCTCGGAGTGGTCGGGGTCGCGCGCATTGCTGTGTGGTATGGCGTCGAGCTCCTTGCGAGGTCGCTCGGGGCAGACGATGACCACCGGCTTCTCGGTGTCCTCGGCCGGGAAGTGCCACGGGCCCTTGCCGACCAGGCTCGACGACTCCGCGGGCCAGTGCAGCGCCGGCGGTTCGCTGCCGGAGAGGGCGGCGGTGCGCAGGCGGGTCAGCCGGGCCAGCAGTTCGTCGCGCTGGACGATCTCGTCGGCGGTGAGATCTCGTTCGGCGATCAGCCGGTAGGGACGGCCCTCCACCGACCGGGTGGTGCCGAAGAAGCCGGCGTACTCGGCGATGCGCTCGACGGGCGGGACGACCGGGTTGTCCGGTCGCTCCCACGACGAAATGAGCGCCGTACTGCATTCGAGCGCCTGCGCCAGCTGCCCCTGCGTGATCTTCCGACCAAGCCCGGAGAGTCGCAGGCCGCGCAGCGTGGAGGCCAGCGTGCCAGCCGGATCTTCAGTTCGCTGCACCGCCGCCCCTCCCAAACTTCAGCTGCGGACTGGAAAGTTATACCGCCGCGACAGCGTGAAGTCGAGTGCCAATCAGTGTCAGGACGCGCACACAGTGAGCGATGTGCATTTGATGCCAGCCAAGACATCAGCCGTCGATATACCTGAGCTGAAAGTCTAGCCTTACCTCAAGTCCAGAAGCCCGAACAGCTGAACTTCTAGCTGAAATCTCGGGAGGTGGTCATGCCGTACCCGTGGACCAGGCCGTTCACCCGCTCACCGACTGACGCCGGCGTCGTCGAGAGTTCCGCGGAACCGTCCAGCGCGTGCAGTGCCGCGCAAAGTGAAGCACCCCCGGTTGCAGCCGAGAGTGCTTCGAGCAGGCGCTTTCTCTCACAGGCCTACCTGAAGGGCACCTACCCATGCCTACCCTAGACCGTTTCGACGCCGTCCACCTGGCGACCGTCACGACGACAACCAGCGCCGGCAACAACCAGATCCTGTTCGTGCTGGCCGCCGTCGGCCTGTTGATGCTCACCGCCCGCCTCATGTGGCGGTCGGTCGGCCCGGTCATCGAGATCATCAAGGCCGCCCTCTTCGCGGTGATGAGCTTTCTGCTGATCGCCGTCGTGGTCGTTCTCCTGCTCTACACGGTCGTCACCCGATGACCGCCGGGTACGCGGCTGTCCGGCTGCGATCGACAGCCGCGTACCGCCCGGGGAGTATCGATGCGGGTGCCCGCCGGCGACGGCGGGCGTGGGGGAGGCGGGCACTGTTGGACAACGTACGAATAGAGGTGGCGACCGAACACGACGTCCAGCGCTTCGTCACGGTGCCGGAGGACCGGGAATTCTTCCTCGCCCGGTTGCGCCGCGGCGGCCGGCGACGCGGGCAGGTGTTCATCGCCTTCGCCGGCGACCGTCCCGTCGGTTACGTGTATCTGCGGCTGGAATCGGCCGAGGAGCTCAAACTGCGGCTGCTCCTCACCGGCACGCCGTTGATCGAGCGGCTGCGGGTCGTACCGGAATTCCGCCAAATGGGCGTCGGCCGCCTGCTGGTCGCCCGCGCCGAGGAGAGCGCCCGGCTCGATCGCCGCCGGCGGATCGCCCTCGGCGTGGACGAGAGCCGGCCCGATCCGATCACGTTCTATCTGCGCCTGGGATACACGGAATGGAGCCACGGACGGGTACGGACCTTCAAAGAGGCGGGCCGTGGGAGGGAAATCGAGTATTGCCGCGTGTTCGTTAAAAAACTGGGTCCGCCGGATCAGTAAGTTACCCCGGTGACCTGGATCGTGACCGGCGGAGCCGGCTACATCGGCGCCCACATCGTGCGCCGGATGTGCGGCCTCGGCCGGGACGTCGTCGTCTTCGACGATCTGTCCACCGGGCGGGCCGACCGGCTGCCGGCCGGCGCCGAACTGGTCCGCGGCTCGATCACGGACGCCGGCGACCTGGCCCGGCTCTTCGCCGGCCGCCGGATCGCGGGCGTCATCCACCTCGCCGCGCTCAAGTCGGTCGCGGAGTCGGTCGCCGATCCGATCCGGTACCAGCGACACAACGTCGGCGGGCTGCAACAGCTGCTCGACGCCATGCACGCCGCTTGCGTACGGCGGATCCTCTTCTCGTCCTCGGCCGCCGTCTACGGCCGCCCCGACCGCACCGAGGTCGACGAGGCGACGCCGGCCGTGCCGACCAGCCCGTACGGCAGCACCAAACTCGACGGCGAGCGGCTGATCGCCCGGGCCGACGTCCGCTCGCTGGTGCTGCGGCAGTTCAACGTCATCGGCGCGGGCACCCATCCGGCGGCCGCCGACACCCGGGCGACCAACCTGCTGCCCGCGGCGTTCCGGGCGCTCGGCCCGGACAGCGTGCCGGTGGAGATCCACGGCACGAGCTACCCGACCCGCGACGGCACGGCCGAGCGCGACTACGTGCACATCGACGACGTGGTGGCAGCGTACCTGCTGGGCGTGCAGTACCTGACGGCCGACGGCGACGAGCCGCAGTTGATCGTCAACGTGGGCACCGGCCGCGGGCACACCGTTCGGGAGGTGCTGGACGCGGTGGGCACGGCGGCCGGGCGGCCGGTGCGGACCAGGGACGCGGACCGCCGGCCCGGCGACGTGCCCGCCATCCGGGCGTCGACCGAGCGGGCGGCGACCCGGCTGCACTGGAAGGCCGAGCGCGACTTCGACGAGGCGGTCCGGTCGGCCTGGCGGGCTACGAGCCGCTGACCAGCGGCCACGCGCCGCAACAAGGCACTCGGGCCACCATCACGCGGCTGCGGAAGACCGCCACAGGTGAAAGAACAAGCTTGAGGGCACGCCAGCGGATGGTCGCCCGGCGCTTATCCCTTCCCCCGCGGCGCGTTCGCCGAGCCGCGCACGCCGACGCCGGTGCTGGGCGGCAGCGAGCAGTACGCCGCGGTGTTCAGCTTGGGGGCGGGCGTCGTGTCGAGCCCGTTGCGGTACGTCGTTGCGCCGTACCCACTGACGCATGGCGGCGGCTTGAAGAACGTGGTGACCAGCCCCATGTCGATACCGTCCGCGGTGATGGCCGTCGATCCGGCCGCCGCCACGGCCGGCAGCGTCACCAGGGCCTGCTCCAGCCCGTCGCGGCGGACCAGCGCGATGTCCGAGGTGGTGAGCAGATTGCTCAGCAGCACGCCGAGGCCCGGATCGGTGTCGTTCAGCATCCCGCTCACCTGGTCGGCGGCCGCGGGGGCGGCGAGAATAAGGCGCCGCAGGTCCGGGTCGGAGCTGTCCAGTTGGGTGGCGAGCAGGTTCAGGTCATGACTGAACGAGCGCAGCGCATCGCTCGACTCCTGCTGCGTCCGGAGCACCACCTGACCATTTTCGAGGAGCTGAGTCGTGGGACCGATGTTGTCCGACGCGGCCCGGGTCAGGTCCCCGGCGGTGTCCAGCAGGATCTGCAGGTTTCCGCCCTGGCCGGCCAGTGCCCGGTCCAGCTCGTCCACCACCGTGCGCAGGTCGTCCTTGGGTACCGAGGCGGCCAGGCCCGCCGCCGAGGTCAGCATCGTGGTGACCGGCAGCGGAAGCCGGGTGTCGGCGCGCTCGATGCGCGCTCCGGCGGCCAGGTACGGTCCGCCGTCGCTCTTCGGGCGCAGGTCGACGTACTGTTCTCCCACCGCCGACCGGTTGGCCACCACGGCCTGCACCGCGGCCGGGACGCGCGGCGCGGAATCATCGATCTTGAGGTCGGTCTCGATGCCGTCGGCGGTCAGCCGCATGGCGCCGACGCGTCCGACCGTCACCCCCCGGTAGGTCACCTCGGCATTGGTGAAAATGCCGCCGGACTCGCCCAGTTCGAGGCGGACCACGTAGTAGCCGCTGTGGCCGACATAGCGGCCCAGGTCGGCATAGCGCAGCCCGATGAAGCCGACCACGAGCACACCGAGGATGGCGAAAAGGACGATCTTGAGCTTCGCGCCGAGCGTGAGCATCAGCCGGCACCTCCTGCGGATGGTTCCGACGAGGCCGAAGGTGTCGAGGGCTCGGGCGTCGAGGCACTGGGTGGCGAGGAACTGGCCGGCGGCGATTCCGGTGCGGACGCCGAGGGCGGGGCTGCCTGCGAGGGTGGGCCGATCTGCGAAGGTGAGGTCGCCGTCGAGGGCGTGGTCCCCCACGGCGGAGTCGAACTGACGATGGGCAGCGGGAGTGGTGGAGCGCTGGCTCCGGGTGTGCTCGGCGTGGTCGAGGCCGGCGGGTGGCGGCCCTGAACCTTCTGCGCTGCGGCGGCGATCGCGTCGCCGGGCGTCAGCGGCGGGATCACGGTCGTGCCGGGCGCAGCGACCAGCGACAGATACACGTTGAGGTAGTCACCCTTGATCGTGTCGAGGGTGGCGTCGGTGAACGGGTAGGTCAACAAGATCTGCAGCGCCTGCGGCAGGGCCTGCCCGGCGTTGCTGAGCTGCCGCAGCGCCGGGTCCAGCAACTTCAGGTCGGCCACGAGGTCGGCCTGGCTCCGCTCGATGGTGTCGACCGCCGTGTGGGACAGGGAGTCGAGCGACTGCAGCATCGCGACGAGCTCACCGCGCTGCTGTTCCAGCACCCGCAACCCTGGGGCGAGGTCGTCCAGAATGGCGCCGATCTGCTGGTCTCGCTGGGCCAGC
Source organism: Actinoplanes sp. NPDC051405 (assembly GCF_055586185.1). NCBI lineage: Bacteria > Bacillati > Actinomycetota > Actinomycetes > Micromonosporales > Micromonosporaceae > Actinoplanes > Actinoplanes sp. NPDC051405. Next base: position 283,110 of record NZ_JBVJIR010000001.1, read on the forward strand.
GCGCCCGCGAAGCGGTTGAGGGCGTCGATCGCGGCGGTGATGTCCGCTCGGTTGTCGTCCAGACTGGACATGAGCGTGTCGATGTTCTTCAGCAGCGCCTTGATCTCCGGCTCGTTGCCGTCCAGCGCGTTGTTCAGCTCCACGGTGATGGTGCGCAGCTGGGCGATGCCGCCGCCGTTCAGGAGCATGGAGAGGGCGCCGAGGACCTCCTCCACCTCCGGGTTGCGGTTCGTCCGGGCCAGCGGAATCTCGGCGCCGTCGCTCAGCGTCCCGGCGCCGGAGCCGTCGGCGGGTGCGGCCAGCTGAATGTACTTCTCGCCCAGCAGGCTGGACTGGTGCAGGCGGGCCACGGCGTTGGCCGGCAGGCGGACAGATCCGTTGACTTCCATGGTGACCCGCGCGGTCCAGCTCCCGCCGGGCAGCTCGACCTTCGCCACCCGTCCGACCGGCACGTTGTTCACCCGTACCGCCGCATGGGACACCAGGTCGAGGACATCGGCGAAGTCGGCGACGACCCGGTACGGGTGCGGGCCGAGATCGGCGCCGCCGGGCAGCGGCAGGTCGGAAGCGCCGGAGAAGGCGCCCGGGCCGCAGCCGAAGAGCAGTAGTACCACGGCGGGCAGGACGAGCAAGCGGGGCCGACGACTCATCAGCGGCCTCCCGGGGCGCCTTGGACGGTGCCCACCGGGGGCAGGGGCAGGGCGGGCGCCGTCGTGGACGGCACCGCTACGGGTGGCTGGTCCGGACCGAGCTCTCTCAGGTTCCCCCTTCCCTCGAAGGACCCGGTGGCCGGGTTGTAGGCGCCGAGCACGTTGGTGAGCGCCAGCGGCGCCACGTCCAGTGCCTCTTCGAGCGAGGTGCGCTGCCGGAGCAGGGTGTCGGTGATCGAGGCCAGCTTGTCGACATTCGATGTGATCCGGCCGCGGTTGTCCCGGATGAAGTCGCGCACCTGGAGCAGGGCGGTGGCGAGTTCACGGAGCGCAGCGGCGAGTTCCTGCCGGTCGTCGGCGAGGAAGCCGGCCACGTCGCGCAGCTGGGTTTCCGCCTTGCGTACCTGGCCGTCGTTGTCCCTGAGCATGGCCGTGAAGCGCTCGAGGTTGGCGATGGTGTCGAACAGGTCCCCCTGAGAACCCGAAAGCGTACGGGTGGCCTTGCCGAGGTCGGCGATGCTGCTTCCCAGAGCTCTACCGTTGCCGTCCAGGTTGGCGGCGCCTGTCTCCAGGAGATCGGACAGGGCGCCGGCGCGGTTCGCGCCGCTCGGTCCCAGCGCCGTGGCCAGCCGGTTGAGACTCTCGTAGAGCTGGTCGAGCTCGACCGGCGTCGCGGTGCGCTCGACCGGTATCTCGTCGCCGTCGGCCATCTTCGCACCGCCGGTGTAGGCCGGGCTGAGCTGGACGTACCGGTCGCTGACGATGCTGGGCGCGACAACCGCGGCCAGCGCGCCGGCCGGCACCTCGACATCGCGGTCGATCGTGATCCCCACCCGTACCCGCGTGCCCTGCGGACTGACCGAGGCGATGGTGCCGACCGGTACGCCGAGCACCCGCACGTCCGAGCCGGCGTACACGCCGACCGCCTCGCCGAAGTACGCGACGATGTGCTTGGTGCCGAAGTCGCGCATCACGAGCCAGGCCAGCGAGCCGGTGAAGACGACCAGCACCGCGAGACCAGCGGCGAGGATACGACCCGCCCGGTACGACGTCGGACTCATCGCGTGCTCCCTGTCCTCGGCGGCACACATCCGCTCGACGGCGCGGTGCCGGCCGGCAGGTACGAGTCGGGCACGAGGCCGCACAGGTACGCGTCGAACCAGCGACCGTTGCCGATGGCGTTGCCCACCATCCGGTAGTACGGGCCGGCCAGGGCGAGTGCCCGGGTGAGGTTGTCCTGGTTGCGCTGCAACACGTCGGTGACCCGGTCCAGAGCCGCCAGCGCCGGGCCCAGGGTCGCGGTGTTGTCGGCGACCAGCCCGGAGATCTGCACGGCCAGTTGCTCAGTGCCGGTCAGCAGCGCGCCGATCGCGTCGCGCCGCCGCTGGACCTCGGCCAGCAGCAGGTTGCCGTCGGCCAGCAGCGCCTGGAACCGCGCGTTGTCGTCGGCCAGTCGCCCCGTGATCTGCCTGGTCGCCGTCAGCAGCTGGGCCAGTTGCGTGTCGCGGGAGGAGATGGTGCGCGAGAGGTCGGACAGTCCCCGCAGCGCCCCCTTCACCGAATCGGGCGTGTTGCGGAAGGTCTGCGCCGTCGTGTCGAAGCTGCGGGCCAGCGCGTCCGTGTCGATCTGGCTGACGGTGTCCGACAGCTGCCCGAACGCCTCGGTGACGTCGAACGGCGAGGTCGTCCGGCTGATCGGGATGGTGGTCCGCGGGTTCTGCGACGCTCCGCCGAGCGGATCGAGAGCGAGCACCTTGTCGCCGAGCAGGGTCTTGATCCGGATGGCCACGGTGCTGGTGTCGCCGACCCAGGTGTCCTTGACCCGGAAGTCGACCCGCACTACGCCGCCGTGCAGCGCCACGCGCGTAACGGTGCCCACCTTCACTCCGGCGACCCGCACTTCGTTGCCTGTGCGCAGTCCGGCCGCCTCGGTGAAGTCGGCGGTGTAGGTGGTGCCGCCTCCGATGATCGGGAGGTTGTCGGCGTTGAACGCGAGCAGCGCGAGCGCGGCGGCCAGGACGAGGCCGAGTACGCCGGCGAGGACGGGATGGCGGCTGGGGCGGCTCATCGGCACCTCGCCTCGGTCACCGGGAGCCCGGTCGGCGGCGGACTGCCGTCCGAGGTGGAGACCCCGCTGACCGTCGCTGAGCAGAGATAGAAGTTGAGCCACGAGCCGTACGAGGCGGTCCGGCCGATGTTCTCCATCTTCACCGGCAGGCGCTGAAGGAACGTGTCCAGCTCGGAGCCCTCCGACAGGGTGGCCGAGACCTTGCCGAGCGACACGATGTCCTGGCGCAGCGGCTCCCGTCCGCTCCGGAGCAGGCCGGCCGTGGTGGTGGTCAGATCCCCGATCGCGTCGATCGCCTGGCCGATGGGTTTCCGGTCCTGGGCCAGCCCGGAGACCAGCTCCTGGAGGGTGCTGATCAGTGTGGAGAGCTTGTCGCCGCGTGCGTTGACGGTCTTCAGGACCGCGTTGAGGTTGTCGATGACCGTGCCGATCACCTCGTCCTTGGCGGCCAGGGTGGAGGTCAGTGACGCCGTGTGGGCCAGCAGACTGTCGACGGTGGTGTCTTCTCCCTGCAGGACCTGGACGACTTCGTTGGCCAACTGGTTGACGTCCTCGGGGGCCAGCGCCTGGAACAGCGGTTGGAAGCCGTTGAACAGCGCGGTGAGGTCCAGCGCCGGCGTGGTGCGCCCGAGCGGGATGGTCTGGCCGGGCGCCAGGATCTGACCGACGGGGCCCACGCCCTGGGCCAGCGTGATGTAGCGCTGCCCGACCAGGTTGCGGTACTTGATGGTGGCGGTCACCGAGGCCGGCAGGGTACGCGCGGCGTCGACGGTGAACCGCACCTCGGCCACCCGGCGGTCGACGACCCGGATGCCGGTCACCTGGCCGACCCGTACCCCGGCGATGCGGATGTCATCGCCGTCGGACAGGCCGGTCACATCGGTGAACTGGGCGCGGTAGGTCAGGATCTCGCCGACGCTGGTGTTGGCGATGCTCAGACCGAGAACGGCCGTGGTGATCACGGTGACGACGGCGAACACGGTGCCCTTGAGTGCCGGGCCGGCGATGCTTTTCGTCATGGTGTCAGCGTCACCTCCTTGCCGCGGAAGACCGGGCCGACCAGCAGGCTGCTCCAGGGTGGCAGCGACCGCGGTGCGACGCCGAGCGAGGCGGCCATCAGTTCGTTGAGGTACGCGCTCTCTTGCGGGGCGTTGGCCAGGCTGTCCGGGCGGGACATGGTCGGCGTGTACGGCGTGGGATAGCAGGCGGGTCCGCTCTTGTCCTGGTAAGCGGGGTCGTCCTTCCCGGGCCGGTACGCCCCACGCGACGGGGTGACGTGCAGCCTCACGTGCAGTCCCGGCTCCGGCGTGCCCTTCCCCAGAGCCTTGTCCATGTCAGACACCGTGTCGGAGAGCTGCTGCAGGACACACGGAAACTCCGGCGCGTACTTGGCCAGCACGGCCAACGTCGGCCGGCTGTCGGCGGACAGCCGGATGACGGTGTCCCGGTTGTCCGCCAGGAACGAGTTCAGGTCACCTCCGGCCGAGGTCACCGAGGCGAAGAGCGTGCGGAGATTGTTCTGCTGCTCGACCAGGGTCCGGCTGGTGACGCTCAGGTGGGTCAGCGCATCAGTCAGGTCGGGTGCCGCGTCCGCGTAGCTGTTCATCACCTCCACCAGCCGGCTGATGTTCTCGTTCAGCCGTGGCAGCGACGGTTCCAGCTCCGTCAGGTAGGCGTTGAGGTCACGCAGCGTCGTGCCGAGCTGGGCGCCACGGCCGTCCAGCGCCTGGGCGACGGCGGTGAGCGTCACGGACAACTTGTGCGGCTGCACCGCCTGCAACAGGGGCAGCAGGTCCGCGAGGACCCGCTCCAGCTCGATCGCGTTGGCCGAGCGGTCCTGCGGGATGACCGCGTGCTCGGCCAGCCGGGCCGGACCGGGCCGGCTGGGCAGGACCAGGGCGACGTATCGCTCGCCGAACAGTGTGGTCGGCAGCAGTTGGGCCGAGACGCCGGCCGGCAGCAGCGGGAACTGGTCGGGCCGCAACGCCAGCTCCAGCCGGGCGCCGTCGCCGGTCGACGTGATCCGGCGGACCTCGCCCACCACGACGCCGCGCGCCTTCACCTCGGCACGGGGGTGCATGTTGTTGCCGGCGCTGGTGGTCTCCACGAAGACCGTGGCCGCGGGGGTGAACCGCCCCTGATAGCGGGCGACGACAAGCCACACCAGCAGCACGATGACCGCGAGGAACGCGAACCCGGCCAGGCGGCGGCTCAGCATGATCATCAGCCGGTCACCTTCACCGTCGTGGTGGCTCCCCAGATCGCCAGGCTGAGGAAGAAGTCGGTCAGGCTGATCAGCACGATGGCATTGCGGACGGCGCGACCCACGGCAACTCCCACGCCGGCCGGGCCACCGCTCGCCCGGTAGCCGTAGTAGCAGTGGGTCAGGATCACCAGCACGCTGAAGACGAGCACCTTGCCGATCGACCACAGGACGTCCCGCGGCGGCAGGAACAGCGCGAAGTAGTGGTCGTAGGTGCCGGCGGACTGCCCGTTGAACAGGATGGTCGTCCACCGGGAGGCGGCATACGAGCTGATCAGACCCATGCCGTACAGCGGGATGATGGCGATGAACCCGGCCAGCATCCGGGTGGTGACCAGGTAGGGCAGGCTGGGGATACCCATCACCTCCAGCGCGTCCACCTCTTCGGAGATGCGCATCGCCCCGAGCTGGGCGGTGAAGCCGGCGCCGACCGTGGCGGACAGGGCCAGGCCGGCCACCAGGGGCGCGATCTCCCGGGTGTTGAAGTACGCCGAGATGAAGCCGGTGAAGGCAGAGGTGCCGATCTGATCCATCGCGGCGTACCCCTGAAGTCCGACGACGGTGCCCGTGAACATGGTCATCGCGACCATCACGCCGACCGTGCCGCCGATCACGCCCAGACCGCCACTGCCGAAGGCGACCTCGGCCAGTAGACGCAGGATCTCCTTCGAATACCGGAACAGCGCGCGAGGCACCCACAGCGCGACCCGCACGTAGAAGACGAGCGAGTCGCCCAAGGTGTCCACAGGGGACATGACGCGGTCCGCCAACGACGGTCCCCGCGTGCCCGATGCGTGTGTCACCTCATGCACCCTTCGGCGGTACGACGCGCAGGTAGATGGCCGTGATCACCAGGTTGACGAAGAACAGCAGGAGGAACGCCAGTACGACGGACTGGTTCACCGCGTCACCCACCCCCTTGGGGCCACCCTTGGCGGAGATTCCCCGGTTGGCCGCGACCACCCCGGCGATGAAGCCGAAGATGAGCGCCTTGATCTCGCTGACCCACAGGTCCGGCAGGTGCGCCAGGGCGGAGAAGCTGGCCAGGTACGCCCCTGGCGTGCCGTTCTGCATGATGACGTTGAAGAAGTACCCGCCGACGACACCGACGGTGGAGACCAGCCCGTTGAGCAGCACGGCGACGCCCATGGCGGCGTGCACCCGGGGCACGACCAGGCGCTGGACCGGCGAGATGCCCATCACCTCCATCGCGTCCATCTCCTCCCGGATGGTGCGAGCGCCCAGGTCGGCGCAGATGGCCGAGCCACCGGCGCCGGCCACGAGCAGCGCGGTGACCAGTGGACTGGCCTGCTGAACGATGGCCAGCACGCTGGCCGCCCCGGTGAACGACTCCGCACCCAGCTGCCGGGTCAGCGAACCGACCTGCAGGGCGATGACCGCGCCGAACGGGATCGAGACCAGCGCCGCCGGGAGGATCGTCACGCTGGCGATGAACCAGAACTGCTCGACGGTCTCGCGGACCTGCGGCCGGGTGGTGAACGACATGCGGGCCACCTGAGCCGCCAGCGTGAACACCCGGCCGGTTTCAGCCAGTGCGTTCATGGGACACCTCAGTGCGGCCGGCCAGGATGCCTTGCTGGGCCGCGGGTGGTAGCTGGTGCAGGATCCGCATCACCCGCTCCTGCCGACGCGCGGCCGCCTGCCGGTACGGCTGGCCCGGAGTCGGCGTCAGCTGCGGTACGACGCCGCGGACATCGTCCAAATCGGGTTCAGCCATCGCCTCCGCGGCGGTGGCCGCCGCGTCCTTCTCCTCGGACATACCGATGGGCCCGCTGCGCCGGCCGTTGAGAAACTGCGCCACCACCGGTTCGTCGCTGGTGAGCAGCACCTCGCGAGGGCCGAAGGTGACCAGTTGCCGGCGATACAGCATGCCGATGTTGTCCGGCACGGTCCGAGCCATCTGAATGTTGTGGGTGACGATCAGGATGGTCGCGTCGATCTGCGCGTTGAGGTCGATCAACAGCTGTGACAGGTACGCGGTGCGCACCGGATCCAGCCCGGAGTCGGGTTCGTCGCACAGGATGAACTCGGGGTCGAGGACCAGCGCGCGGGCCAGGCCGGCGCGCTTGCGCATACCCCCGGAGATCTCGCCGGGCAGCTTGGACTCGGCTCCGCTCAGGCCGACCATCGCCATCTTCTCCTCGACGATGGACCGGATCTGGCGTTCGTTGCGGCGGGTGTGCTCGCGCAGTGGGAAGGCGATGTTGTCGTACAGGTTCATCGAGCCGAACAGCGCGCCGTCCTGGAACATCACCCCCATCAGCCGCCGGGTGCGGTAGAGCTGGCGCTCCCGGCAGGAGACGATGTCCACGCCGTTGATCACGACCCGGCCGCGCTCGGGCCGGACCAGGCCGACGAGGGTTTTGAGAAAGACCGTCTTTCCGGTGCCGGAAGGACCGAGCATGACCGAGATCTCGCCGGCCGGCAGGGTCAATGAGACGTCTCGCCACACCGTGTGCCGACCGAAGGACTTCGTCAGACCGTCGGCCTCCACTTCGATGCCCATTGCAGTCTCCGGCCTATCGGGGAGGAAGGTTACTCGGCAGTACGTTCTTGCCGGCACGTTACTTCCGGCAACATCACGGCACAAGACGACGATCGCCGGACGGCTTTTACCCGGCCGAACTTGTCACAGATAGACAAGAGCCAATGGCAAGATTGTCAATCGACGACAAAGGCGTCATCGTTGCGGCACCGGTATCTCGGGCGGACATCCGTTGGCGCCGGCGGTCTCCGGGGAGCAGAGGTTCCCCTGGATCATCTTGACGTAGTTGTCCGGCCCCGACAGCGGCGCGGTGAACAACGGGTTCAGATCCTCCCCGTCGGCGCCCCGGCAGCCGGTGAACGCGGGGATGGTGGTCGTACCGGTAAGCGGTCCACCGCGGGCGACGGTGTAGCCGGTCGGCGGGATGGTGCTGTTGTCGCCCGATCCGACGAGGGTGAAGTTGGCGGTCTCGGGCTCGATCGTGTGGCAGTCCGCGCCCGCGGCGAGCGGCACGCCGTTCACCTTGACGTCGGTGAGCCGGATCGAGATCCGGCCGGACAGCGTGGTCGAGACGAGGGTGTGCTGGCCGTTCGCCTGCGTGGTCTCCGCCGAGCCGGTGATGGGACCGACCAGGCTGAGGTGCATGGTCGCGCTGACCGGGACAAAACCGAACGTCAGGAACGTCGCGGTGGCCGGCGGGAACTCCCCCTCGGACAGGCCCGGGGTGATGCCGTTCGGCTCCAGCATGAACTGGTAGTCGGTCACGGTGTGCCGGACGCCGCCGCGGATGACGCACAGGCCGAGCGGGATGGTGGACGGCACGCAGAAGCTCCGGTTCGCGGTGATGACCACGCTGGCCAGGGCCGGGTCGGGCGAGCCGAGCAGAGCGGCGCCGTCCAGCTTGGTGACGTTGGAGTAGCCGACCACGTACGCGCAACCCAGCTGCTGGATCTGGCCCGGCACCTGGAACGCGCTGCACGCGGGCGGGGTGGGTGGCGCGGCCCGGGCCGCCGTGAGCGGACCGGCCGGAGCGGCGCGACCGGCCCGGTGATTGCTGGCCGGCGCGGCCGAGGTCAGCGTGCCCGCTGCCGCGAGCAGCACCGCGACTGTGGCCGCGCGGGTCAGCCAGCGAATGCTGTTACCCAGCAAGGAGTCTCCCCCGTCGGTGGGGCCGCGCCCTGGTCGCCGGGGCGTCCGGGGCGCGGCGGCGCTTCCGATCCGGACTACGGCGCCGTGATCTGCAGGGCAGAGTCGAGCACGTACGGCGTGTCGTTGCCGAACGGGTCCTCGGCGTCAGCGGTGGCGTAGTAGGCGCCGATGTCACCGTTCTGCACCTCACCGAGGCAGCCGCGAACGTTGTTGATCGTCAACGGCCCGTCCGGCAGCGTGACGTCGCCGGTGGTGGAGGTGCCGTACTCCGGCGCGATGTCCGGAGTGACGTTCAACGACTGGGTGGCGTTGTCGTAGTACACCGGCGCGTCGCCCGAGACGGTGAACGAGCAGGCCGGCATGGACACGTTGACATTCTTGATGTGGATGTAGCCGTCCCCGTTCGCCGGGGTGACGCCGTCGGACTTCACGCCCGGGTAGTTCTGGATGACGATCTCGTACGGCGTGTCCGTCGCGATCGAGGTCACCGAGCCGAGCAGGCTGGTGCAGCCGCCGGCGGTGTTGAACAGCAGGCTCCCGACGCCGGTGGCGAATGTGGCCGGCAGCGCGACGCCCGACTGGCTGGGCAGCGCACCGGTGGCCTGCGAGCCGTAGTTCTGGCCGCCGCCGCTCGTACAGGTCAGCGAGATGCCGGTGTTGAGATCCAGGAACGAGCTGTGCGAGGTGACGGCGCCGTACGAGCCGCCCGCCGCCGGGTTGGTGACGGTGATGGTGGCCGCGGTGTCGGCGGCGTGGACCGCGCCGGCGCCGATCAGGACCGCCGCGCTGGTCGCAGCGGCACTCGAGAACAGGATGCGGGTCACGCGGGTGCGCATTCTCATCTTTGCCTCCTCAGTGGGGGATGCACTGCCGGCTCAGCCGAGGACGGCCGGGCCGAGGGTCAGGGTGAGCGTGTTACCCGGCCCCGGGATGGTCAGGTTGATCAGCCCGGTGTTCAGCAGGCAGTGCTCGAACGGCGGGATGGTGTACGTCCCGGAGACGACGCCACCGCGCAGCACGCTGAACCCGGACTGCGAGGCCAAGGGGATCTCGGCCGGCCGGACGGTCTGGCAGCGGCTGCCGACCGGAGCGGGCAGGCCGGCGATGGTGAGGCGAGTCAGCCGCAGGGTGATGTGCGACGTGCTCTGCATCGCGCCGGTGTCGAGGTTCAGCGATCCGGTGGTCGGCTCCGCCTCGGTGAACTCGACCGTCGCGCTCACCGGGATGATGCCGAGTTCCTTGAAGTTCCCGGTGGCCGGGGGCAGGGAGACGCTCGCGGTGAGTGCGCCGCTATCCAGGTCGACGGTCGCGTGCAGGCTGCCCGGACCCAGCGGCAGGTCGGAGTCGTTGGAGTTGATGTGGCTGACGCCGTTGATCGGATAGGTGGCGTTGATGTCGGCTGCGGCGGCGGCTGGTGAGGCACTGACGCCGACTGCCGACGCGGCCATCGCCGCGACGAGGAGAACACTTGCTTTCCGTACGCGCATTGGCACTCTCCTGGGGAAATGCCCGCGACCGAATGGTCGCCGGGCCTGGCTGTAGCCCGCTCCGCGGACCCCTTCCCGAGTCCGCCCGGCGCCGTCGGCAGGACCTGGAATAGCGGGCCGTCAGTAGCTCGGAGTCGGCCTCGGCGGTATGTTACTGACGGGTTACAAAGGGCCACAAGCAGAGACGCCGATGAATTGCTCGGGTGCCCGGCGGGCCGCCGTTTCTTATCACTTCCAGCACGAAGTGCCGACGCGGATTGTCACGGCACGCGCAATTCGGCCCCGGGGCGGGGCCCGGAGCAGCTTGTCGGGTTTGTTAGCTATGACCGGTATAGAGGGCAACTTGCGCCAAGTCGACCGACATGGACTATGTTCGATGCCACGTCGAACCGGCCGCCTGGTGTCGGAAAGGGGCAGACGTCGATGACCCGTCCACTGCAGGCCGACAGCCACGCCACGAGGAGCAGCCGGGCGAAGCCGCCGGAGGTGCTCCCCCGCCACCTGGCCGTCATCATGCGGGCCGAACTGCCGAGCCTGGCCACCGAGATCATCACCGAGATCCGCGAGACCATTCCCGAGTACGCCCGCCCGATGGACGGCCCGTACGGCCAGGCCATGCGGCTGGGCGTCGAGCACGCGCTCGAGTCCTTCATCGACCAGATCGCGGACCCGTCCGCCTCCCACGAGGGCTGGGACGGGGTGTTCCGGCGGCTCGGCCGGTACGAGGCGAACGAGGACCGCAGCCTGGACAGCCTCCAGGCGGCATACCGGGTCGGCGCCCGGCTGGCCTGGCAACGGGCCGTGAAGGTGGGCCGACGGGAAGGCCTGCTGTCGTCGACCATGTTCCAGCTCGCCGACACGTTGCTCGGCTACATCGACCAGTTGGCCACACTGTCCGTCGAGGGGTACATGGAGGCGAAGGCACGCAACGCCGACGCGCTGAACCAATGGCGCCGCCGGCTGCTTCGGCTGATCCTGGAGTCCCCGCCCGCGCCCGAGAGCGCGGTGAAGGACCTGGCCAACCTGGCCGGCTGGACGGTGCCCGACGAAGTCACCATGATCGCGGTGTGCCTCCGCAACCGGGATGCGACGCCGCCCAAGGATGACGTGTTGTCCGACCTGGACAGCGTCGAGCCATACCTGCTCGTGCCCGGCCGGCCTTCGGCGGACCGCCGGACCCGCCTGGTCGCGGAGTTCCCCGGCAGTCGCTTGGCCATCGGTCCCCGGGTGCGGCTGAGCGCGGCAGCGGACTCGCTGCGCTGGGCCCGGCAGGCGCTTGCGCTGGCCGAGTCCGGCGCGATCGATGCCGGGCCGGTGATTCTGTGCGAGGACCATCTCTGCGAGATGCTGCTGTTCTCCGACTGGGCGCTCGTCGAGCAGCTCGCCGACCGCGAATTCGTCGCCGTGCGGAAGATGAGCCCGCACCGCCGGGAGCGGTTGGTCGAGACGCTCGAGGCCTGGCTGGACGCGCGCGGCTCGGCGGCCAAGATCGCCGAGCGACTGAGCGTGCATCCGCAGACCGTCCGCTACCGCATGCGTCAGCTCGAGCAGAGTCTCGGCGACCAGCTCGACGATCCCGACTCCCGCTTCGCCATGGAACTGGTGCTGCGGGCCCGCCGGCTGCACGAGCGGGCCAACGGAGTTGTCAAATGACCGTTACCCGCGAGACGCGTCCCCACCACCTGCTGGTGGTGCTGGCTCTCGTCCTCGCTCTGATCGCCGCCGGCGCCGCCGGGTGGACCGGCTGGTCGTGGTGGTCGGCGGCGCACGACGACTCGCTGCGGTATTCACAGACCCGCGACGAGGTGCTGCGCGCCGCCGAGCAGGCGATCCAGAATCTCAACACGCTGGATTACCGCACGGCTGGGAGCGGCATCAATCTCTGGATCGACTCCACCACCGGCACCCTGCGCGATCAGCTCAACCAGGGCCGCCAGAACTTCCTCACGCAGATCCAGAAGGCGAAGACCATCACCACGGCGAAGATCCTCGACGGCGCGGTGACCGAGCTGGACGAGCGTGCCGGCAAGGCGAGCGTCATCGTGGGCATCGAGTTGACGGTGACCCCGGCGACCGGCAAGCCGACCACCAAGCGGGAACGGCTGGCGGGCCAGCTCACGCGGACCGGGTCGACCTGGAAGCTCAGCTCGATCGGACAGGTACCGGTTTCCGCGGCCTGAGCCCGCGTACGGAAGGAACCAGCACGCATGCCGACACCCACCCGCCCACCTCGGCGGTCCGTTTCCCGGCGGATGGTGCGCCGCCGGCCGCTCACCGATCCCACCCCGCCGCCATCGGAACCCCCACCCGCGCAACCGGAATCCTCGGCGACGCAACCGGAGCCCCCGGCTGCACAGTCTGCCCTCCGGCGGCCCATGACACAGGTCTTGGTGCTCGGCGCGTGCGCTCTGGTCCTGAGTGGACTGGCCGCGTGGTTCGCCCAGCAGGCCCACCAGGTGCGCGCCGCGGCGGGCACCAACATCGCGCTGACCGACAACGCCGCCACCAGCGAGGCGAACGGTCAGGTCGCCACCGCGGTCAACACGCTCTTCTCGTACAACTACAACGACCTCGACAAGACCCAGCAGGCCGCCCGGAGCCTGCTGACCGGTAAGGCTGTCTGCCAGTACGACCAGCTGTTCGCGGTGGTCCGGCAACATGCGCCCCAGCAGCGGCTGGTCGTCACGGTCACGGTCACCAACAGCGGGGTGCAGATGTTGACCGGCAACCGGGCGCGAGTGCTCGTCTTCGCCACCCAGAGCGACACCAGCACCGCCACGAAACAGACCTCCACCGCGGGCGCGATGTTCGCCGTCAACGCGGTGCGCCAGGACGGATCCTGGAGGGTGGAGAACATCGACACCTTCAACGGGGAGGCGCGGACCTCCAGCTGCGGTTGACTCCGCCGCGGGAGGTCAGCGTTCCAGGATGGCGACCACGCCCTGGCCGCCGGCGGCGCAGATGGAGATCAGACCACGGCCGGAGCCCTTCTCGGCGAGCAGCTTGGCCAGGTTCGCCACGATCCGGCCGCCGGTCGCGGCGAACGGGTGGCCGGCCGCCAGCGATGAGCCGTTGACGTTGAGCCGGTCCCGGTCGATCGAGCCGAGCGGAGCGTCCAGGCCCAGCCGTTCCTTGCTGAACTCGGGCGACTCCCAGGCGGCCAGGGTGGCCAGCACCTGCGAGGCGAACGCCTCGTGGATCTCGTAGAAGTCGAAGTCCTGCAGGGTCAGGCCATGGCGGGCGAGCATCCTGGGTACGGCGTACGCGGGCGCCATCAGCAGTCCCTCGTCGCCGAGCACGAAGTCGACGGCGGCGGTCTCGCAGTCGGTGAAGTAGGCCAGCACCGGCAGCGAGTGCGCCTGCGCCCACTCCTCGGAGGCCAGCAGCACGGTCGACGCGCCGTCGGTCAGGGGCGACGAATTGCCCGCGGTCATGGTGGCCCCGCGGGCGCCGAAGACCGGCTTGAGCGCGGCCAGCCGGTCCAGGCTGGTGTCCGGGCGCAGGTTCTGATCCCGGGTCAGCCCCAGGTACGGCGTGACCAGGTCGTCGAAGAAGCCCCGGTCGTACGCGGCGGCGAGGCGCTGGTGTGAGGTGAGGGCCAGGGCGTCCTGCGACTCGCGGTCGACGTTCCAGTGCAACGCGGTGAGGGCGGCGTGCTCACCCATCGACAGCCCGGTGCGCGGCTCGGCGTTGCGCGGAATCTCCGGACGGAAGGCCTGCTGGGGACGGAGCTTGGCGGCGGCCCGGAGCCGGGCGCCGAGGCCGCGGGCCCGGTTGAGCTCCAGCAGCGCCCGCCGCATGTCCTCGTTGAGCTGCAGCGGCGCGTCCGAGGTGGTGTCCACCCCGCCGGCGATACCGACCTCCAGCTGACTCAGCGCGATCTTGTTGGCGACCAGGATGACGGCTTGCAGCCCGGTGCCGCAGGCCTGCTGGATGTCGTACGCCGGGGTGTGCGGGTCGAGCTGGGAGCCGAGGACGACCTCGCGGGTGAGGTTGAAGTCGCGCGAGTGCTTGAGCACCGCGCCGGCGACCACCTCGCCGACCCGCCGCCCGGCCAGCCCGAACCGGGCGACCAGCCCGTCCAGGGCGGCGGTCAGCATGTCCTGGTTGGTGGCGTGGGCGTAGCGGCTGCCGGACCGGGCGAACGGGATCCGGTTTCCACCCAGGACGGCGACGCGGCGCGTGTTCCGCACGGCACTCCTCCGGGAGCTTGTCAGTAATCTACTGGCGAGTAGGTTACTCGCATGGGTGACACATACGCGACCTTCACGAACACCGGCCTGGGCCGAACCGTGGTGCGGCGGCTGGGGCTTCCCGATCCGCCCCGGTTGCGCCGCCACGAACCGGGTGCTCCCCTCGCGCCTGGACCGGTGCTGCTGGGTGCGGCGCCCGGCGGGCGGCTGGGCTGCCCGGTCCGCGACCTGCTCGACCGGGCCGGCACCGACGTGCGCGGCGGCATTGAGGGCGGCACCCGCTACGGCGCGCTGATCTTCGACGCTACGGGGGTCCGCGACTCGGCCGGGCTGCGGGCGCTCTACGACTTCTTCCACCCGGCGGCCCGCTCGGTGCTCGGCTCCGGCCGGGTGGTCGTGCTGGGCACCGCGCCCGAGCTGTGCGGCTCGGCGCGGGAGGCGACCGCGCAGCGTGCGCTGGAAGGGCTGGTCCGCAGCATCGGCAAGGAGTTCGGCCGCGGTGTCACCGCGCAACTCGTCTACGTGGCACCGGGCGGCGAGGAGGCCATCGAGTCGACACTGCGCTTCCTGCTCAGCGGGCGTTCGGCGTACGTCTCGGGTCAGGTGATCCGGGTCGGCGCCGGCCCGGCGACCGCGCCGGCCGACTGGGACCGGCCGCTGGCCGGCAAGGTCGCCCTGGTCACGGGAGCGGCCCGGGGCATCGGAGCGGCCACCGCGCGGGTGCTGGCCCGCGACGGCGCCGAGGTGATCGCGCTGGACGTGCCGGCCGCCGGCGACGCTCTGGCCGACGTGGCCAACGAGGTACGCGGCCGGGCCCTGCAACTGGACCTGACCGCGCCGGCCTCCGGGGAGCGACTGGCCGCCCACCTGACCGGCGGGGTCGACGTCGTGGTGCACAACGCCGGGATCACCCGCGACAAGACGATCGCCCGGATGGACGCCGCCCGGTGGGACTCGGTGCTCGACGTGAACCTGGCCGGCCCGGAGCGGATCAACGACGTCCTGGTGGATCGCGGGGTGATCGGTGACGGTGGCCGGATCGTCGGCGTCGCCTCGATCGCCGGGATTGCCGGCAACCGGGGCCAGACCAACTACGCCACCGCCAAGGCGGGCGTGATCGGCCTGGTGCAGTCGTGCGCCCCGGATCTGGCCGGTCGAGGGATCACCATCAACGCGGTCGCGCCCGGCTTCATCGAGACCGCGATGACCGCCCGGATGCCGGTGCTGCTGCGCGAGGCCGGCCGGCGGATGAACAGCATGACGCAGGGCGGCCTGCCGATCGACGTGGCGGAGACCATCGCCTGGTATGCCTCGCCCGGCTCCGGCACGGTCACCGGCACCGTGGTCAGGGTCTGCGGCCAGAGCCTGTTGGGGGCATGACATGGTGGTTGATCTGACCGGGCGGCCCGGACCCTCGTACGCCCGGATCGCTCTTGGCCTGCTCCCCCGCCGCCGCGGCACCGCGCTGCCCGACCGTATGGTGATCCGCCGCGAGGCGGTCATCGACCGCGAGCATCTCGTTCGCTACGACCGGGTCTGCGGCTTCCGGCTCGCCGACGCGCTGCCGGCCACCTATCCGCACGTGCTGGCCGCGCCGCTCGCGATGCGGCTGATGTCCGCCCCGGACTTCCCGTTCCCGCTCGCCGGCCTGGTGCACGTCGCGAACCGGATCACGGTGCGCCGGCCGATCGACGCCGGGAGCCGGCTCGACCTGTCCGTGCGGGCGGCCGGCCCGCGCCCGCACGAGCGGGGACAGCAGTTCGACGTCATCAGCTCGGCGACTGTCGACGGGGAGGAGGCGTGGCGCGGCGTCTCCACGTACCTCCGCAAAGATCGACCGGGCGAGGGCGGCGGCAGCCGGGGGGACCGACCGACCGGGCCGGCCGCCACCGCGCGCCGGCGGGTCCCGGCCCGGGTGGGTCGCGACTACGCCGCTGTCTCCGGCGACCACAACCCGATCCACACCTCGCGGCTGGGCGCGCGCCTGTTCGGCTTCCCCCGCCCGATCGCGCACGGGATGTGGACCAAGGCACGATGTCTGGCCGCCCTCGACGGGCGGCTGCCGCCGGCCTACAGCGTGGATGTCGTCTTCAAGTTGCCCATCCTGCTGCCGGCGACGGTCGACTTCGCCGCGGCGCGAACCGCCGGCGGCGGCTGGGAATTCACCCTGCGTGCGGCGGACTCCGGCCGCCCCCACCTGGCCGGCTCGGTCACCGAGGTCACGCCGCGCCCCGGGACGTGACCGGCGGCTCGGAGCCGCCCGGGGCCCAGACATCGCCGCGGAGCAGCTGCGCGGCGCCCAGCCAGGCGACGTTCATCAGCCGGCCGGCGGTCTTGTCCGGGTCGGCGTCCGGGTGATCGGCCAGCCAGTCGGCGAGCGATTCCCCGGCACCGACCAGGGCGTACGCGCTGACCTCGAGATCAATGGCGTGGATCTGGCGCCCCTCGGCCCGCACGGCCCGGTCCAGCATGTCGGCGATCACGTCGACGATGCGCCGGCGCATGGCGGCCAGTTCGGCGGCGAACGGCTCCTGCCCACGGGCCTGCCGGTAGAGCACGGCCCAGCCGTCGCGGTGTGCGCCGACGAAGGCGAAGAACGCCCGCAGGCCCGACCACAGCTGGTCGCTCAGGCCGAGGGTGGGGTCGACCACGTCGGCGATCGCCTCCATCAGCCGGGTGGCCTCCCGGCGCAGGCAGGCGATGAACAGTTCTTCCTTGGTGCCCAGGTAGGCGTAGACCATGGGCTTGGAGACGCCGGCGACCTCAGCGATCTCGTCCATCGACGCGGTGTGGAAGCCGTGGTGGGAGAAGACCCGCACCGCGGCGTCGAGCACCTGCTGCTCACGGATCTCACGGGGCAGTCGCTTGAAGGTGCGAGTGGTCGACACCCTTGTCAGACTACGCATCCTCCCCGTAACTTAACGCGCCAGTAGGTTTCTCCGAGGAAAGGCTGACCGGCCGTGGAGTTCTGGCTCGATCTGAACGAGGAGCAGCGTGATCTGCGCGAGTGGGTGCACGGCTTCGCCGAAGGCGTCGTCCGTCCGGCCGCCTCCGAGTGGGACGAACGCGAGGAGACCCCGTGGCCGGTGATCCAGGAGGCGGCCAAGATCGGCCTCTACGGCTTCGAGTTCCTGATCAACACCTGGTCCGACCCGACCGGGCTCTCCCTGCCGCTGGCGAACGAGGAACTGTTCTGGGGCGACGGCGGCATCGCCATGGCGATCTCCGGCACCTCGCTCGCGGTCGCCGCGATCTACGGCTCCGGCACCCCCGAGCAGCTCGTCGAGTGGGTTCCGCAGTGCTTCGGTGACACCGCCGACCCGAAGGTCGGCGCGTTCTGCTCCACCGAGCCGGAGGCCGGCTCGGACGTCGCCTCGATGCGCACCCGGGCGGTCTACGACCAGGCCAGGGACGAGTGGGTCCTCAACGGGCAGAAGGCGTACGCCACCAACGGCGGCATCGCCGACATCCACGTGGTCACCGCCTCGATCGACCCGGAGCTGGGCTCGCGCGGCCAGGCCGCTTTCATCGTCCCGCCCGGCACGCCGGGCCTGGCCGGGACGAAGAAGCTCAAGAAGCTCGGTCTGCGGGCCTCGCACACCGCAGATGTCTTCCTGGATGACGTACGGGTGCCCGGCAACTGCCTGCTCGGCGGCAAGGAGGCACTCGACGAGCGCCTGGCCCGCGCCCGCTCGGGACAGCGGGCCAGCAAGCAGGCCGCCATGCGCACGTTCGAGCTGTCCCGCCCAGCGGTCGGCGCCCAGGCGATCGGGATCGCCCGCGCCGCCTACGAGTACGCGCTCGGCTACGCCAAGGACCGGGTGCAGTTCGGCCGGCCGATCATCGAGAACCAGGCGATCGCGTTCGCCCTCGCGGACATGAAGATGGAGATCGACGCCGCCCGGCTGCTGGTCTGGCGGGCCGCGTGGATGGGCCGCAACGACCGGCCGTTCACCGCCGGCGAGGGGTCGATGTCCAAGCTGAAGGCCGGCGAGGTGGCCGTCGCGGTCACCGAGAAGGCGGTGCAGATCCTCGGCGGCGCCGGCTACCTGCGCGATCACCCGGTCGAGCGGATGTACCGGGATGCCAAGATCTACACCATCTTCGAGGGCACGTCCGAGATCCAGCGGCTGGTCATCGCCCGGGCGATCTCCGGGATGCCGATCCGCTGACCCGCCCCTGGAGGTGCACCGGCATGGCCGTCCCGTTCGTCCTCGCCACGCTGGCCCGGCGGGGGCTGCTCCGTCCCGGCCCACCGGCCGACCTGATCAGGCAGCTCACCGCATTGCGCCGGTGGGGCTTCGGCCTGGCCGGCGAGCTCCGGCAGGCCGCCGCCCGCGACCCGGAACGGGTCGCCGTCGTCGACGAGCGCCGCGTGGTGACCTACCGCGACCTGCTCGAGCGGGCCGGGCGGCTGGCCCGCGCCCTGCGCGGCACGGTCCGCGTCGAGCCCGGCGACCGGGTCGGAGTGCTCTGCCGCAACTCCGCCGCCATGATCGAGACCCTGGTCGCGGTCACTTCGCTCGGCGCCGACGCGGTGCTGATCAACACCGGGCTGTCCGGACCTCAGCTCGGCACCGTCGCCGGGGAGCAGGAGCTCCGGGCGCTGATCCACGACGACGAGTTCGAGCCGCCGACGGGCCTCGACGGCATCGGCGAGGCGCGGCTCGACGAACTGATCAACGAGGCCCCGCCCGGTGAGCTGACCCCACCGGAGCACGCCGGACGGACGATCGTGCTGACCTCCGGCACCACCGGCGTGCCCAAGGGCGCCCTGCGGCGTACGCCCGGCGGGTTCGGCCCGCTGTGCTCGATGATCGACCGGATCCCGCTGCGCGCCGGCGACCGCGTGCTGATCGCCGCGCCGCTGTTCCACACCTGGGGGTACGCCGGGCTGCAGATCGCGCTGGCGCTGCGGGCCACCGTCGTGCTGCGCCGCCGCTTCGAGCCGGTCGCCGTGTCGGCCGCGATGGTGCGGGAACAGTGCACCGCCATGATCGCGGTCCCGGTGATGCTGCAGCAGCTGATGGAGCAGGTCCCGGCCGGCCCCCGCCCGCCGCTGCGGGTCGTCGCCGTCAGCGGATCCGCGCTGCCTGGCGGGTTGGCCACCCGGGTCATGGACCGGTACGGCGAGGTCCTCTACAACGTGTACGGCTCCACCGAGGTGTCCTGGGCGTCCATCGCCACCCCGGCCGACCTGCGGGCAGCGCCGGACACGGCGGGCCGGCCGCCGCACGGCACCCGGACCGTGGTGCTCGACGAGGCCGGCCGGCCGCTACCCACCGGCACGGTCGGGCGGCTCTTCGTCGTCAACGAGATGCTCTTCGACGGCTACTCCAACGGCACCCCCCGGGAACGGCACGACGGCCTGCTGGCCACCGGCGACCTCGGCCACCTCGACGCGGCCGGGCGGGTCTTCGTCGACGGCCGCGAGGACGACATGATCGTGTCCGGCGGCGAGAACGTCTTCCCCGCCGAAGTGGAGAGCCTGCTCGCCGGCCTCCCCCAGATTCGTGAGGTGGCGGTGATCGGCGTGCCCGACGCCCGGTACGGCGAGCGGCTGGCCGCGTACGTGGTGCCGCAGCCGGGTGAGATCCTCGGCCCGGAGCAGGTCCGCGACCATGTGCGCCGTCACCTGGCCCGCTTCTGCGTACCGCGCGACGTGGTGTTTCTCCCGTCCTTGCCACGCAACGCGACGGGCAAGGTCCTGACCCGCGATCTGCCCCGCTGAGCGGCCGTCATCAGTCGCGAACGCTGTCTGGACAAGCGCCGAGCGCGGCGAAGCGGACAGCGTCACGGCGATGAAGCCTCCTGACCTTCTGATCCGTAGGTTCCAGGACCGCACCGGGTCTTCGGCATTGCGATCGACATCGATCTCCGTGCAGTACTTCGGTGGCCCGTTCTTGTTCACTTGGTTTCGAGCCGGCCAAGTTCGTGGGAGTCACCGGCCAGGACGGCTTGGGCGGTCTGCCAGTCGGTGTGGTCGACGCCGGTGACGTGGCGAAGGTAGGCGAGGGTGACCTGCTGGATGAGCGCGACCCGGCCGGGGTGCTCGTCGGTGGTCTCCGCCGCGTCGTAACCGGAGATGCCGCCGAGCGAGTGCTGGCCGCCGAAGACGGTCAGCAGGCTCTTGTCGCCGCGGGCCAGGGTGTACGGGTCGGTCGTCCAGGACGCACCGCGGGTGGACAGCGGAACTTCGTCCTTGTCGCCGGCGACGACGAGCCCGGGCGCGGTGATGTGCGAGAAGTCCTGGTCGCGCAGCCAGGGAGCGGCCTGGAGGGCGAACGGGGTCAGATCGTCGCCGCCCCTGCCGGCGGTGGCCAGCTGAATGCTCGCCATGACGCGGGAATCGGACAGGTCCCGCGCGATGCCGGTCACCGGATCCGCGACGCGCAGACCCACGAGGATGCCGGCGGTCTGGCCGCCGAAGGAGTGCCCGGCCGCGACGATACGACCATGGTCGACCCGGCCGGCCAGCCCAGGTACCGACGCGACCAGGACATCGAGGTTGTCCAGGATCCGTTGCATGTCCTGCACGCGGTAGAGCCAGAGGTGCGGCTTGCGGGACTGGTCCGCGGCGACGCCCAGGCGCCGCGAGTCCAGATGGGTGGCCTGAACCACCACGAAGCCGTGGGCTGCCCAGTGGTCGACCAGCGGTGCGTAGCCGTCGAGGTTCGAGCCGTATCCGTGCGCGAACACCACCATCGGCAGGCCGGTGCCGGTGACCGGCGCCGAGACGCGTACCTGCAAGTCCTCGCCGCGCTCCGGCGCGGGCAGCACGATCGGCTTGACCGACACGGTCGCCGCGGACGCGGGACCGGTGAGACCGGTCGTCTTGTACGTGATCATCTGAGGATTCCTTCCGGACGTGGGCCGGGCCGGCTTGCCGGCCCGCCGCTACGCTAGAACGTGACGTTGATGTCAGATTCAAGTCGCGTGATCCACGTCGTAGGGGAAGAGTCGAGATGCGTATCGGTGAGCTGGCCGCCCGCACCGGTGTCAGTGTCCGGGCGCTGCGCTACTACGAGCAGCAGAATCTGCTCAGCGCCGAACGCGGTTCCAGCAGCCACCGCCGCTACCCCGAGAGCGCGGTCGACCGGGTTCAGCTGATCCAGCAGTTGTACCAGGCTGGGCTGACCAGCAAGAACATCGTCGAACTGCTGCCATGCGTCGTCGGTGACCGCGCCACCCCGGCACTGCTCGCACAGTTGACCGCCGAGCGCGAACAGATCGACCGGCGCATCACCGATCTCATCCGAACCCGCGACCGGCTCGACACGGTAATCACCAACGCGACCAACAGTATGCTGACCGGCGCCTCCTGCCGCGACAGCGACGCACCCGGCCGGCTCCCGGACGATGAGCAGCCACGACCGGCGTGACAACATATGAATCGATCGAGGGGCAACAGCGGCCGCGACGCTGAGGGAATGGACTCCCACCTCGGAGGACACGGTCGCCAACCTGCGGCCGAATGCCGGCGCAATGCCATCACGGAGACGACCAGCACGAGGAAGTCTCGGACGGCACGGTGGCCAACAACTATCTGCCCGAAGCAGTCGGACAGCGTGCCGGAGGGCAGCGTCGCCGAGCGGTTCATCTGTCCCGCCGCTGGTCCTGCCGACAGATGACGCTGTGCCGGGGACAGCTGGACCTCCAGGGTGGACATCGGCGGTCGCCCGACCGCCGACGACATTCGTCGAGAGGATCGTCGATGAACCGACGCAGGTTGCTCACCCTTCCGCTGCTGGGGGCGGCCGCCGCCGGAACGGGTGCGCTGAGTCTCCCCGGCGCGGCCCTCGCCGCACCGGTGAAGATCCCGCTGGTCTGGCAGAAGCAGACGTACAACAACTGGTGCGGGCCGGCGGCCCTGCGGATCGCGCTCTCCGCCTGGTACGACAGCCTGCCCAGCCAGGGAACGATCGCGTCGTATGTCGGCACCGACTCGGCCGGCACCAACCGCTGGCAGATGCTGAACGGCGCGGACCACTGGTTCGGGGAGAACGTCTACGGCCTCGAGGACGTCCAGTCCCGGGGCGGACTGCGCAGTTCGGTCGCCCTGCGCGAGCAGTTCTGGCGCCGGATCGAGAACGGTGTCGGCAACTGGACGCCGCCGATCGTGAACGTGGTGGTGCCGGCGAACAGCCCGTACAAGCCGGACGACTGGACCAACACGTCCGAGGTCGACCACTGGTTCGTCATCTACGGATACGAGCCCACGAACCGCATCGTCTACATCATCGACCCGGCCTCCGGCTGGCCCCGGTTCGACCCGGATTCCACCTACGGCATCCGCTTCGACTACCTGTGCCAGCTCGTGATGAAGGCGTACCTGTACTTCTAGAAAGGCCCCGGTCGACTGCGAAAGCCGGCCGGGACGGCCTCCACACACCGCCGCCCGGCCGGTCGGAGCCCCGCCGCCGGCGCCGCCCGGCATCGCTGCGGCACCTCGCCGAGGTGATCCGTACTCATCGGACGGCGCCCGGCCGGCCGTCGACAAGGACATCGCCGGCGGAGATGGACGACTTCGCCGTCGCCGGCGCGAAGATGTGGCTGGCCGCGAACCACGCGGCCGGCGCCATGCAACCCGGTGGCTCGACCCTCCATCGGGTCGGTCACACCTGTCCGGGACACGTTACGCCCGCGGCGGCAGGAGCTGTAGCGGGAGTGCAGCCGTACCCGCGAACCCATCCGGGTCAGCTCCGGCTTCGAATCGAAGAGGAGTGATGTAGTCCCGTCCGGCACCGACGAAGGAGGCAACGATGAGCCCGACACAGCTCCTGCTCCACTGCACCGAACGCGACGGTGCGACGATCCTGCACATCGGCGGAGCCTTGGTGGCGGGCAACACCCTGACATTCGAACGCCGAGCGGCGCTCCTGTTGACCCAGCTACGGCACCCTCTTGTCGTTGACCTTTCCCAGATATCGGAGTGCGACTCCGCGGGCGCCGCGGTGCTGGTCGGCGCCAGCCGAGCCGCCCCGCCGGCCACCCCTCTGCGCCTGGCCGGCGCCACCGACGCACTCCAGCAGTCACTCCGTACCGCCGGAGTTCTGCACATCGTGCCGACCTTCACCACCGTTGCCGGCGCCATCCGGGCGGAGCCCACGGAACTGCTGACACCCGAGAAGTGATCGCGACTGTGGCCCGGCCGGCCGTCGTCGGCTGCCTCAGGCGCCGACGTGGATGCCGGGGCGACGCTGCTGGCCGGGCTCGTGCTTGCGGATGATCTCGCGCGTGACCGGTGCGATCTCGCCGCGTCCGAGCAGGAGTAGCGGATCATATGAACCAGTGGGCTGCCTTCGGCCCAGGCGTTCCCCGGGCGGTGCCGCCCAGGCATGGCGTCACCGTCAGACGTTCATGCGGGTCATCGTGGGCGCGACAGTCCGGTGGTCGTGGCTGCTGGCGCGTCGCGTGGGGCGGTACGGGGAGCTGGGTCCGGCGTAGGCGGGCCGACGAGCTTGGACCCTCACTGACCTGCTGCGGTCCCGGGCCGCCCGCTGCTCAACCTGTCGACCCCTGGCACCCGGTACGCCGAGCTCGCGCTGCCGCAGTGGGACAGCGCTCGCCTCTCATCGACCGCTCGTCGCGGTCCGCGGCTGGTGCCCGGCGTGCGCCTGACGGCTCATGGCGGCAACCGGCAATTGTTAGAGGCGTTGACGAATTACTTTTGTCACGGCGAAAGGGTGACTATTGTCAGAACAAAAACATGACTTTTGTCATTGACTCATTCCCGCCCTCTAAAACTTGACAGCCCCTGCTGGACGGTGAAAGCTGGCGGAAAATGAGTAACGGCACCAGCAACCAGTTCGCCGAAGTGAAAAACTGTCCCCGCACGTCGATGACGTTGACGGACGATGACGTACGGCCACGTGCCAGAATCACCAACTGATTCTTCTCGAACAATCACGATGATTAGTTCCTGCTATATGAATCCACCGCTCCTCGCCCCAGGTTTTCCGCAGAGCACGACGGGCAGATACTGCACAAAGAAGCTCGTCAATTAAAGGAGCAGGACATGCGCATCGGGATCATCGCCAGGCTCGCATTAGCCGGCACAGTCGCATTGACCACAGCCACGGCCACGGCCACGGTCGTGGGCACCCCGGCTGTAGCCGCGCCGGCGCCGAAGGCCGCCGCCGGCACCATGACGTCGGCCGTCGACGGCACCTTCGGCAACGGCGGCACGGTAACGGGAACCTTCACACCGAAGCGGTTCGCCGCGCAGAACGGCAAGGTGGTCGCCATCGGCACGTTGCACAGCGTGCTGACCGACGCAGCCGGTTCCAACGTCGGCACCGCCGACACCGCGGTCACCCTGCCGGTGCAATTGCCGGCAGGCGACGTCAGCACACAGGCCGCCTGTCCGATCCTGCACCTGGTGCTCGGCCCGCTGGACCTCAATCTGCTCGGGCTGACCGTCCACCTCAACACCGTCGTGCTGGACATCACCGCTATCTCCGGACCGGGCAATCTGCTGGGCAACCTGTTGTGCGCGATCGCCGGCCTGCTCAACGGCGGCCTGAATGCGCCGCTCGCGCAGATAGTCGCGCTGTTGAACGCGATCCTGGCTCTGCTGAGCCTGTAACGCTCCAGATCGGCCGGTCCCTCGCCACGCGAGGGACCGGCCGCCTCGCCGCTCTGCCGATACGGATGCACGGCAAACACTATTGGTGCTGTCCGATCCGTCTGTAGGCGGCGCCGCGAATGCAGGCCGGCGATCAGAGGCCCGCGGAACAGTGAGGACCCGCACTGTGGTGCGCCCGGCGCCAGTCGCGCGACGCTGCGCCGGCCCGGCGGGGATACCGCTTGACCACCCCTACGAAGAAACCGACCGGCTCAGGTTTGTTCCTGGCGGCAGCGGTCGGCGAGGTCATTCGTCTGCCGGGTTCGCCACCTCTCGCACGCAGTCCGCGCCGCGGCTTCGTCCATTCCCCACAGGTCGCCCGAGGTCGAGCAGCGCTACGCCGAGCGTCCCGCAGCGGCTGAGGCGGTATCGAGCTAGCGTGAGTTTCCGACCCCGAGGAGGCACGCATGAGTCTCGAAAAGGTGATCTTCGGCTTCTTCGTGCTGCTGGCCGCGACACTCAACTTCGGTTTCTTCATCGGCGACTTGTCGGACCCGTCGTTGCACAACGTGTACGAGCTGTTCGCAGCGATCGTGGTCAGTCTCATCGCGACCGTGTTGAAGTTCGGCGACCGTACCCAGATCGGGGCGGTACACCTGGCCACCAGCCTCGTCGCCGACCTGCAGCTGATCGCCGCCGCGCTGGCCTGGGGATATGCCACTCAGATCGCGTCGAGCGGCCTCAACGGGGCGGCGATGGCCAGCGTCGTGTCGCTGTCCGGGGGCGCTCTGCTGGCCAATCTCGTCTCGGTCGTGC
The DNA here is from genome assembly GCF_055586185.1 of Actinoplanes sp. NPDC051405. NCBI lineage: Bacteria > Bacillati > Actinomycetota > Actinomycetes > Micromonosporales > Micromonosporaceae > Actinoplanes > Actinoplanes sp. NPDC051405. The sequence continues at coordinate 308,809 of NZ_JBVJIR010000001.1, forward strand.
TCCTGGTGATCGAGACCGTGTCGTTCCACCGCCGGTGAAGGGGAGGAGTCGTGGCTGATTCGGCGTGGCAGCACCGGTTCCGGGATCGCGAGAACCGGCGGCAGCGGCGACCCCGGCGGTCGTTCTCCGCCCGGTCGGCGGAGACGTCGTCCACGGTCTTCCTGATCCTGCGCCGCATGCGGGCACCGCTGATCGTCCTGATCACGATCTTCGCCGTCAGCGTGCTGGGCCTGACCCTGATTCCCGGCCGGGACGCCGCCGGGCACCCCACCCGGATGGGGTTCTTCGACGCGTTCTACTTCATGAGCTACACGGCCACCACGATCGGGTACGGCGAGATTCCCCAACCGTTCACCGGCGCCCAGCGGCTGTGGGTGATGGCCGCCATCTACCTCACGGTGGTCGGGTGGGCGTACGCGATCGGGTCGCTGCTCACGTTGCTGCAGGACCGGGCGTTCCGGCAGGCGCTGGGTTTGCAGCGCTTCACCCGTACGGTGAACAGGCTGCGCGAGCCGTTCCTGCTGATCGTCGGGTACGGACAAACCGGGCAGTTGCTCGGTCGCTCGCTGGACGCCATCGGCCGGCGCTTCGTCGTGCTCGACATGTCCGCGGAACGCGTCGACTCGCTGGACGTCGACTCGTACCACGCCGACGTACCTGGGCTGGCCGGAGACGCCGGCAACCCGCACACCTTGGCCGTCGCCGGTCTGGAGCACCCCCGGTGTGAGGGAGTGCTGGCACTCACCGACAACGACGAGGTCAACCTGGTCGTCGCGATGACCGCCGCTCTGGTTCGCCCGGACCTACCGGTCATCGCCCGAACCCTCTCGCCTGCGATCGAGCACCGGATGCGGGCCTTCGGCTCGCCGACGGTCGTCAACCCGTTCGACCGCTTCGGCGACCACCTGGGGCTGGCCCTGCGCTCACCCGCGTCGTACCAGCTGATGTCCTGGCTGGAGAGCGGCCCGGGCGCCGATCTGCCCGAACCGGGTCGGCTGCCGACCGCGGGACGCTGGGTCATATGCGGCTACGGCCGCTTCGGCAGGAAGCTCACTGAGGACCTGCGCGCCGAGGGGCTGGACGTGGTCATCATGAACCAGCAGCCGGACGCCCTGGCGGGCACCACGATCATCGTGGGTGACGCATCCGAGCCCGCCGTGCTGGCGCGCGCCGAGCTGGAGCAGGCGGTGGGTTTCGTCGCCGGCACCGACAACGACACGACGAACTTGTCCCTGATCGCCGCTGCCCGCCGTGTCAACCCCACGCTGTTCATCGCCTCGCGGCAGAACCGGCCCGCCAGCGCACCGCTGTACGCGGCGATGGACGTCGACCGGCTGCTGGTGCCGACCGACATGGTGGCGCGGGAGGTCTACGCCCAGCTGAGCACCCCGCTGCTGTGGCGCTTCCTGCAGAACATGCCGGCACGGGGTGACGACTGGGCGGCAGAAGTCATCGGCCGCCTCCGTCAGCAGTGCGGCCGGCGCCTCGGCAGCGTCTGGAAGGTCACCCTGAACGATCGCGACGCGCCCGCGCTTGTCTCCTGGCTGCGTGCGGGCGACGCCCGGCTGGGGAACCTGCTGAATAGCCCGCAGGACCAGAGCAGGCCCCTCGCCGCTGTGCCGCTGCTGCTGCAACGGGACTCCGAGAGCATTCTCGGCCCGAACGGCGACATCATCCTGGCGCCCGGCGACCAGCTCCTGTTCGTCGGACGACCCTCGGCGCGCCGGTCCCTGCTCGACACCATGACCCACCACGCCGTCAGCGAGTACGTTCTGACCGGACGGACCGTCCCGTCGGGCTGGCTGTGGCAACGGGTGACCGGCCGGGTGCCGCAATCCGCCGAGCACTTCGGGGCCGCAGAGTCCCGGTCGACGCCACCCGATTGACATGCGGCCGTCCCTCCCGAGCGGCGTGGTCGCGGTGCGAAATACGAACCGCAGCGCGTCGACGTCGGCACCGGCATCAAGTGACGGCACCGCCGGTACGACACAACGCAAGGCAGAGGACTAAGAATTCCGGTAAGGCTTCTGCCGAGGAAGGCAATCCCGGGTTCCCCCTTCATCTCGCCGCCCGTCGGACCGAATCCAGCCAGGTGGTAGCGCCGCTCCACACGTACGACCGCGACTTGACCGGTGAGCTCATCACCCGCGGTTGCCGGTCAGTCGGTGCCCGCGCCGACCGGCGCCGACCGGGCAGCGCCCCCGTCCCGGCGCACCAGCTGGCTGAACCGCCAAGCGTCGGCGGCGCGGGGCAGGTTGTTGAACATCACGTACGCAGGGCCGGCGTCGATGGTGTCGGCGAGCTGTGCCAGCTCGGCATCCGTGTACACGTGGCGCGCGCCGGTGATGCCGTGCAGCCGGTAGTAGGCCAGCGGCGTCAGGCTCGGGCGCAGGAACGGGTCGGCGGCGTGGGTCAGGTCCAGCTCCTCGCACAGGCCCCGGACCACCTCGTCCGGCCACGGGCCGCGCGGCTCCCACAACAGCCGGACCCCCGCCGGCCGGCGGGCTCGGGACATGAACTCCCGCAACCGCGCGATGGCGGGCTCGGTCGGCCGGAAGCTTGCCGGGCATTGCAGCAGAATCGCGCTCGCTTGCAGGATCGCGGCGCACCCGAGTGTGGTCTCCCAGGCACGCGCGACGACGGGCGTCCACCGGAAACCGCCGACCTCAGTGCGTTCCTCGGCACTCAACGGTGTGCGCAGCCGCCGGTACGTGGAGCTTTTCGCCTCGTGCGTGATCAACTGCCACGCCTTGACGGTGAATTCGAACGCCGGGGGAACGCTGTCCCGCCACCGCCGCAGCGTCGCCTCCCGGGGTGGCTCGTAGAACGTCTGCTGCACCTCCAGCACCCGGAAGCGTTGCGCGTAGGACGTCAGCGCCATGCCGGCACCGCAAAGACCCACCTTCACCGGCGTCATGTGCGGTGCATACCCCCGATCCCCGGGGCAATCACATCGAGACCTCAGGTGGGATGAGGGCTTCCCCGGTCCTACGCGGTGATGCGCAGATCGGCCCAGACGCGTTTTCCGATCTCGGAGTACTGCCGCTGGACGCCCCACCTGTCGGCTATCGCTTCGATCAGACGCATACCGCGTCCGTTGGGCCGGTCGACGCGGGGTGCTCGGATCGCAGGGCTGCGCGGATCGTTGTCAGCGGCGACCAGGCGTAGGTGGTCACCGGTGTTGGACAGTTGCGCCTCGCACAGCCCTCCGCCGTGCCGGACGGCGTTGCTGAGCAGCTCGGTGAAGACCAGATCCATGTCCTCGTACAGGTCCCGCCGGGGTTGATGCGTCAAGATCTCCGGAAGCGTGCGCCGAGCCCAGTTGCGGCCTTCGGTACTGATGGTGGTGGCACGCGGGTGTGATGGTCGCCAGGTGGCGCTGCGCTGATCGCCGATCTCCGGCGCCGGCATTTCGGCGGTGACCGTCGCGATGCGGGACGCGTCGAGTGCCTCGGCGGCCGACCGGGCGAACTGCTCGGCGGCCAGCACGTCTTGTTGGGTGAACGCCTCGCGGGTGTCGAGCTCACGCAGCAGGGTCATGGCGCCCAGCAGCGCACCGGCCGAGGTGTACAGGGGCACGACGATGGAACTGGTGATGCCCAGACGCTGGAACTGGGCCACTTGCTGCGGATCGGTGATCGCGGCATGCACCATCGTCGGTGCGACGTGAGGCATGTAGCGGGTCTTCCCGGTGGCGGTGACACGCCCCGCGCCGTAGACGTCGCCGGTGCGTACCGGTCTCTCGGCGGCCCACTGCCTGATGATCGGTTCACGCTCGGCGTCGCAGTGCCGCAGCGTGACCATCTCCAACAGCTCGCCGTCGACCGGCTGAGCCAGGCCGAGCTCGGCCAGGGGAACAGCGACGCCGGCGCGCAACGCCTCGACGACGCAGGCCCGCACGTGTACGGCGCACCAGTCCGCCAGCAGAGGGACGAGCGCGTCGCCCAGCACGTCCGCAGTGGTGAACCAATCGGCGGTTTTCGGTAGCCTTTGCCCGGTGGGCAAGGTTTCGGGCATCTCCGGGGGCACTGGACCTGCCGTGTCGTAGGAGTACATGCCCTTGCCTTTCGGCCAGGCGGCCGAGGCTTGCAGACAAACATCGGTCGCGGTTCGCGGCCCTATGCTGACATGCGCCAACGATCTCGGGTCAATGAGGGGAAGCTTCGCGGGGCTGATCGGCCCGGCCGCGCACCGCAGCTGGTCGCCCGACACCTGGCTCGGCGGGTCCTGGAGCGGCCGTAGCTGGTCCTCGGCCGGCTGGACCGGAGCGCCCTGGCATTAGCGGGCACCGGACAGCCTCTTCCGGGTCCCCCGTCTGCGGTCTGCTCGGTGTCGGCTACGAGGGCCGCCCACTCGACAGCCGCGACTGCCGAGGAGATCACCTTACCGCCCGGCATCGGCCGGACGGTCGAGTCATCAACGACGGCGGCAGGCTTCGGGACACGCCGTGCGGGCAAGATTGTCTCCACCCACCGCACGAGGACGGAAAGGCCGATATGAGCAGTCTGGAGTCGTTGCGGCAGCTGCTGCGACAGTCGCACCACGCCAGGCCCGAAGATCTCCCGGAGATGGCCATGCGCGCCGCGCCGATGGTCGACGCGACCGCCATGGTCATCTACCTGGTCGACCATCAGCAGCGTGAGCTGCTGCCCCTGCTGGGCGGCTCCGCCCCGCACCGCGAGAGCTTCAGCGTCGACGGCACCCTCGGCGGCCGCGCTTTCACGCTGGTCACCACGTGCGTCAGCGACACCGAACCCGACGGACGGCGGTTGTGGGTGCCGCTGCTCAACGGCGCCGAACGGATGGGCGTGCTCGAGGTCGTCTCCGCCGCCCCGCTCAGCGACCAGGCGACCGACGACTGCATGACTGTCGCCTCGCTGCTGGCCGAACTGGTCATCACCCGCGGCTCCTACAGCGACACCGTCGAACGGGTTCGCCGCCGCGAACCCATGCAGCTGGCCGCGGAGATGCTGCGGGCCCAGCTGCCGCCGCTGTCCTTCTCGACCGGCCACCTGATGATCAGCGGCATCCTGGAACCCAGCTACGACGTCGGCGGTGACGCCTTCGACTACGCCGTCAACGGTGACACCGCCCACCTGGCCCTGTTCGACGCCGCCGGGCACGGATCGGCCGGCGGCATGCGCGCGGTCGTGCTGGCCTCGATCGCTCTCGCCGCGTACCGCAACGCCCGCCGCGCGGGCATGGATCTGACCGCCACCTACCATCACATCGACAGCGCGGTCCGAGCCCACGACCGTGCCGGCATGATCACGGCCGTGCTGGCGGAGCTGGACCAGCGCACCGGCGCGCTGCGGGTCATCTCCGCCGGCCATCCCGGCGGAATCGTCCTGCGACACGGCAAGGTCGTCAAGGTGCTGCCCACCCCGACCGCTCTGCCGGTGTCGCTGGGCGACCGGCGCCCACCGGTGGTCGTGGAAGAGGCGCTGGAGCCCGGTGACCGCCTGCTGCTCTACACCGATGGCATCGTCGAAGCACGCTCGGTGGACGGCGAGCACTTCGGCATCGAACGACTCACCGACTTCACCGCCAAAGCCCTCGCCGACCAGCTTCCCGGACCGGAGACCATGCGCCGGCTCGTGCATGCCATCCTCGACTACCAGGACGACCGGCTGCAGGATGACGCCACCGTGCTGCTCGCCGAGTGGCGCAGTCCCGCCCCGGCACAGTCGGACACGGAACTGATCACCGGAGCGGAACAAGGACCTCTCGACCTGGACCAGTGACCACGCCGCTACGTTCCCGACCGCTGTACGGGTGCACTTCACGTCGGTACCCCCGCCGGTCGGAATACACCCATCGGTCACCTCAGCACCGCGCCGCCACGGCCTCGCAGCCCAGAACACGGGGTCGCTCCGCCCTACGGCGCCCGCCCCGACTGCAGTGACGGTATCGATCGGGCGACGGCTTGCCACGGGACGTGGGCGTACGCTGTCGGCGATGACATAGCAGGAGGTGGCAGGGCATGGCGGACGGCCCGGACACCGTGCACGTGGCCGACGTTCGCGCCCTGCTCGACGCCGACCCCCATGGATGCGCGCTGGCGTGCTCGGTACGCGATGACGACGGCACGATCATCGACTTCACCTTGGTGCACCTCAACGACGCCGGCGCACGGTTCCTGGGACGGTCGCACGATGAGTTGATCGGGCGAACGTACCGGGATCTGTGGCCGGAGACGGTCACCGACGGCACGCTCCCCCTGTACCGTCAGGTCGTCCAGGACCGTGTTCCCGTGACGCGCACCGTGTACTACGACCGGAGCAGCGTGCATGGCCACTTCGAGTTTCGGGTCGTGCCGTTCGGCGACGGATTCATAGCCCGGTTCGTCGACCTGACGAAACTGACCCTGGGTCTGGTGACCAACGCCGGAGCCCATCTGTATGACGCGCTTGATGCGGCCTTCGACGGGTTCACTCTGCTGCGCGCAGCCCGGGACGACACCGACACGATCGTCGACTTCACCCGCGAGTACGTCAACCAGGTCGGTGCCAAGCTGGCCGGGCGCACGGTGGAGGACCTCGTCGGCGGCAGTATCCGCCACGCCGACGGCGATGCGGTGTTCGGCTTGTTCGAGCCGCTGTGCCAGGTGGCCGACAGTGGCGAGGTGTGGCAGCAACAGCTGACCGCACCCCATGCCGCGCAGGTGTGGGAAGTGAAGATAGCCCGGGTGGATGTCGACGTCCTCGCCGTCTCCTATCGGGACATCACCGCACACGTGGACCATCAGGAACAACTGGCGCGTAGCGCAGCCGCGGTGGAGGCCGCGGCGATACGTACGGCCGCACTACAGACCGTGACCGCGGCGCTGGTGACGGCGAACACCCCCGACCAGGTGTACGCGGCGATGGGTGCCGTGGTGCGCCCGTCAGCCGGCGGGCACGGCCTGGTCGTGCTGCTGGTCGAGAATGACCGTCTGGTGCTGCGCTACCACGCCGGTTACGAACCAGACGTCGTCGACCAGCTCCGCGAGCTGCCGGCATCACATCCGTATCCGGCGGCGCCGGTCTGCGTCACCGGTGAACCCCGCTACCTCGGCTCACCAGCCGAATTCGCCGCCGCCCAACCGGACGCCGACACCGCGATCTCCGGCGGCGGACGCCAGGCGTGGGCGTTCCTTCCGCTCAGCACCGGCGGCCAGGTGCTCGGCACGCTCGTGATCGGATACGCGCAACCGCGCGACTTCGACACCGACGAGCGAGACAACCTGATGGCGTTCAGCCGGCTCGCCGCCCAGGCGTTGCAACGGTCGCTGCTGTTCCAGGCGCAGATGTCGATCGCCGCAGACCTACAGCGGACGCTGCTTCCTGCCGCACTGCCCGTACTGCGCGGGGCGCGACATGCGGTGCGATACCTCCCGTGGACCCACGGCGCGGACGTCGGCGGCGACTGGTACGACGTCATCCCGCTCGGACCGGACACCGTCGCGCTGGTCATCGGCGATGTCGCCGGCCACAGCGTCAACGCCGCCGCGACGATGGGGCAACTACGAAACGCCATACGCGCCTATGCCATCGACGGCCACAGCCCGGCCGCGGTGATGCATCGTGTCAACGATCTACTCGTGCGGTTGGTCCCCGACGCCATGGCAACCTGCTGCTACCTGGAGCTCAACGTCGCCGAGGAAACAGCCACCGGCGCGCTCGCCGGACACCCCTCGCCCATCCTGCGTACCGCAGACACCACCCGCCAACTCCGGCTGGAGACAGGACCCCCGCTGGGGGTCCGCGGCGCCCACTACCACGACACGAATGTCGTACTGCCAGCCGGCAGCGACCTCATCCTCTACACCGACGGCCTGGTCGAGGACCGGGGTTACACCATCGACCAAGGCATGGCGCACCTGTGCGCAGCAGTACAGTCGGCACCCACCGGGGACCCGCACGCCTTGATTGACCACGTCCTGAGCGCTGACGTCGGACCGGTACCACGACGAGACGACGTCGCCATCCTCGCCATCACCATCGACGGCACACCAACACCCTGAAGCGGCTGCGCATCAATCGTGATGCCGCTCCGATCACGGATATCCAGCATCAGCTCGACGGCATTGCCCAGGGCAAGCTGGACCGGGCGCCTGACAATCGTCGGCGTCCGGTCCACCGGCCGGGACATCCGCCGCACCCCGAAGCAGGTCGCTCACCTCGCCGGCGGCCTCGGGCGGCTCTTCTCTCTGCCGACGGATTCCGTCCGACTGAACGAGACCGAGCGAGGCCGGCGACTTGGTCATCCCCCTGCTCGGCGAGCGCCTCGGCAGTGACGACCCTGCGAGGCCGCCGGTGACACGGCCTACGGCTGGTCGAGCAAGCGCTATGCGACGGTGAGGTTGTCGAGGTAGATCGAGGTTGTGCCGCTGGAGTCGGACGCGGCGAAGAACTGCACGCCGATCTCCCGCACGTCGTTGCGGTTGCCGACGCCGGACAGGCTCAGGCTCAGAGTGGTGCCACCGGTGCCGGTTGTGATCGCGGTGACGGCCGTGTCGTACCAGGTGTAGCCGGATCCGCTCTTGAGATAGATCTTGGCGGTCAGGCCGCTGCCGAGCGTGCCCCAGGCAGCAGCGCGGACGGTTGCCTTGAGCGTCGAGCCGCTGGCCAGGTTCTGGGTGCCGGTCCTGGACAAGGAGTAGCTCTTGCCGCTGCCGAGTGCGACGTCGGCCTTCAGCGAGTAACTGCCCTGGGCCGCCCATTCGTTGACCTGCCACGGGCCGGCGGAGACACCGCTGCCGTTCCAGCCGTTGTTGCCGGACTCGAACCCTTCGAGCAACCCGGCCGAGCCCGACCCGGAACCTCCGGCTGCCAGCAGGGCAGCCAGTGCCGGGTACCACTTGTCGGAGATCTTGACGTTGCCGCTGTCGTTCGGGTGAACCCCATCGCTCGTATCCGAGCCTGTGCTGACGCCACTCCACTGGTCGACGACGGTGATCGGTGACGCCGAGGTGCTCTTGCCACTGGCCCAGCCCGGGATGGCGTTGTTGAGGTTGATCACGCGTTGCCCGCATTCGGAGCACCCGCTGGGGTTCATCGGGAGGATCTTCGCCACGAGGATCTTCATCGTCGGCTTACTGGCCCGCATCTGGTCGACGAGCTTGCCGTACGCGGCCAGAATGGTGCTGGCAGACAGGTTGTTCCAGACGTCGTTGGTGCCGAGGTGCATCATGACCACGTCGGGCTGGGTGGCAGACAGCCAGCCGGGGAGCTGGTTCTGATTGGCGATGTTGGTCGCCAGGTAGCCGCCGTGGCCCTCGTTGTTGCCGTCGTAGGAGGCGCCGCAACCGGGATCGCCGAGCGTGCCGACGAAGTCGACGTTGGTGTAGCCGCTGCTCTGCAACTTCGTCCAGAGTTTGGCCCGCCAGCATCCGGGTGACCCGGTGATCGAGTCACCCAGCGGCATCACCTTGACGGCCGCGGCCGCGGCGGCCTGAATCACAGGGGCGGCGCGTCTGTCGGTGGCGGCGCCGGCGTTGGATGTCGGCAGGAGAAGAGATCCGGCGAGCAGCAACGTGGCCACGACCGGGAGCACGGCGAATGCCGGCAGACCATTTCGCCTTTTCAAAATTACCTCCGATGGGTCCGCAATGCCTATTTGCCCCCGTTGCCTGGCGCGATTCACCCCCGCGGCGCACCGCGGTCCTCTGGGGCAACGTTGAACGGCTGCGGCGGGGCTTATCGCTACGCGGAGTCCATCGGCGGGAAGGCGCCTGCGGCTTCATCCCAGCCATGCGCGGCCCGGGATCCTGCAAGATCCTGACGGTCTCCACTGAACCAGCTGTGCACAGAGACGTTAAGTTCAGTGGACATTGTTGTCAAGCTATGTGTCTTGGGTATTTCGTTAACCAATTTGTTCAGTAGATCGATCTGAAGCACGGCCCGGGACGTTCATCTCTTGCGGCATACTGAATCGGCAGAGCCGACCGGACCGGGCCGCTCGGCCTGGGTAGAGGGAGACCAGTGGTCAAGCGAGTGACGATCGCGGACATCGCCCGCGAGGCGGGTGTGTCCAAGGGGGCCGTGTCGTACGCCTTGAACGGGCAGCCGGGCGTCTCCGATGCCACTCGCGACCGAATCCTCGAGATCGCCAAGCGGCTGCGATTCACTCCGAGCCGCGGCGTCCGCGCGCCGTCCGCCGCCAAGGCCGGCGCGGCGGGTCTGGTGATCTGCCGTCCCGCCCGCATTCTCGGCGTCGAGCCGTTCTTCATGGAGCTGGTCAGCGGCATCGAAGCGGCCTTGTCGGCCCGCTCCTGCGACCTGACCATCCACGTCGTCTCGGCGCATGATGCCGAACTGCGAGTGTACGAGCGGTGGGCGGCGCAGCGGCGCGTCGACGGCGTGTTTCTCGTCGACGTCCGGGTCGACGACGAACGCCTCGATGCCGTACGGCAGCTCCAGCTGCCGGCTGTCGCCATCGCCGGCCCGGGCGATTTCGGAGGCATCACCAGCGTGTGGTCGGACGACGCGGCGGCCATCACCGACACCGTCGAATACCTCGCAGCGCTGGGCCATCGCACCATCGCCAGGGTTGGCGGCCTGCCGCATCTGCTGCACACGGTCATCCGCACGGACGCCTTCGCCGCCGCCTGCCGGCGAATCGGGGTCCAGCACGCCGTGACGGTGCCCTCCGACTACAGCGGGGAGGAAGGCGGCCGGGCGACGCGCCGCCTGCTCAGCTCCTCTACGGAGCGACCGACGGCGATCATCTACGACAACGACATCATGGCGGTGGCGGGCCTCGGAGCCGCGCATGAGATGGGGATCTCGGTGCCGCGGGACCTGTCCATCGTCGCCTGGGGTGACTCGCTGTTGTGCAGCGTGGTCCACCCACCCCTGACGGCCCTGTCGCGCGACATCACCGCGTACGGAAAAGTCGCGGCCCGGCAGCTCATGACCGTCATCACCGACGGCGACGCGCCGAGCTACCAACACGCAACGGCATTCCTCGTTCCACGTGCGAGCACTGCCCGCCCGGCAAATGTCCTTGCCGAAACGATGGGTTAACACGAAAAACTACGCCGGACGGGCGCTGAGCTTCGACTCGATCGTCCGGAAAGGCAGCCGGCCACCTCTAAACGCATTGACCAGAGGCAATGTTACAAGAAGGTTTCCTGCTGGTTGACTTTACTGAACCGAGTAAGGCAGCATGTGCGGTCATCCAGCGTGGGAGCGCTCCCGACCACCACAGCACGACCGCCCCGGCCGGCTGACTTCCCCCCGGAAAGGCTGCTACCCGTGAGATCACTCGTACTGAAAGTCCTGGCCGCCCTGGCCGTAGTGGCCGGAGCGACGGTCTTCGCCGCGCAACCGGCCCATGCCGCCGCCGGCTTCACTGTCAGCGGCACCCGCATCCTGGACGCCAACGGCAACGCGTTCGTCATGCGCGGCATCAACCACGCCCACAACTGGTACCCCAGTCAGACGTCGTCCTTCGCGAACATCAAGGCGACCGGCGCGAACACCGTCCGCGTGGTGCTGAGCAGCGGCAACCGCTGGACCCGCAACGACGCCGCGGACGTCACCAACGTGATCAACCAGTGCAAGACGAACCGGCTGGTCTGCGTGCTCGAGGTGCACGACACGACCGGGTACGGCGAGGAGGGCGCCGCCGCCACGCTGGCCCAGGCGGTCGACTACTGGATCAGCATCAAGTCGGCGCTGGCCGGCCAGGAGCGCTACGTCATCCTGAACATCGGCAACGAACCGTACGGCAACACCAACGCGGGCGGCTGGGTCGCCGACACCCGCAACGCCATCACCCGGCTGCGGTCCAACGGCTTCGAGCACTCCATCATGGTGGACGCCCCGAACTGGGGCCAGGACTGGTCCTTCACCATGCGCGACAACGCCGCTTCGCTGTTCGCCGCCGACCCGCAGAAGAACACCATCTTCTCGATCCACATGTACGGCGTGTTCGACACCGCCGCGGAGATCACCGACTACCTGGGCCGGTTCCAGACCGCGAACCTGCCGATCGTGGTCGGCGAGTTCGGTAACGACCACTCGGACGGCAACCCGGACGAGGACACCATCATGGCCACCGCCCAGTCCCGCGGCATCGGCTACATCGGCTGGTCCTGGAGCGGCAACGGCAGCGGCGTCGAGTACCTCGACATGACCACCAACTTCAACCCGGGCCAGCTGACCACGTGGGGCCAGCGGTTCATCAACGGCGCCAACGGCATCAAGGCCACCTCGCGCGAGGCCAGCGTCTACAGCGGTACCAACACGCCGTCCGCCCCGCCGTCCACGCCGCCCTCGACCCCGCCCTCAACCCCACCGGCGGGCGGTGCCTGCACCGCCTCCTTGTCGGTCAACGCCTGGAACGGCGGCTTCGTCGCCACGGTGAAGGTCACCGCCGGTGGCAATGCGCTCGCCGGCTGGTCAGTGGCGACCACGCTGCCGTCCGGCACCGCCGTGACCAACTCGTGGAACGCTCAGGCGAGCGGCACGAGCGGCTCGGTCCGGTTCACCAACGCCAGTCACAACGGTCGGCTCAACGCCGGCGGTTCCACCGAGTTCGGCTTCCAGGGCACCGGCACCGCACCCAGCACCACGCCGGCCTGCACCGCCAGCTGACCGATCTGCCCGCACCGGCGGGCTGGACACGATCCCAGTGCACCTCGCGGGCCGACCGCGAACCGGTCAGCACCGCCGCCGCGATGCGGGCGGCGCGATCGTCGACCGCGAGTACGAAGGTGGCGGGTGTGGTGCGTTTACGCACGACACCCGCCACGCCCGCGTCCGTGGCGGAAGAGCGACCGCGCCTGTTTAACATAAGCGCCTTAAGAAACAATGCCGACACGGTTGTAACTGAACTGTTCAGTGATTAGTATCAATATGTGGCGGCGCCCCGGCGTGCTTTCTGAAGCACCCGTCGGCAGCTCCGCCCTCACAGTGCGCGGCCGCACCGCTCCCGATGTCGACATCCCGCTTCCGGACCGGGATACGAGCATCATGGCGAAAGGAAATGCGATGAGACGCCTCTTGGCGATCGCCCTCGCGCTGACCGCAGCTCTGCTGACAGCGCCCGCCCCGGCCCAGGCCGCGGACCGGGGCTCCTACTCGGTCAGCGGCCTGGGCAGCCGCAAGCAAGCAGTGCTCAACAACGGTGGAACGGTCCTCGATCTCGCGATCGCCATGCTCGAGACCGAGCGGATGACCACGGACTACACCTACGGAGACGGCAAGTCCGGCGACGCTGCCAACTTCGGGATCTTCAAGCAGAACTGGCACATGATCCGTCAGTCCGTGTCGCAGTACAGCGGGTACGGAGCCAATGAGTACAACGCCGGTGCGGCACTCAACAGCAATCTCAGCTGGGACATCCAGATCCGTCACGCGGCGCAGAACAAGTGGGGCGAATACACCTGGTTCGCCGGGCACCGTAACGGTGAGACCGGACTGCGGAATCCGAACACTCAGGACATCGCCAACTACCGCAACGCGATCTACTGGATTCGGGACCAGATCAATTCCAATTCCCGTTATCGCACCGACGACACCCGGTTCTGGGTGAACGTACCGCCGATCTGAGCCGACCGCGGGCGCGCCGGCATCGCGGTGCCGGCGCGTCCGCGAACCTGGGGCTCATGCCGTGAAGACGGTCATGAGTCACCGGCACCGCAGTGGATCCTCGGTCAGGCCGTTGCGTAGCCCCCAGAGCCAGTAGTCGACGCTTCGCCAGAGCACCCAGTCCCGGCCCTGCCCGCTGTCGATCCCGGCGGCCCGCACGACGGCGACGAGGTGTCCACGGATCGCCGCCGCGGTCGGCATCTCGTCGAGCCGGGCCCAGAGCACGCGCGCCAGATCGAAGCCGATGTCGCCGCGCATCAGCACCGGATCGACGGTCAGCCACGGCTCCCGCTCTGCCCGCAGCACCTGGCCGGAGTGCATGTCCCCGTTCACCGCGAGCGTCGAGTCGGTGTGGGACAGCCGCAATCCGGCAGCCAGCGCCGCGCGGAGAAAAGCAACGTCGAAGGGCCGGCCGAGATCGCGCCACTCGGCGTCCAGGGTGTCTGTCCGGTCACGCACCACGGCTGCGGTGCACGGCACGTCCGGCGGCGCCGACACGGCGAGGCGACGCATCATCCGACCCAGCAACGGCATCGCTTCGTCGACGGGCAGCGTCGCCAGCGGGTGACCGAGCCGCTCGAGCAGCATGACGCCGGCGCCGGCATCGGCCCGGATCAGGCGTACGGTGCCCCGGCCGGCCCAGAAGGTGAGCGCCGCGATCTGATCCGCCACGTCGGGGCCCGGCATGGTCAGGCAGCCGCCAGCTCGCACACCGCGCTCGGATCAGCTCCGGCAGCGCGGCCAGCCAAGGTGCGCCTTCGCGTCGCCACCGCGGCATCTCGAGAAACGTACGGGGGACGTGGATGGCGCTCCGGCATCTGATGTCCGGCGAGAAGCAGCGTCGAGTACTGAGGTGATATCCCCGGTGTCTCGACGCCCTCGGCGAGTTGGCGCGCCCCTCGAACTGACCGATAGGAGTCGGGCTTCCACCTTCCTCGGCGACGGCGATGGCTACCGGTGTTCCGGCAGACGGGTGAAAGTTCGCCGGTACGCTATCGGTGTCAGCCCGACCCGCCGCGTCAGGTGCTGGCGCATCGAGTCGGAACTGCCCAGTCCGCTGCGGGTGGCGACGAGGTCCATCGGCAGGTTGGTGGACTCCAGAAGTTCGCGCGCCCGGTTGATGCGCTGATGCAGCAACCATTGCAGCGGGCTGAGGCCGGTTTCGGTGCGGAATCGGCGAGTCAGCGTCCGTACGCTGTTGTTGGCGTGCCGGGCCAGGTCGGTCAGCGTGAGCGGCTCGTCAAGGCGCTGCAACGCCCAGGCTCGGGTCGCGGCGAGGGAGACGCCGGTCTCGGCGGGCAGTGGGGTCTCGATGAACTGCGCCTGACCGCCCGGGCGTACCGGTGCCACCACGGCCAGCCGGGCCACCGCGTTGGCCGCCGCAGCCCCGTGGTCGGAGCGAACCATGTGCAGGCAGAGGTCGATGCCGGCCGCCAGCCCGGCCGAGGTGAGCACCGGGCCGTCCTCGACGAACAGCACGTCCGGTTCGAGCGTCACGGCAGGGTAGCGCTGACGGAACACGTCGGACTTCACCCAGTACGTCGTGGCGCGTCGGCCCTCCAGCAGACCGGCGGCCGCCAGGACGAAGGCACCGGTGCAGATCGACGCTACCCGCCGGCCGGCCGCGGCCGCGGTGCGCAACACCTCCAGGACGGCCGGCGGGACGTCGTCGCGGGCCATCCCGCCGGTCACCATCACCGTGTCGGCCTCGTCGACCGCCTCAAGTCCGTGCCGGACGAACAGGTCGAAAGCGCCGTCGGACGGCAGGATCCCCGGCTCAGCCGTGCACACCCGAACGTCGTACGCAGGCCGCCCATCGATCTCCACCCCGCGGAAGATCAGCTCAGGGATGGACAGATCGAAGGTGTTGACCGGTGGAACGGCGATGACGACGATGCGGTGCATGGCCGGAACCTCCGGATGTATGGCACTCGGGCCACTACTGTACAGCGCTGCGGCTCGGCAGGGTTGAGACATGTCATTCGTCGTTGTCACCGGAGCCGGCGCAGCCGGCCTGCCCACCGCCCGCCAGTTCGCCGAGAGCGGCGAACGCGTCCGCCAGATCACCCGCAGCGGCCGCGGCGCAGACCACCCGCTGGTGGAGACCGTGGCCGCCGACATCACCGATGCCGACCGGCTCACCGAGCTCACCGAGGGCGCAAGCGTGCTGGTCAACTGCGCCATTCCCGCGTACGACCGCTGGGCTGTCGACGTGCCACCGATGTCCGCGGCGCTGCTGACCGCGGTCGAGCGGACCGGAGCGGCCTACGTGATGCTGGGCAACACCTATGGCTACGGTCATGTCGACGGGCCGATGACCGAGGACCTGCCGATGACCGCCACCACGGTCAAAGGCCGTGTCCGAGCGCAGATGTGGCTCGACGCCCTGGCCGCTCACGAAGCGGGCCGCGCGCGGGTCACCGAAGTGCGGGCCACAGGTTTCCTCGGCGCCGGCCCTGTGGGTCCCTACGGCGCATTCGTGCTCGGCCCCCTCCTGGCCGGCGAGGTGGCGTCCTGGCCGGGTGACCTCGACGTAGCGCACAGCTGGAACTACACCGAAGACATCGCCCGCACACTCGTGGCCGCGAGTCGCAACGACGCCGCGTGGGGCCAGCCCTGGCACGTGCCGGCCACCTCGTCACTTTCCGTGCGGGCACTGAGCGAGCGGCTCGCCGAACTGGCCGAAGCGCCCACACCCAAGCTGCACCGCATCGACCGCGACGAGCTCGCCACGCTGGCCCGACAGCAACCGCTGTTCGGCGAACTCATGGAAATGATGTACAGCAACGAGAACCCGCATGTCATCGACTCCAGCCGGACCGAGGCGATCCTCGGCGTGAAGTCGACGCCACTGGACACAGTCCTCCGGGAGATGTTGAGCGGCGCCGTCGGTGCGACCGGAAACATCACCGACCGGCTCTCCCGCCGCCTCGCGCCTCAACAGCGCGACAGTATCTGAGTGGGGTAGCCGCGCAGGGCTTGTTGTCGATCACCGCCACGCCGCGACCTTCAGACCTCAGTGCGACTTACGAAACACGCCTTAGGCCGCCGGCAGCGCGACCGGGGCGCGGCCGGTACTCCCCCGGCGCAGGATCCGGAACTCCGGACCGGCGTGGTCGCGGTGCGGCGCACCCGCGAGCACTTCGAGCACGACCTGCCCCAGCAGCACACCGTGCTCGTGGACATCGATGCTGAGCACTGACAGGGGCGGCGCCGCCAGTTCGCACAGCGGCGAGTCGTCGTACCCGAGCAGGCTGACCTGTTCGGGAACGGAGACGCCGGAATGGATCAGGTCCTCCTCGGCGGCGACCGCCATCACGTCGTTGTCGAAGATCACCGCGGTGGCCGGCCGATCCGCGGCCAGCAGCCGGTGTACACCGCGTACGCCCGCCTCGGCGGAGTAGTCGGCCTCGACGATGCGCACCTCGATGCCCAGCCGCTCGCCGGTCGCGTGCATCGCGGCGGTGCGTTCGGCGGTGTGCACCAGTTCCGCAGGACCGCTCACCCGGCCGACCACACGGTGTCCCAAGGAGTGCAACAGCTCCATGGCGGCGGTCATCGCCCCGGCGTCGTCGGTCAGCACCCGGGTCAGGGGCACGGGTCCCGGGTAGCTCCCGGCCAGCACGGCCGGCAGGCCCAGGGCGGCCAGCTCCCCCGGGCGGGTGTCGTCGCGTACCACGTTGACCACCACGACAGCCTGCACTGTGCCATCGGCGGCCCATCGGCGGTAGGTGGCCAGCTCACTGTTCAGGTCGGGGGCTATGAGCAGGAGCACGCTGGCCCCCGTGGGGGTGAGCGCCTGCTCCATGCCGGCGATGAGCTCCGTGAAGAACGGCTCGACGCCGACTCGAGGAGCTCCCCCGGGCAGAACGAGACCGATCAGGCCGGGGCCGTCCGGCCGGCCGGGATGCTGCGGGCTCACCGGGTTCTGGCCGTGACGGCCAGGTCGTTGGCGCAGCGCAGCACCGGCGCGACGGTGAGGGTATCCGGGGTGAGCGAGGCTCCCGTGCGGACCCGGAATGTGTGGCTCTCCCCGGGCAGCAGGTCGATGAGCATGTCGTCAACCTCGGCGTCGCCTGCCAGCCGGTCGG
Organism: Actinoplanes sp. NPDC051405; assembly: GCF_055586185.1. Lineage (NCBI taxonomy): Bacteria > Bacillati > Actinomycetota > Actinomycetes > Micromonosporales > Micromonosporaceae > Actinoplanes > Actinoplanes sp. NPDC051405. The sequence continues at coordinate 326,480 of NZ_JBVJIR010000001.1, forward strand.
CCAGCAGAGCGACATCGCGGGCGAAGGAAGAGGCGGTCACGGTTACCGAGTATCCCCCGCGTTCCGGCGAGGAACGCACCGACACGGGCGCCGGGTCGTAGGCGAGGTCGAAGTCCTCGGCGAAAAGCCGGGTGGCGCGAAGGCCGTCGGCGTCGGCCACCAGGACCTCCCGGGTGGCATCCTCGACGGTCCGCACCTCGGCGGCGAGCGCGACGATCTGCACCGACCGCGGTTCGGCCCGGATGACAGCCGGAGCCGTGGCCAGCACGGTGCCGTCGAAGGTGGCCCGTCGCACCAGCGCCGGCGCCTGCCAGGCGTCGTCGGAGTCGTTGATCACCACGAGCACCAGCTCGCCGTTGCGTACCTGCCAGGTGAGTAGGCGTGCTCCGTAGGCGCGGCGCAGGGCGTACCAGGCAGGCTTGCGCCGCCCGGAGCCGTCGACCACCGACCAGGACGTCACCGGCCAGCAGTCGTTCAGCTGCCACAGGATGCACCCCATGGTGCGCGGCATGTGCGAGCGCAGGTGCGCCACCGCGTACGTCGTGGCCCGAGCCTGGTTGAGCTGGGTCGCCCAGTGCCAGTCGGTGAAGTCGCTCGGCACCGTCAGGTGGTGCGCAAGCCCGCGGTTGAGCTTGCCGGTGCCGTCCTCCGCTTTCTGGTGCAGCAGGAACGCCGCGGAGTCCGCCCGCAGGTCCCGCTCGTCGAGCGCCTCGCTGAGGGTCGCCCAGGCCGGTGGTGCCTGCCAGCCGAACTCGGAGCAGAAGCGTGGGGTGGACCGGTCGTGCCAGGTGTAATCCTCCCGGTTCCAGGCTTCCCACTCGTGCCGGGTGCCGTACCGATCGTCGTTGGGATGGATCATTTCGGGGTCGAAGCCCGGGCTGGAGGGGCTGCCGGGATGGTAGGCCCGGGTCGGGTCGAGCTCGGCGAGCAGCATGGGGAAATCCTTGTAGTAGTACCGCGCTCCCCAGCTCAGGTCGCCTAGCTGTTCCTTCCAGCGCCAGTCCTCGTGACCCCAGATGTTCTCATTGCCGCCGTTCCACAGCACGAGCGACGGGTACGGACTCAGCCGAACGATGTTCTCCCGGGCCTCGGCAAGGATCTCCGAGCGGATCGGCTCCTCCTCGGCGTACGCCGCGCACGCGAGCGCGAAGTCCTGCCACACCAGCACACCGCGCTCGGCGCACAGGTCGTAGAAGTCGTCGGCCTCGTAGATGCCGCCGCCCCAGACGCGCAGCAGGTTGGCATGCGCGTCGATGGCGCGGTCGACAGCGGTGGCGTAGTCGTCGCGGGTCAACCTGGTCAGCAGGTGATCCTCGGGAATCCAGTTGAGGCCCCTGACGAAGATCGCCTTTTCGTTGACGACGAGGGTGAATCTTCGCCCCGTCTCGTCGGGAGTCTCGTCCAGGCGTACCGAGCGGAAGCCGACCCGGCGTGCGAACGTGTCCAGCGTGGTGCCCGCGTGGTCGAGCAGTTCCACCGTGGCGGTGGTCAGCGGTTGCTCGCCGTGACCGACGGGCCACCAGACCGGCGCGTCGGGAAGCTCCACCTCCACCACGCCGGCCTGCACACCGGCGGGCAGGATGAGCTCGGCGGTCACGCCGGCCACGGTGACGCGGGCCGTGAGGTCCGCTGCGGGGGCGAGGCCGCTGCGCTCGACGTCGACGTGGACGGTCAGACGCCCGGTCCGGCCGTCGGGGTCCAATGTGGCCAACGGTCGCACCGCGGCGAGCCGGGCGACCCGCCAGCGCTCCAGCCGCACCGGTCGCCAGATGCCCGCTGTCTGCAGGTCGGGACCCCAGTCCCAGCCGAAGCTGCACGCCATCTTGCGGACCATGTTGTACGGGTGCTGGTTGGTGTGCGGGCGTTCGCCGATGCTGTCACGCACCGCTTCGGCATAGGCGAGGGCGGGATCGAGGCGCACGGACAGGGCGGCGTCCCCGTCGGACAGCAGCCGGCGCGCGTCGAAGCGGTATCCGCGGTGCATGTTGGCCGTCCGGCCGAGCTCCACGCCGTTCAGCACGATGGTGGCGACCGTGTCGAGACCGTCGAAGACCAGGTCGACGCGTTCCTCGGCGGCCGGCGGCGCGACTCTGAACGTGGTGTCGTACTGCCACGCCACGCGGTGCATCCAGGCGAGCTGGACTTCGTGTGTCCCGGTGTACGGGTCGGGGATGAGGCCGGCGGCGAGCAGGTCGACATGGACGGTGCCCGGCACGGTGGCGGCGATCGCCACGCTACCCAGGGTCAGGCGCGCACCGTCGACAGCGTGCACGGTCCAGTTCTCGTGCAGGTTCTCTCTGATCATGAACGACTGCTCCCCGTGGGTTCAGTGACGCCGTGACCGCTACATTCTTAAGCTACTGAAGGAAGCGCGTCAACTCCCCTTCCGGCCCTCAAGGAGACGTATGACCATCGATATTCTCCAGCTCCGCGCGGGGGGCGTGAGCCTGGTGCTCGACCTGCGCGGACCAGCATTGCCGGCGATCGTGCACTGGGGGGCTGATCTCGGGGAGCTGTCACCACAGCAGCTCGCCGGCCTCGCCGTGGCGGCGGCACCACAGCCGATCGGGTTCTCCGCCGACACGCCCGTGCGGGTCTCGGTGCTACCGGAACAATCCGCCGGTTGGCTCGGACATCCGGGTCTGGCCGGGCACCGGCAGGGCCGCGCCTGGTCCTCCGCTTTCGTCGTGACGGACAGGCGGCACCAGCGACGCGGCGCCGGCGCCGACACCACGGAGGCGGTGATCGTCGATGCCCGCGACGATGCCGCCGACCTGTTGCTGACGCTGGAGATCGAGTTGCACGCCAGCGGAGTCCTGCGGGCGCGGGCCAGCCTGACCGCGACCGGCGCGGCGACGTACTGGCTGGAGCACCTCACCCTCTTCCTGCCGGTTCCCGAGCAGGCGGTGGAACTGCTCGACTTCACCGGCCACCACCTGCGCGAGCGCTCGCCCCAGCGGACCGCGTTCACGCACGGGCTGCGGGTGCGTGAGAACCGCACCGGGCGCACCGGCTACGACAGCGCCTACCTGCTCTGCGCGGGGACGGCCGGCTTCGCCAATCGGCACGGTCCGGTCTGGGCTCTGCACACGGCGTTCTCCGGCGGCACCCGCACGATCGCCGAGCGCACGTTCCACGGGCACTCCGCGCTGGGCGGCGGCGAGCTCCTGCTGCCCGGCGAGGTGGGACTGGCCGGCGGCGACAGCTACACCTCGCCGTGGCTGTACGCCTCCTACGGCGAGGGCCTCGACGACTTGTCCGGCCGCTTCCACCGCTACCTGCGTTCCCGGCCGGGCCATCCCAGGACCCCGCGCCCGGTGGTCGTCAACACCTGGGAAGCCGTCTACTTCGACCACGACCTCGGCCGGCTCACCCGACTGGCGCAGGCGGCCGCCGAGGTCGGCGCCGAGCGGTTCGTCCTGGACGACGGCTGGTTCGGCGGCCGCCGCGACGACACGTCGGCGCTGGGCGACTGGACGGTCTCGGCCGACGTCTGGCCGCAGGGACTCGGTCCCCTCATCGAGGTCGTACGGGGCCTCGGGATGGACTTCGGGCTGTGGGTGGAACCCGAGATGATCAGCCCGGACTCGGAGCTGGCCCGGGCCCATCCGGACTGGATCATGGGTACGGGCGACCGGATGCCACCGCCGGCCCGCTCCCAGCAGCTCCTCGACCTGGCCAATCCGGACGCGTTCGCGCACGTGCTGGGTCGACTCGACGCATTGCTGCGCGAGTATCCGATCCGGTATCTGAAGTGGGATCACAACCGGGATCTCGTGGAGGCGGGACATCCGGCGACCGGCCGCGCCGGGGTGCACGACCAGACCCGGGCCCTCTACCGGCTGTTGGACGAGCTGCGCGAGCGGCATCCCGGCGTGGAGGTGGAATCGTGTTCCTCCGGCGGGGGCCGGGTGGACCTGGAGATCCTGCGGCACACCGACCGGGTGTGGGCCTCGGACTGCATCGACGCGCACGAGCGGGTGGCCATCCAACGCTGGACCAGCCTGCTCATCCCCTTGGAACTGATCGGCTCGCACATCGGCGCGGCCGAGTCACACACCACCCGGCGCCGGCAGTCGCTCGACATGCGCGCCGGCAGCGCGATCTGGGGACACCTCGGGATCGAGTGGGACCTGACCACGGCGGACCCCGGCGAGCGGGCCCGCCTGGCCCGGTGGGTGGCCTTCTACAAAACCGTACGCGGGCTGCTGCACACCGGCACGCTGGTGCACGGCGATCTCGTCGACCCTGCGTACGAGCTCACCGGCGTGGTCGCGGCCGACGGCACCGACGCGCTGTACGCGATCATCTCCCGGTCGACCAGCGCCGGCTATCCCCCGGGCCAGGTCCCCTTGCCCGGGCTGAGGCCGGAGCGCGTCTATCACGTCCGGCCGCAGCCTCCCGGCGAGGTACCCGACGGCAACGCGGCCGCCTGGGGTGCTGGGCTACCGTGGTGCACGCAACAGGGGGTGCACCTGCCGGGGGGCGTGCTGGGCACCTCCGGTCTGCGGTTGCCGGTGCTGTATCCCGACCGGGTCCTGCTGGTGCGGGCCACGGACGGGTCCTGAGCGGCCGACGGTACGAGGACCTAGGGGGAAGACGGTGACACGGCGGTGAGCGGTGGCGCAGTGACCGACGACGGCCGCACCTCCGCCGGCCGCAGCCGCCGGCCGGCGGCCCGCGAGAGCATCCTCGACGCCATCCGCGCGGCGGAGTCGCTGAGCCGGGTGGAACTGGCCGCGATGACCGGGCTCACCGAGGCGGCTGTGTCCATGGCCGTCCGGCGCCTGCTCGACGAGGGATTGCTCGTGGAGACCGGCCGCACCCCCACCGCTGGGAAACCGCGCACGCTGCTGCGCCTCGACCCCACCGCGCGGCTGTCGGTCGGCATCCACCTGGACGAGGACGTCACCACCTACGTGCTGACCGGCCAAACCGGCGGCGTGGTGTCGCGTCTGGCCCGGCCGGCGCCGGCCACCGCTGACCCCGACGCCGTCGTCAGCCACCTGACCGAAGACATCGACGTCCTGCTCGACGGCTCGGGGGTGAACCGCGCCCGCTGCCTGGGCATCGGCGTCGTCTGGCCGGGCCCGAGCAGCGGGGTACGCCCGGAGGACGCCCCGCCGCACCTGCGCGGTTGGCGCAGCGATGACCTGGGCCGGCGGCTGTCCGAGGCGACCGGCTGGCCGGTCCTGGTGGAGAACGACGCCACCGCGGCGGCCGTGGGTGAGTACTGGGTCGCCCGGGTCCGGGCCAGCCGGGCCTTCGCCGCGCTGTACATGGGCAGCGGCATCGGTGCCGGCCTGATGATCGACGGCTCCGCCGTGCGTGGCCGGCAGGCCAACGCCGGCGAGTTCGGGCACCTCTGCCTGCAGGTGGACGGGCCACCGTGCTGGTGCGGCAGCCAGGGCTGCCTTGAAGTGCTGGCCGGGCCCCGGGCCGTCATCGACGCGGTCCGCGCCGACCCGGTCGCCGCGGCTGAGGCCGGGCTGACGCCCGATTCGCCCCGGCGCAGCGTCACGAGCGAGTTCGCGGCGGTGGCCCGCGCCGCCCGGGCGGAGGCTCCGGGGTGCCATGCCGTGCTCAGCAGCTCGGCCCGCTACGTCGCCGCCGCGGCGGAGTCGGTGGTCAACCTGCTCGACATCGACCTGCTGGTCCTGACCGGTCCCGGTTTCGCGGCGGCCTCGTTCATCTACGGCCCAGCCATCCGGCAGCGCATCGCCGTCGCCGACGCGCGTACGTGGCACCGCTCGGTGTCGGTCACCGTGTCGCTGGCGGCGGGCGCCGCATCGGCCACCGGAGCAGCGGCGCTGGTGCTGCAGTCGCAGCTGCGGGGCTGAATCGGCGTCAGCCGGGTCAGGACCGGGCCTGCCGCAGCCGCCGCTCGGGGTTGGGTGCCGCGTCGGCGAGTGTCTTGGTGTACTCATGCCGCGGACGGAGGATGACGTCGTCGGCCGGGCCCCGTTCGACGATGCGGCCCTGGTACATCACCAGGATCTCGTCGGAGAAGTGCCGGGCGGTCGCCAGGTCGTGGGTGATGTAGAGAACGCCCAGGTCCTCCTCGCGCTGCAGGGTGGCGAGCAGGTTCAGCACGCCCAGCCGGATCGACACGTCGAGCATCGACACCGGTTCGTCGGCGACCAGGATGCCCGGTTCCGGAGCCAGTGCGCGGGCAATGGCGACGCGTTGCCGCTGCCCGCCGGACAGCTCGTGCGGGCGGCGTCGGGCGACCAGCTCGGCCGGGTGCAGCCGGACCCGCTCGAGCAGGTGCACCACCCGCCGGTGGACCTCGGCGCCGGTCATCCCGCGATGGTGCAGCCGCAACGGACGTTCGAGGTGGTGGCCGATGCTGTGGAACGGGTTGAGCGACGCGAAGGGGTCCTGGAAGACCATCTGGACCATCCGCCGGTACTCGGCCAGCCCGGCGCCGCGGCGTGCCACCGGCCGGTCGTCGAGCAGGATCTCCCCGGAGGTGGGCCGCTCCAGCTGCATGAGCAGCTTGGCGACGGTGGACTTGCCGCTGCCGCTCTGCCCGACCAACGCGACCGTCCGGCCCGGACGCAGGGTGAAGCTGACGTCGTCGACCGCACGCAGAGTGCTGCTCCGCAGGCCCTCGCGCAGACGGTATTCCTTGCCGAGTCCGCGGACCTCGAGGGTGCTCACCGGTCACCACCGTCGACCCGGACGGCGTCCAGGGCGAGCAGGCGTTCGTCGATGCCGCCGCGCACGAACGAGCCACGATCGCCGGTGAGGCTGGGGAAGGACGCCAGCAGTTGCTCGGTGTACTCGTGCTGCGGGTCGGTGTAGAGCCCGACGGCGTCGCCGATCTCCACGATCTCGCCGTCGCGCATCACCGCGATCCGGTCGCTGATCTCCAGCAGCAGCGGCAGGTCGTGGGTGATGAAGATGACCGCGAAGCCGAGCTCGTCCCGCAGGCGGGTGATCTCGCGGAGGATCTCACGCTGGATCACCACGTCCAGGGCGGTGGTGGGTTCATCCATGATCATGACTTGCGGTTCGAGGGCCATCGCCATGGCGATCATGACGCGCTGGCGCATGCCACCGGACAGCTCGTGCGCGTACGCCCCCAGCCTCGCCGGATCCACCCCGACCCGTTCCAGCAGTTCCGCACAGCGCCGCCGGCGTTCCCGGCGCCCCATCTCCGGCCGGTGGGTGGTGAAGATGTCCTCGAACTGGTCGCGCACCGAGATCACCGGATTCAAAGAGTTCATCGCGCCCTGGAAGACCATGGAGATCGAATCCCAGCGGATAGCTCGCAGTTCCTCGGCGTCGAGCTGGTTCCAGTCGACGTCGCCGCCCTCGCGGGAGTGCAGCACCGCCCGGCCCGAGGAGATCACGGCCGGCGGCTTGAGCAGACGCACGATGCCGTAGGCCAGGGTGCTCTTGCCGCAGCCGCTCTCCCCGGCCAGGCCCAGCACCTCTCCGCGGTGCAGGACGAAAGACACATTGCGCACGGCGTGCACGACCGGCGCGACCAGATAATCGACGCTGAAGTCCGCCACCGTCAGGACCGGCTCACTCGGCTTCACAGGGTGGCCTCCTTGGCGGTGCGCAGTTGCTGGCGCGACATCCGCCAGCCGCGGCGCTCGGACCGGGTCTGGTTGCGCAGCCGAGGGTTGATGATCTCGTCGATGGAGAAGTTGATCAGGGACAGTGCCGCGCCGAACAGCGCCAGCATCAGCCCGGGCGGCACGAACCACCACCACGCGCCCAGCCGCAGGGCGAGGCCGTTCTGGGCGTAGTAGAGCATCGTCCCCCAGGTGAAGGAGCCGCTCGCGCCGAGGCCCAGGTAGGACAGCCCGGCCTCACCGAGAATGGCGAAGATGACCGCGAACACCACCTGCGAGGCCAGCAACGGGATCAGGTTGGGCAGGATCTCGACCGACAGGATGCGCCAGCGCTTCTCTCCCGCCACCCGGGCGGCCAGCACGTAGTCGCGGCTGCGCAGACTCAGCGTGTAGCCGCGCAAAACCCGGGCCGAGCCGGCCCACCCGGTGATCGACAACACCAGGGCCACCAGCACCAGGCTCTTGTCCGGCACGTAGCTGGAGATCACGATCACCAGCGGCAGGCCCGGTATGACCAGCATGATGTTGGTGAACAGGGAGAACAGCTCGTCCAGCCAGCCGCCGGCGTAGGCGCCGACGACACCGAAGAAGGCCGACAGCACCAAAGTCAGGACACCGACGATGACGCCGACGGTCAGCGAGCCCCGGGTGGCGTACGCGAGCTGAGCCAGCACGTCCTGACCGGTCTGCGTGGTGCCGAGCCAGTGCATGCCGCTGGGTCCGGCGAGCCCGATGTCGCGTACCTCGGACGGATCCTGCACCAGCAACGGACCGGCCAGTCCGAACAGCACGATGGCCGCCCCGATGACCAGCCCGGCGGCAAGCTTGGCCGTCATGGGCGGCAGCCCGACCCGGCGCGGGCTGCGGGCCGGCTCGGCGGCCTCGCCGCCGACCGGTTCGGCGGCTTGCGTCGTCAGCGTCATGCGCGCTCCTCAGCCCCGCGCCCGGGTGCGCGGATCGATCACCGAATACAGCAGGTCGACCAGCAGGTTGGCGCCGAGCACCGACAGCGTGATGATCAGGAAGATGCCCTGCATCAGCGCGTAGTCGTTGCCGCCCACCGCCTGCAGCAGCGCGGAGCCGATCCCGGGATAGGAGAAGACCGCCTCGGTCACGATGGAACCGGCCACCACGAAGCCCAGCGAGATGGCGAAGCCGGAGATCGAGGGCAGGATGGCGTTACGCGCGGCGTAGGTCCGCATGATCCGTCCCGGGCGCAGGCCCTTGGCCTCCGCCGTCAGCATGTAGTCCTCCGACAGCGTGGAGACCATCATGTTGCGCATGCCCAGCATCCAGCCGCCCACCGAGGACAGGATGATCGTCAGGGCGGGCAGCGTTCCGTAATAGATCACCGAGCCCAGGAAGACGCCGTTCCACCCGGGCACGGCGTTGTAGACGTCGTAGCCGCCGTTCAACGGGAAGATCGACAGCAGGCTGCCGAGCACGAACAACAGGATCAGGGCCAGCCAGAAGTAGGGCACCGACTGGAACATCGTGGTCACCGGGATGAGGTTGTCCAGCCAGGATCCCCGTTTCCAGCCGGCGACGGTGCCGAGCCCGATACCGAGCAAAAACGAGATGACGGTGGACAGGCCGATCAGGCCGATCGTCCAGGGCAGGGTCTGGCCGATGATGTCGCTGACCGGCGCCGGAAAGAACGTGAGCGAGACGCCCAGGTCCCCGGTGGCGAGGTTACCCAGGTAGTCGCCGTACTGCGAGAGCAGCGACTGGCTGGTGTTCGCGCCGAGGAGCACCTCGATCGAGTGCCGGGCCTCCGGGGTGACCGGTCCCCGCTGCCCGAGTTTGGACAGCATGATGTCGACCGGGTTGCCGGGCATCAGCCGCGGGATGCAGAAGTTCACCGTCAGCGCGGCCCACAACGCCACGACATAGAACCCGATCTTGCGGAGGTAGCGCACGTTCGGGCTACTTCGCCGGCTTCAGGTTGACCAGCACGATGCCGTTGTCCCACTGCTTCCAGGTGGCCGGGAGGGCGTACCTGTTGTCGTTGGACGGCCAGCCGGTGGCCCGGCTGGTGTTGAACTCGGTAAGCAGGGAGTTGACGTAGATCGGGATGTACGGCAGGTCCCGGACGATCTCCCGCTGGATGATCGCGTACTGCTGCTTCTGGGCGGCTTCGTCGTTGGTGGCCGCGGCAGCCTCGACCGCCCGGTCCACGACCGGGTTGCTGTAGCGGGCGTAGTTGCCGCTGTTGCTGGCCGACTTGCCCACCTTGGCGGTGGTCTTGGTCGAGTAGCGGGGGTTGTAGGTGAAGTAGGGATTCGACGAGGCACCCAGGCCGATCGAGTCCAGCGACAGCTGGAAGGTGCCCTGCACCTGATTGTTGTTCCATTCGTTCCAGGACAGCTGGGTGGGCTTGAGCTCGATGCCGACCGCCTTGAGTTCCTGGCTCATCGCGTCGTTGAGCGAGATGAAGTCGCTCCAGCCGCTGACCGTCTGGATGGTCAGCGACAGCCGCTGACCGCCCTTGGCGCGAATACCGTCGGACCCCTTGGCCCAACCCGCCTGATCGAGCAGTTGGTCGGCCTTGGCCGCGTCCGGGGCGCCGGGCACCTTGAGCTGCGCCGGGTCGGTGATCCACTTCTGGTCGCGGTCGGGCAGCAGCAGCGTCGGCGAGGCGGTCGCGGCGAACCCGCCACCGGCGAGCTTGTTGAGCTGGTCGCGGCTGATCGCGTGATAGATGGCCTGGCGTACAGCCGGGTCGGTCTGCGGGCCTTTACAGCCCAGTTCCGCGTTGGAGCAGGTGAAGATCGAGGCGGTGAGGGCGGGGGTGTTCACGTACGACAGCTCGGGCTGGTTCTTGAGGATCTTGTCCAGGCCGGGCAGGAACGAGCTCATCCAGTCGACCTGCCCGGCAGTGAGGGCGGCACTGGCGGCGTCGGCCGTGGCCAGGGAGATGTAACGGACCGACTGGATCTGGGGTTTGCCCTGCTGCCAGTACGCCGGGTTCTTGTCGAAGACGTAGCTCTGCGCGTTGAACGTCTTCAGCTTGTAGGGACCGGTGCCGACCGGGTTCTTGTTGATGGTCTTCCCGGGATCGTCGATCTTGCTCCACACGTGCTGGGGAATGATCGGCGTGTTGCCCAGGATGCTCGCCTCATCGGTGAACGACGTGCCGGGGAACGTGAGCACCGCGGTCTTGTCATCGCGCGCCTCGGCGGAGGTGATCTTCAGCCCGGTGGAGTTGATCGCCGGGGTGCGACGGATCAGGTCGAAGGTGAACGCCACGTCCTTGGCGCTGAACGGCTGGCCGTCCGACCACGTGACGCCGTCCCGGGTGGTGATCGAGAGCTGCTTGCCGTCCGGCGTCCAGGAGAACGCGGTGGCCAGCATCGGCTGTGGTGCCGCCTCGGTGGCCAGATTGTAGTAGTACAACGGCTCGTGGATGAGGCCGTTGGTCGGCTGCAGGAAGGTCGGCGAGAACGGATTCCAGTTCTCCACGATGGTCCCGTTGGCGCCGTTGAAGATCGTGATCGCGCTGGCACCGGCCGCCTTGCCGCCGCCGGAGGGCGACGGATCGGAGGAACAGCCGGCGACGGCGAGCGCTACCACAGCTGCCACGGCGGTCAGTCCCGTGCCGAGACGGCGACGGCGAGGTCGGGAGAGAAGGTGCATCAGCGGTCCCTTGGTCGGATCGCGGCCGCACGGCAGCGATGCGGGGCGCCGGGCATCGCCCACACAGGACGCAGCCCGACCTCGACCGGCACATTATTAAGCGGCTTAAGTTGGAGATGTCAAGACCACGTGGCAGACCTGTTACCCATCGATGACCATGTTGATCTTCGATCGCCTGGAATCGCTCCCACGACGCCCTTGACCGCTTACTTAACCAGCTTTAGATTGACGTCCGCGTGCTTCCTCCGCTGCGTGACGACTTGGGAGATGTCGATGAATCAGCGCCTCGCCGCGTATGCGGTCCGATGGACGGCGGCGGCCCTGAGCGTGCTGGTGCTGCCGGCGACGGCCGCGACCGCGGCACCCCCGGCGCAAACCGGGTCCGGCTTCGTCACCCGCAGCGGTTCGCAGCTTCTGCTGCAGGGCCGGCCGTTCCGCTTCGCCGGCACCAACAACTACTACCTGCACTACCAGTCGGCGACGGCACGCGACAACGTCCTGGAGCAGGCAGCGGCCTCCGGCCTGCCGGTCGTGCGGACCTGGGGCTGGTTCGACACCGGCACGGCCGCCGGTACCGATCCCACGGCGGGCAGCCAGAACGGCGTCTACCTGCAGTACTGGGACGGCTCCGGGCATCCCCGCTACAACGACGGCCCCGACGGTCTCGCCCGCCTCGACGCCGTGATCGCCAAAGCGGCCGAGCTGCGCCTCAAGCTGATCATCCCGTTCACCAACAACTGGGCCGACTTCGGCGGCATGGACAAGTACGTCGAATGGGCCGGGGGCAGCCACCACGACGACTTCTACACCGATCAGCGCATTCGCGGCTGGTACCGCGACTACATCGCGCACCTGCTGGAACACACCAACACGATCACCGGCGTGAAGTACAAGGACGACCCCACGATCATGACGTGGGAGCTCGCCAACGAGCCCCGCTGCGTCGGCTCCGGCAAGTACCCGCGGTCGTCGAACTGCACCACGAGCACGCTGACCTCGTGGGCGGACGACGTGTCGACGTTCATCAAGTCGATCGACCGCCGGCACCTGGTGAGCGTCGGGGACGAGGGGTTCTTCGCCGACCAGCCGGACGGCGAGGACTGGACCCGTAACGGCGGTGAGGGCGTCGACACGGTGGCGCTGGCCGCGCTGCGCAACATCGACGTGATGAGCTTCCACCTCTACCCGGACGGCTGGGGCAAGACCCCGGCCTGGGGCACGCAGTGGATCGTGCAGCACGCGGCGGCCGCCAAGCGCCTGCGCAAGGCGGTACTGCTGGGCGAGTACGGGCTCAAGGACAAGGCCACCCGCAACGTCGTCTACCAGGAGTGGACCAATGCGGCCTACGTCAGCGGCGTCAACGGCGCGCTCTACTGGATCCTCTCCGACGAGCTCGACGACGGCACGCGGTACGGCGACTACGACGGCTTCACGGTGTACTGCCCGAGCCCGGTGTGCACGACGATCGCCAACTCCGGCCGGCGGATGAACGGTTCGGCGCTCACCTTCGTACCGGTCGCCGACGACGACAACGCCACCGTCGCGGCCGCGACCACCGCGACCTTGCAAGTGGCCGCCAATGACATCTTCTACCTGCCGGCCGTCCGGATCGTCCGATCCTCGGTCGATCTGGACCCGGCCACTCCGGGACGGCAGCGGGCACGCACCACCGCGGCCGGCACCTTCACCGCCGCGGCCGACGCGACGGTGACGTTCACCCCGGCCGACGGCTTCAGCGGCCGGGCGACCACGACCTACACGGTCGCTGACTCGCTCGCCCGGGTGTCGCCCCCGGCCGTCATCACGGTCACTGTGAAGCCGCCGCCCACCCCCGCCCAGGTCCTGTTCGACTTCGAGGACGGCACTAAGGGCTGGAGTCCGGCGAGCTTCAACCCGGCGGCCGGCACCACGACGGTGACGGCCAGCTTCCACGCCGACGGCGTCCAGGCACTCCAGCTCACCGGGACCGACGGCGGATGGTTCGGCTCCACCCTGGCCGAACCGCTGGACCTCAGTCGCCGCGCCGAGCTCAGCTTCGCGTCCCCGTCGGCCAACGGCTCCTTCGCGGTGTCGCTGCAGACCGGGCCCGACTCGGCCTGGTGCCAGGGTGACGCGCGGCCGGCGCCGGATCGGCCCGATGTCTATGCCCTCGATCTGACCGCCGTCGCCGCGGGCTGCCCGGCCATCAACGACGTCCGCACGATCAACCTCTACGTGGGCGGCAACCAGCAGCAGATCATCGACGCCGTCACGATCGCCTGACAACGACCGTGAGCGAGCACTGATCACCTCCTTCGCCGACCCGAGAGAGGCACGACGTTCCCGGCTGAGCCGCGACATGACATTTACCAGCGTAGATATAGACGGGATTCCAAACTAACTGCTAGCGTCGCGGCATGCCTCGCTTGCCGCTCGCTTTCGCCCGTACCGTTGCAGGCCTGGCGTGTGCGGTGGTGGTAGCGGGCGGCCTCGCCGCAGGCCCACCGACGGCGAACGCCGCGCCCACCGACGGGAGTTCCTTCGCGGGCATCCGACTTCCCCTGCGCACCAGCCAGCAATGGGTGGTCGACCGGGCGGGGAAGAGAGTGAAGTTCGCCGCCGTCAACTGGTTCGGTGCCGAGTCCGGCGAGTTCGTCGTCGGCGGCCTGGACAAGCAGCGCGTCGGCGCGATCGCCCGGTTGATCAAGCGCGGTGGTTTCAACGCCGTCCGGTTGCCATGGTCCAACGAACTGGTCGAGAGCAACCCGGTGGTCGCCGACGAATCTCTGGCCGCGAACCCGCGGCTGCGGGGCAAGCGGGCGCTCGCCCTGTTCGACATCGTCGTCGACGAACTCGGCCGCAACGGCCTCATGGTGATCCTGGACAACCATCGCAGCCGCGGCGACTGGTGCTGCGACGAGGCGCACGGCGACGGCCTGTGGCACACCCCCGAGTACCCGGAATCCGCCTGGCTGGCCGACTGGGCCTTCATGGCCCGTCGATACCGCGACCGCCCCCAGGTCGTGGCCGCCGAACTGCGCAACGAGATCCGTCCCGACCCTGGCCTGGGATTGATCCCGACCTGGGGCGACGGCAACTCCGCGACCGACTGGCGAGCCGCAGCCGAGCGCGGCGGCGACACGGTGCTCAAGGCCAACCCGCGCTTGCTGGTCATCGTCGGCGGCACCGACTATCAGGGCCACCTGCGCTACGTGCCCGATGCACCGGTGCGGCTGGCCCTTCCGCACAAGCTCGTCTATGCGGTGCACGACTACCCGTGGAACCACCCGATCACCGAACTCCAGGGCGACGATGCGGCATTCCGGGCCAACCTCGACGCACGCTGGGGACTCGTCACCGAGCCCGGCCATCCCTGGACGGCGCCGGTCCTGCTCAGCGAGTTCGGCGGATGCACCCAGCCGCGCGACGACGGCTCCCGGTGCACCGAGGATCGACTGCTCTACCCGTACGCGATCGCGCGCTACCTGCGCGCCACGGACATGGACTGGGTCTGGTGGCCGCTCAACGGTACCCAGTCCGCGGGCTACAACCGCGTGCGCGGCGCGGTCGAGACCTGGGGCCTGCTCAACCCTCAGTGGAGTGACTACGCCAACCCGGACCTGATGGCCGAGCTCCGCTCGCTGACGTGACCGCTGTACCCGGGCACCGCCTCGCGAGTTCAGCGGATCAGTGCGGTCTCACGGCCGCGGCGTGGTGCCCGCTGCGGCGGTGGGCTGGGGCCACTCGTCGCCGGCCGGTGCGGGTGCCCGCCGGCACACCCGCAGCAGCCAGGCCGTCGGTGATGTTGTCCGTCACCCGCTGGGCGAGCACGGCGCCCAGGACCGACACGCCGATGGTGCCGCCGAGCGAGCGGAAGAACGCGATCGAGGAGCTGGCGGAGCCGATGTCCTTGAGGGCGACCGTGTTCTGGACCGCGAGGACGAGGTTCTGCATCGACATGCCGACCCCATCAGGGTCGCGGTGACCACCCAGGTGTACTGCTTCTGGCTGCCGTTCAACGCGCCGGGGATCTTCGGCGGCGCGGGCGAGACGATGGTGGAACCGGCCATGGCGACGAACAGGACCAGCAGCAGGCCACCGAGAGCCTCCATGATCTGCCGGTGGGTCATGACGCCGTCGCCGAGACTGTCGATGCCGCCCAGGACGCCGACCATGCCGGCGGGAACCGGCGTCGGGAGCAGGACGTGCTCCTGTTTGAGCTGCCGGACGGCCTTCAGCAGCTCGCGCAGCTGCTCGAGCACCTCGGTCGCTGTGGCGTCGGCTGCGCGGGCGGCAGGTTCGACCATGCCGGAGCCCCTTCCCCGATGGATGACCCACGCAAGCATCTGCCGGTCTTTCCCGATGCGCACGTTTTCCCAGTGGGAAAGTTTGGCGCTGCTTGACAGAGGACCGGCCAGAAGTGGAGCCTGCCCTCAGTGGCTTCGGCGTGGGAGGTGGACCCGTGACGGCACCGCTGCGCATCGGCATTCTCGGAGCCGCCCGGATCGCCGACGAGGGCATCGTCGCGCCGGCCCGAATATTGGGCCACGAAGTCGTGGCCGTGGCCGCCCGCGACCGCGCTCGGGCCGAGGCGTTCGCCGCCGAGCACGGCATCACCAAGGTGCACGACACCTACGCCGGCGTGATCGCCGACTCGAACGTCGATCTGGTCTACAACGCTCTGGTCAACTCCCTGCACACGCGGTGGAACCTCGCCGCGCTCGCGGCGGGCAAGCACGTGCTCAGCGAGAAGCCGCTGACCGCCAATGCCGAGCAGGCCCACACGGTCCGCGCAGCCGCCCGGGTTTCCCCCGGCCGGATCTTCGAGGGCTTCCACTACCTGCACCACCCGGTGAACCTGCGGCTGCACGAGCTGGTCGTCTCCGGTGCTCTGGGCGACATCCGGCGCGTGGACCTGACGCTGACGATGCCGGCGCCGCCGGACACCGATCCGCGCTGGTCGCGGGAGTTGGCCGGCGGGGCGACCATGGATCTGGGCTGCTACGTCCTGGACGCGGCGCGCCACCTGGGACGATGGATCAACGCCGAGCCGCGCATCGTGAGCGTCGACGCCACGCTGCGAGCGCCTGAAGTGGACGCGTCGATGCGCGTCGAGCTCGCCTACGCCGGCGGAGTGACCGGGCACTGCCGGTGGGACATGGCCGCCACGGAACGGATCATGACCTGGACGGTGACCGGCACCGACGGTGCGGCCACCTCGCCGGCCTTCGCCGTCCCCCACATGGACAATCGGCTGACGGTGACCAGAAACGGACGAACCAGCGAGGAAACGCTGGGCGACCACACTTCCTACACCTACCAACTCGCTCGCCTCGCCGAGTCCCTGCAGAGCGGTCGGTCCTTCCCCGCCGACATCGACGGGTCGGTGGCCAACGCGGAACTCATCGACGAGTGCTACCGCCGGGCCCGCCTTCTCCCGCGCGGATAGCCGACACCTTCAGTTGCCCTCGGACGCCGTCGGGTCATAGTTGGAGCACGAGCTTGCCGAGGCCGTGGCCGTGTTCGCTGAGGCGATGCGCCTCGGCGCCCTCGGCCAGTGGGAAGGTGTGTTGCACGGGCAGCGTGAACTGTCCTTTGCCGTTCAGGTCGACGGCCAGTTGCAGCGCCTCCCAGTAACGCCGCTCGGCACCGGTGGTGAAGCGCACGCCGTGTGCGGCCGCGGCGGGTTCCGACACCACCGTGATGACCCGCTCGACGGCACCGGTCAGCTCGATGAGGTCCGGCAGCGCGTCGCGCCCGGCGGCGTTGAGTGCGCGGTCCACGTTGGGCGTCAGTGAGCGGACGCGGGCTCCGAGGCCGGCACCGTAGGTGGTGGGGATGATGTTGAGTCCGGTGAGGAACGCATGGTTGTGGGCACCCGCGGTGCCGATCACCGAGGCACCCCGGGCCAGCGCGAACTGGGCAGCGGACAGTCCGACCCCACCGGCCGCGCCATTGACCAGCACGGTATCGCCCGCCGTGATGCCGAGCAGGTCAACAGCGCGCAGCCCGGTCTCCACCGCGGACGGCAGCGCTGCCGCTTCTGCCCAGGACAGGCCGGTGGGACGGTGCACGAGGGCCGAGGTGTCGAGCAGCGCGTACTCAGCCGCCGCTCCGGTGACGGTGCTGCCGAAGACCTCGTCGCCGAGGCGCAATCCCTGAACGTCCGGGCCGAGCTGGTCGATCACGCCCGCGGCGTCCAGTCCCGGAATGTGCGGCAGCCGAATTCGGTGATACCCGGCGCTCGCGCCGCTGCGGATCTTCCAGTCGACCGGGTTCACCGCGGCCGCGTGCACCCTGATCCGAACTTGACCCGGCCCGGCGTGCGGCTGGGGAGCCTCGCCGAGGTGGAGGACGTCCGGCGGGCCGTACCGCTCGAAGAGCAACGCTCTCACTGGAACATCAGCCCGCCGTCGATGAGCAGGGCGGTGCCGGTGATGAAGCCGGCCTGCTCGGAGAGCAGGTAGGCGACCGCCTGTGCGACCTCTTCGGGCGTGCCGAGCCGGCCCAGCGGGATGTGGCTGGACCATTCGCGCTGGGTCTCGGCGGGAAATGAGGCGATGCCGGGCGTGGCGATGGTGCCGGGGCACACCGCGTTGACCCGGATGTTGCGACCCGCGTAGGTGAGAGCGGCGTTCTTCGTCAGGCCGATGACGCCGTGCTTGGCGGCGGTGTAAGCGGCCATGTCCGGCGCATTCTTCACGCCCGCGTTGGACGCCATGTTCACGATGCTGCCGTGCCCGGCCGCCACCATGATCTTGAGCTCGGCCCGCAGGCACAGGAACGTGCCCCGCAGGTCGACGCCGAGCACCTGGTCCCAGACCTCGACGGGCATCTCGTGCAGATCGCCGGGCTGATGACCGATCCCGGCGTTGTTGACCGCCAGGTCCAGACCGCCGAGGATCTCCACCGAGCGGGCGAACAACTCCTCGACGCTGTCCGGGTCCGACACGTCGGCGACGACGGGGTCCGCCTTGTGGCCGGCGGCAAGGATCTGCTCGACGGTGGTTCTCGCGCCCTCCTCGGAGACGTCCGACACCACTACCCGTGCGCCTTGCGCCGCGAGGTATGCGGCGGTGGCACGTCCGATGCCCGAGCCGGCTCCGGTGACGACGACTCCCGATCCCGTGAAACTCATGATCGTTCTCTTTTCCGACCGCTTTAGCGCACCGGTGTGGTGACGTTAATTGACGGTAACCCCGCCGAAACCATTTATGCAACCACAGCGGTAACAGATATCCTGGGGTCATGGCCTCACCCACCACGACCACCCGCGGCCGGCCGCGCGACACCAGGGTCGACGACCGGATCGTGCGGTCCGCCGTGCAGGAACTGGCCGAGGCCGGTGCTGTCGCCTTCAGCCTCAACTCGGTCGCCGCGCGAGCCGGCGTCGCGAAACGCAGCATCTACAGCCGTTGGCCGAACCGCGAAGACCTGATCGCCGCGGCCCTGACGTCGCTCTCGGTCGGCCTCTCACCACCACGAAGCGGCACCCTGGCCGGCGACCTCGACGCCCTGTTCGACCAGATCGCCGAGACGCTCGCAGAACCGAACCGGTCGATCCTCACCCGCTACGCGGCCGAACTGTCGGCCCGGCCCGAGCTGTACGCCGTGTTCAAACGCGACGTGATCGACCAGAGCATGGCAGTCATCGAGGATGCACTGGTCGATGCTCGACGGCGCGGCGACATCGATGGTGGAGTAGCGCTCTCGCTGCCTGCCGAGGTGTTCGTCAGCGCCATCCTCGGACGCAGCACCTACGCACCGCACACCCTGCCGGGCAGTGTCGCGCAGCTGAAGGAGGGGCTGGTCACGCTGACGCTCCAGGCGCTGCTACCCGGTCATTGTCAGGGCATGGCGACGTACGGGTGCTCAGCGCCCTGACGCCCGGTGTGCACACGCCAGTAGTGCTCCGCGATGGTGTCGGGCTGGGTCTCCGGTCCCCCGCGACCGATCCAGACACTGAGCGGGATGTGCGCCACGTAGACGCCCTGGTCCGCGACGGCGGCGTGCAGGCTGAGCGCGTACGTCCGCAGTGCACCGGAGCCGATGGCGATGTTGCCGAATGCCGGCATCATGCCGGGGTTGGCGGAGGATCCTCCGGTGGTGAACAGGATCGTGCCCGCGCCGCGCCCGGTCATCGCCGGCAGCACCTGCTGCGCCGCGGCGATACCGCCACCCAGGTAGAACTCGAGCTGTGGCTGGACGGCCGCCACGGTGACCTCCGTGACGGCGACCGGTCGCAGTTGCGCGCTGTCGGGGGCGCTCGGGGAAAAGCTGAGCACGTCGATCGGGCCGAATCGCTCGGTGATCTGATCGACGGCCGAGCTCAGGGCGGCGGCATCGGTGACGTCAGCGGCGAAGCCGGCCGCAGTGATGCCGGCAGTGTCCAGGTTCGCGGTCAGAGCGTCGAGGTTCTTCTGGGTACGCGAGACGAGGCCGACGGCGAATCCCTCGTGGCCGAAGCGCTGGGCGATGGACAGGCCGAGGCCGGGACCGGCGCCGATGACGGCGATGGTGGGCATGGTTTCTCCTCAGGAGGTGGACGTGTGGTTGCGTACGGCCGGTGCGATCTCGGTGGCGTAGCGGTGCAACGACTCCTCGACCAGGCCGCGCGGCAGGCCGCCCCAGTCGAACTGACCGAAGAAGCGGTCGATGCCCAGTAGGTCCCGCGCGTCGAGGATCTTCTCCGCGATCTGTTCACTCGGGCCGATCATGATTGCCTGGCCACGGGCGGTGCCGGCATCGAAGGCGGCCCGGTTGACCAGGAAACCGCGGCCGCCGGGCGTCTTGGGTCGCAGGTACTCGTGGTAGTAGGGATAGACGTCTTCGGTGCCCGCGAAGAAGTGGGTGGAGATGCCGACCCGCAGCTTCTCCGGATGCCCGGCCCGCTCGCCGGCCTCGCGATAGAGGTCGACAGCCTGTTTGGCGTGGCTGAGCGGCCCGCCGATGTAGCCGAGCACCATGGGCAGGCCGAGCATTCCGGCCCGCACGGCGCTGCCGGGCGAGCCGCCCACTCCGGCCCATACCGGCAACGGAGCCTGCTGGGCGCGTGGCGCGATCGGTGCGTCGTGCAACGCCGGCCGAAACTTCCCGGACCAGGTGACGTGGTCGTCGGCGCGCAGCCGCAGCAGCAGGTCGATCTTCTCGGCGTACAGGGCGTCGTAGTCGTCGACACTTTCGCCGAACAGGGCGAACGGTTCGGTGAACGCGCTGCGTCCGGCGATGATCTCGGTCCGGCCGGAGCTGACCAGGTCGAGTGTGGCGAAGTCCTGGTAGACCCGGACCGGGTCGAGGACGCTGAGCACGGTCACCGCGCTGGTCAGCCGGATCCGCCGGGTCCGGGCGGCGATCGCGGCAAGGACGACGGCCGGCGACGAGACGGCGAAGTCGAGGCTGTGGTGCTCGCCGAGCGCGAACACGTCCAGCCCCAGTTGCTCGCCGAGAACGGCGTAGTCGATGGTGTCCGCGATCCGCTGGGCGGCGCTGACCTTTTCTCCGGTGCCGAGGCTGGTCTGCAGATCGCTCAGCGACAGGATGCCGAGTTCCATCACGGCTGTCAGGCGAGGTGGACGGCGAGTTTACCGAGCGTGCCGCCGGCGAAATCGCCGAGCGCGGCCGGCACCTCGGCCAGCGGGTAGGTGCGGCTGACCGGAACGGTGATCCGGCCGGCGGCGGCGTCGGCGGCGAGCCGGTCGAGCGTCGCGGCGGCCGGGTTGGCCATGATCGCGGTGGCCGCCGGGTGCTGGTCCGGGCCGAGGCCGAGGGTGCTGGCCAGGCGGCCCTTCTCGGTGAGCAGGCCGGCCAGGGCGGCGCCGTCACCGGCGAGGTGGAGCACCACGTCCACTCCGGCGGGCGCCAGTGTGCGGACCTGGGCAGCGAGATCGCCGGTGTGGTCGACGACGTCGGTGGCACCCAGGGCGAGGACGAGATCGGCCTCGTCGCCCGGTCGGGCGGTGGCGATGACCCGGGCGCCGGCCGCGGCCGCGTACTGGATCGCGATCGCGCCCACGCCACCCGTCGCGCCGCTGACCAGCACGATCTCGCCGGACTGCGGGGCGGCGGCGTCCACAGCGTCCACGGCGGCGGTGCCGGCAAGGCCGAGCACGCCGGCGGTGCCGGTGTCGAGACCGTCGGGAATCGCAGCGGTGCCGAGCTGGTCGCCGACCACGACATACTCGCCGAAGCCACCGTCGCCGAGGAACGGCTTGGTGACCACGCCGAACACCCGGTCACCCACGACGAAACGCGTCACGCCCGCGCCCACCGCCTCGACCGTGCCGGCGAAGTCCTTGCCCAGCACCACCGGATAGCGGTGCTCCATCATCGCGGTCAGGTAACCGGCGGCGACCACCGTGTCGAACCCGTTCAGCGACGACGCCTCGACCCGCACCAGCACTTCACCGGCACCCGGCTCGGGCATGGGCAGTTCGGTCAGCACCGGACTCGCGCCCTGCTCAGCAATCACGACGGCACGCATGAGAACCCCTCCAGGAGATAAATGGACGATAGCCTCCACTTGTGTGACCCACCGTAGCAGACAAGTGGACGACACTCTCCGCTTCCGGCTATGGTGAGGGTCATGACAACGTCGGGCCTGCGGGTCGACGCCGAGCGCAACCGGCAGCGCATCGTGACCGCCGCCCGGGAGGCCTTCGCCGAATGCGGCCTCGACGTGCCCATGGAGGACGTCGCCCGCCGCGCGGGCGTCGGCGTCGGGACGCTCTACCGGCGCTACCCGACCCGTGCCGATCTGGTGGCCGCCGCCTTCGAGCAGAAGATGACCGCGTACGCCGAGGCTGCCCGCAACGCGCTCGCCGAGCCGGACCCGTGGCGCGGCTTCTGTGATTACGTGGAGCGTGTCTGCGCGATGCAGGCCGAGGACCGCGGCTTCAACCTGGTGCTGACCATGAGCTTCCCCACCGCCAAGCGCTTCGAGGCCGAACGCGACCGGTCCTTCGCCGACTTCATGGCCCTGGTCGACCGGGCCAAGGCCGCCGATCGGTTGCGCGCCGACTTCGTCGCCGAGGACATGGTCATGCTCCTGATGGCCAACGCCGGCGTCTTGACCGCCACTGCCGACGCCGCGCCCGAAACGTCTCGCCGGCTGGTCGCGTACTTCCTCCAGGCCTGCGCCGCACCGTCAGCCGGCCCCCTGCCGGCCGCCGCCGCACCCCGCCGCATGTACCGGGCCATGCTCCGCTTCGGCCCCGCCAAGCGCTGAGATCTTCGTTACCTGCTGAAGAAGGAACTGAGCACCGTGCTGATCCAGGTCATCACCGGTACCACACGCGCCGAACGTTTCAGCGAACGCGTCGCCGCCTGGGTGCTGCACCATCTGCACGACCGCGGCGACATCGACGCCGAGGCGGTCGACCTGCGCGACCACCCGCTCCCCTTCTTCGACGGCGCGCCGCCCGCCAAGAACCCGCGCACCTACCCGACTTCGGAGGTCGCCCGCCTGGGCGCCACCCTCGACCGCGCCGACGGGTACATCGTCGTCACCGGCGAGTACAACCACGGCTACCCCGCCGTGCTCAAGAACGCCATGGACTGGACGTTCGTCGAGTGGTCCCGCAAGCCGATCACCTTCGTGAGCTGGGGCAACGTCGGCGGCTCACGGGCCATCGAGCAGCTGCGCCAAGTCGCCGTCGAGTTCGAGATGGCTCCGTTGCGCCACGCGGTGCACATCCTTCCCGACACCATGATCGCCGCACGCCAGGGAGGCACACCAGCGAGCACCACCGCATTCGAGCCACTCGAGCCGCGGCTCAAGCTCCTCACTGACGACCTGCTGTGGTGGGCCGGCGCACTACGCGCTGCGCGCAACAACGGCCATTGACCTACCCCGCCGCGACGCCGGGGAAATCGGTTCGCCCGTGCCGGGCGGTCCATCCGGTTCCACCCGGATGGGCGCCCGGCGGTGACCGGACGGTTGGCCGGGTCAGGCGGCCGCCTCGGTACGGCGTACGGCTGCCGCGTGCACGCCGGCCCGGCGACCGGAGAAGATGCAGTCGGCCAGCGACAGCCCGCTGATGTAGCTGTTGGAGCAGATGCCGACGGCAGTACGGCCGGCTGCGTAGAGTCCCGCCACACCGGTGTTCTCGGGGGTGAGCACCTGGCCGGTCTGCTCGTCGACCCGCAGGCCGCCGAGAGTCAGACCCGGAGCCGGGTAGGCGGCTGCGTTCTTGATGGAGATGTCGATCGCGTAGAACGGCCCGTCCTCGATCGGCGCGCACAAGTCAGTGCCCTTGTGTGCGGGATCGCCGATACCCCTGGCGATCCCGTCGTTGTAGGCACGGACGGTCTCCACCAGGCCGCCGGCCGGAACGCCGATCTTCTTGGCGAGCTGGGGCAGCGTCGCGGCCTTCTTGTGCCCGACGGTGAACAGGTATGCGGCCTGCGCCATCTGGAACGCCAGGGTCTGGCCGGCGATCTGGCCGCGCGCGCGCTTCCAGATGCGGGAGTCGAGCACGAGATGTCCACGTCCGTCGTGCTTGTCGATCATGATCTGCGAGTGCGTGGCGCCGTACAGGTCCTCGTTGGCGATCCGCTCTCCCGACGGCCCGACCGTCACGCCTTCGAGCAGCGACGACGGCGGTGACATGAACCGCCACGCGGTCATCCGCTCCATGTTGGCCGTGGAGCCGCCCGCCCCCACGCCGAGGTTGATCGCCGTGCCGTCGTCGCCGACCGTGCCGAGCGGGCTGATGTCGGCGAAGCCGCCCGCGTACTTCGCCTTCATCTCCGGGTTGAAAACGAACCCACCCGCGGCCAGTACGACGGCCGGCGCCCGCACCTGCGCCTCGATCGCATTGTCCAGCCAGGTGGCCTCGACTCTCGCACCGAGGCGGGCTCCGACCGCCGGGACCCAGTTACCGAACTTGCCGGCCAGCGTGGACGTCCGCCGGCTCTTGCGGATGGGGTCGGACTCCGGGTCGACCGTGCGGTATCGAACCCCGACCACCGCACCGTCCTCGATGATGAGCGAGTGCACTCGGCTCAGCGGCTTGAGAGCGACGCCCTTGCGCATCGCGGTGTCACGCAGTGCTTCGAAGAAGACCTTGCCGGAACTCATCCCCTTGGCGACCTGCCGGTGGCCGCGGGCGGCCGGGGTCGCCTGCTCCCGGTACGGCCAGGCCTTCTCGTTGCCCGAGTAGTAGAGGTAGTGCGCATCGGTCGGATACGACGTCTTGTACGGGCACAGCGTCGCGCGGTACCGGGCGCCCTGTTCCTCCAGCCAATCGATCATCGCCGGGCTGCCCTCACAGAACCGGCGCAACGTCTCGTCCGACACCACGCCCTGCGTCTCCTGGCGCAAGTAGTTGAACATGTTCTCCGGGCTGTCGGTGAGCCCGGCCGCCTTCTGGTAGCGGGTGCCACCACCGGCATACACGACCCCGCCGGACAGGGCGGACGCCCCGCCGCCATAGCCCCGGTCGAGTACCAGCACCCGGGCGCCGGCGTCAGCTGCCTCGATCGTTGCCGCCACCCCCGCGGCACCGTAGCCGACGATCACCACGTCGTATTCGGTCTGCTCATCCATCCCGGGCCTCCTCGCCACGAGAACAACGTGACCCTACCGGCCACGGCAATTATGTCACCGTACGACATAATCCTGACCTGGCGATAGTATCCCCGCATGACCGATGCGCCAGCCCGCCGCGGCCGCCCGGCGACCGTGACGGCCGAGTACCTCGCCGACGTGGCCCTGCGGATGTGGGATGAACACGGATATGACGACATCCCGCTCGGCGACGTCGCCCGGGAAGCCGGCGTGACCGCCCGTACGCTGTTGCGCTATTTCGCCTCCAAGAGCGACGTCATCTGGCAGTCGCTGTCCTCCTCGGTCGGAGACCTCGCCAGTCACCTGACCGGGACACCGGCCGAGGAGACGGTGACCACGCGGGTACGCCTCGGCGTGCTCGCCTCCCTCGCCGAGGTGGAAGGCCATGACGCGACCCGGTTGCGGCTGCGGGTGATCAGCCGGAACCCGGTTCTGCACGCCAACACCTCCGGCCCGTTCATCACCTGGCGTGGTGTCATCCGCGACTTCGTCACCGCGGAGCGCGGGTTGCCCGGGCCGGACCTGACCGCCGAGGTCTTCGCCGCCTCGGTCCAGGCGGCCACCATGACGGCTCTGACGTGGTGGGCCGAACACAGCGACCTGACCCCGATCAGCGCCGTCGACCGCGCGCTGCGCGATCTGGAAGCGGGCTTCGCCGACATCCCGGTCCGAGACGTCACGGGCAGTTGCCCCGCAACGAGCTGAAGGATGCCGGTCAGCTTTCCCCGTCCCGGGTGCGCAACCGTGCGATCAGGGCCGGAGTAACGGCCCGGTAGGCGGAGGGGTCCACCGGGTTCACCCAGTGAGAGGCACGCACGCGCTTGCTGATGTTGAGGTCGAGGTCGTCCAGAACCTCGTCGACGTTCTTCATCGAGAACGGGATGATCTTGGTGCCGCGGCAGTGGTGCCGGTCGGTGGCCTCATCCATGAAGGCCAGCTGCGCCGCGACCTGGCGGCCCATCGCGTCCGGGTCGGGCAGCGGCACCGCGCCGGCCAGGTGCGCCGTGATCCATACCGCTGCCATCTCCGCGTTGAGCGGGCTGAAGAACGACGAGTTGTAGCCGTTGAAGTAGAGCCCGTCCACGCCCAGCGGCAGGATCTGCCGGTACAGCAGGAAGTTTCCCCGCTCGTCGAAGAGCCGCCGCTGCACGTTCTCGTCGAGGAACGGCACGCCCTGACGGAAGCCGGTGGCGCAGACGATCAGGTCCGCGGGCAGCTCGGTGCCGTCGGAGAGCTCCGCCATCGGCTTGCCGTCCCGGACGAACAGCCGGGCGATCGTGGTGTCCCGGTGCACGACGATCGTGCCCGCCTCGACACCTTCGAAGAACCCCTCGGTGGCGAGCCCGATCGCACCCTTGACGATGCCCTCCATCGTGCCGCGCGGCACCAGCCCGAGCTGCTTCAGCTTGAACTGGCGCACCGACACCGAACCGACGGAGTTGAGCATGCTGCGGCGCATCGGGTTGCCCGGGCCGTGCAGGAACTTCTCGACGCCGCGCAGCCGGTGATGGCGGAACAGCGCCTCGCCCATCCGGGTCAGCAGCAGCATCTTGAAGTTCAGCACCCCACCGATCTTGCGGGGCACCTTCCACAGCAGCTGCCGCGCGACGACATCGGTGCTCGCGGCGACCTCGCTCAACGGCACGGTCACGTCGCACGCCGACTTGCCATAGCCGATCACCAGGACGTTCTTGCCGCGCGCCAGCTCCACGTCGTGCATCTCGGTGCCGGCCAGGATCCGGCCGCCGGCCGCGGCGAAGTCGTCCTGACCGGAGAAGGCCGGCATGTTCGGCTCGCAGAAGACACCGTTGGCGACGACCAGCCGGTCGACCACGTCAGTGCCGCCGGGAGACAGAGTCAGCGTCCACCGGTCGCCGTCCCGCACAGCGCGGGTCACCCTGGTGCCGAGCTGGAGGTGCGGCTCGATTTTGAAGTCGGTGGCGTATCCCTCCAGCCACTCCTGCACCTGGGCGCCGGTCGGCCACTCGGGGAGGTGCTTGGGCATCGGGTAGTCGGAGAGGCCGTATGTCGCCTTGGCGCTCTGCGTGGTCAGGCCCGGGTAACGCCGGGTGCGGCTCCACACGCCGCCGACGTCCGGCGCGGAGTCGAACACCACCACCTCGTGCCCCGCCTGCAGCAGCGTCTTGGCGGTGGCCAGCCCCGCGACACCGGCCCCGATGATCCCGATGCGCATGGTCAGCGCCCCCCGCCGGGCGGCAGCTGCATCTGGATCCCGAACTCCTCCATGATCGGCTTGAGCGTGGCCAGGTCCTTCGGGCCCGGCGGCAGCTCACCCAGGGCCTGGTAGTAGGCCTCGAGGCCGGCCGGGGAGACCACCGAGATGACCCGCGCCTCGTCGCCGTACGGGTTGCGGAAGGTGTGCACCACGTTGCGCGGCAGGTAGAGGTAGTCGCCGAACTCGAGGGTGAACTCCTCACCGCCGAGCGACACGTCCAGCCGGCCGGCGAGGCAGATGAACGACTCGTCCTCGCGGGTGTGGATGTGCGCCGGCGGGCCATTGGTCTCCGGCGGGATCGCGTACTCGAACAGCGAGTACGCCTCGCGGGTCGACGACCCGTTCGTCTTCATCGTGATGTTCAGGCCGATCGCCGGGATCTGTGTCCCTTTGCGCGAGCTGAGCAGGTAGCCACCGCCAAGGCTCACGGTGTCCTCCATTTCGCCGGGGGTGTGTGCTGGCTCACAGCCTGCGGCCGGACGCTCGGCCTCCCCAAACGGCAGTCTCACTCAGCGGGACGGAAAAGTGGAGTAGGCCCGCGAGGCAGCCGCCGCGGCGAGGCGCACAGCAGGCCCGGCACGATCGGCGCGGACCAGCCCGGTCGGTCCGGTGACCGAGACGGCGGCCACCACCGCGCCCAGCGGCCCGAAGATCGGCGCGGCCACGCAGCTGATCCCGATGTTGGCTTCCTCGCGCTCGACGGCCAGCCCGCGTTCGGGGATGGCGGCCAGCTCGCGGCGCAGGGCGGTGGCCGTGGTCATCGTGCGGGGCGTGCGCCGTTCCTGCCCGGCGTCGATCACCGCCTGGACGGTGGCTTCGTCGCTGTGGGCCAGGATCGCCAGGCCGAGGGCCGAGCAGTACGCCGGCAGCAAGGCGCCGACCTGCGACAACATCGGCATCGGCCGATGTCCGGTGATCTTCTCGACCAGCAGCACCTGGGTGCCGCTGAGCACGCCGAGCTGCACCGTCGTCCGGGTGGCATGGTAGAGGTCCTGGAGGAACGGCAGTGCCGCCTCGCGCAACTCGTGGCGGACCGGGGCGAGGCCGGAGAGCTCGAAGAGCCGGTTGCCGATCCGGTAACGGTCAGCCGGCTTGTCCAGCCAACCCAGTCTCAGCATCTTGTCCGCGGTCCGGTGCGTGGTCGACCGCGGCAGACCGGTGCGCGCGACCAGCGCGGCGAGGCTCAGCTCCCGGTGCTGCTCGTCGAACGCGCCGAAGATCGCCTCCGCCCGGTCGAGCCCACCGGGGCCGGCCGACGAACTGGCGTCCCGCTCAGCGGGACTCACGGTAGGTCCCTGCCCGTCATGGCGGTCAGGCTAACCCCGAACCGCCGACTTGGGGAGGCCGTCATCAACAGAAGAACAGCCCTGGTCGGCGGCGGCGGCTCCGGCATTGGATTTGCCACCGCGGAGTGCCTGGCCCGGGCCGGCCACGACATCGTGCTGGCCGGCCGTCGCCAGGAGCCGCTGGACAAGGCCGCCGCCGCCATCGCCGAGCGCACCGGCTCCTCCGTCACCACGGTCGTCGCCGACCTGGCCACCGACTGCCCGCCGCTGATCAGCGCCGCCGACGTGCTGGTGCTGAACGCCGGTGGGCCGGCGCCCGGCCGCATCCTGGATGTCGACGACGACGGCTGGCAGCACGCGTTCGATCTGCTGCTGCGCGGGCCGTTGCGGCTCGCCCGCCGGGCCTTGCCCGCGATGGCCGAACGCGGCTTCGGCCGGGTGGTCTTCGTGACCTCCACGGCGGTCCGCCAGCCGCAACCGGACCTGGCCAGCAGCGTGGTGCTGCGGGCCGCGGTGACCAGTGCCGCCAAGCTGCTCTCCCGCGAGTACGCCGATCGCGGCGTCACGGTGAACTGCGTGGCACCCGGGCCGACGGCCACCGAGCGGCGGCACGCGATCCTCGCCGCCCGCGCGGAGCGCATCGGCGCGACCTACGCCGAGCTGGATGCCGCCGACGTGGCCACCGTGCCCGCCGGCCGCGCGGGAATGCCCGAGGAGGTGGGCGCGGCCGTCGCATTTCTCGCCTCGGCTGCCGCAAGCTACGTCAACGGGACCGTGCTCACGGTCGACGGTGGCAGAACGGAGACACCCTGATGGCGCAGTCCGGACCGGACTTCAGCATGGCGGAATTCCTGAGCGCGATCTCGGCCGTGGTACGGCCGAGCCAGGCCCGCCCGATCGTGGTGCACGACAACGAGCTGGAGACGCTGCCCGCGGCGCAGGTGCACAACCCGACCGAGCTGCGGATCGCCGGGAAGCTGCCGACCAGCACGTTCGAGATCTTCCGGCAGACCATTCCGGCGGGGCTCAGTTCGGACATGCAACGCCATTACCACGAGACCGTGCACTTCGTGATCTCCGGGATCGGGCACACCGAGGTCGAGGACGAGGTCGAGCCCTGGGTTACGGGCGCGTTCGTCTACACACCGCCGTGGACCTGGCACCGGCACTACAACGACTCCGCCGACGAGCCGGTGGAGTTCCTGACCATCGAGAACTCCCGACTGCTGAGCCACTTCGGGATCGCCCGCAGGCAGAGCGCCGGGCTGGCGACCGTCGAGGAAGCGCGGGCACTGTTCAAGGAGCAGACATGAGCAGCCACATCAGCATCTGGGGCGAACTGGCCACTGTGGACCATCGGTTGTGGCACGCCGACGTGGGGGGTGTGCGCACCCGGGTCCTGCAAGCGGGGAACGGGCCGGACCTGATCCTGCTGCACGGCACCGGAGGCCACCTCGAGGCGTACGCCCGGGACATCGCCGGGCTGGCCGCGGACTTCCGGGTGACCGCCTACGACATGGTCGGCCATGGGTGGTCGGACACGCCCGACTACCCGTACACCATCGATGTGCTGTCCGGTCATCTGGTCGGCTTGATGGACGCGCTGGGCATCGAGCGGGCCCACCTGTCCGGCGAGTCGCTCGGCGGCTGGGTGGTGGCGTGGACGGCCGCACACCACCCCGAACGGGTGGACCGGCTCGTGCTGAACACCCCGGGCAACATCGCGAACAAGCCCGAGGTGATGGCCCGGATGCGGGACAGCACCATGGCGGCGGTACGCGACCCCAGCGACGAGACCGTGCGGCGGCGCGTGGAGTTCCTCTTCCACCACAAGGAGATGGTCACCGACGAGCTGGTCGATCTGCGCCGCGCGGTCTACAGCCGGCCGGGCTTCGTCCAGGCCATCACCAACACACTGGTGCTCCAGGATCCGGTGGTCCGCCGGAACTTCGCCTGGGGACCGGAGTGGGTCGGCAAGGTGACCGCGCCGACCCTGCTGCTCTGGACCGAGCACGACCCGACCGGCGGGCTGGACGAGGCGGATCTGCTGCTCGGCTGGCTGCCGGACGCGCGGCTGCACGTCATCGCCGACGCCGGCCACTGGCCGCAGTGGGAGAAGGTCGACGAGTACCTGCGCACCCATCGCGACTTCCTGCTGCTCGGAAAGGACCCCGCATGAGCGAGATCGTCGGCTTCGTGGGGATGTCCCACTCGCCCTTCGCGACGCTGCTGCCGCCGGCCGCCGGCGACGAACCCGGCGGGCGCTTCCTCTCGGACGCGCAGCGAGTGGCGGCAGCGGTGGCCGGGCTGGCGCCGGACGCGGTCGTGGTGATCGGCCCCGACCACTTCCACGCCAACTTCTACGACCAGATGCCGCCGTTCGTGCTCGGCGTCGAGGCAGCCACCGGGTTCGGCGACTTCGCCAGCACCGAGGGGCCGCTGCCGGTCGCGTCCGGGCTGGCGTGGGCGGTCCGCGACGGGCTCGCCGACGCGGGGTTCGACGTGTCGCTGTCGTACGCCCTGACCGTCGACCACGGCGTGGTACAGAGCTACGAGATGACCACCGGCGGTATCGAGGTTCCGCTGGTTCCGCTGGTGCTCAACACCGCTGCGCCACCGCTGCCCGGCCTGGCCCGCTGCGTGGCCCTGGGCCGGGCGCTGGGCGATGCGATCCGGCGCTCCCCCGACGCCGGCCGCGTGCTGGTCATCGCGAGTGGCGGGCTGTCGCACTGGCTGCCGTCCAACGACCCGCGCGACCCGTCGGTGGTCGGCGAGCGCCGGGAGTCGCTCATCCACGGGCGCAAGGACGCCCGTGCCTTCGCCGCGGTCCGGGAGCCCAGGGTACGGGCGATGGCCGGCAACCCCGACGCGCCGGTGAACGCCGAGTGGGACCGCTGGTTCCTGGGCCGGCTGCGCACTCTCGAGCTCGATGCCATCGTGGCGCTGGGCCACGACAAGCTCGAGCACGAGGCGGGCAGTGGCGGCCACGAGGTGCGCACCTGGCTGGTCGGGTACGCGGCGGTCGGGCAGCCACTGGTCTGGGACAGCTACGAACCGGTCCCGGAGTGGATCACCGGCATGGGCATCGGGACTACCTTCCCCGTACGGTGACCAGGTCCAGCGCGATGTCGACGAGCAGGTCCTCCTGCCCGCCGACCAGTCCCCGCCGCCCGGCCTCGACCAGGATCGTGCGCACGTCCACGCCGTAGCGCCGGCCGGCGACCTCGGCGTGCCGAAGGAACGAGCTGTAGACACCCGCGTACCCCAGGGTCAGGGTCTCGCGGTCCACCCGGACCGGGCGATCCTGCAGCGGGCGCACCAGATCCTCCGCCGCGTCCTGCAGCGCGAAGAGATCACATCCGTGTTCCCAGCCGCGCAGATCAGCGACCGCGACGAACGGTTCGATCGGGCAGTTCCCGGCGCCCGCGCCCAGACCGGCCAGGGACGCGTCCACCCGGGTCACACCCTCCTCGACCGCAATCATCGAGTTGGCCACCGACAGCGACAGGTTCTCGTGGGCATGGATGCCGAGCTCGGTCGCCGGGTCGAGCACGTCGCGGTACGCCCTGACCCGCTCGCGCACGCCGTCCATCATCAGCCGGCCGCCGGAGTCGGTGACGTAGACGCAGTTCGCGCCGTACGTCTCCATGAGCTTCGCCTGCGCGGCGAGCCTGGCCGGCTCGGCCAGGTGGCTCATCATCAGGAACCCGGAAACGTCCATGCCCAGCTCGCGGGCGGTCGCGATGTGCTGAGCCGCGACGTCCGCCTCGGTGCAGTGGGTGGCGATCCGGACCGAGCGGACGCCGAGCGTGTACGCCTGCTTGAGGTCGGCGATGGTGCCGATGCCCGGCAGCAGCAGCGTCGTCAGCCGGGCCCGGCTGACGGCCGTGGCCGCCGCCTCGATCCACTCCCAGTCGGTGTGCGAGCCCGGGCCGTAGGTGAGGCTCCCGCCGGACAATCCGTCGCCGTGTGCCACCTCGATGCCGTCGACACCGGCCGCGTCCAGCGCTCGGACGATCCGGGCGACGGCGTCGAGTTCCATCCGGTGCCGGACCGCGTGCATGCCGTCCCGCAACGTCACGTCCTGAATGAAGAGCCTGCTCATGCGGGCACCCGCGCGATGCGCTCGGCCGCGGCCATCGCGGCCGAGGTCATGATGTCCAGATTCCCCGCGTACGCCGGCAGATAGTGCGCCGCGCCCTCGACCTCAAGGAACACCGACACCTGATGAGTCACCGGGGCCGCACCGGCCAGCGTGTGTACCGGCTGCCCCGGCGGTACAGGGGTGATCTGCACCTGCTGTTTGAGCCGGTAGCCGGGTACATACCCGGCGACCACCTCGACCATCTCCTCGACTGACGCCCGGATGGACGAACGCGTCTCCTCGGTAGGGGCATTGACCAGGCACAGCACGGTGTCCCGCATGATCAGCGGCGGCTCGGCCGGGTTCAGCACGATCAGCGCCTTGCCGCGCGCCGCGCCGCCGACCCGTTCGATCGCGTGTGCCGTGGTCTCCGTGAACTCGTCGATGTTGGCGCGGGTGCCCGGACCGGCACTCCTGGATGCGATGGAGGCGACGATCTCCGCGTACGGCACGTCGGCCACCCGGGACACCGCCGCGACGATCGGGATGGTCGCCTGGCCGCCGCACGTGACCATGTTGATGTTACGGGCTCCGGTCAGGGAGTTCAGGTTCACCGCGGGCACCACGTAAGGGCCGATCGCCGCCGGGGTCAGGTCGATCATCGTCTTCCTGTACGCGGCCAGTGCGGTGTCGTTGGCCACGTGCGCCCGCGCCGACGTGGCGTCGAAGACGATCTCGATGTCCTCGAAGCCGTCCATCGCGATCAGGCCGTGCACACCGCCGGAGGTGACGGGCACGCCGAGCCGCCGAGCCCGGGCCAGGCCGTCCGAGGCCGGGTCGATGCCGACCATCGCGGCCATCTCCAGACTCTCCGACAACCGCAGAACTTTGATCATCAGGTCCGTACCGATGTTGCCCGAGCCGATGACCGCAACCTTCGTCCGCATCAGGCATCTCCGAATCTGGTGGAAACCGCGCCCAGGCCGGTCAGCGTGGCGGTGACCCGCATGCCGGGCAGTACCGCCACCATCGGGCCCAGCGCACCGGACAGCACCACCTGGCCGGCCCGCAAGGGATCACCCAGATCACGGGCGACACCGGCGAGCCAGGCCAGCGCGTTCAGCGGGTCACCAAGGCACGCCGCCCCCGAGCCCTTGGAGACGACCGCGCCGTCGACACTGAGCTCCATCTGGATTTCTGTCGGGTCGAGCAGGTCAAGCGGAACTCGGTCGGCGCCGAGCACGAACAGGCCGCTCGACGCGTTGTCGGCGATCGTGTCCGCGATGCTGATGTCCCACCCGGCAATCCGGCTGTCGACGATCTCCAGGGCGGGGGCCATCAGGTCCACGGCCGCGCGCACACTGGCCGCGGTGATGTCGCCGTCGAGGTCGGCGCCGAGCAAGAAGGCGACCTCCGCCTCGATGCGCGGCTGCAGCAGGCCGCCCACCGGCACCGGGTCCAGCGTGCTGACGTCCATGTCGTCGAAGAGCACGCCGAAGTCCGGGCTGTCCACGCCGAGCTGCTTCTGCACGGCCGGCGAGGTGAGACCGATCTTGTGACCGACGATCTTCGCGGTTCGTCTCCGCAGGGCGGTCAGCTCCTGCTGGACGGCGTACGCGGCCACGAGGTCGTCCGCGCCGATCAGATCACGGACCGGAGCACAGGGTTCGGCTCGTCGGGCCGCGTCGAGCAGCCGTTGCGCCGCAGGCGATGTCATGGCGCCACCATCCCTGGACGTCGACACTTCCTCCACCGAACTGTTCCGCTATCCGGAACAGATCATCGCTCCTTCGGAGCCAGCAGAGCCGAACGGCGCGCCAAGGTCGCCGCGATACCGGCGGCGGCGGCCTTCACAGAGTCGGCGTGCCGGCGAGGATGGAACCGGGTCGCCGGACCTGCCACGCTGACGGCGGCAACGGCGACGTCGTGCTCGTCCAGCACCGGCGCGCCGACGCAGACGATCCCGACCGCCGACTCCTCAGCCTCGAACGTCACTCCGGCCTCCATCGCCTCGCCGAGCTGCCGGCGCAGAATCAGTGCGGACGTGACCGTCCGCGGTGCAAGGCGGGCCAGCGGCGCGCCCAGCACCTCGGCTCGTACCGAATCGGGGGCGAAGGCGAGCAGGGCCTTGCCGATCGCGGTCGCGTGCAGGGGCATCCGCCCGCCCAGCCTGGAGGGGGCCCGCGCCTGGCGATGACCGCCCACCTTCGCCACGTAGACCACCTCCATCCCTTCCCGCAGGCCGAGGTGAACGGTCTCGTGGGTGCGCTCGTACAGGTCCTCCAGGAACGGCGTGGCCACTTCGAGCAGGTCGCGCTCCACCGAGGCGCGCATGCCGAGCGCGAAGAGGTACCCGCTGAGGTGGAACCTGCCATCCACCCGGTCCAGGAGGCGGGCCTCGACCAGTTCCCCGGTCAGCCGGTGCAGGGTGGCTTTGGCCAGCCCGGTACGCCGCTGCAGCTCCGCGAAACCGACCCCGCGATCGTCAGCGGTGAAGGCGTCCAGGATCGCGGCCACCTTCGCGATCACCGTCATGGAGGCAGCTTATGCCGCGGACCGGAACGCGGTGTCGTGCCGATCCCGCCTTCTGATGCCTTCGTCAGCAGACGTCACGGGCTGCCGCTGTGAAGATCGAGCGGAGCCACCGGTGGGCGGGGTCGGCGTCGTTGACCGAATGCCACCACAGGGCGAGCTTGAGCGGGGCGATCGGCACCGGGCACCGCATGATCCGGACCGGTTGAGCGGATGTCAGCAGGTCGGCGAGGCGCCGCTGAATCAGCGTGACGCGGTTGGTGCCGATGATCAGCGCGGGCAGGGTCCAGTAGCTCTCGCTGACCGTCTGGACCCGTGGTTCGATGCCGTGCAGGCGCAGCTCACGAACAGCCGTGGTGAACGCGGTCGTCCGATGGAAGACCGTGACCCACGGCAGCTCGGCGAGGTGTTCGGTGGTGAGTTCGCCGCCGACCCTGGTGTTGCCGGCGTCGATCATGCAGACCCACTCGTCATCGAGCAGGTCCTGGTAGGGCATGTCGTTGACGACACCGTGCGGCAGGATGAACGCGTCGATGTGACGAAGTGACTCCGGCGCGGCGTCTACTGCATCGGTCGTCACCTGTCGCAGGTGCAGGCGTACGTCCGGGGCCTGCTTGTGCAGCCGTGAGATGGCCGAGCCGAGCACCTGGATCGTGTAGTCGGACAGGACGACGGTGAACTCGCGCTGGGCGGTCGCGGGGTCGAATTCCGGCTGCAGGGAGAAGACCCGGTCGGCGGTGGTCACGGCCTCGGAGACCCGGTCGGTCAGCTGCTGCGCGATCGGGGTGAGCTGGTAGCCGTTGCCGTGCCGGATCAGCAGGTCGTCGTGGTAGTGCCGGCGCAATTTGGCGAGAATGCTGCTGGCCGCGGGCTGGCCGATGCCCAGCCGCTCGGCGGCCCGGCTGACGCTGCGCTCCTCCAGCAGAGCCTGCAGACCCTTCATCAGGTTGAGGTCGACATTCTTCGGCACCACGCAACGATATCAACAGCGTTAATAGCGGATATCCCCATCATTGCCTTCCCCGATACTGCTCCGGCCGTCAGGGTGATCTCACCGACAAGACGGGAGACGGCAGATGCGGGCATACGTCCTGCGTGGCTTCGGCGAACGGCCGGCCCTGACCGACGTACCGACGCCGGTGGCCGGCGCCGGCGAAGTGCTGGTCCGGATGACCGCCTCCTCGGTCAACCCGGTGGACGCCATGATCGGCGCCGGCGGCTTCCGGCAACGCCTGGAGCATCGCTTCCCGGCCACGCTCGGCCGGGACCTGGCGGGCACCGTGGTCGACGCCGGCCCGGGTACGCACCGGTTCCACCTCGGCGACGAGGTCTTCGGGTTCGTGAAGCGGCCGTTCATCGGCGGCGGAACGTTCGCGGAGTACGTGACGGTTCCGGAGGACCGATTCATCGTCGCCCGGCCGGCCGCATTGCCGGTGGCCGCGGCCGGCGCGATCGGGCTGGCGGCGGTGACCGCCTTGCAGTGCCTGGACGCGTTGATGCTTCCCGTGGGCGCCGGCCTGCTGATCAACGGGGCAACCGGTGGGGTCGGCGCCTTCCTGCTCCAGTTGGGCCGGCTGGCCGGGCTGGACGTCGTGGCCACCGCGCGGCCCGGCGCCGAGGAGCAGCACGTGCGCGGCCTGGGTGCCACAGCGACGGTGGACTGGTCCGCCGGAGATGTCGCTGACACGGTCCGCACCCTGCGCCCGGCAGGCATGGACGGGCTGGTGGATCTCGTCTCGCCCGCCACCGACCGGTTCACCGCCCTGGCCGATGGCGTCCTCGCGCCGAAGGGGCGTGCTGTGTCCACGCTCAGCGCGGCCATCGGCTCACGCCGGCGCAATGTCCATTCCGACGGCGATCCCGCACTCCTGCGCCGCATCGCCGACCTTGCCGGTGAGCTACGGGTGCCGCTTGTCGAGAGCTACCCGCTGGAGAAGATCGACGACGCGTTCGAGGCGCTTCGCGACGGCCCGCTCGGCAAGATCGGGCTGACCCTCGATTCCCCCACCGGAGGCTGACATGGCACGACTCGTCGAGGTGATGTGCGTTCCGCACGATCCGACCGTGCCGGCGGCGCTACGCGCCCCCGGAGATCTTCCCGAGGCGGCGGCGGCCACCCGGGATGCTTTCGCCCGCTTGCGGGTACGGCTGACCGAGGCGCGCCCGGACGTGCTGCTCGTGGTCGCGGGTGACCATCTGAACCAGTGGTTCATGGACAACATGCCGCAGTTCTCGATCGGCAAGGCGCCTCGTGCGACCGGACCGTTCGAGCACGAGCGGGAGCTGTTCGGCCTGGACCCCTACGACACCGAGATCGACGGAGTGCTGGCCCGGCACCTGCTGGACCGCGGCATCGAGGGCCATTTCGACCTGGCGTACTCCAACGAGTTCACCCTCGACCACGGCTTCGTGGTGCCGCTGACCATGCTGCGCCCCGAGGGTGACCTTCCGGTCGTACCGATCTTCACCAACGTGATGGCCCCGCCGGTCGCGCCGGGCCGCCGGTTCCATGCGCTGGGCCGCGCGGTCCGAGACCTGATCGAGGACTTCGACGCCGGCAGCCGGGTCGCGGTCATCACCAGCGGGCACATGACCAACAGCATCGGCGGCCCCCAGATGATGGACTTCCGCGAGCAGCCGGTGTCCGAATGGGACCGGCGCACCTGGGAACGCCTGCACACCGGCGACCTCGACGAACTCGTGGACGAGTGCACCTACGACCGGCTGCTGCGGTACGGCAGCGGCACTGCCGGCTTCCTCGACTATCTGTTCGCCCTCGGTGCCGCCGGCGACCGCCGCCCGACCTGGTCGAAGCTCGCCGCGGGGCCGACTCAGCCGCCGGCTGGATTCCTGGAGTGGGACGAGGACGCGCTGAACGGAGCCGGCCGGTGAGTAAATATCAGATCAACAAAGTTCTGTACGACGTCTACCGCGACCGCGCCTCCGCCGCCCGGTTCACCGCCGACCCTGTCGGCTTCGTGGCCGGCCGCGATCTGCCGGATGAGGCCCGGACAGCTCTGGCCGGACGGGACGTGCGCTGGCTGGTCGCCGCCGGGGCCCACCCGTTCCTGGTCTACAACTTCGCTCTTCGGCTGGCCGGGCAGTTCAGCATCCCGTTCGTCGTCGACTATGTCCGCCGGCTGCAGGGCCTGGAACTCGGAGACATCACAACATGAGCGTCACCGGCCTGCTCGACGACACCTTCGGCATCGGCACATTCCAGCGGGACAGCCGGGCGTTCCCCGGTCTGGTCCGGCCGGGAGGGGAGATCGTCGACCTCTCCCCCGCCTTCCGGGACACCCACCAGATCTTCGACGAGTGGCCGGCGAGCTTCGACGTGCTCACCCGGATCGCCGCCGGCACGGTCGCGGACACCACGCTCGACCGGGTACGGCCGCTGCCACCCCTGGCGCACCCGAACCTGCTCTGCGCCGGCGCGAACTACAAGCAGCATGTGGCCGAGATGCTCACCAAGAACAAGTTCAACCAGCACAACCGGCGGCCCGGCGAGACGGACGAACAGTTCTATCAACGCAACTACGCGATGATGGACGAGCGCGCCGCGCACGGCACCCCGTTCCTCTGGGCCGGACTGCACTCCGCGCTGGCCGGCGCCCACGACGACATCGTGCTGCCGCCCGTCGGCGAGCAACACGACTGGGAGCTGGAGATCGGCGCGGTGATCGGCCGCTCGGCCCGATACACCTCGGTCGACGAGGCGAAGGACCTGATCGCGGGCTACGTCATGGTCAACGACCTGGGCTCGGTCGACACGTTCCGGCGCACCGACATCCCGTGGGGTTACGACTGGATCGGCAAGCACCAGGCCGGGTTCAAGCCGGCCGGGCCGTTCATCGTGCCCGCCCCGTTCGTCGACATCGACACCGTGCGTATCACGCTGCGCGTCAACGATCGGGTGATGCAGGACTGGCCCGCCAACGACATGGTCTTCGACCTGCCGAAGCTGGTCGCCTATGCCTCCGAACGGGTTCGTCTGCTGCCCGGCGACATCATCACTGCCGGCTCCCCGCCGGGCAACGGCATGCACCATGGCCGGTTCCTGCGCGCCGGCGACGTCGTCGACAGCACGATCACCGGGCTGGGCCGGCAGCGCAACCACTGTGTCGACGAGCAGATCGGCGATCGGAAGCCGGTCTTCGGCGCCTGGGTGAATCCCATCCCGTGACGGATCAGGAGAGGCACATGCCCGTACAGAAAGTCTTGATCGTGGGTGCCGGCATCGCCGGCCTCGCCGCGGCGATCGCGCTGGGCCGGTCCGGCATCGCCTGCGAGGTCGTCGACACCGAGGACCGCACCGACGGCGCGTCGATCGGCCTCAACAACCGGGCGGTGGACGCGCTCGACGAACTCGGCATCCTCGAAGACTGCATGGCCGCCGGCAACGCCCTGCCGCAGTCGGTCTTCGCCCGCATGTACGACGCGGACGGCCACCCCCTGCCCGTGCCGCCGGTGCCGGTCCGCGAGGACAGCAGGTTGCCCGGTGCCGTGGTCATCCACCGTGCCGCGCTCCGTGGCATCCTGCGCGCCCATGCCGGCAAGGCCGGCGCCGACATCCGGATCGGAATCACCGTCGCCGACCTGAGCCAGGACGCGGCCGGCGTCGAGGTGACGTTCACCGACGGCGACCGGCAACGGTACGACCTGGTGGTCGGCGCCGACGGGATCCAGTCGCCGACCCGCCGCCGGCTGCACGGCGACGACCATCAACCGCAGTACACCGGACTGATGAGCCTGCGCTGGCTGTTGCCGGATCCGGGCGGCGAACCTGGCTTCTTCCACGGCCCGGACGTCACCGTGATCGTCGGCCGGCTCCGCGGTGGGCTGGCCTACGTCAGCACCGGCCGCGACCTGCCGTACGAGCGGGTCTCGCCCGGCGCAGCCCGCGACATCATGGCCGACATCCTCGACCGGTTCCGGGCGCCGACCGTGACCGCGATCCGTGCGCGACTGAGCGACGATGCCGACATTCTGGTGCGCCCCTTCGAGTGGCTGTTGGTGCCCGCCCCGTGGCACCGCGGCCGGGTCACGTTGATCGGCGACGCCGCGCATGCCACCACGGCGCATCTCTCCTACGGCGGCGGCATGGCGTGCGAGGACGCGGTCGTGCTGGCCCAGGAACTCACCGCCTCGGCCGATCCGGCTGTGGCGCTCGACAGGTTCATGCTGCGGCGTGAGCCGCGGGTCCGCACCGTGGTCGAGGGCAGCGTGGAACTGCTGCGGATGGAACAGCAACGCGCCGATCCCCGGGCCATGGGGGCGGTGCGCGGCCGCGCTATGGGCGTTCTCTCGGCGCCGTACTGATCGCATGAGGGTCCTCGATGTGCACGCACACCTGGTCATCGACGAGGTCGAGCGGGCCGTCGCCGGGGCGCCGGGCCTGGCCGCGCACCGCGCGCTGGAGGCTCTGCGCACCGGCGCCGAGTCCGGTGCGGTGTCCGGGCGGATGGTGGCCGAGCGCTTCGGCCGCCTCACCGACCTGAGCACTCGCTTGGCGGACATGGACGCCGCCGGGATCGATGCTCAGCTGGTCTCCCCGTCGCCGTCGCAATACCACTACTGGGCCGGTGAGGAGCTGGCCGAGGTGGTGTGG
Organism: Actinoplanes sp. NPDC051405; assembly: GCF_055586185.1. Classification (NCBI taxonomy): domain Bacteria; kingdom Bacillati; phylum Actinomycetota; class Actinomycetes; order Micromonosporales; family Micromonosporaceae; genus Actinoplanes; species Actinoplanes sp. NPDC051405. The sequence goes on from NZ_JBVJIR010000001.1 coordinate 367,000, forward strand.
CGGGCGGCGAACGATGGGATCGCCGCCTTCTGCGCGCGGGCTCCGGACCGGCTGACCGGGCTCGGTCTGGTGCCGTTGCAGTTCCCCGATCGTGCGGTTGCCGCGCTCGATCACGCCGTACGGGAATGTGGTCTGACCGGTGTGGAGATCTCCTCGCATGCGCCGGCCTTCGACGCCGCCGGCACCGTCGAGCTGTCCGACGAACGGCTGGAGCCGTTCTGGGCGCGCGCCGAGCAGCTCGGCGCGATCATCTTCCTGCACCCGTTCGGCTGCACCCTCGACGCACGCCTCGACCGCTGGTATCTGTCCAACATCGTCGGGCAGCCGGTGGAGAACGCGGTTGCGCTGTCCCACCTGATCTTCTCCGGCGTCCTGGACCGGCACCCCGGCCTGCGGGTGATCGTCTCGCACGGCGGCGGCTATCTACCGACCTTCATCGGCCGGGCCGACCACGGCTGGCGGGTGCGCTCCGACGCGCGCGGCTGCGCCGAGCCACCGAGCAGTTATCTGCGGCGGCTCTGGTTCGACTCGCTGGTGCACACTGCCGAGGGGCTGCGCGCACTGGTGGCCGCGGTCGGCGCGGACCGGGTGCTGCTGGGCTCGGACTACCCGTTCGACATGGGTGTCGAAGACCCGCTGACCAGGCTGGAAGCTGCCGAGCTCACGGCTGCCGATCGCGATGCGATCGCCTCGGGCAACGCGGCGCGGCTCACCGCGGACGGTGGGGATCCGTCGCTCAGGGCAGGAGCAGCACCAGCTTCCCGCGGACGTGGCCTTCCTCGCTGATCCGGTGCGCGGCAGGCCCCTCGGCGAGCGCGCAGGTCTGCGCCACCGGCAGGGTGAGAAGGCCCTGCTCGAAGAGTCCGGCGGCCTTCCGAGCCGGTCGTGCAGGTGACGCCGTGAGCCGCGGCGTCCGCGTCCGCGATGGTCATCGAGGACGCCCTGTTCGAGGCGCGGCGCCGCGGTGGGATCCAGGCCCCGATCCCGCTCGCGGCGGCCGCCGGGTACTTCGTCAGCGCGATCTTCGGTGCAGCGGCTACGCACCGCACACCCAGCTCAGCAGCGTCGCGGACATGAAGGAAGGACCTTGACGCCCTGCGGTCGCCTTCCTAGTCAGGAATCGCCGTCCGGCGGGCCGGAGATCGTGTCGATTCCCAGCCGAGGCATGACCTCCCCGGTGAACAGGCGGAACGAACGCCGGAACACATCGGGGTCGTCCAGGGTGCCGAAGATGAAGCGGGCGTGCACGTGCGGCAGGCCCGCGGCCCGGTAGCCGGCGAGCTCCGCGGCGACGGTCTCGGGGCTGCCGACGATCACCGTGCGGCGCAGGAAGGCGCCCTGGCTCTCCGGGCCACCCATCGCGGGCGCGAAGGCACCGGGTTCGGCCTGGTAGATCTTCCGCAGCGACCAGCCGGCCTGCCCGGGGTCGGGCCGCACCCACGGCGCGATGACCATGGGGCCGGCGAGGAGCCGCTCGGCGACGTCCCACGCCTCGTCGTCGGTCTCCCCGACAAGAATGATCTTGGTGTGGATCAGCCAGCGCAGGTTCTCCTCGATCAGGTCGGCCGGATGCCCGCCGCCCTGCATGGCGGCCCGATAGAGCCCGGCGATGCGGCCGGCGCCCTCAGCGTCGAACGGGCCGAGGTGGACCTTCTGCCCGCGCCGGCCCGCTTCGACGATCTTGGCGATGGTGTTGGTGCCGATCGCGTACAGCGGATGCGGTGACCGGTAGGGAGCCGGCATGATCCGGCCCTCCATGACGCCGTACTCGTCGTCGGTGGCGAATTCCAAGGGCGGATCCCCGGCGCCGTGCGCCCAGGCCCGGAGCATCACATCCAGTTTCTGGTCGAACAGGCGGGACCGCTGCTGCGGGGCCAGGTCATGCTTGTGCCACGCCTTGCCCTCCCGGGGCCGCCCGCCGGACAGTCCGAGGATGAACCGCCCGCCGGTGAGCTGGTCCAGCAGGTTGGCCCGCTCCACCAGGAACAGCGGGTGGTGCAGCACCAGCGGCACGACGCTGGTACCCAGGTAGGCGTTGGTCAACCGGCCCGCGAGGAAGGCGGCCATCGTCAGGCCGTCGGCGTACGGCTCATAGTTGTTGAAGTGCTGCTCGCCGACGTAGACCGCGGTGAAGCCGGCAGCGTCGGCCGCCATCGCCTGTTCGATGCCCAGGTTGATGGCGAGCCGGTCCTCGTGCGGCCCGCGCACACCGGGGCCGAGAAAGAGGGAGAAGTACATGGCGGCTCCGATCCGGTCAGCGGGCGGCCAGCGGCGTGTGGGTGCCGAAGGCCCGGGAGTGGTAGGTCAGCGGATCGGCCGGCACGGTCTCGGCGTCGACGACCACGCCCATGGCGACGACGTGGTCACCACCGGGCACGAGGTCGGCCAGCTCGCAGGCCAGCCAGCCGGGAACGCCGGTGATCCGCGGGACCCCGTGGGTCAGAGCCCAGCCGATCCCGTTGAACTTGTCGGTTCCCTTGCGGGCGAAGACCGACGCGAGCGTGTGCTGGTCACGGCCGAGCACGTTGACGCCGAAACGCCGAGTGGTCCGCATGAGGGCCAGGAGATCCGAGCCGCGGTCCAGCGACACCAGCACCATCGGGGGCGCCATCGACAGCGAGGCGAAGGCGCTCACCGTCGTGCCGTGCGGGCGCCCGTCGTCCATCGTCGTGATGACCGACACCGGCGTGCAGACTCCGGCCATGACCTCGCGGAACGCCGCCGTCAGTTCCTGATCGCTCATGGTGCCGTCCTCATCGGAACATCGTGGCCAGAGCCGGTACCGGCTCGGTGGGGCCGAGGTGTTCCGGGCGGATCCGGTCCGGTCCCGGCCCCGGGATCTGCCGGGCCCGCACCAGGGGCATGACCTTCTCGGCGAACAGGTTGAAGCCGCGCCACGCCTCGGCCTCGTCGAAGTCGCCGTACACGAAGCGGGCGTTGATGCCCTCGATGCCGGCATCGGCGTACGCGAGCATCTGGCGGGCCACGGACTCGGGACTGCCGACGAAGGCGGACGCCTGGATCCATTCCGGCGCCGTGAACGTGCTGTTCGCGATGTCGACGGGCCCTTCGACGGTGTCGTCCCACAGCTGTTTCATGGAGCGGGTGTCCTCCAGGCGGCGTCGGGTCGCCACGGAGTAGGTGAAGTTCATGAAGCCGCGCAGCTGCTTTTCCGCAATCTCCCAGGCCTGTTCGTCGGTGTCGGCGATCACGATCGCTTTTGTCACGCTCGACAGGGCGAGGCATTCGGTGCGTACGTCGTCCGGGTGGTCCGCGGCGTCGAGCGCGGCGCGGTAGATCGCCATCTTGCGGGCGGCTTCGACCAGGTTGTAGCGCCCCAGCGCGACCGGCCAGCCCTGCGTGCCCGCGTGCTCGATCGTGGCGTCGGTGTTGGTCGCGAACCCGATGACCGGGTGCTGCCTGCGGTAGCCGACCGGCATGACCCGCAGCGCGAGCACGCCCTCCTCGAGGTCGGTCCGCCAGGCCAGCGGCTCGTCGCCCGGTTCCTTCGCCCACGCCTTGAGCGCCACGTCGATCCGCTGGAGAGCCACGTTCTTGCTGTAGGCGGCGGGGACTCCCCACTGGGACGCGATGAAGGGCAGGTGGCCGGTGGACAGGCCGATGAAGCATTTGCCGCGGTAGAGCAGGTCGATGAGGTTGGCGTGTTCGGCCAGGGAGATCGGATTGTGGTAGGCCAGGTTGACCACTGTGGTGCCGAACCAGGCCCGTTCGAGGCGGCCGGCCAGCATCGCCCCCATCATGAACGGGGAGCTGTAGGGCTCGTAGTTGGTGAAGTGCTGTTCGCCGACGTTGACGAGCGCGAACCCGGCCCGGTCCGCGGCGATCGCCATGTCCTGACAGAAGTTGATCAGGGGCAGATCGTCCGCCGGGCCTCTGCCGGTGGGTCCGAGGAAGCAGCCTACGTACATCAGGAGACCTTCTTTCCGGTTTCGGTGAGCTCCGCGCCGCGAGCGAGCACCGCGTCGGCCTCGGGGGGTGCGAGCAGACTCCGAAGCTCGTTCACGACCCGGGTGGCACTGCCCCACGGGGTGTCCGAGCCGAAGACGAGCCGGTCGACGGCGCCGGCCTGGCGGGCGGCCAGCACCAGCACCGGATCTATCGATGAGGTGTCGAACCACAGCCGGTCGAGGGCCGCCAGCACCGCGGGAGCATCGAAGCGGTCGCCGTGCTGCGCGCCGCGCTCCAGGCTCTCGGCGAGCTTCGACCGGGCCACAAGAAGGTTGCCGCCCATGCCGGCGACCAGGAGACGAACGCGGGGGAACCGCGTCATGACGCCTGCCAGCGCGAGCCGGACGACGGCGATCGACTGCTCGGCGGGCGAACCGAAGACGGGCCCGAGCAGCATCGGGTAGTCCGAGACACCCACGCCGAGGTTGTTCGCCACACCGGGATGGAGGTGGACGAGGGCCGCCCGGGCGTCCATCTCCGCCCAGAACGGATCGAACCGTGGATCGTCGAGCGGGACACCGGCAGCGGAGCAACCCAGACCGATCCCGTCGAACCCGAGTTCGTCGAGGCAGCGGACCGCCTCGGTGACCGCGGCGTCCGGGTGCGGCAACGGCACGGCGCCCAGAGCGCGCAGCCGGCCGGCGTGCCCGGCGACCGTCGCGGCGTACAGGTCGTTGGCGAACTGTGCGGCATCGATCGCGGCCTGCCGATCGGGCCAGTACGGCTGCACCGCGCCGAGGCCCAGAATCTGCGCGTCGACGCCGGCCCGGTCCAGGTCGGCGATCCGCCGGGACTGGTCCTCGGAATGCCGCAGCGGATAGGGCCGGCCGGAGAGCGCGGTGAAACGCGCGCCCAGGACGGCGGGCAGATGATGTGCGTGCACATCGACAGTGACCACGTGATCTCCCCTTGACATGTGAGAAACAAGACTGGACCGGTCTGGTTTGCTCTGTCAAGATGTGACCACCGCCACCAAGATTCATCAACGAGGAGCCCACCCATGGCCGACTCAGTCCGCACACCGCGACAGGACCGCAGCCGCGACAAGCTCGAGCGCATCTACGGCGCGAGCGTCCGGCTCCTCGGCGAGGGCGGCTGGGAGGCCGTCACCGTCGGCGACGTCGAGCGCCGGTCCGGCGTCAGTCGCGGCGCCTTCTACTTACGGTTCCCCAACCGCGAGGCGCTGCTCGACTACACCCACCAGCGTCTGCTCGAAACCGTGAACAGCGCCCATGAGCAGGCTTTCGACCAGGCACGCTCGGCGGAAGCGCCGACCCTGGACGCGGCCGTCCACGCCGCCGTCGGCGCCATTGCCCGGGTCTTCCGGGAGCACGGCCGGAGTCTGCTGCGGCTGGACCGCGGCGAAGAGGGCGGTGCCGGCGCGGAGGCGATGAACCGGCTCAGCCAGGACTTCCGCTCCGTGCTCGAACCGGTCACGGGATCGGATCCCGCGCATCGGGCGCCGCTGGAGTTCGCGACGCAGCTCGTGCTGTCGATGCTGGTCCTGGAGATCCGCCCGCGGGTCACCTTCTCCGAGCACACCGGGCGCGACTGGGACTCGTTCGTCGCCGAACTCTGCTGCGCGGTCACGCACTACCTGCAGGCTCGCATCCCGCTCCCCGACTGAGGACCAGGAGTCACCGATGACCGCAGACCGATCCCTCCTCGAGGGCATCCCCCCGACCCCACCGGCAAGCCGTCCGTCCGTTCGGTTCGTGCTCACCTTCGCCCTGGCCAGTCTCGGACTCTGGATCGCCACCCTGACCCCGGTGATCGTGTCTCTGCCGCTGAAGGTCGCCGAGATCGATCCGGACCGCGGCACCCAGGGCACCACGCTGTCGATGGTGCTCGGCATCGGGGCGGTGTTCGGCATCCTCGCCAACCCGATCTTCGGGCGCATCTCCGACCGCACCACCTGGCGCATGGGCATGCGGCGGCCGTGGCTGCTCCTCGGAGCGGTGCTGTCGGTGCTCGGCGCGGTCGTGCTCGGCCTGTCCTCGACCGTCGTGGCCGCGACGGTCGGCTGGTCGATCAACCAGATCGGCGTCAACGCGACCATGGCCGTCCTGCTCGCCCTGCTACCCGATCAGGTCCCGGTGGAACACCGCGGCCGCATCTCCGGACTGCTCGGGCTCACCCAGGCCGTCGCCGCCGTTCTCGGAGTGGCCCTCGTCGGCGGGCTGTCGCAGGTCTCGCTCACCCTCGCGATCATCGTGCCCACCGTGATCGCGCTCGCTCTCGTCTCGCTCTCCGCCGTCGTCCTTTCCGACCGGCGGCTGGCCAAGGAGGACCGTCCTGTCTTCAGCCTGCGCGAGTTCGCCGGCAGCTTCTGGGTGAATCCTCGCCGGTACCCCGACTTCGGATGGGCCTGGATCAGCCGGTTCGCCATGTTCATGGCGATCTCCTTCGTCCTGAACTACCAGATCTACTACCTGACCTCGCACCTGGGACTCACCGAGACCCAGGCGACGGATCTCGTCCCCCTGGCGATCGGCGTGCAGACGGTCATGGTCATCCTGGTCAGCCTGACGCTGGGGCCGCTTTCCGACCGGCTGCGCCGCCGCCGGCTGTTCGTCCTCATCGCGGCCGTGATCGCCGCCGCGGGGCTCGCCGTCCTGGCCTTCGCCCCGGCGGATCGCGGGTCGATTTCGCTGTTCCTGTTCGCCATGGCACTCATCGGCCTGGGCCAGGGCACGTACTTCGCCATCGACCTGGCGCTGGTCGCCGACGTGCTGCCCAACAAGGATCAGGACGCCGCCAAGGATCTCGGCATCCTCGGCATGGCCAACCTCATCCCGCAGTCGATCGCGCCGGCGTTCGCGCCGGTCTTCCTCGCCATCCCGCTGTTCTCGATGACCGGCGGCGCCGGTCAGAACTACCCGGCCCTGTTCCTTGCCGGAGTGCTGTTCGCGGTGATCGCGGGCGTGACCATCCTGCGGGTCCGCGGCGTGCGCTGAGACGCCCGAGGGCCGGCCGGCAAGGCACGAGGCTCCGTCATCGTCAACTGAGCCACAGACGTGCCGATGAGGAAGACGTGAGTGTGCCCCCGACGGCTGGTAGGGAGAACAGGAGCTTCGCCTCCGTGCTCCGCAGGAGCCTGCGTCCGGCGTTGTGGCCGGTGTGGCTGGTGGGCCTGACGTGGCTGGCGATCGTTGTGCGCTGGACGACCGCGCCGGTGCCGGAGCGGATCGGCCCGTCGCTGGCACCATCGTTGCTGCTGTGTCTGGTGTTCAGCGTGACAGCGGCGGTGCGTGAGTGCGGGAAGGTGCGCCGGCTCTGGCTGTGGTTCGCCGGCGCCTTCACGAGCGTCGCGATCTCGGTTGTGCTGTCGGTCACCGGCGCCACCGGCGGCGACGGCGAACACGTTGCGATGGTGCTCAACTTCGGCCGTATCATCTCTGCCGGCTGCATGCTGGCGGGCATCCTGTGGTTCAGCCACCACGACCGGAATGCCGCACGCCGCCGCGAGCACCGCGCCGACGTCACGACCGTCGTCGGCGCCGGCATCGTGGTCATCTGGTTCTTCGGGCTCGGCCCGGCACTGCGAACAGGTCTGCCCGACCCGGCGGTGCTGTCGTCGCTCGCCGTACCGCTCGCCGACGCGGTCCTGATTTTCGCGCTCTGCTCCGTCGTCATGCGGGGCGGACGCGACGTGCTGCGCGGCGGACTGCCGGTGTTCGTCGGCGGCCTCGTTCTCTCCAGCGTGGCGGACTTCAGCATGCTTCCCGGCATCCTGGCGAACGGCACCGTCACCTGGTCCACCCCCCTGGTCCTCACCGTGGCGACCGCCCAGCTCGCGATGGCCATGGCCGCCGCCATCCACATCGTGCGACCGCGGCGGCCTCAGGGATCCGCGACGGAGACCCCGATGCCCGGTGTCCGGCACCTGCCCTACGCGGCGATCGCGGTGGGATACGTGCTGCTCATGTTCGGTGTCGTCCGCGACGGAAGCCTGGCCGAACTCGGCGGGCTGGTCGCCGGCGCGGTCATCATCACAGTGGCGGTGGCGGCGCGACAGCATTCCGAAGTGCGGCGGAACCGGGAGATGGCCGACCAGGACCACCTCACCGGGCTGGCCAACCGGGGGAAACTCGACAGCAGCGCGGCGGCCGCTATTCGCCTGCACCAGCAGCAGGGCTCGGCGTCCGCCGTTCTCATCATCGACCTCGACGGTTTCAAACAGGTCAACGACACCTACGGCCACGAGGTCGGCGACGGGCTGCTGATCGCGTTCGCGGACATGCTGCGCCGGTCCGTCCGCAGCGGCGACATCGTCGGCCGGATCGGCGGTGACGAGTTCAGCGCCGTCCTGCGGCGCGTCGGCGGCCCCGATGAGGCCACCGAGGTCGCCGCGCGGCTGTTGCAGGCCCTGACCACCGATGTCACCGTCGCCGGCCGGAAGCTACGCATGCGAGCCAGCATCGGGATCGCGATGACAACCTCCGAGGACAGCCTCGCGGTGATCCGGCACCGGGCCGACACGGCGATGTACGCGGCCAAACGCAGCGGCCGGCACGGATACGCGGTGTGGTCCCCCGCGATGGAGATCGCGGACACCGGCAGTACGCCGACCGCCACCCCGATCGCCTCCACGCCGGTGCGGTACCGGCCGATCGCGGATCTCGAGTCCGGTGCTCCCGTCGGCGTAGTGGCGTCGGTCGGCTCGCCGGGAACGCCGAACCGGGGCGCCGCGGGTGTCGAGGAGACCGGCATGCCGGCGCTGGGCGAGGTCAGCGGTCAGCTCGCCGCCTGGCGGGACGCCGGCCACGACGTGTACGCGATGGTGCCGGTGCCCGCCGACCAGCTGCTCGACCCGGATCTGGCCGCGACGGTAGCCGCCGCGCTGATCCGCGCTGGGCTCCCCCTGTCCGCCCTGGTGCTGGAGATCACCGCACCGGATCTGTCGCAGACGCGCGTGCGCCATGCGCTCTCGGCGCTCCGCGGCGCCGGTATCCGCATCGCGGTCAGCGGCTTCACCGGCGGCGCCGCGCTCCGGCACCTCGCCGAGGCGCCGGTCGACGTCACCGTGTTCGACAGCCGGTCCTCGACCAGGTCCGGTGACGGCTTCCGGGCCGAGGCCGTGACGGCGGCAGTGGCGCGTCTCGCGCGGGACCTGGGAGGCGATGTCGTCGCCGAGGCCGTTGACGACCGGGCGCAGGCCGACCGGCTGCAGGCGCTGGGCTTCCGAACCGGCCGGGGCGAGCAGTACGGCGGCTGGATGACCGCCGCGGCCATCAGCTCCTACCTTGCCGCTTCCGACACCGCGCAGCAGCGCTACCGGCCGATCGGCAGGCCCGCGTAGCTCTCGGCCGGCCCGGTCGCGCCCGCCGCGCTGGAGGTCATCCACCGCAGCTGCCACAACTGCAAGCTCGGCGCAGCGCGTCCGCGGAGTAGCGGTCGGCGAGGGCCGGGTTCTGCCGCAGCAAGGTGATCAGCGTCTGCGATCGGTGATCGGGCCGGGCGTGAGGGTCCAGCCGTCCCGCCCGTGGCCGAGCCGGGTGGCCAGCTCCGCCCAGATCCGCTCGAGTGCATGGCGAAACCCCGCGGGTGCCAGGCATAACGGCGCGAGGTGAGCCGGCGTCAAGGCAGGCGTTTGCCGGTCAGCGGGGCCGCCGGGAACGTACCCGCCCGCACGTGGCCGAACATGGCGTCGCCGTCGACGACAGCGGTGTACGACAGCGTCATCGCCATCGGCGTGGTGAGCGAGACCGTCCACCGGACGGTGTCGCCGTCCACCTCGCCGTCGGCGATCGGCACGGTGGACCCGTGCTGAGTGGCGGTGCCGGCGAGCGCTCCGCGGTCCACCGCCAGATCCAGCGTGACGTTCTGACTGCCCATCGGGGTCTCGATGACGGCCGCCCACCGGCCGCTCGGGTCGGCCGCCGGACCACTCAACCGCACCGGCGCCGGCACGGTCTCGCGCACACCCCGGTGCTCCGAACGGATCTCGTCGCCGGACAGGGCCGGCAGCAACTCGGCCGACACCTGGGGCAGCACGCCGCCGACGAAGAGTTCGAAGGACCGGCCGATCTCGGCCGGGTTGTACCCGCCCACGGTGAACCGGGTCAGCACCTGCGTCACGCCGTTCGTCTCGTACCAGCGCAACTGTTCGGCCACCCGGTCGGGGGTGCCCGCGAGGATCCACGACTGGACGTGCACCGCGTTGCGGTTCGCCGGGTCCTGCGCGGCGCCGGGAGCGCTCAGGTCCACCTCGGCCAGTTCGCGCAGGGATCGGCTGTCCACGGACCGGTCCATCAGCGGGTTACGGCCGGCCATCAGCTCGGCCCGTTCCCACGCCTCGTCCTCGTCGGCGCCCACGATCACGTGCCGGGTGACCAGGCAGTGCGCGGCCAGCCGGTCCACCGTCGCGGCGTCGTGCCCGGCCCCGGCGGCTGCCTCGCGGAACATCCGCAGCTTGCGGGCGGCCTCGGTCGGGAGACACGGGCCGAGGAAGACCGGCAGGCCCTGTGCCGCGTACTCGGCGATGGTCGCGTCGGTGTTGGTGCCGACGGCGAGCTGCGGCCCGCCTGCCCGGTACGACACCGGCATCAGCCGACCGGTCATCCGGCCGGTGTCCCAGGGCGTGTCCATGACCAGCGGCGGATCACCGGGACGGTGCGCGAACGCCCGGCGCAACAGGTCGAGCTTGCTTGCGAAGATTTCCAGGCGCTGCGCCGGGTCGAGACCGAAGTTCTCGAAATCCGGGGAGAACCCGACCCGGCCGGCGGACAGGCCCATGATGAAGCGGCCCCGGGTGAGCAGGTCGACGATGCTGGCGTCCTCGGCCAGCCGCAACGGGTGGTGCAGCACCAGCGGCACAATCGTGGTGCCGAACCAGGTGTCGCCGAGGTACGGCGCCAACCGGGCGGCCATGAGGAACGGGTTGCAGTACGGCTCGTAGTTGTTGAAGTGCTGCTCACCGAAGGTGACCATGGCGAACCCCGCCTCGGCGGCCGCGGCGGCCTGGGACAAGCACAGTTCGATGTTGGGCAGATCCTGCTCCGGGCCGAAGGAGAACGGGCCCATGAAGACAGACACGTGCATGTCGTGCTCCCTTATCGATCGTGGCGCGCCGCGACCGGCGCCGGCAGGTTGAGCAGCTGCTGGGCGTTGACGTCGAGGATGGCGTGTTTCTCGGCGGCGGTGAGGTACTCGGAGGTCTCGATGTAGCGCACCGCTTCGGTCAGGGAGGCGAAGATCGCGTCGCTGCCGAGCACGGTGCGGGGCACCCCGAACGTCTGCTTGGCTAGCAGCATGGTGACCGGGGTCTCCTGGGTGCTGGTGTCGTACCAGAACCGCCGGAAGGCCTCCATCGGGTCGTCCGGGTTCAGGGGCAGGTCGCGGATCCAGCTGAAGTAGTTGCCGCCGACGGCGCGGTCGGCGCTGTGGTCGAAGGCGCGGCGCAGGTTACGCTCCAGCCGGGGCCAGAGGTACGGCAGGACCCCGCCGCACACGCCGAACACGAACCTCAGCCCGGGATGGCGGAACGTCAGGCCGGAGAAGACGGTCCGGGTGACGGCTGTCGCGAGTTGCACGGGACTGCCGTACGCCGTGTGCAGCCCCCAGTCGGCGAGCCCCGGGTGGCATGCGGAATTGCTGCCGACGGGGTGGACATAGACGACGGCGTCGTAGCGCGCCAGGTTCTCCCAGAAGGGGGCGAACGCCGGGTCGTCGATCGGTTTGCCGCCGGCCGAGCAGGGCAGCGCGACGCCGGCGAGGCCGAGCTCGCCGAGACAGCGGTCGGTCTCGGCGATGGACTCCTCCACGTGCGGCAGCGCCACGCTCGCGAAGGCCCGGAAGCGGCCACCGTGCCGCTCGACCACGTCGGCGTACACGTCGTTGATGTGCCGGGCGGCGCGCGCGGCGCCCGCCGGCTCGGCCACCTCCGTGTTGAGCCCGATGGCGCTGAGGATCTGCACGTCGACGCCGACAGCGTCCATCTCGTCGCGCCGCTGCGCCAGGTCGTCGGCCTGCCGCCCGGCGAACGAAAGGTCCCTACGGCCGAGTTCCACCAACAGGTCGATGTAGCTGGCTGCCCAGTAGTGGGCGTGCACGTCGATTCTCACGGAGACCCTTTCCGTCACGCTGAGGTGTACGGCAAGTTATCGACTGACTAGTTGGTAAGTCAATAGCCTGGCAACGCACCCTTGACGCACCGTTACCATCAGCTCCATGCCGGAACCGACCGAATCGCCCGCCACCCCGCGTCTCCGGCGCCCCCGCAACCGGTCCGAGCGACAGCTCGCCGAGAGCGCCCGCTGGAAGGCCACGATCGTGCGGACTGCCGCGACGATGTTCGCGCAGCGCGGCTACGCCCAGACCACGCTTGACGCCGTCGCGCGCGAGATCGGGCTCACCCGCCCCGGCGTACTGCACCACTTCCCCTCCAAGGACGCGCTGTTCCAGGCGGTTCTCGACTCGGAGCGCGAGTGGGCGGCCCAGCAGATCCCAGCCGCGACCCCCAACGGAGGGCCGCTCGCGGAGCTGCGGGAACTCGCGCCGTTCCTCGGGCGCACCGAACAGTCCCGGATCCCGTTGCAGCTGGTGCACGTCCTGGAGGGCGAGGGCATCGCCGGCAACGAGGCCGCACTGCGCTACGTCACCGCCCGCCTCGGCTACGTCCATGACGAACTCACCCAACGCCTCATCCGCAGCCGTGAGCTCGGCGACCTGCCCGCCGACATCGACGTGGAGGTCCTTGCCACCCTGCTCGCCGCCACCATCAACGGCCTGCAGAAGAGCTGGCTGCTCGACCCGGACCTGGACACCGCCGCAGCCTTCGACACGTTGCTGCGGCTGTTGGTCCGTACCGCCTGACCCTCGACCGGCCGTCTCGGCCGTCGGTCGCCGGCCTTTACATACTGACTGACTAGTCAGTATGTTGACGGAAGGCGATGGCTTCGCAGGATCGGAGGGTTCATGGCGACCACGATCGAATCCGCGGCGTTCCGGCGGGTGCTCTCCCATTTCTGCACCGGCGTGGTCGTCCTGACCGCGCACGACGGCGACGGACCGGTCGGCATGACGTGCCAGTCGTTCTCGGCCCTGTCACTGGACCCGCCCCTGGTCATGGTCAGCCCGGCGAAGTCGTCGACCACCTGGCCCCGGATTCAGGCGGCCGGCCGCTTCGCGGTCAACATCCTGGGCACCGACCAGCAACACGTGAGCCAGGTCTTCGCCGCCCGGCACGCCGACCGGTTCGCCCACGTGCCGTGGCGGCCCGGCAGTAACGGAGCCCCGCTGCTCGCCGGCGCGCTGGCCCACATCGAGTGCGAGCTCGCCGCCCTGCACGAGGGCGGCGACCACCACATCGCGGTCGGCCGGGCCACCGCCCTCGGCGAATCGGGCTCGGACGGGACCGGCCCACTGCTGTACTTCCGCAGCCGGTACTGCATCCTGCCGGTCGGCGACCAGCGATCGGCGTGACCCGTCAGCCACCGTCAACGATCGCGGTACGCCGGAAAGGTGACAGCCTCATCGGAGACCTCGACGCCCGCCTGGGACCTGCTCAACCCCCGATCACTGGGCACGCCCGTCGGCGCCCGCGATGACCGGATCACCGGGCCGGTGGCGGACCGGCCCGCGAACACCGTCGCAGCCGAGGGTGCTCAACCACTCCAGCTGCGCCCTCGTCCGCACGCCGTCGGCAATCACCCCCATGCCGTGCGCCTGCGCAGCGCGCACGATGGTCCGCAGAATGCGCTCGTTGCGCTCCTCAGGGCGCGCACCGACCAGCACGGGGTCGATGATCAGTACGTCCACCGGCAGGGTGCCGAGCTCGCGCAGGCTCAGCGCGCCGGCGCCGAACGCGGCCAGCGCGATGCGTACACCCGCTCCTCGGAGCTGACGGACGGCGCCCGCGACACCGTCGAGTTCGGACATCAGATCGTCCTCCCGGACCTCCACCAGCAACCGCGATCCCGGCAGCCCGGTGGTCTGCAGCGCGTGGAGAACGGTATCGGCGAGCCACGGCCGGGCCAGATGACCGGCCCCGACCGGGACGCACACCGGCACCGCATCCGGGCCGCGCCAGGCTGTCGCCGACCGGCACGCGGCAGTGGTGAGCCAACCGGCCACTCGTGGCAGCAGCCCGGCCTGATCGGCGGCCGCCAGCAGGTCCGCACCGGCGGCGTGTCCCGCCCATTCCGGGACCGCGCACATCATCTGCAGCGAGTCGTCGGCCACCGCGATCACCGGGGCGAACAGGACCTTGATGTCATGTGCCGTCAACGCATGGGACAGCTCCGTGGTCAGGTCTGCCTCGCCCGGGTGCCGATCCCCGGCCTCCGTCGCGCCACGACGGGCCGCGCCGATCGCCGCGGTCGCCCGGCGCAGGAGCACGACGGCGTTGTCTCGAGAGCCTGTAGCGGTCGACGGTGCTCGCACCGCTCCTGCTACGCAGCGCAGCAGCACCGCCTCATCGCCCAGGGTGTAGGGACCGCTCAACGCCGTCCGGACCTGTTCGGTAAGCGTTCTCAGCGCCTCCGCGGTCGGCACCCGGCCGGCCGACGCCAGGCCGAAGACGCCGCTGTCCAGCCGTGCGGCCACATCGCCGTGGCGCAGGCAGCGCACCAGTCGCCGGGCTATCTCGACGTGGAGATCGTCCCGAGCGGGCGCGTCGACCTCGATCGCGACCAGCACCACGTCGTCCGGCCGTCCGATGGTGAGAAGCCGGGCGATCTCCTCGAGAAACAACGGCCGGTTGGGCAGTCCGGTGAGCGGATCGTGCGTCGCCTCATGCGCGAGCCGTTCACGCAGCTCGATCGATTGCACCGCGGCCGTGGCCTGGGCCGCCAACGCCTGCGTCGTGGACCGCAACAGCGGGGGCAGCGGGCCGGCGGACGTGATGACAAGCGTGCCCAGGCGCCTGCCCTCGGCTGTCAAGGGCAGCTCCACCGGCTGCCGACTGCCGGGCGTCGTGGCCGGCAGCTGCTCACCCGGTAACACCAACCGACCGGAGGTCTTGTCCGCGAGCCCGGCTACACAGGTCTCCGTCACCTGCTTCACCCTGGCCACATCGGTGGCGGCCAGCAGCTCGGTGGCGGCGGTGGCGAGGCGGTCCGCGGCCCGCAGGGCGGTCTGCAACCCGTGCAGGAACCGCACGATGAGCCGGCTGAGCAGGGTGGCGAGCACCACGGCCAGGACGATCTGCAACGGCCAGTCGTTGAGCGCCGGACGCGGCAGCGTGGCCGGCCGGACCGCGTCGGCCACCAGGGCCGTGGCCAGGTACAGCGCCGCGCGGATCGCAGCCTGGCCGTTGCCGCCGTACGGGGCGCGGCCGAACGAGCCCGCGATGACGATGCCGATCACGGAATCCGGCCGCACCAGGCTCACCATCGCGACCGTCGCCAGGTCCAGCGGCACCGACGCCGTCAGGACGCCGCGGTGCAGAAGACCGGCGAAGAGCATCAGCAGGGCCATGAGGACGGGCAGGACGATGCACGCCGTTCTCGGCACGGGAGCGGGATCGCCATCGGTCAGCGCGGGTACGACACCCAGCACCTGGATGGCGGCGAATACGGCGAAGATCACTCGCATCCGGCCCAGCCAGTCGGGAGGCAGCCGGGCGAGGAAGCGACTGCGCATGGCCGTGGGCTCCCCAGATGGGCGCAAAGCGACTCTCCCGTCGATGGACGAACCGGATCGCACGGTAGTGACGTCGTTACGGCGAGGGGAATCCTCAAATTCGGATACCCGATATCAGCCGGGTCGATATCCCCCACCCGGTCGTCAGGGCAGGCTGCGCCCGATGCCCCGCGCGCCGACCGGCAGCACGGACACCAGCCGGCCGCGGTCGCGCGCCGGACCGGCCACCGTGTACGGCGTCCTCGGCAGGTCTGTCAGCACGGCAGTCCGCACGTCGGCCGGCGCGTACGCGAGCGGCACCTTGCCGACCGCGGTGGCGTGCATCGGCAGCCGCGAACCGACCTGGCTCTACAGTGACCCGATGACAACGATCCAGCAGATCGAGGGCAGGGACTGGGGGACGGTCCCTGCCGATGCCTCGTTTCTGGTTCAACGCTGCACCGAGCTGAGGTGTAAGCCTCTTGAGCAGTTCACCGTCGAGGATCTTCGGATCATGCTCGGGCAAGAGATAGCGGTGCCCATCCTGCTGCCCCTCGCCGTCGATGTCTTGGCAGCCGACCCGCACGCCGAAGGCGACCATTACCCCGGTGACCTGTTGTGGGCCGTCCTTCGGTTGCCGGCTTCGGCATGGTCAGCCATACCGGAGGTGCGACAACGCCTGGCCACTGCCGTGGCAGTCGTGGATCTCGACGATGTACATCTACCCGAGGGCGCACATGACGCCGTCGCTTCGCTCCTCAGGACCACTGAGTGAGCGAAGGGGAACCATGGCGTCGTCCAGGTGCAGCACTACGCGGAGGCGAGCAGCGCGGATAGCCGTGTCTCCGGCGCCCGGGATTGCGTCTGCTTGGCAGGATCAGTTCCGTGCTCCTGGTATTGATCGCCATCGGGCCTGTACTGCTGCTCTGGTTGCTGATGTCGCGAGTGCCGCGGATCCGGTGGTCGGCGGCACTGATTCTGGCTGGCCTGACCGCCGTCGCAGTCATACTCATCTACCTCGTGCCGCGCGGCGGCCGTGAGATTCTGCTCAGCTGCTTGGTGCTTGCCCTGGCGACGGTGATTCTCTCCCGCTTGGCGGAGCGACGTCGACTCGGTCCGAGTAGGCAGACCCGAGTAACAGCGTCGGCCCACCTGCTCGCCGGCTGGCTGTTTGCTGTCCTGTGTTGCTTCGCGCTGCTGTGGCGACCGGGGCCGTTCTTTCCCTCGGTGGACACGGTGCTGCCGCTACCGGACGGCCTGCGGGCCACGATCACTCAGGACCGGCATCGTCTCGCCGGCATCCGGTAGCGCGACTCGCCAGCATCCCTCGATGATCTGCGCGGCGCTCGATCGCGCAAGCGCTGCGAAGGTACCGCCGACGAGCCAAGATCCACTGCAACGGTCTTGGGAACGGGCGGCGCTGCGCGAGTACCAAAGGCTTTGGGCTCAACTGCGCTGCTGCGACGCCTTCGGGTACGGGAAGGTCGACTTCGGCGTACGCAGCCTGCTGCACATGAGCGACAAGACGACCCAATCGGAATATCTCGGCATCGGCTTCGCCATCGTCCTGGCTCGCCATGTTCTGGCAGAGCCACCCCGACTACACCTGGGTGCCGGTCGCTCTGGCGGGTGGTTTCGGCCGCCACGTCCGTCGCCCGGACCGTCGGCCTGACCGCGACCACGACCATCGTGGACAGCGAAATCCGCTGGCAGGGGCGCGCGGGGCGCGCACGAGCGTCAGCGCACTCCTGTGGGCGCCCGGACGATCAGCACAGCCAGCGTCGCCGCGCTCAGGACAGCCACCGCCAGATACGACGCGGTGTCACCGACGCTTTCGGCGAAGCGTGATCCTCCCGCCGAGCCGATGCCCTGGCCGGCCGCCCACGCCAAGTTGAACAGGCCGAAAGCGAGCCCCTGGGGCAGGCCGGACGCCTCGGCTCCGTCGGACAGCAGCGCGGACGCCGGGGTCATCAGCATCCCGCTCATGGCCGCCGCGAAGACCACCACCACGGCCAGCAGCACGGCCCGGCCCGGCAGCGGTAGCAGCAGGCAGCCGGCCAGCACGCCGCCGAGACCGGCCCGCAGCGGCAGCAGGCGGCCGAAGCGGTCGGAGAGCCGACCCACCAGCGGGCTACCTGCGGCCTCCACCGCGGCGGCGCAGAGGAACACCACGGCGACACCGGTCGCGCCGAGTCCCAGCTCGTCGAGGCGCAGAGGGACCAGGACACCGGCGACGCCGAAGTACATGGCCGGCAGGACGGTGAGCCAGGCCCCCACGCGTACCGCCGGCTGACGCAACGCCTGGCGCAGCGTCCCGGTCTGCGGCGTGTGCTCACGGGAAGGAGTCAGCACCACGGCGGCGGCCAGACCGAGCGCCACGACCCCGACCACGCCGAAGACCAGCCGAGGACTGCTGGCGTGGGCAAGCGCACCCAGCGCGGGACCGCCGATCGCGCCGGCGACGCCGGCTCCGAGCACCGTGCCGATCATCTGGCCACGCCGTTCGCGGGGCGCCTCTTGGACGAGCCAGGTCAGCCCCGCGGCCCACGATGCGGCACCGCCCACCCCCTGCAGCAGGCGCGCACCGGCGAGGACCGCGAACGAGGAGCCCACACCGAACGCGACGCTGGCCACCGCCAGCAGAAGCAGCCCCGAGACCAGAACCCGCGGGGCGCCGCGCCGCGCGGTCAGCCGCCCGGCCGGCAGGGACGCCAGCAGCGTCCCCGCGGCGTAGGCGCCGACCAGCACACCGGCCTGACTCTTGGACAGGTCCAGCTCCACCACGTACGACGGCAGCAGAGGCGCCACCGCCGAGAAGAAGCACACGTCGATCAGAACGATCACGCTGACCAGAACGACGACGCGGCGGGGCGAAGACGCGCGGATGCCGACGGGAGCCACCGTCCGATCATTCGGTACGCCGTTGCCATCCGCCACCAGGTTAGGTCAGCCGAGCCGCGTAGATGTCCCGACGGCAGCGGCCAACACCCGCTCGAAACGAACAGCTGTGCCCTCCGCGCTCCTTCACCCCGGGCCGTCGAGCAGCGCCCGCACGGCGGCGGCGTCCGGCATCTCCAGGGCCACCCGCGTCAGCGCGGCGGCCGTTGCCAGGTCCGTGGCGCGGACGGCCTCCTTGATGGCCGGTACGCTCCGCGGCGCCACGCTGAGTTCCCGCACGCCGAGCCCGGTCAGCAGCGGCACCGCCACCTCGTCGCCGGCCAGTTCGCCGCAGACCGCGACGGTGACCCGCTCGCCGACGCCCCGGCACACCGCCTCGATCAGCCGCAGCACGCCAGGGTCGAGGCCGTCGGCCAGTGCGGACAGCGCCGGGTTGCCGCGTTCGGCCGCGAGCGCGTACTGGGTCAGGTCGTTGGTCCCGATGCTCAGGAAGTCGACGTACGGCGCGAACGCGGCGGCCTTGAGCGCGGCGGCCGGCACCTCCACCATGATTCCCACCTGTAGGCCGGCGGGCTCGCCGCCGCCCTCCCGCGCGACGGCCTCGTCGAGCATCCGGCGGGCGTGCACCACCTCGTCCACGGTGCTGACCATCGGGAACATCAGGCTGACCGGCACGTCGCGGGCCACCCGGACGACGGCCAGCAGCTGGTCGGCGAGCAGCCCGGGATGCCGCAGCGTGTACCGCAGGCCACGGACCCCCAGGAACGGGTTCTCCTCGGCCGGTGCCGGCAGATAGCGCAGCGGCTTGTCGCCGCCGACATCGAGGGTCCGCACAGTGATCCGGCGTCCGCCGAGCGCCTGCGCGATCTCGCGCCACGCGGCCTCCTGCTCCTCGACCTCGGGCGCGGCGTCGCGGTCCAGGAACAGGAACTCGGTACGGATCAGCCCGATCAGGTCGGCGCCGTGCTCCGCGGCGACGCGTGCCTCCGCCGCCGACCCCACGTTCGCACCGACGGCGACTCGCACGCCGTCGCGGGTCACGGCCGGCGCGGAGGCGCGGCCGGCCGCCTGCTCGCGGCGCGCAGCCTGCCCGCGGGCCCGTTCGCGCAGTGTCGCCAGCGCCGCCTCCGACGGGGCCACCAGCACCTCGCCGGTGCCGCCGTCGACCGCGACCGGCGTACCGTCGGCGACCTCGAGCGCGGCCGGCCCGGCACCGACGACGGCGGGGATGCCGCGGGTCCGCAGCAGGATCGCGCTGTGCGCGGTGGGGCTGCCGAACGCGAGCAGGACACCGGCGACCCGCCCCGGATCGAGAGCCGCGGCCTCGGCCGGCGTGAGGTCGGCGGCGATCAGCACGCCGGACCCCCGCGTGACCGCGGTGGGCACCCCGAGCAGGGCGCGCAGCACCTGGTCGGCGACCGCGCGGACGTCGGCCGCCCGCGCCTTCAGGTACGGGTCGGCCAGCGCCTCGAACTCGCCGGCGACCCGGGCCGTGGCCGCCGCCCAGGCCGGGGGCGCGGCCTCGCCGGCGTCGATCCGCGATCGGACCTCGGCGAGCAGATCGGCGTCGTCGAGCAGCAGCAGGTGCGCGTCGAAGATGGAGCCGGCGCCGGCCCGGAGCTTCTCCAGGTCCTGCCGCACGGACGCGAGGGCGTCGTCGATGCGTTGCCTCTCCTGCGCCGGTCCGCGCGCGGGCAGGTCGGGAATGTCGAGCGGTGCGGAGGACAGGTGCCGGGCCGGCCCGATGGCGATCCCCGGTGACGCCGCCCGTCCCTGCGCGGCCGGGCCCTCTGCGGCGGAAGCGGGCTCGGTCTCATCGAACGCGCGCCCGGCCAGCGCCACGATCCCGTCGACAGCCGCCCGCGCCTGCGGGCCCGACGCGCGTACCTGCATCCGGTGTCCGTGCAGCACGCCCAGGGTGGCGATCCGCGACAGGCTCGACGCCGGCACCCACGGCGATCCCGTCTCGGCGTTGCGGACCCGCACCTCCGCGTCGAACGACCGGGCGAGGGTGACGAGCCGCGCGGCCGGCCGCGCGTGCAGGCCGTGCCGGTTGAGCACGGTGACCGTGGCCGAGGGCCCGTCCCCCTTCCCGCCGCCGGTGTCCGGTGCACCGGCGGCCGGCCCGCCGAGCTGGGATTGCTTGCCCGCCAGCCCGGCGTCGGCCTCGGCGGCGACCTCGTCGCGGCCGGCTCCGCCGGCGGCAGCCACCGCGGCGGCCAGCAGACCTTCGACCAGCGGCCCCGGGCACAGCACGACCCGATCGCGCAGGTCGTCCGCCAGCAGCTCGAGCGCGAGCTCCGCGGAGAGTACGGCGCTGCCGAGGTCCATCAGCACGACCACGCCGTCGCCACGGTCAGCGGCGGCCACCGCCTCGGTGATGGCAACGGCGTCGGTGCCGAACGCCGTGTCGTCGAGCCCCGCGGCGATCTCGATCGGCACCGCCGTACCCCGGATCATCTCCGCCGCGAGTCCTACCGCGGCGCGGGCCAGGGCCCGGCTGTGGCTGACCACCACCAGGCCGACCACGGCCTCAGTCCCCGCCGAGCACGGTCGCGGCCGCGGTCAGCAGCAGCGTCACCGAGGTCGCCCCCGGATCCTGGTGACCGGCACTACGCTCACCCAGATAGCTGGCGCGCCCCTTGCGGGCCACCATCGGGATCGTCGCGTCACGGCCCCGCTCGGCGGCACCGACCGCCGTCCGCAACGCCTCGCCGAGCGGCTGACCGGCGGCCAGTGCCCCGTCCAGGGCGTCCACCGCCGGGGCCAGCGCGTCGTACATCGTCTTGTCGCCGGCCTCGGCCTTGCCGCGGGCGACCACACCGTCGAGCCCGGCCCGCAGCACCTTCGCGAAACCCGGCGCGTCGAGCGCGTCGGCGCCCCCGGCCGCGGCGGCCATCCGCAGGAACGCCGTGCCGTACAGCGGGCCGCTGGCGCCGCCGACCTTGCTGACCAGGGTCATCCCGGTCCGCTTGAGCACGTCGGCCGGGGTGGTGGGCGCTTCGCCGGCGAGCACCGCCAGGACCGCGGTCATCCCGCGGTCCATGTTGACGCCGTGGTCGGCGTCGCCGATCGCGGAATCCAGCTCGGTCAGCCGCTCCTTCTGGGTCGCGACGAGCCGGCCGAACTCCCGCACCCAGTTCGTCAGCGCCACGGTGTCCACGGTGCCGTCCATCGGCTCAGTTCCCCCACCGCAGGGCCGGGGTCCGTACCGGCGCGTCCCACAGCCGCAGGATCTCGTCGTCGGCCTTGAGCAGGGTGACCGAGCAGCCGGCCATGTCGAGGCTGGTGATGTACGGGCCGACCAGCGAGCGCGCGACGGAGACACCCGCCCTGGCGAGGATCGCCGCCACCTCGTGGTACATGACGTACAGCTCGATGAGTGGGGTGGCGCCCATGCCGTTGACGAAGGCGATCACGCCGTCCCGGCCGGTGAAGTCCAGGTCGCCGAGGATCGGGCTGACGAGCATCTCGGCGATCTCCGCGGCCGGCGCCAGCGGCACGCGGCGGCGTCCCGGCTCGCCGTGGATGCCGATGCCGACCTCCATCTGGCCGTCCGGCAGGTCGAACGTGGGTTTGCCGGCGGTCGGAACCGTGCACGAGGAGAGCGCCACGCCCATGCTGCGGCCGTTCGCGTTGACCTTGCGGGCGATGTCGGCCACCTGCGCCAACGGCCGGCGCTGCGCGGCGGCGGCACCGGCGATCTTCTCCACCAGCACGGTCACCCCGACCCCGCGGCGCCCGGCGGTGTAGAGGCTGTCCTGCACTGCCACGTCGTCGTCGGTCACCACGGCCTGGACGGTGACGCCGGTCTCCGCCGCGGCGAGCTCGGCCGCCATCTCGAAGTTCATCACGTCGCCGGTGTAGTTCTTGACGATGTGCAGCACCCCGGCACCGCCGTCGACGGCCTTCGTCGCCGCCATGATCTGGTCGGGCACCGGGGAGGTGAAGATCTCGCCGGCGCAGGCCGCGTCCAGCATGCCCGGACCGACGAAGCCGGCGTGCAGCGGTTCGTGACCCGAGCCGCCCCCGGAGACAAGCCCGACCTTGCCCTCGACCGGGGCGTCGCCGCGGCGGACGATGCGGTTCTCATGATCGACGTGAAGCTCGGGATGGGCGTCGGCGATGCCGCGGAGCGCGTCCGCGACCACCTTCGCCGGGTCGTTGATCAGCTGGTTCATCGATGACTCCTCGCCGCTGAGTGCCGGAGGGACGACCTGCTACCCCACAAATTACGCCCCGATCTCCGAAAGGGAACCGTCTCGCGGTGCGGCCTTGCCGGCCCGGCCGCGCGGCGCGATCCTGGGTCCCGTGGACATCGAGCAGCAGTTGTTCGACCTGTGGCGGGTGCCGCCCGGCGTGCATCCGGATCCGGCCGCGGCCTTCGCCCGGCTCTACGCCGATCCCGTCGTCATCAACGGCACCCCGATGTCCGTCGCCGACCTGGTGGCGCGCGCGGAGGCGCTGCACAGCGCGTTCACCGACCACGTCATCGAGATCGTCGACCACGTCGGCGCGCCGGGCAAGCTGACGATCGCGTTCCGGCACAGCGCGCGGCACACCGGGCCGTGGCACACCCCGTTGGGTGAATTGCCCCCGACCGGGCGCACGGTCAGCGGCCTGGGCATCGACGTCCTCACCATCGGCGCCGACCAGCGGATCACGCGGATCTGGGTGCTGGCCGACGAACTGCAGCGCATCCTGCAGGTGCACGACCCCCGGGTGCCGGCCTGAGGGCGGCTCGGCGTCACCCATCAGCCTGGTCAGCGAAGCCTCCTTCGACAGCGCCTTGACCGAAACTTCCGCCACCCGGCCGGGTCACCACATCGTAGAAGTCCGCATTCCGGGTGGGGGTACGTCCTCCGAACCCAGCACGCCGGAGGCCGGGGCGAGGACGTTCTCGTGGTGGATGGGCAGGCCGGTATGCAAAGGGCGGCCGCTCGCCGAGTGCCGGGACGCCACGATCTCGGCCACGATGGACAACGCGATCTCGGCCGGGGTCCGACCGCCGAGGTCGAGGCCGATCGGCGATCGGAGCCGGGCCAGCTCGGCCGGATCGAGTCCGGCGGCCCGGAGCCGATCCAGACGATCCTCGTGCGTACGGCGGGAACCCATCGCCCCTACGTAGGCGACCGGTCGCCGCAGTGCCTCGACCAGCAATGGCACGTCGAACTTCGGATCGTGGGTCAACACGCAGATCACGGCCTGGGAGTCCAGGTCCTGGCCGGCGAGGTAGCGGTGGGGCCAGTCGACGACGACCTCGTCCGCGTCCGGAAAGCGCGCAGTGGTGGCGAAGGTGGCCCGGGCGTCGCACACGGTGGTGCGGTAACCGACGTACCGGCCCAGGGTGGCGAGCGCGGCGGCGTGGTCGAGCGCTCCGAAGATCAGCATCCGTGGTGCGGGGCGGGTGGCCTCGATCAGCAGCCGGGCATCGCCGACCGTGGCGATCCGGGTGGATCCGGCGCCGAGGGCAGTCGTCGCGAGCTCGATCGCGGCGCAGTCCAGCTCCTTGTCGCCGAGGCTTCCCTCGGTCCGGCCGTCCGGCTGGATCGAGAGGGCCCGGCCCGGCCCGTCCAGTGTCCGTACGAGCGTTGTGGGCCGGCCCGCGGCGGCGGCGGTGAGCGCCGCCGCCACCTCGGGCCGGACGTCTGGATCGATGCGCTCGATCAGGACGTCGATCGTGCCGCCACACGTCAGCCCGACGGCCATGCCGGCCTCGTCGGCGTACCCGAAACTCCGGACAACCGGCCAGGCCGGCCCGTTGGCGGCCAATAGCTCCTCGCAGAGCTGAAACACTTCGCCTTCGAGGCATCCCCCGGAAATGCTGCCCAGGGCCGCACCGCCGGCGTCCACGGCGAGCGCGGCACCGGGCGGCCGCGGAGCACTGCCGCTCGTGCCGACCACGGTGGCCACAGCAAACGGCCGGTCCGCGGCACAACGGGCGAGAATCTCTGATGCCAGCTCCAACATGGCGGGTCCTTTGCGGTTACGGCCGCGGTCAGGTCAGGACACGACCTGGTCGAGGGTGATCGGGAGGTCGCGGATCCTTCGCCCGGTGGCGTGGAAAGTGGCGTTCGCCACCGCGGCGGCGACGCCGGTGATACCGACCTCGCCGGCGCCGATGACGCCGAGGGGCATGCTCGGATCCGGGTCGTCGAGCACGTGGATGTCGAGAGCGGGCACGTCGGCGTGCACCGGAAGGTGATACTCGGTCAGGCTGGGGTTCATGATCCGCCCGGTACGGGGATCGATGAGGGTTGCCTCGGACATCGCCATCCCGAGACCCATGATGATTCCGCCACGGAGCTGGCTGATGGCGGTCTTGGCGTTCACGACCCGGCCGATGTCGAAGGCGCTGAACCAGCGGGCGATCCTGATCTCGCCGGTGTCCGCGTCGATGCGAACTTCACAGAAGTGGGCGCCGGTGGCGGCGCGGGCGATGCGGCGACTGTCCACGACCATCCGGGCGGCCATCTTGACCTGGCCGGCGAGCGCGCCGAGACCGGTGTCCGACCCCACCCGGACATCGACCCTGGACCGGCCTGCCCGGGCCAGGATCTGCGAGTAGCTCTCGCCCCGGTCACCGGCGTAGAGGCCGCCGTCGCGGGCGACGATGCCGGCCCGCGACGCCCCGTGCAACGGCGATCCGGTCGAACGGCGGGCGATCGCCACGATCTGTTCGATGAGGTCGGCACAGCCCGTCTCGAGGGCGCCGGCTATCGCCGCGGTCTGCGCCGACAGTCCGGCCGGCGGCCCGACCGGTAGGCCGGTTTCCCCGTAGTCGACGGTGACCTGAGTGTGTGGGACACCGAGGAGGTGCCCGGTCATCTGCGCGACAGCGGTGGCCGCTCCCATACCCATCTCGTGGAAACCGCATCGCACCTCGACCCGCCCCATCGCGGTGAGGGTCAGCGTGAGATTCGCCGACAGCAGCGTGGCGGGATGATAGGCGACCGCCGCGCCCAGGCCGACGAGGTGGTTACCGTCGCGGGTGACGCCCGGTTCGGGGTTGCGCCGGCTCCAGCCGAACCGATCGGCGCCGAGCCGGAGCAGTTCCGTGACGACATGATGGGTGAGCCGGTTCCCGCCGACGGGGGCCTTCGTCGGCTGGTTGGCGATCCGGAACTCAATCGGGTCCATACCCAGCCGGTAGGACATCTCGTCGATCGCGGACTCGAGCGCGAAAGTGCCGGGCGCCTCGCCCGGCGCCCGCATGTAGGTGTTGGGAACCAGGTTGAGCGTGACTGCCTTCTGATCGTGCCGGATCGCGTCCGCCGCGTACATGTCGTGGGAGCAGCTGGTGACCTGCTCGGGATGGCCGCCGGCGGTGCCGATCCTGGTCGTCGCGGTGTGGATCAGAGCGCGCAGGTGTCCGTCACGGTCCGCGCCGAGAGCGACACGCTGGCGGGTGGCGGTGCGTCCACCCACCGTGCGGTAGACGCCCTCCCGGGTCAGCATCAGCCGGACCGGGCGTCGGATCTCGCGGGCGGCCAGGGCGGCCAGCAGGGTCGCCGGCCACACGTGCGACTTGCCGCCGAACGCACCGCCGACGAACCGGGAGATCATGCGTACGTTGACGGCCGGCACGTCGAACTTGCGGGCGAGGTGCTGGGCCATGCCTTGCAGGTTCTGGCTGCCCTCGTAGAGGGTCAGGTGGTCACCGTCCCAGACGGCGGTGGTTCCGTGCGGCTCCAGCGCGTTCTGATTCTGTTCCGGTGTGGAGTACTGCTCGTCGACCACGACGGCGGCTTCGCCCAGCGCTGCGGCGGCGTCACCGCGTTTGCCGGAAAGGATGATGCCGATCGGTGGGCCTTTGAGGGGGTGGGCGTTGCCGAGCTCGCCGGCGAAGTCCACCGCGGCGGGCAGCGGATCGTAGGTGACGTCGATCAGGGCGGCGGCCTCCTGCGCGGCCTCGATGCTGTCCGCGACGACAACCGCGATCGGCTGACCGTCGTAGTGCACCTCGTCGGTGTTGAGGTAGTTGATCGTCGATGACGTGGCCTGGGCGATGGCCGTGGTGAAGCCCGGCTTCGGAGCCGGTTTGAGCTGCGGCGCGTCGAGGTGCGTGAGCACGAGCAGGACACCGGGGCAGGCCCGGGCCGCGGTGACGTCGATGCTGGTGATCCGGGCGTGCGCGACGGTGGCGTGTGTCAGCGCCGCGTACGTGAGGTTCTCCATCGGGTACTCGGTGGCGAACCTGGCCGCGCCGGTCGTCTTGGCCGGTCCGTCGAGCCGGTCGGCCGGGGCTCCCAGGCCGGTCGTGCAAGCCGGCGCCGGGGTGGCTGGGGTGTTCATGCGACCAACTCCATGTCCCGTAGGCGTCGCAGATGCGCCACGACGGTCCGTTCGGTGAGCCCGATCTTGAATGCGGTATCGCGGGTCGGCACGGCGGCGCGCAACTCCTCGACGATCGCCTGCCGGAACACCTCGTCGGTGGCAGGCGCACCGGTGAGGACAGACTCGGCTGCCCGCGCCCGCCACGGCACGGTGGCCACGCCGCCGAGCGCCAGCCTGGCGTGGGTGATGATCCCGTCGTCGATGCGCAGCGCCGCGGCGACCGAAACCAACGCGAACGCATACGAGGCACGGTCGCGGACCTTGCGGTAGCCGGACCGCAGACCGTACGGGGGAACGGGGACGTCCACGGCGGTGATCAGTTCGTCCGCGTCGAGTACTGTCTCGCGATCCGGGGTCTGACCCGGCCGCAGGTGGAAGCCGACCAAGGGGATCCGCCGGACCACCCGGCTGCTGCGGACCTCCACCACCGCGTCCGCGGCCGCCAGAGCGACGCACAGATCGGACGGGAACACCGCGAGGCAATGGTCGCTGGCGCCCAGCACGGCGCCGTTGCGGTGAAACCCTTCCCGGGCCGCACATCCCTCACCAGGCGTGCGTTTGTTGCAGGCCGCGGCGTGGTCGTAGAAGTACGAGCACCGGGTGCGCTGCATCAAGTTGCCGCCGACCGTCGCCATGTTGCGCAGCTGACCGGAGGCACCGGCCAGCACAGCCTCGCTGATCGTCGGCAGCATGGCCCGAATACGTGGATCCGCGGCCAGGTCGCTGTTGCGGACGCCGGCGCCGATGACGACGTGCGAGTCCACGATGTCGACGCTGTCGTTACCCAGCCGGGTCACATCGATCAGCGCGGGAGGAGTCTCGATCTCCGCACGCATCAGGTCGACAAGATTCGTGCCACCGCCGAGGAACTTGGCGGCCGGCCGGTCCGCGATCAGCGCGACTGCTTGATCGATCGTGGCGGGCCGTTCGTACTGGAAGGATTTCATGTGCCGACGGCGACCTCTCGCTCCGACCTGGCGGCATTCGCGGCGGCGACCTCGGTGATCGCATCGACGATGCCGTTGTAAGCGCCACAGCGGCACAGGTTCCCGCTCATCCGCTCTTGGATCTCCGCCCGGGACAACTCGAACGACGGAGCCGAGACGTCAGCGGATACGTGTGACGGCATCCCCCGCCGGTGCTCCTCGAGCATCGCCACGGCGGAACACAGCTGTCCCGACGTGCAGTAGCCGCACTGAAAACCGTCATGGGTGACGAATGCCGCCGGAAGGGCACTGTCGAGGCCTTCCACGGTGACCACGTCGCCGCCCTCGTGCTGGACCGCAAGCGACAGGCACGACACGATCCGGCGGCCGTCGGAGATCACTGTGCAGGCGCCACAGCCGCCTTGATTGCAGCCCTTCTTCGTGCCGGTCAGAGCCAGGTGCTCGCGCAGGGCGTCGAGCAGGCTGCTCCGGGTGTCCACGACCAGCTGGGTGTCTTCCCCGTTCACCCTCAGCTGGATGGAACGTGTCTGACGATCCACGGCTCCTCCTCCCGTTCTGATGAGAGTCCAAGATCCAAGATAATAGAAGGCTCTTCCGTTATTGGGAAGACCCAGGAATCCACCAGCTCCGCGACGACTCGGGCCACCGGCCCCGAGGTGCGACAATCGATGCATGACGGCGACCACAGGCTTCCGACGCGCACGCCGTCCCGAACAGATCGCGCAACGCCGGGCCGACATCCTGCGGGCCGCAGCCGACCTGGTCGCCGAGCAGCCAATCGCCAAAATCACCCTGCAGGCGATCACCGAGCGGGCCGGGCTGGCCACCTCGGGCCTGCTGCGCTACTTCGAGAATCGCGAGGCGATCCTGCTGTCGGTGATGACCGACGAGGCGGACAGCTGGCTCGACGCGCTCGCCGCCGAGCTGGCGAACCGGGACATCACCGGCCCGCCCGGCCGCCGCGCCGAGATCCTGGCTGGCAGCCTGGCCGACACGGTCACCGCCGCCGGCATCCTCTGCGAGCTATGGAGCGCGTCCGGCGCGCTGGTCGGCGCCGAACTCAGCGTCGAGTTCGCGATCACCTACAAGACCCGCAATCTCGCAGCCCTGCAACGACTCGCCGGGCTGACCCGCGACTGCCTGCCCGAGATGACCGACGAGGCCGCGCGCAGCTTCGCCGCCACCTCGATGGCGCTGGTCGCGGGCACCTGGCCGTACGTCCGGCCGACGGCCGCCATCGCCGAGGCAATCGAAACGGTTGGTTTCCCGTCGGTGTCCAAGGACTACCACCTACGGCTCGCCCGGACACTCACCGCGCAGGCGGTCGGTGTTCTCGTTGGCCTCGAGATCTCCATCTGACGACGTTCGCCGCCCACACTCCCTGCCCTCCGGGCGCCGCCGTTGTCCGACGGCGTTGTTGCGTCGCGCGTCGACTTCGAGTTCGTAGTGACCGCGGTGCAGATTCTGGACGAAGGCGTGCCCGGCGATCACCACTTGTGCTGTCCGATCGGTCCGCAGTCCGCGCATGGGCCGGCGAGCGGCTGCGGCGTCCCGCCGGGCCGAGAGCAGCACGTCGATGACCTGTCCGTGCTGGTCGACCGCGCGGTAGATGCAGCGCCACACTCCGTTGACCTTGACGGAGGTCTCGTCGACGAACCACCGGTCCCCTGGCGCGTGCCGGGTGAATCGTGCGACGTCGGCCAGCAGCGGAGTGAACCGCGCCGCCACCACGATCACCTCCGGCGGGAACCGGACCCCGGCGAACGATCGTGTCTTTGATCGGTGTCCGAGGGGGACCCGGACACCCGTACGACGCACCCATGCTCGACATGGGCATTCATGCGGTGAGTCCAACGTGGGTCGATGGCGATACGCCTCCACGCTGGTGGCCGCGCTCCGGCAAGCTCCACGCTCCGGTGAGCAGACGACGCCGCAACGGCACACGGTGCGAACCGTGACACGTCGGCCCGCGAACTGACGACCTGGCTCACAGCTCTGCGCCCAGGGCACTGACCAGGCGGTCCGGCGTCAGGCCGAGCCGAAACAGCAGTTCCGTGTCCGCAGCGTTGTCAGGGTCGAGTTGCTCGGGCAGGCGCTCTGCCACCGACTCGGCGTATTCGGCTCCGTAGGCGCGGCGGGCGACGGCGAGTACGTGGGTCTTCGTCAGGATGGTCATGAGGACTCGTCTCGTATTCGCCGGCGCAGGCCTTCGCCGACGCCGCCGCCCAGCCATCGTTCCTGTACGAGCTTGGAGCCACCGGCGCCCGTAAGGTCCTCGACGACATCCGGGCCGCCCCGATCGGCAAGCTCGACGTGGACGAAAAGTAGATCATCGTGTCGGCCGAGGTCGGCGAGGTCGCCGTCCGCATCGTCCGGCCACTGGACACCACGCAGGTACTCCCCGTCATGTTGTCCGTGCATGGTGGTGGTTGGATCCTCGGCGACGCCGGCACCCACGACCGGCTCGTGCGTGAGCTCGCCGTGGTACCGACGCCGCCGTTGTGTTCGTCGAGTACGACCGCTCCCCCGAAGCCCGCTATCCGGTCGCGATCGAGCAGGCGTACGCCACCGCCCGTCGCTGTACTACCCGGTCACCGACGCCGGCCGGGACACCGGCAGACCGCGCGGCTGATCCTGCACGGCGGCGAATCGGCCTTCGCGCTCTCCCTCAGTTTCCCGGCAGCACCCTCGGTGCGGCGCTCGCCGCCTACCCGGTCGCTACCGGGGGCAACGAGTTCGTCATCCGCCCGGACGCCTTCCATCACCAGCCCGCTGCCGATGTACCCGCCGCAGTGGCCGCCCTGATGTGCGCCACCCAGCGCCCCGTCACCGAGAACACCCTCGGCGCCGGGCTGCCGACCGCTACCCCGGCCTGACAGTCGATCCCGTCCTGGTTCGTCTTCAGCGACGGCGACCTCGGCATTCCGGTCGTCCTGCACCGCTTCCTGGCCGATCGGGCGGCCGCCAAGGGCGTACGCGAGCTGCCCGGCGCCTCCCACGCGCTGAGCGTCTCCCGGCCGGAGGCGGTGACGGCATCGATCCTCGAGGCCGTGCCCGCGCTCACTGCGTAGCGGTATCGAGGTGAGGTCCGCGGCAACAACGCCGCGGACCTCACTCCTGCGCATTCTGTGGACCTGAGCGCGCGAACCACGGCGACGGCGCTGGTGAGCGAGGTCGCCTCATGCGGTCCCGGGTGACGGCGCCGCGGGACCCGGGTCGGCCGATGCCCGGGTCGCACCCGGCCCGGGGGTACACCCGGATTTCCACGGGCGCGGCACGTGCCCGTGCCGGATGACAGTGGCCAGGACATCAGTTCGGCTCGGCGGAACAAGGCGCCGGGTCCGGCATTCCAGACCATCGTGACCGGGGGAAGACTGCCATGCGCGTGTCAGGATCACGTCTGACTGATTCACCTACCGTCGCAACTGCCCAGGATGGTCGATCTACGTGGGGTGCGACGACTGATCCACGCACGTCCATAGCGGCGATGCAATTCCAAAGCGTCCGTGCCCGCTTGTTCGGAATCGCCTACCACACGTTGGGTCGCGCGTCCGACGCCGAGGACGTCCTTCAGGAGGCGTGGGTCTGTTGGCAACGCACAGACAGGACACAGGTCCGGGACTCAGTCGCATTTCTGGTAACCATCACCCGGCGGGTGGCCCTCAATGCGGTGATGTCAGCCCATGCGCGCCGTGAGGTCAGTGTCGGCGAGCGCCTGCCGGAGCGTACTCACGCGTCCGTCGACCCAGCTCTGGAGGCGGAACGTGGCGAGGCGCTCGCCGGCGCGGCTCAGCTTCTGCTGGAGCGGTTGTCGCCCGCCGAACGCGCCGTTTACGTGCTCCGCGAGGCGTTCGAGTATCCGTTCCGGCAGATTGCCGACGTGCTGGGGCTCAGCGAAGCGAATGTGCGGCAACTGGCGTGCCGGGCGCGCAAGCATCTCGCCGGGCAACGACACCGGCCGGCCGACCCGACGGAACGTGACCGGCTGCGTGACGCCTTTCTCGACGCTGCCCGAGCCGGCGACATGGCCGGCCTGACGTGCCTGCTCATCGGCGCCTCGGCGAACTCTTCGACGGTGTCTGTTCGGCTGACTGACCGACTGCGCGCGGGTAGGGCATCATGAGGACGGCGCGGGCCGGCCAGGGCCTGGCCACCTTGACCCGGGCGGTGGTAGCTGGATGTCGAGCAGCGTCCCTCCACTCAGGCTGCGTGGCCGGCGTCGCGAGTGTGAGACGCTCGACCGGCTGGTCGCGGACACCAGGGCCGGCCGGAGTCAGATTCTGGTGCTGCGCGGCGAGGCGGGAGTCGGCAAGTCCGCGTTGATGGAGTACCTGGTGGCGAACGCACCGGGATGTCGCAGCGTACGAGCCGCCGGCGTCGAGTCCGAGATGGAATTGGCGTTCGCCGCGCTGCATCAACTGTGCCTGCCGATCATGGGGCATCTCGACCGCCTGCCTGGCCCGCAGCGTGACGCCCTGGCCACCGCGTTCGGTCTGCGGACCGGAAGCGCACCTGACCGCTTCATGGTCGGGCTGGCAGTGCTCAGCCTGCTGGCCGAGGTCGCCGAGGAGCAGCCGCTGATCTGCGTAGTGGACGACGCTCAATGGTTGGACCGGGTCTCCGCGCAGACCCTGACCTTCGTCGCGCGGCGGTTGTTGGCTGAGCCGGTGGCGTTCGTTTTCGCGGTGCGTACATCGACGCCGGATTCCGGTGATGACCAGCTGGTGGGCGCGCCCGAGCTGGTCATCGGGGGTCTGGACGACGGCGATGCGCGTGCGCTGCTGGATTCGGTGGTCCCCGGACGGCTCGACGAAGGCGTCCGGGACCGGATCGTCGCGGAGACCCGCGGCAACCCGCTGGCGCTGTTGGAGCTGCCACGAGGTTTGACGGCGACGGAGCTGGCCGGTGGATTCGGGCGCCCTGACGCGCGGCCGCTGACGAGCCGGATCGAGCAGAGCTTCGTGCGGCGTATCGGGTCGCTGCCGGATACGACACAACGTCTGCTGCTGGCGGCAGCCACCGAGCCGGTGGGTGACGTGTCCTTGCTGAGGCGGGCGGCCGAGCAACTCGGCATCGGAGCGGACGCCACGGTCGCGGCTGAGGAAGCTGGGCTGATCGAATTCGGTACTCAGGTGCGGTTCCGCCATCCGCTGGTGCGTTCCGCGGCCTACCGCGCGGCGGCCCCGGCGGAACGTCAGAACGTCCATCGTGCGCTGGCCGATGCGAGCGATCCCACATCCGACCCGGATCGCCGAGCCTGGCATCGCGCCCATGCGGCGATCGAACCTGACGAGGCTGTGGCTGACGAGCTGGAGCGCTCAGCAGACCGGGCCCAGGCTCGTGGCGGGATAGCCGCCGCGGCCGCGTTTCTGAGGCGGGCGACCGAGCTGACACCCGATCCGGCAAGGCGGGGGGCGAGAGCGTTGGCCGCCGCACAGGCCACCTTCGAGGCCGGGGTCCCCGATGCGGCGGTCGGGCTCCTCGCCGCCGCGAAAACAGGCCCGCTGGGCGAGCTGCAGCTTGGACGGCTGGCCCGGCTCCGCGCCCAGATCGTGTTCGCCCATAGACGCGGCGGCGAGGCTCTGCCGTTGCTGCTCGACGCGGCCAAGCGCCTGGAGCGATTCGACGACGGACAAGCGCGTGAGGCATACCTGGAAGCGATTGGGTCAGCGGTCTTCGCCGGCCGCCTCAACCGACGCGACGGATTGCGGGAGGTGGCCGAGGCAGCCCGCGCCGCGCCGCGCGGACCCCAGCCGCCGCGGCTGGCCGACGAGCTCCTTGATGGCCTGGCGACGCGCTTCACGGACGGCTACGTGGCGGGTGCACCGCTGCTGAAGCGCGCCCTGCGGGCGTTCCGCCGGCGGGCCGGGCGCGACGAGGACGACATCATGCGTTGGCTGTGGCTGGCGTGGATGGTTGCCGGCGACATGTGGGACGACGAGACATGGGAGGTACTGACCACGCACGCGGTGCGGACGGCGCGGGAGATCGGCGCCCTCAGTTTCCTTCCGCTGGCTCTGAACTACCGCGCTGCCATCCACGTGCACGCCGGAGAGTTCGATGTGGCCGCCTCGCTGATCGAGGAGTCGGCCGTGCTCACAGAGGCGACCGGCAACTCACCTCTGGGCTATGCCTCACTCCTGCTCGCCGCCTGGCGCGGTGACGGCGACCAGACGATCGAGTTCATTCAGGCGGGCGCCCGTGATGCGACCTCCTGGGGTGAGGGACGAGCGATCGGCCTGAGTCACTATCTGCAGGCGTTGCTGCACAACGGCTTCGGTCGGTACCAGGCCGCCGTGACGAGCGCTGAACGAGCGGGCGAACACGAGGATCTGGTGATTTTCGGGTTCTCCCTCGTCGAACTCGTCGAGGCGGGGGCCCGCGCAGATGACCGCGAAGCAGCCGCAGCCGGACTGCAACGGCTCGAAGTGCGAGCGCAGGGCAGCGGTACGGACTGGGCCCTGGGGGTCCTGGCGCGATCCCGAGCTCTGCTCAGCGAGGGCGACGCGGCCGATCTGCTGTACCGCGAAGCCATCGAGCGCCTCGGGCGGAGCCGTATCGCTGTCTACCTCGCGCGCACGCACCTCGTGTACGGCGAGTGGCTGCGTCGCGAGAACCGGCGTCGTGAGGCGCGGCAGCAACTGCGAACGGCGTACGAGATGCTGCATCGTTTCGGTGCTGCGGCCTTCGCCGAGCGGGCCCGGCGTGAACTGCTGGTTACCGGCGAGTCGGTACGGCAGCCCACGGTCGACGTGCGTGCGGCTCTCACCGCGCAGGAGGCGCAGATCGCTGCGCTCGCCGCTGAGGGCAGGTCCAACTCGGAGATCGGTGCGGAGTTGTTCATCAGCCCCCGTACGGTCGAATGGCACCTGCACAAGGTGTTCACCAAACTCGATGTCAGCTCGCGCGGCAAACTCCGCGGAGCGCTGGCCGACGCGTGAGAGCGTCCTCTCACGCCGTAGGCGTAGTGTGGCTCCGACGCCGCCGCCACCGTTTCTCGCCCGCGACGGCCGGAAGAACGACGGCACCGGCAACCGCTGCCAGCAACCACTGGGTGGGCGTGAGGTCCGCGGTGCCGAACAGCGTGTGCGCAACGGGCAAGTGCACGAATCCTGCCTGGAGAAGCAACAGGATCGCGATGCCCGCGAAGAGCGACGGATTGGACCTCCAGCCGATCGACCGGACGGGGGCGACGAACGTCCGGCAGGTCAGGACGTAGAAGATCTGGAAGAACGCGACCGCCGTGACGGCCAGCGTCTGAGCTTGGGCGGTCGAGGACGGGCCGACGACGCCCAGCGGCACCGCGAGCAGGAACAAGGCGACCGCTGTCGCGCTCATCAGCACACCGACATAGAGGGTACGAACCACGACGAAACGCGTGAGTAACGGCTCCGAGGCCGGGCGGGGCGGACGGCGCATCGCACCCGGTTCGGCCGCCTCCAGCGCCAGCGGGAGGGCAAGCGCCACGGTGGCGACCAGGTTGATCCACAGGATCTGGACCGGTTCGATCGGCAGCACCGGCTGCCCGCCGTGCAGCGGGAAGCTCATCACCGCGATGAGGATGATCAG
The DNA here is from genome assembly GCF_055586185.1 of Actinoplanes sp. NPDC051405. Classification (NCBI taxonomy): domain Bacteria; kingdom Bacillati; phylum Actinomycetota; class Actinomycetes; order Micromonosporales; family Micromonosporaceae; genus Actinoplanes; species Actinoplanes sp. NPDC051405. The sequence goes on from NZ_JBVJIR010000001.1 coordinate 402,285, forward strand.
GCCCTCACCGACGTTGGTCGGCAGCGCGAACGCCAAGGCTTTGACGAGATTGTCGTACACGCGGCGACCTTCCTCGATCGCCGCCCGGAGTGTGCTGAAGTCGTCGTCCAGCAGGACGATGTCGGCGGCTTCGCGCGCTACGGCCGTCCCGGCGCGGCCCATGGCGACGCCGACGTCGGCCTGTCGCAGGGCCGGGGCGTCGTTGACGCCGTCACCGGTCATGGCGGTGACGGCGCCGCTGTCCTGCAGCGCCCGGACCAGCCGCAGTTTGTGCTCCGGCTCGACGCGGGCGAACACGTCGGTGTCCTGGACCCGGGCGCGTAGGTCCGCGTCGCTGCTCTGCGCGATCTGCGGACCGGTCATCGGTGGCGCGCCACCGGTGATGCCGAGCTCACGTCCGATCGCCGCCGCGGTGACCGGGTGGTCTCCGGTGATCATCTTGACCTGGACCCCGGCGTCTTGGCACGCCCGCACCGCTGCGGCCACGCCGGGCCGCGGCGGGTCGACCAATGCGACCAGCCCGAGCAGATCCAGGCGACCCGCAGAGCCCGGCGCTGTCTCGACGTCAGCCCCGGCCCGCTGGGCGATGGCGAGAACCCGCAGACCGAGCGCGGCGAATCGGTCGAGAACGATGCCGGCCGTAGCGGCGTCGGCGCGCGCCACGTGAGCCAGCAGGACCTCGGGGGCCCCTTTGAACACCGTGGTGGTCGGATCGGCGGCCGGAACGACGGCCATGTACCGGCGCTGCGCGTCGAACGGCAGCAACGCCCGGGGTGGTTCGGGCGCCGACGGCGCCAGCCCACCGCGCTCAGCGCCGACCAGCAGAGCGCCGTCGGTCGGATCACCCAGCACGGTCCGCTCCGGTCCGCTCCCGGTGAGACGGGCCTCGTTGGCGATCACACCCGCGGTCAGTAGCCGCCGCAGCGAATACCGCGCGACCGGCCCGAGGGTGCCACCGCCGGCCGCGACCATGCGCCCGCCGCGGGCGTATCCCGTGCCCTCGAATTCCGCCTCGGTGCCGTCCGGGCACCACGCTCGGCGCAGCATCATCTCGTTCAGGGTCAGTGTCCCGGTCTTGTCCGTGCAGACCACCGAGGTGGCTCCCAGCGTCTCCACGGCAGGCAGCCTGCGGATCACCGCACGATGCCGGGCCATCCGCTGCACGCCGGCGGCGAGGGCGATCGTCACGATGGCGGGCAGACCCTCGGGAATCGCCGCCACCGCGAGCGTGATCGCGGCCAGGGCGGCGTCGGCCACCGGGTAGCCGCGTACCAGCGCGATGCCGAGCAGCGCGACGGCGACCACCGCGACGGCCCGGGTGATCGTCGAGCCGAGCCGGCGCAGGTCGCGGGTCAGCGGCGTCTGCGTCTGGTCCACCGCGTCGATCAGGGCGGAGATCCGGCCCAGCTCGGTCGTGTCCCCGGTCCGCACGACCAGGGCCCGGGCCGAACCGGCGACGACCAGGCTGCCGGCATGCAGCAACGATATGCGGTCGGCGAGCAGCGCGTCGGGGTCGACCGGCGCGGCGGCCTTGTCGACCGGCAGCGACTCCCCCGTCAGCGCGGACTCGTCGGCGCGCAGCCTGTGAGCGTCCAGAATCCGCAGGTCGGCGGGCACGAGATCACCGGCCTCGACGGTGATCACGTCTCCGACGACGAGCTCGGCGGCCGGACATGAGACCCAACGGCCGTCGCGTTGCACCACCGCAGCCTCCGGAACCAGCCGGGCGAGCCCCTCGATGGCCCGCCCGGCACGGAACTCCTGAACGAAACCGATCGCCGCGTTGAGCACAACCACGCCCAGGACGACCGAGCCGTCCGCCACCTCCCCGAGGACGTAGGCGACGGCCGCGGAGGCGAGCAGCGCGTAGATCAGTGGGCTGGTGAACTGCCCGGCCAGCACCGTCCCGACCGACCGGCCTCGTCGCCGGGTCAGGTCATTGGGTCCGTATCGGCCGAGCCGGCGCGCCGCCTCCTCAGCGCTCAGCCCCTCGGGTGAGCTCGACAGCCGATCGAAGGCGTCGGCCGCGGCCACGGCGTGCCACGGTCGGGCCTCCACTGCCGTAGGCGCCGTGCTCATGCTGCTCTCCTCCCCTGGGTCAGTGCCCTATCGCGCCGGCGGCGGGTTCAACGGCAGCCACTGCTCGAACCGAGTGGTGGACAGCTGTGCTCCCGGGCCCGGCAGCAGCGATTCCTTGTCCAGCAGTGCACCGAAGTAACGGGCATTCGCATCGGTCACCACCTCGCGGGGGTCGCCCCGGAACGCCAGCCCCGTGCGGATCAGCTCGTCGAGACCGAACTGTTCCGGGCCGGCCACCTCGACGATGCCGTTGAGTGGTGCGCCCACGGCCGTACGGCCGACGGCGGCAGCCACGTCATCGGCCGCCATGGGCTGGATGAGGGCATCCGACAGGCGCACGGTGTCGCCGTCGGTGGCCGCCTGGGCGATGGCCCCCACGAACTCGAAGAACTGTGTCGCGTGCACGATCGAGTACGGGCGGCCCGAGTCCTTGATGAGGTTCTCCTGGGCCAACTTCGCGCGGAAGTAGCCGTTTGCGGCCAGCCGGTCGGTGCCGACCACCGACAACGCCACGTGGTGGCCCACACCCGCCTTGTCGCCGGCGGCGAGCAGGTTCTCGGTGGACGTGCGGAAGAAGGTCATCACCGCGTCGTCCGCGAACGACGGTGAGTTCGATACGTCGACCACCACCTGGGCGCCGGTCAGTACCTCGGCCAGACCAGCGCCGGTCAGCGTGTTGACCCCCGAGTCGGGTGATGCAGCGACGGCTTCGTGGCCGTGCTCGCGCAGTTTGCTGACGAGCTTCGAGCCGATCAAACCGGTGCCACCGATGACAACGATCTTCATGAGGTTCGCCCTTCGTCTGCGTCCCGGCTGGTCCGGAACGTCGGTCAGTGACTAGGACAAGTCGAACCCTTCGTTTGTGACAGAGTCATCGATGGCCTGCAGCGCGCTGTGGCGCGCACGGATCAGCGCGATCACGGTGTCCGCGGTGCGGCCGAGGTAAGTGCGGCCATCCGGCAACCGGGCGTCCGGGCTGATGTAGCTGCGAGGACCGATGTGCAGAGCCGGGTCGAGTCCGTGCACGGTGACCTTCCCGTCGCGGACCGCCCGGTTCCACGCGCTCCAGCGCAGGAGCCGCCACCGTGGCGGAAAGATCCACGTGCCGAGGCGCTCGATCCAGTCGCCGGAGCTGGTGAGCTGGTCCAGACATTGAGCGTGGGTGATGTCGTTGGCACCGTTGTGGAATCCGCCGAGAGTGATCAGCCAAAGTGGGCAGCTCAGCTCGGACCACAGTTGCTCCACCGCACCGGTAGCCACTTGGGCACCACCGCTGTAACTGAGCAGCACCACGGGGATGCCACTGTCCGGCTGATAACCGGCGAGCCGCAGCTGGCTGGCGATCTGCGAGCCGACGGCGCGGTTGTACAGGGGACGGTACCGGCGGTCGGCGGCGATGAAGATCTGCATCACGTTGTGCAGAAACAGCAGCAGCCCGATGTGGTGGCGCAGCCAGTTCCACACCCGCCGGTCGGCGAGTGGATCCGCCAGCGGGGAATACGGCAGCACCTGCCCCAGCACCCGCAGCTCCGGCGCGCCGTCGATCACGCTCTGGACCAGCCGGCCGCCGTCGCGGGTGTCGCGGAAACGGCGTTTGCCGATGCCGTCCAGATACACCAGATAGGCGTCCGGTGGGCGCTGCGGCTCCGCGCCCCGGGCGTAGGCCATGCCGGTCGGGAGCGCGGTGGTGGGCGTCCGCCAGCCCGCGGCGTAGGCCAGTACCTCGTAGCGGGCCAGCAGAGCCTCCGCGAGAAGGATCGGTCCGAGCCCGCCGAGCAGGAGCAGGAACGCGAACTCGATCATGTCATTGACTCCCGTGCTCTTGTCGCACTCAACCGCGCGACCAGGCGGCGGACGGCCTCAACGGTGACGCCGAGTCCGATTCCGGCCACGGCGACGCAGCCGCCGGCGGCCCACCAGCCGAGCCCGGTTGTCGAGGCGAGCACATCCGCGAGGCCGGCGCCGACCCCCACCATGAGGATCAGATGCAGTAGCGGCCCGAGCAGCGGGAACGCCAGGATCGCGGCCAGCAGCAGCGGGGCGAGCAGGCCCGGTGTCCAAACCAGCGCCTCTTCGTCGGACGGCGCTGCGGTGAGCGCCAGCTCGGCGAAGGCCCACGCGGTCAGCGGCCACAGTGCGAAGATCGCGGCTTCCACCACGGCGCCGGCCAGCATCAACCCGACCGCCCTGGTCTGCGACACGCCGGACTGGCGAGCCACCACGGGCAGGAGCCGGCCCGCGGACTCGGACAGTCCGGCGAGCAGCAGCAGGACAACGACCATCAGTGACATCGGTCATCCCTGCGGTGGCAGTCCGGCGGGGGCGGTCTGGGTGACGCGACCCGTATGCAGGTACCGCTCGAGCTCGTCGGCGGCACGCCGAAAGCCGCCTGCCTCCCGCTGAGCGGCTTGCAGGGAGCTCGCGGCAACGCGAAACCGGGGCTCTTCGAGTAGTCGCCGGGCGAGGGCACGCACAGCCTCGACGCCGACGTGCGCGGTGCGGATCGACAGTCCGGCGCCGAGCTCGACCACGCGAGCAGCTACCAACGGCTGGTCCGCACCCTGAGGCACAACGAGCGTGGGGACGCCGGCGTACAGGGCTTCGTTGACACTGTTCATCCCGCCATGGGTAATGAACAGCGCCGCGCGGGCCAGCACTTCCGGCTGCGGTACCGAGTGGCGGGCGAGCACGTTGGCCGGCAACGGTCCGAGTGCGGCGGGATCGGTGTGGCCGGTGGAGACGACCACGGTGCCGCCCAACGGGGCGAGCGCGGTGGCGAAGGCGCGGAGCAACGTGGGGTTGGCGTTGAAGACCGTACCCAGCGAGGCGTACAGCACCGGATCCCGCAGTCGATCTATCGGGAAGGACAGATCGGCGGGCCGGGCGCCGAGGCTGGGGCCGACAAAACGGTACGAGCTGTCGAAGTCCTCGGCACCGAGCTGGAACGCTCGCGAGGTGTAGACCAAGTTCAGCGGCTGGCGAAGATTGCCGAGGTCGGTCAGGGGCAGGCCGCGTGCGCGGAAGCGGTGGCGCAGGTCCCGGCGCGACCGCAGGTAGCTGAGAACGTTGCCGGGCCGAGCGGCCGCCGCGGCGAACAGCTCCCACGAACCACGGGTGGGGCTGGGTACCTGCCGGTTGAACGCGAACGTGGTGAACGACGACGCTGCCGGTACCCCAAGCTTCTGGGCAGCGACCGCGCCCCACGGACAGGCGGAATCGTGGACGACTAGATCCGGCCGGGACACACGCAGGTCCGTGAGCACCGCGGGCAGCACCTCGACGGTGGTGCGAGCGAGCCCGTCGACCAACGTGACCGGCGTCGGTGGATCCGGCAGCGGCTGCTCACCACCCGGGTACAGGTGCACGGTTGCGCCGGCGGCCGCGATCTCCGCGCTGAACGCCGGCGAGGTGTGGTAGGACACGGAGTGTCCCCGGCGTACCAGCTCGGCCACGACCGGCAGAGTCGGGTTGACGCGTCCGTGCATGGCGATGTTGAAAAAGGCGACGTTGCTCATCGGATGACCTCCGAACGGGTTGCAGTGGATGTCTCGGCCGGCCCGGTCCAGGTCTCCGGCTGGTCGCCGATCCGGTAGAGGCCGGCTCCGTTGATGTGCAGCTGGTCGAGAAAGCGTCCCGTCGTGGCGAACGACGTGCTGATCAGACGCTGCGAATGACGGAAGTCCCACGGGGCTGGCCAGGCCTGGATGCCGGTCGGCAGGACAACGGTCGGGATGCTGCGGGACACCTCACGCAGATCCCGCTCGATCTGGTGGTGGAACATCAGCATCCCGGCCCGGGCGGCGACCGCACCGGCACGACGCCGTGGGATGTCCGGACGCAACGGCCAGGTCTCCGGGCCCACTGACAGGACGAGCACGCTGGCCGCCCCCGCCTGCAGTGCCGCCCGTACCGGAACGTAGGCGACCACACCGCCGTCCACCAGCGTCCGACCGTCCCGGACCACCGGGGGCAGGACACCCGGAATGGCGGCACTGGCCAGCAGAGCCGACTCCAGGTCTCCATGATCGAGCGACACCTGCGCACCGGTGGCCAGGTCCATGGCCACAGCGGTGAACGGGACCGCCAGTTGCTCGATTCGCGACGGCAGCGCCGCTCGGGCGATCAGGCGACGCAGGCCCCGATCAGCGAAAACACTCGTACGAGAGGACCAGGAGGCGACCGGGAACACGTCCCGGCGGCGCAACCGGGTCCACACCCGGTCCAGCCACGGCGCAGCGCTGTCGGGGTGGGCGGCTGCGATCGCCCCGGTGAGCGCACCCACCGAGGTGCCGACGATGAGATCCGGGACGAATCCGCGCTGCTCCAGCGCGTACCCGACACCGACATGGGCTGCTCCGAGGACACCGCCGCCACCCACGGCCACGGCCACAGGACGGGGAAGGGCTCGCAGACCCGCCGGCTGAGGACTTCCATGCGGAATCTCCCTCATGATCCACCTTCCATCACGAGTGGGGTCGTTTCCCTCAGGTGGACCGGACAGCCGCCCGATCCGTGACACCACCGGAGCAGCCGCCCCGGTTTGTGGCCGCGAAACGCATGCCGCGCGGCCGCGGGCGTCGGCCGGTACCGGCCGACGCCCGGACGAATTTCGAAGGTCGCTGCCGCTATCGAACGCTCGACCTCGCGGCCCGCTCGATGAGTTGAGCAACGGTCCTGGGATCCGACATCAGACCGAGGTGCCCCGCGTTGTACTCGGTGATGGTGGAGCCGGCTCTTTCGGCCATCGCCCGTTCGGCAGCGGGTGGGATGATCTTGTCCTTGGTGCCGATCAGGTACCAGGACGCGATCGTCCGCCAGGCGGGCGTTCCGGACGGCTCATTGAGCGCGCCGACGGTGGCCGGCCGTTGGGAGGCGGCCACGACGGCCTTGTCCTCGGCGCTCAGACCGTTCGCGAACGACGTGAGGACGGTCGAGCGCTTGAGGTACAGGTCAGTGTCCGCGGTCGGCGGCAGAGCAGCGGGAACGAAGTCGAACACTGTGGTCGGGTCCACGGAGAGCGCGGAGTCCGGCCCCGCGAGTGCTGTCGCGGATTCGCCCTCATCGGGCGCGAAGGCGTTGACAAAGACCAACGCCTTGATGTTCGGATTCCCGGTGGCCGCGTTGGTGATCACTGCTCCGCCGTAGGAATGACCGACGAGCACGACGGGCCCATTCACCGTTGCCAGAAAGGCTCTCAGATATGCGGCGTCGCCGGACAGCGACCGCAGAGGATTGGCGACCGCGGCGACGGTGTAGCCGTCTTTCTGCAGTCTCGGGATGACTCCGCTCCAGTTCGAGGCATCCGCCCAAGCGCCGTGCACGAGCACCACCGTGGGCTTTGCCGTTCCCGCACGACCTTGCTGAGCGAGCGCGCTGTGCGCCGGGCCGAGACCCACCGAGGCGAAGGTGACAACGGCGAGGAGAACCGCCGCGACGGCGCGCGGCCTCCCGGCCCGAAGGGCTGCATGAGTACGGCTACTGATCATGATCTGTCCTGTCCGTGTGAGGGCTGCGATCCGGAAGCGCTGGGATCGATTCGTAGGTAGGACAGGGCAGCCGCCTCCCGCGTGACATGTCGACCCACGGCGCTGTCACAGCTCGCCGCGCCGGCCGGTCCTAGCTGACGACCGGTACGGCGAAGCCGTCGAACCACAACCAGGGGGCAGACATGACCACCGCACGGACCACAGTGATCGTGGGCATCGACGGATCAGAACAATCCCTCGCCGCGGTGCGCGCCGCCGCCGTGGAGGCTTTCCATCGCCGGGAGGCGCTGCGCATCGTGCATGCCTTCATCTGGCAGTCGTTGCGCGTCAATGTCGGACCCGTCGCCGACCTGCCCGGAACGGGCCTGCGTCACCATGCCGAGGACCTGCTCGCCGAGGCCGCGGTGGAGGCCGGAAAAGCCGCACCGCAAGTGCCGGTCACCACGGCGCTGGTCGACGGTTCCGCGACCACCGTGCTGCTCGAGGAATCGCGCCGGTCCTCGCTGCTGGTGCTCGGTGATCGGGGTCTGGGCGGTCTCAGCGGCCTCATCATCGGTTCGGTCGCCGTGCACGCGGCCGCGCACGCCCACTGTCCTGTCCTGGTCGTCCGCGGAACTGAACCGGCCACCGGGCCCGTGGTGGTGGGCGTCGACGGCTCCGAGGCTTCGCAACTCGCCGTCGGCTTCGCTTTCGCCGCCAGCGCACAACGTGGCGCCGAACTGGTCGCGGTGCATGCGTGGAACGGCACGGTTGCTGATGGCTCGTCCGCGTGGCGTGAGCGTGGTTTCGCCGACGGCCTCATCGAGCAGCAGGCGCGGCGGACCCTCAGCGAGTCCCTGGCCGGCTGGCATCAGCAATATCCCGACGTGGTGGTCCGGCCGGTGCCGGTGCGTGGACACCCGCGACACGCTCTGGTCGAGTGGTCGCGCACGGCCCAACTGGTGGTGCTGGGAACCCACGGTCGCGACACCTTCAAGGGACTGGTGCTCGGCTCGGTCAGCCAGGCGGTGCTGCACCACTCCGCCTGCCCGGTCGCCGTCGTGCGCGAAACTTTGTCCGTGCCCGACGCGATCGATTTGTTCGACGGTGTGGGCGACAGTTCCGCGGGCTTGCCCCAGGACAACGTCGACCAGTTCCTCGACCGCCCGGTCAATGCCGTGTCCGGTCTGGTGCCTGATCGGCAGCGCGTGGACGAGGTCCTCGAGGACCTGCGGTCACGCGGCACAGACGTGTCCGGCGTGGTGCTGCTGCACGGTCCGCAGGGTGTGCACATCCTGGATACCGACGGCAAGGAGCACGGGTGGCGGGCGAAGTTCGTCCGGTTCTTCCAGAACTGGGGCTACGACGACGCCGTCCTGAATCTGTACGACGAGGGCCTGCGCAACGGCGAGTCGGTCTTGGTGATTCCCTCGACGCAGGACGACAGGATGACGCTCGCGCAGTTGCTGCACCGCCATGGTGGACACGCGATCCACTATTTCGGAATCCGCAGCGCGGAGTCCCTCAGCGGACCGTGAGCTCACCTCGCGTGTCGTCTGGACGCGCGCGGCCGGCCACTCCAACCGCGACCAAGGCGACAAGGAGGACCGCCAGCAGCTCGATCGAGCCTGGCAGCAACGGGGTGAACAGCGCGAGGACCGCCACCACGGGAAACGCCAGCAGCGCCGGACCGCCCCGGTGCGGGCGCAGATGCAGCGACCACACGGCGACCAGGTAGATCGCCACCGGTACGGCGATCGCGTATCCGACCAGCGTCGCGGGAATCGGCGCGTGGCCGGTGACGTGGTCAACCGCTACCGCCAGGCCGGCTCCGAGCGCGGCGGCGGACGTGAGGATGAAGTAGTGCCCGTAGCCCCAGATCATGGACGCCCGGAGCGAGGGGAACCGGTGATGGGCGGGCCGATCGAAGTAGATCCACCAGAGCGCGAACACGATGACCAGGCCCGTGATCGCCAGCCGCAGCAGCGCGACGGTGTGCTCGCCCGCGCCGTCGAGCCCGTCCCGGAACGCGACGGTGGCGGCCGCGATCGCCTCACCGAGCACGATGATCGTGAACAGGCCGTACCGCTCAGTGATGTGGTGCGGATGGTAGGTGGTAGGGCCGCCCGGTGCCCGTTCCGCCCAGACCGGCACGGCCAGTTCGGCCATGGCCAGCACCAGGAAAGCGACGAACTGCCATTGGCCTGGCAGCAGTAGGCGCAGCAGCCAGAGCACCTGCAGGGCCGTGACGCCGGTCGCGTATCGCATCGCCGTGCGCCGGCGAGCAGCGTCGGCTCGAGCGGCCCGCAACCACTGGGTCACCAGGGCCAGGCGCATCACCACGTAACCCGCGGTCATCACCCGATAGTCGTCTCCGGCGAACGCCGGGCCGACACCCGCCGCGATCACCAGCGCCCCGGCCATCTGCACCAGGGTCGTGAGCCGGTACGCGTCGTCGTCGGTGTCGTACGCTGAGGCGAACCAGGTGAAGTTCATCCACGCCCACCAGATGGCGAAGAACACCATCAGGTAGCCGCGCAGACCGTGGGCCACATGATGCGCGGCGATGCTGTGATGCAGCGGCGCGGCGGCCTGAGCCACGGCGACCACGAAACACAGATCGAAGAACAGTTCCAACGGGGTGACGACCCGGTGCGGCTCATCGGCGGCGCGAGCTCTCATCGGCCGGAGCAGGCTTCGGGCCGGCAGTTTCATGACGGCGCTCCATCGATCATTCCCACAGCGGGCCGCCGTCACTGTCCGAAGGCCCCGGCGGACCGGTCGTCGTACGCGATCGCTTCCTCGATCTGCCGGGCGAGCTGCATCGCGTCGATGACCTCACCACCGGGACTGACCGCATCCACGACATCCGGCAGCACCGCGGCGATCTGCCAGGCGACAGCGCCGGTGCTGCTACCGGAGTAGCGCGCGAGGTCGTCGATAGCGGTGTCACCGATCGTCGTCCGTACCTGGTCGACCGTCATGGGCTTGTTGGTTGCCTCGTCGGACAACCAGCTGCGGTACTGCTCAGGCGTGGTCGTGTCGGCGAGGTGGAGCACCATGGCGTGCAATCGCGCCGGACCGGGTTCGGCGGCCGGCAGGGCTGAACTGACGTGTGCCAGGCCGAGGATCAGCTCCCGCACCTCCGGATCGTCGAGCAACGTATACAGCTTTCCGGTACCGGCCATGGTCAAGCTCCATCCGTACAGTTGTCAGCGCTGGGTCTTCTGCGAGGAGGACCGCGTGGCGGCTCGATCTGTGACACCCGGGCCGGTGGATCTTCTACGGCAAGGGGGCTCAGGTATCCGGCGGGCCGAGCTGCAGGCGTGAGGCGTTTCCGAGCTTGGTGAAGACCTTGCCCAAGTACCACTCCACGGTGGTCGGGCTGAGCAGGAGCAGAGTACCGATGTCGGTGCTGGTCAGCCCGCTGCTGGCGAGTCTGAGCAGGTGCGCCTCGCGGGGCGACAGGATGTCACTCGCCCGGGCGCGGTGTTCGGCCAACGCCCTGCCGGCGGCGGTCAGCTCCCTACGGGTGCGGTCCGCAAACGCGTCAGCGCCGGCCGCGGTGAAGATGTCGTACGCGCTGCTCAGGTGGGCGCGGGCGTCCAGGCTCCGGTCCAGCCGCCGCAGCCATTCGCCGTACACCAGGTGGGCGCGGGCCAGCTCCATCCGCAGTCCGGTCCGGCCGAGGTGCTCGATCGCCTGCCGGTACAACGTTTCCGCCGCATCGTGCGGAGCCAGCAGTGCGCCCGACCGGGTCTGCACACCGAGCGCCCAATCAGTCCGGCACGCTCGAGTCGTCGCCGCGAGGCGCTCGTAGGCGCTCGCTGCCAGCTGCAGCCGGCCGCTGTAGACGGCCGACTCGATCAGCTCCGCCAGTGCCCAATAGACGACCGCGGACTCGAGCGGATGCTCAGCCGCCGCACGAGCCGCGGGGATGGCCTCGGCGTAGCGGGTGAGCCCGTTCAGCAACAACGACCGCGCCCAGTGCGTGACCATCACACCAGCGCCTTCTCCGCGGACCGTGGCGTCGGCCATGCTCGCCGCGATCAGCGGGACAGCCTCGGCTTCGTTCCCGCGCCAGGCCGCCAGCGCGAGTTCACCGTACGGGGCGAGCCCGCGCCCGGTCGCCTCGCCGATCGCCTGGATCTCCGCGACCGCAGACGCGGCCGCCGTGCGTTCACCGGCGAACAGGTGCACGACGACCAGCGAATGCAAGGCCAGCGGGAGCTCCGCGACGGCACCCACATCCCGCGCGGCCTGAACGTGCCGAGCGGTCAGTATCGACCAGCTCTCGTCGTCCCACGTCTCGGCGGCGGTCATCGCCGCAAGCCACAACCAGGACAACTCGCCCGCCTCGGATGTGTCCTCGCGGCGAAACGCGGACAGTGCCGCCCTCGCCAGGGGCACGGCGGCCTCGTAGCCGTCGGTCAACAACGCTGCGCGGCAGTCGAGCAGGAGATCCCCGGCGCGCGCCCGCACCGGTCTCGGCGCTGCCCGCACGGCACGCACCATGTCGAGAAAACCGGCGTCGTCGGCGAACCGGCCGGCGAGGATGGCGGCCGCCATCGCATCGCGGTACGTCGTGCGGGCGAGATCACCGTCGAGCGGTGCGAGCCAGCGGGCGGCCTCGAGGAGCCGGCGCGGTGCGGTCATGTCGTGACCGGAGGCGAAGGCGAGCTGTGCCCGCAGCAGCTTCAGCCGCGCCAGGTGCAGCTCATCGACCCAGCAGTCCCCGGCTTCGCCCAGCAGCGTCAGCGCGGCGTCGAAGGCGCCGGCCTGCATCTCCGCCTCGGCCGCGGCCAATGCGCGGGTGGCGCGCGTCGCCGAGTGCGGAGTCAGCCGTGTCGCGTGCCGCAGCAGCTCGGCCGCGGCCGCGGCACCACCTCGACGCCGGGCCCGGTCGGCGGAGCTGACCAACTCGGCGGCGATTCGCTCATCGGCGGCGACCGCCCCGTAGGCCCGGTGCCACGCGCGCCGGTCAGGGTCGACAGCCGGATCGGTCGCCTCGGCAAGGGCCCGGTGCACCTCTCGTCGGTCCGCAGGCGCAGCCGCACGGTAGACCGCCGACCGCACCAGTGGGTGCCGGAACCGTACCCGGATTCCCAGCTCGATCAACCCCGCGGCCTCGGCCGGCACGACCGCGCACAGCGGAAGATCCAGGATCTTGGTGGCGCGCAGCAACAACGTCACGTCGCCGATCGGCTCGGCCGCCGCCGTCAGCAACACCTTCCGTGTCGCCGGCGGCAGTGACCTGACCCGCAGGACGAAGCTCCGCTCGATCCGGCTCGACAACGGTCGCGCGTCGGGGCGCATGAAGCCGCCCGCTATCTCCGCCACGCTCAATCCGCGTGGCAGCTCCAGCAGGGCCAGGGGGTTGCCGCGCGTCTCAGCGACAATCCGATCCCGCACATTCTCGTCGAGGCGTCCGGGCACGACCGAGTCCAACAGCGTGCGGGCGTCCTCGTCGGCCAGGCCGCGGACGCTCAGCTCCGGCAAACCCCGCCAGGTCGACCCGTGAGCCGGTTCGCGGACGGCGAAGACCACACCGATCGGCTCGGCCAGCAGGCGCCGGGAGATGAACGTCAGTGTGTGCGCCGAAACCTGGTCCAGCCATTGCGCATCGTCGATCAAACACAGCAGCGGCCTGTTCTGCGACACCATCGCCAGCAGGCTCAGCACCGCCAATCCGACCAGGAACCTGTCCGGCGGACTTCCGACGCTGTCGCCGAACGCCACAGTGAGGGCCTGCCGCTGCGGAGTCGGCAAGCGATCACGAACGCCCAGCATCGGCGTGCACAACTGATGCAGACCCGCGTAGGGAAGTTCGATCTTCGATTCGACCCCGGTGGCGCGGGCGACCGTGCATCCGGTCGAACGCCCCTCGACGTAGTCGAGCAGAGCCGACTTCCCGACACCCGCGTCACCACGGATCAGCAAGGCCCGCCCCAGACCGGAGCGGACGTCAGCAACCATTGCCTCCAGGACCGCGCACTCCTTGGCCCGTCCATGCAGCCTTCGCGCCGCAGCTCCGCTGGTCACGGTCCGGCCACCTCAGTGTCGACGCTTGGCTGCCGGATGGGACGCGTGCGCCGCCCCGCGGAGCAATGCCTGCATCTGGGGGTTCCCGAGCAGCACCTGAAACCTTCTTGGCTCCGTCATGTCGGTCCTCCGTTCTGCCTCTGAGACCGAGCAGCTGTGCGAAACGTGACGGCGGTCCGCCTCGACAACGTCTCCTTGTCCGCGCGCTGGAGGCTGAGAGCAACCAGGAGGTCGATCATGGTCAGCGCACAGTCTCGGCGCGCTCCCGGATTCCGCGCAGCATGCGCCGCATCATCGGGTAGTCGGCCAGTTCCATCAGCAGCACGGTGAACAGCGTCAACGGCCGCCGCCATTCGTAGCGGGTGTGCATGCGGCTGATCAAGCGGGTCTGTCCGCCGCTCAGCGGCGTCAGGCGCCAGGCGAAGGTGCGGTTCGGGGTACGCCACAGCAGCCAGGACGGCCGGTCGAAGCTGTCGACGGTGAAGGCCGTGCGTTCGCCGGAGTGCGGGATCATCGGTAGCCGCTGACCCACCCGCAGATCTTGCAGCTCAGGCACGATGCACCGGACGCTGGGCCGTGCGAGGTTGTCCAGCAGGTCGTCGGCGTACCAACCGCCGCGGCCGACCCCGACTTGCACCAGCCACGGCCACACCCGCTCCGGCGGGGCCCCGATGGTGATGGCCCGGGTGGCGCGGTACTGCGCCGTGGGCAGCAGGCCGTCACCCGGCATCGGCGCGGTCACCTCCGCCGGGGTGGCGCCCCAGGTCATATGCCATCGCCGCCGCAACGGCGCGACCAGGAAGCGGGGCAGGTCGTCGAGGACGTCGCGGAGTTGGACGGCCAGGTCGATGCGGGTGGCGCGGGGCGGTGACCATCGCGGCTTTGTCGTCATGCCACTAGGACCGCAGTGGCGGCCGGTTCGTGACGCGCGACCCGGGGTGCTCATGACCGTACCTGCGCCTGCTGCCGCGCCGGTGCGATCGTCGTACCGGCACGGCCGGCGAGCACCTCGGCCGCGTCGCTGAGTGCGCCGATGGCCGCCGGCTGCCCGGAGGCACGGGCGAACCACACGCAGGCGTCGACCTTCGGGCCCATCGAGCCGTCCGGGAACGGCAGAACGGACAGCGCCTCGGCGTCAGCGGCTCGGATCGGCGCGGCCCTGGGAGTCCCGAAGTCCCGCATGACCGCCGGCACGTCGGTGAGCACCAGCAGCCGATCCGCCCGCAGGGTCAGGGCGAGCCGCGCAGCGGTCATGTCCTTGTCCACCACGGCCTCGACCCCGTTCAGCCGGCCGATGCGGTCCTCAGCCACCGGGGCTCCGCCGCCGCCGCCGCACACGACGACGACGTCGCGGTCGACCAGAGCGCGGATCGTCTCCTCCTCGACGACCCGCAGCGGCTCGGGTGACGGCACGACCCGGCGCCAGCGGTCGCCGTCGACCGCCACCACCCAGCCGAACCGGGTCGCGGCCCGCTCGGCCTCCGCGCGGGAGTAGCCTGCGCCGATGAACTTGGCCGGCGCGGCGAAGGCCGGATCATCGGGGTCGACGACGGTCTGATTCACCAGCGCCACCACCGGTTTCTGCACGCCGGCGTTGGCCAGTTCCTGCACGAGCAGGTAACCGATCATGCCTTGGGTCTGTGCGCCGAGCACGTCCAGCGGGTACGGCCGGCTGAGCGCCGAATCGGTCTCGCTCTCGTGGGCGAGCAGGCCGATCTGGGGCCCGTTGCCATGGCACACGATCAGCTGGTGCTCTGCCGCCAGCGGCGCGAGGGCCTGCGCGGCCTGCCGTACGTGCACCTGCTGGACATCGGCGTCGGGCCGTTCACGGCGCTGCATCAGGGCGTTGCCGCCGAGCGCGATGACGATACGCACGGCTCAGTCCGCCAGGGCCCGGACGAGCAGCGCCTTGATGGTGTGCATCCGGTTCTCGGCCTGGTCGAAGACGATCGACCGTTTGGATGCGAACACCTCTTCGGTCACCTCGGCGCCGTCGATACCGAACTGCCGGTGCAGCCGGGCGCCGATGACGGTGTCGCGGTTGTGGATCGCCGGCAGGCAGTGCATGAACCGCACCTCGGACCGGTTGCTCCAGTCCAGGACGTCGTCGGTGACGCGGTACGGCAACAGCGAGCGCACTCTGTCCGCCCACACGTCGTCGGGCTCGCCCATGCTGACCCACACGTCGGTACAGATGAAACCGGCGCCGCGTACCGCCGTATGCAGGTCGTCGGTGACCAGCAGCCGTGCGCCGCTGGTGCGCGCGGCGTCCTCGGCCGCCGCCACGACCTCCGGCGGCGGCTGCAGGCCGGCCGGCGCCGCGATGCGGACATCCATGCCCAGCACCGCCGCGGTGACCAGCAGCGACCGGGCGACGTTGCCGCGGCCGTCGCCGGTGAAGCAGAACGCGATGTCCTCGACATCGCCGCCGTCGTGCTCGGTCATGGTCATGACGTCGGCGAGGCTCTGGGTCGGGTGCCAGGAATCGGACAGAGCGTTCCAGACCGGTACGCCGGCGTGCTCGGCGAACTGCTCGACGGTCTCGTGGGCGTACCCCCGGAAAGCGATGCCGTCGAAGATGCGCCCCAGCACGCGGGCGGTGTCTGCGACGGACTCCTCGCGACCCAGGTGCGAGCCCTCGGGACCGAGGTAGGTGACCTGTCCGCCCTGGTCGTACGCGGCCACCTCGAACGAGCAGCGGGTGCGCGTGGAGTTCTTCTGGAACACCAGCGCGATCGTCCGGCCGCGCAGCCGGGGAATCTCGTCGCCGTGCTGCTTGTCGCGTTTGAGCTGCCCGGCCAGGGCCAGCACGTCGAGGAACTGTTGTTTGTCCAGGTCCAGGTCCTGCAACAACGAGCCTGAACGAAGTTGCGAAGTCATGACAGGTCTCCCTTGCTCACCAGCGGACGGCGGCGAATCGGGCAGCTCATGCAGCGGGCGCCGCCCCGGCCGCGGCCGAGCTCGCTGCCGGCGAGGGTGATGACGTCGATACCGTGGCGGCGCAATGTCGTGTTGGTGACGACGTTGCGGTCATAACCCAGGACCACGCCGGGTGCGATGGCCAGATAGTTGTCCGCGTCGTCCCACTGCTCCCGCTGCGCGTTGCTGCGATCGGCCTCGGGCATCAGCACGGTGACCGCATCCACGGCGAGCGCCTGCGCGAGCGCGGCCGGCACGCCGCGGCTCTCCTCGATCTCGAGTTCGGCCTCGCCGGCACCGGGGGTGAGGCGCCAACATCGGACCTCGTCCCACGCAAGGTACGGATACGCGACGAAGGTAGCGAAGTCGATCATGGTCAGCAGCGTGTCCAGGTGCATCGCGGAGCGGGTCTTCGGTAACTCGACCACGAGCACGAGGTGTGCCTGGCCGGCGGCGAACAGCCGGCGGACGAGCGCCTCGACACCCATCGGGGTGGTGCGTTCACCCATGCCGACGACAACGACGCCCGGGGCGATGACGTGGATGTCGCCGCCTTCCAGCGTCGCCGGCGCCAGATCGGCGTCGTCGTCGCCGTAGTGGAAGGTGAAGTTCGCGTCGCGGAACAGCGGATGGTGGCGGTAGACGGTGCGGGTGTTGACGGATTCGCGACGGCGCGCCGCCTTGGCCATCGGGTTGACGGTGACACCGGCGCCGATCCAGGCCGCGTTGTCACGCTGGAAGATCGTATTGGGCAAGGGGGCCAGGACGAAGTCGTCGATGTCCAGGGCCTGCCAGCGCAGGCTGGGACGGCTCAGCGGTGACAGGTCGGCCTTGGTGACCCCGCCGATGAGATAGTCGGCCAGCGCGGACGGGTCAGCGTCGTCGAACAGCGCGCGGACCTCTCGGGCCAGACCGGCTCCGAGGCGTTCCGCGGTGATCGTGCGGTCGAGGGCGAACGCCCTGCCGTCGGTGGTGGACAACGCCTGGGCGAGCAGGTCGCCGAACAGGTGAACCGTCACGTCGTAGTCGCGCAGCGCCTCGACGAACGCGTCGTGCTCGGCGCGGGCGCGGCTGCCCCACAGCACATCGTCGAAGAGCAGGCCGGCGATGTTGGCGGGGGTGAGCCGGTCGAGCTCGAGACCGGGACGGTGCACGATGACCTCACTCAGCGCGCCGATCTCGGAGTCCACGCCGACGGTCAGGCCGCTGCCGGCGTTGGTGTTGGTGGTTGTGTTGGTGAGGGTCATCGTCGTACTCCTTCAGCTTTGAGCCACAGATAGACGGGCAATCCGAGCAGCAGGCAGAACAGCCCGTAGTAGGCGGCCTGGTAGCCGCTGCCGGCCAAGGCCCAGAAACTGAACACCAGAGCGGCGACGGCCACGACCAGGTCACGCACCAGGTGGCGGGCACGAACCCGGCGGCCCTCGGTCAGCAACCAGTAGAGCTGGGCCGCGGCCGAGAACAGATACGGGATGACGGCTGTCAGCACCGACAGCAGCACCACGGTGGTGAACACCTTGCCGAAACTGGTATAGCTCACCACCGTCAACGCCGACGCCAGCAGACTCCCGGTGACGATGCCGTAGGCCGGCACACCCCGCCGGCTGTCGTGGGCGAACCGGGCCGGGAACAGCCGGTGCCGGGCCGCCGCCTGTGGCATCTCGCCGACAACCAGGGTCCAGCCGACCAACGCACCGAGGCCGGAAACGATCGCTGCCACCGCGACCACGTCCCCGGCCCACCGGCCGCCGAACATCGCGTTGGCCGAGTCGGCGAACGGCGCCGTCGACGAGACCAGCACGTCGCGGCTGACGGTGCCGAAGACGGCCACCGTGCCGAGGATGTACACCAGCGCGCAAGCAAGAGTGCCGATCACCGTCGCGCGGCCGACGTTGCGCCGCGGATCCGCCACCCGGCCGGCGGCCACCGAGGCGGTCTCGATCCCGATGTACGCGAAGAGCGCGATCGCCGCCGCTGCGCTGATCGCACCCAGCGCGGAGCCGCCACTCGCGTTGAACTCGCCGAAGTTGGCGGAGTCGATGAACAGCAGACCGACCGTCGCCATGAACAACAGCGGCACGAACTTGAGTACCGTGCCGAGCACCTGCACCACCGCGAGACTGCGGATTCCGGCCAGGTTGACCCAGACCGGCAACCACAACCCGGCGAGCGCTGTCCCGATCGACCAGCCGGTGTTGTGCGAGGTGTTCCAGAAGACCTCGACGTAGCCGACCCAGGCCACCACGATGGCGGCGTTGCCGGCCCACGCGGTGATCCAGTAGCTCCAGGCGTTGAGGAAACCGGCGAAGTCACCGAACGCTTCCCGGGCGTACAGATAGGGACCGCCGGATCCCGGGTTCCGCCCGTTCAGCGAGCTGAACGTCAGCGCCAGCGCGATCGCACCGAGCGTCACCAGCGCGAATGCGACCAACGCGATCGGGCCGTAGCCGGCCAGCGCCGACGGCAGCGCGAAGACGCCGGTGCCGATCACCGACCCGACCACCAGCGCGGTGGCGGCGGGCAGACCGAGGCGCCTTCCGGCCGGCTGGTCCGGTACCGATCCTTCCGGCGACCGCGGCGGCGTGCCGCGAGAGACTGTGGTGCTCATGGCGACCAACCTTTCGTCCACGTGTCGTCGACACAGAGGACAAGGCGTCATAGCTGCTTCGTGACATCGGTTCCCGGATCGCCGAGCCTCGCTCCCCCCGCGATGCAGACTCCACGCCGGCGTGCAGAACGGCACCACCAGCAAAGCGTCCTAGGATCCTGCTCTGAAGAGGCCCCGCGTTTCGGAGCGATCGCACGATGCGGCCATCCCGAGACAGCCCATCGATTGACATGGCATTGGGCTGGAGCACAACCCGTTCAACCTGGGCAGACGGGGCAGCCGCCAGCAGCGGAGTCGCCATCAGCAGCAACGATCCGATCCACACCACCGTCAGCCCGCTCACCGCTTGGGCCCATCAGCAGCACAAGACGCGGGCGCGCCGATCCACCCCGGCCGGGCCAGCGCAAAAACCGAGTTGGCCACCATTGCGGCGAACCACCGTCCCGCACTGGGTCATCTCGGCCGCACCCAGTCACCCAGGACTGGTCAGTGAAGCCGACTTCGTCGCGGTTCACGGGTTCACACCGCCCCGACCCCGGCCGACGGATCCCTTCGCCGCTACGTGCTGACAGGCCTCATCTACTGCAACATCGGTGGCCGGGCCATGGATGCACACACTGGAATTACGGCCGGGCCTGCTATCGATGCCGCCACGGCCCTGCGACCGTCCGTTCGACCGCGGTCTGCCTGCGGGAGTGAAGCGACCGGTCATGGGTCCACCGCACCGACGAGCGCTGACGTCGCCGACGCGGTTACCGCGCCGTACGCCCCCAGCCGGTTCAGCAGGAAGGGCCGGCTCCAGCGACGTCATCCCGGCTGCGTTGATCCCGCAGCGCGTCGGCGGCAGCGGCAAAGAGAGCAGCCCGCTCGGCGAGAGCCAGGTCGGCGGCTCTGCGGTAACACGCCTCTGCGTGCGCCGGATCGCCCGGCAAGCCAACGTCGATGGCGCCCAGCAGCCCGTACGCCTCGGCCGCGGGAGTGCGCAGCCAGGTACGGCGAGGGTCGGCAACGTAGCGATCGATGACAAATCTGTGGTGCTCGACGGCCGCGGGGCGCCGGAACGCCTCGCCGGCCAGCAGGCGGCAGGTTTCCACACGGCCCATGCCGGCCCGGGCCCGGGCGTCCACATCCGGGACGTCCGCTGCGCCGGGATACCCGGCAACCGCGCTGTACTGCGCGTACGCGGCCGCCAACGCGCGACGCTCAGCGGGACGCAGAGCGAAGCAACGGACCGCGCCCCGCTGGTAGGCCATCTCGGCGAGCCCGAGCCGGGCCCGGGGATAACTCGCGTCAAGACGAAGAGCCGCTTTGTACGCCTGCCCCGCAAGGGTGAGATTGCGGCCGGAGCCGAGCCGGCCGTACGTGTTGCCGAGCAGCACCAGAGCGAGGCGGTGGGCCCGCGGCTCAAGATGCCCGTCAAGCAGCCCTTTCAGGGTCTTTTCCGCGGTCGGGTACTGCCGCGTCGAGTACTGGTGGACGGCGCGCAACAGCTGCACGTACGTCTCGAGCTGCTCGGCTGCGGCGGTCAGCAGGGGGCCGGTCGGGCCGGCGCCAGGGAAGTCGCCGAGGTCCAGCTCGTCGAGCTCCGAGAACCCGGCAAGCTCAGCGGCCTCACCCAGACGGTCGCCGCCGATGGCCAGCTGGAGGCGCACCCGGGTGTGGTGGCGGCGT
Organism: Actinoplanes sp. NPDC051405; assembly: GCF_055586185.1. Classification (NCBI taxonomy): domain Bacteria; kingdom Bacillati; phylum Actinomycetota; class Actinomycetes; order Micromonosporales; family Micromonosporaceae; genus Actinoplanes; species Actinoplanes sp. NPDC051405. The sequence goes on from NZ_JBVJIR010000001.1 coordinate 423,069, forward strand.
GGATGCAGCACGAGTGAGACTGCGATGTCGCCGTTGAGGGTCCGGCGGACCTCCTCCAGGGCGGCGCGGCTGTCGCCGTCGTCGTCCGAGACGCCGTCGCCGCACAATCCCCCTACCTGCACCAGCGCGCCGTCGTTCAGTTCGGCGGTCAGCTGCTTCTCCAGGCTGTCGGCGATCTGGCGTGCCACCTCGCGAGCCCGTGAACCGCCGGCCTCATCGCCGGTGGGACGGACCACGACGGGATCGCCTACGGCGACGTTGTAGGCCGCGCCGAGGCGGGACTCCGTCCGCATCCAGCACGGGCGTTCGGGCAGCAGACTGTTCAGGTCGCTGGTGAGCCCGATGGCCGCCAGTACGCAGGCCCCCGCCGCCAGCGTCATGGCATGTTTCGTTCGGAAACGCCCGAGAAGAGCGCTGCGACGGCGCCGAGACCCGGGCACCGCTTCTCCCACGCCGGGACCTTCCCCCGAACGGTCGAAACTCCCACCACTTTCCACTCCATGCCCAACTGGGACGCCCCACAATCGTTATGCCCTCAGGGACGGCCGCTTCCAGGCTGCCCGGACCCGTCGGCGAGCTGAGGAACCAAAGATGCGCAGCAGCAGACCAGCCTGGCTGACGGCCGGGGTGACAGCCCTGCTGGCGGTGTCTTCCTGCTCAGTGCTCGACGAAGAGCGGACCGCCACTCCGGTGCCTGTCGCCCCGCAAGCGGCTTCGGCGCCCGCCACGCCGCTCACCACCCCGCAGGTGCCGCCGCTGCCCTCGACGGCGCCGGGACAGCCCGTTGAGGACCTGCAGAATCAGCGGGACGGTATGACCCAGCTGGCGCCGTCTGACCGCCCCTTCGCCTGGCAGCCTCCGCCGGCTCGTCCACATCGCGAGCCCGCACCGCTGCCGGCCGCGCACAGCACGGCTTCACCGCCTGCAGACCCGGACCCCACCCCGGCACGTAGCTCCGGCGGTGACCCGGATCCGGGTCGGCCAACTTCCGTGAGCGTGATTGCCCGCCATGACCCGGTTCCCGGCGGTGTACGCGCTCAGCTGCGCTTTTTCCAGGGTGGCAACAACCCGTGCCAGGTGACGGGCAAGTTCGAGGTCAGCGCCTCCGGCTCGCTCAGCCGCGCCTTCATGACCATGCCCGACGTCAATGTGTTGTGTATCAACGGGGTGACGCCCGGCGTACGGCTGGATGTATCGGTGACCGCGCCGTCGGGGCGCGTCGTGCGGTCGTGGACGATGCTGCCCGGGGAGGGCGACAGTCTGACCGCATTCTCGATGCGCAGCCTCTCCGGCGAGGTGGGGAACCACGTCATCCGAGCGGTCCAGGGAACACGCTCCACCACAAAGGTCGTCGAGCTGCGGCGGGCCGAGTCCCCTCAGTTGCTGCCCCTAGTCGACAACGAGGGCAACGCCTTTCCGCTGCACAGCCCCCGTGGCACCACTTTCCGCCTGGCCGTCGGCGGGTTCCCGCCGGACTCGGAGGTGCCGCTGCGCATCTACAGCGGGCCGTACCCCCTGGCCCCGGGCGCCCCGATGCGGTATTTGACCTCGCACCCGGTGCGAGTGGACAACACCGGCTTCGGGACATGGGAGCTGACCACTTCGGCCGACGATCCCGTGGGCTGCTACTACGTCACCCACGAGTTGCTCCCCGAACGCCAGGCCAAGGGCTTCTGCCTGTCGCCCACCTGAGACGGCATCGTCCAGGCGCGCGTCTACTCCAGCGCATCCTCCGGCCGGACATCGTCGCGTTCGTGCTTCAACGCCCGGGCATCACCAACGCGATCATCGGCCCGGCTCAAGGCGGCAACGTCGTGCTATCCGACGACGTGCTCGACCACATCGACGAGATCGTCGCTCCAGTTGACTGGTCCGACAGCGGGCGTGTTCAGCCGCGTTCCCACACGGCGACGGCATCCCCGTCGGGTTGCGCCACCCAGCCCAAGGCCTCGGGCCGTGCAGGGGTGCCGGTGAACGTCAGGGTGAGCGCGGCGGTGCCGGCCCCGAACCGTACCGGCTTGCTCTGCTCCGCCTCATTCTCCCAGCCCTCGGCGTCGTAGAGGATGAACATCCCCGGGTCGACGATGATCGGACGGGTGGCAGTGACCGTGAGGACGGCCGTGGCGGAGTGGGCCGACCAGGTGGTCGAGGCGAGCGTCACGGTGGCGACCGGCGTGGACCTGCGGGTGACGGTGACGATGCGGCCGTTCTGCACGAACGTGAGCGACGGGTCGCTGTCCTTGATCGCCGGAGGTGCTGGCACGGCCACGCTCGTCATCGAGGTGGAGGCGACCACGGCCGGCACGGGCTGCTGACCCGCCGAAGCGACCCCGATGGAGTTGAGCGACGCGGCAGCCGCCAGGCCGGTGACCACGACCGCGACGCCAAGGGGCTTCTTCATGGGCCCCACCCTATCGGGACCGACCGATTCCGCCGCCTCCGGTCACAAGAATTCGGCCGGGGGCTCGCCGACCAGGAGCCGCAGAACGGTGCCGTGGGCGGGCCCGATCGTCCACGTCCGCCGGCCGGGATTCTGGCGATCCGGCCGGCGTACCCGTGGCACTGCTGCACGGAAGCGGGAGCAACGCGCGCACCTGGGACGGATTCGCCGCGCACCTGACCGCCGCGGGTCATCGGACGGTCGCTCTTGACCTGCGCGGTCACGCCAGCAGCGCCCGGACTGCCGACTACTCTCTGACCGGCATCCGAGATGACGTCCTCGGCCTGCTGGACATTCTGGATCTGCGAGGCGTCGTCCTGGTCGGGCACTCGGTCGGTGGATATGCCGCCCTTGCCGCCGCGCTGCATTCGCCCGATCGGATCACCCGGCTGGTCCTGGAAGATCTGGCGGCCCCGCCACGACGTACCGCGCTGTTGAACGGCGTCGGCCCGATTCCATTGCTCGCCGCAGCGGTAACTGTCGCGATCTCGAGCCGTGACTACGAACTGCGCGCCATGCGGTCGATCTTCCGCCAGCTGTCGCGTCCGGACCCCGGCTGGTGGGCGCGGCTGGGCGAGCTGCGGCAGCCCACTCTGATCCTGTCCGTCGGTCCGTCCAGCTTGATCCCGCCACGGCGACTGGCCGACGTAGCGGCGGGGCATTCCGGCGGCCCGGCTCACGACGATCCCGGTCGGGCATCGCGTGCACAGCCTTGCCCCGGACCGGTTCAGGACTGAGGTCGTCGCGTTCCTCGAGGAGGCTCAGGCCGGCACGCGCGTCTCGTAGACCAGGATCTCGGTGCCCGCAGTCTCTTCGCCGTCGTCGGGCGCCGCCCACACCCGCAGGGTCCGCCCCTCGGCCTCCAGGTGGACCGGGTTACGCGTGGCCACGTGCCCCGCCGACGAATACTGCTGGAACGGCACCTCATGACGTACCTGCAGAGACCGCAGATCGATCAGGGCGATGCCACCGAGCTCGAACTTGGCACCGGCCGCGTTGACGTACTCGGTGATGCCGGTGCAGGCCATCATCCGGCGTTCGGTGTATGCGCAATCCTGGTAGTCGATGAAGTGGTGGGGGTTGGTCCGGCGATCCAGTTGACGGCCCGTGCCGGTCCAGCTGTAGAACGTCCGCGACCCCCAGGACACTCCGTAGATCTGGCGGCTCACCGGGTCCGCGACGACACCGCCGACGTGATCGCTGACCCGGAAGGCGGCCCGCACCGTCAACGACGCAAGATCGATGCGGTAGACGATGGCCCGGCTGTTCGGCCGGTATTCGGCCACCGGCACCAGCAGCGAACGCCCTTCGACATCGATGCCGCCCGGGTGGTACATGTCCCCCTCGCCGAGCACGATGTCGCGCTGGAGATTGCCGTTCAGGTCCAGCACGAAGACATGGCCGCGTCCCTTGCCGGGCGTGCGGTCGTATCCGCCGACCGGCTCCGGATAACGCACCGGCGCCTCGAGGATCTCCACACTGGACAGGAACAGCCGGTCACCCACCCGGGCCAGACCTTGCGGGTGGTACGTCGGGAAGTTCAGTTTGATCTTCCGGGTCATCGTCCAGGGTGTGCCGCGCGTCGTCTTGGTCACCGCCGCGACCAGCGCGGAGTCCTTCGGACGGGCGGCGGCCCCGGACGGCACGCCGGCCACGAGACCGGCAGCGATGATCACCGGTACGGCGGCGGCGACGGCCAGCTTCCTGCTGATCATGATGGTCCTTTCTATCCCCGGCCGAAGCCTCTCCAGGCCGGCCAGCCCGTCAGGAGGCGATGGTCTCGCCGTTGAGCGTGATCGACAGCTGGTCGGATTGCTTGAGCTTGGCAAGGACCGCTGACTGCTGGGCGTCCGGTATCCCGTCGACAGCCAGGTGCTGCAGAGTCGGGAGCCGCACGAGGTCATCCACCGTGTCGGGCTGGTGGACGGTGAGGCTGGTCAGGACGGGGAGCCGGCTCAACGCCGCGAACTCCTCGTGATCCGGCGTGCCGAAGAACTCGACGTGGGTCAGCGCCGGTAGCCGCTCGATGCCACGCAGGTTACGGTCCGGTGGGCGGTTGTCCAGCACCAGGTCGGTCAACGGCAGGCCGGCCGGTAGGGGGTCCAGGCCGGCGGCCAGGCTGCGGTCCCGGATCACCAGACGGGTGATCTGCGCGGCCCCGAGCGTCTCCAACGGGGCGTTCATCAGGTGCAGGTGCAGCTCCGACACCTGGGTGCGGGCCAGCGGGCTCAGGTCACGCAGCAACGGGCAGCTGGCCAGGTGCAGTTCTCGCAGGTTGCGCGCGGCGGTCAGCGGGGAGAGATCGCGCAGCACCGTGTTCTGCAGCAGCTCCAGGCGGCGCAGGCCCGGGATGGCGGCCAACGGGTCCAGTGGGGTGAGATCGCCGCGGCAGGAGACGATCGTCAGCTTGTTGAGGTGCCGCAGGTACTGCACCCGCGACCAGCGTTGGATCTCCAGCTGGCGGTCGCCGAACTCCACATCTGCCAGCACCGCGGTGGCGTACCTCTCCGGGTCCTCGGACAGGCGCCAGGCGCGTAGCAGCTCGTCGATCACCATGGACTGGTCGATGCCGGTGAACCGGGCGATGATGTCGCGCGCGCCCTCGCCGCCGATCATCGCGGCGGTGCGGATCACCCGAGCGGCCTGTTCGTCGTCGAGTCCCTGCGGGCCCGGCAGCAGGTCCAGCACGAACGGGCCGGCCTTGGCCAGCAGCTCCGCGTCGTCCAGCGTGGCCGGCGGGATGAGCCGCCGAGCCGCCTGATGCACCTGATCGCGGATCTCGTCGCTGTCCGTCACGTCGGCCTGGGCCAGGCACGCCGCGGCGACCAGACGCAGCCGGTCGTGCAGCACGCCGCGCTCCCGGGCGGCGGCGTTTCCGCGGAGCAGGTCGGTGAGGATCCGTTCCCGCTCGGCCGGGCGGGCGTGCGCGACGGCCATGATCACGACGTCGTGCCACTGGTCCAGATGGGCGTGGTCGATCAGCAGGCCGAGGTCGCCCGCGTCGACGACCTCCTTGGCGGCCAGGTAGTCCCGGAAGGTGCGGTGGACGAACTGGATCTGGCCGTCGTACACCTCGCGCAGCAGGCCGGTGCGCTCCAGCGTGCGCTGCAGCACGAACTCCGGCTCGGCCCTGTGCTGCCGGATCCCGCGCATCGCGTGGGAGATCCGTCGGATCGCCTCGGCCCGCGGCAGCAGGATGTCCTGATTCTTGACCAGCGAGTACGCCAGCCGCTGCAGGATCACCACCTGCTCCTCCATGCTCAGCTGCGGCGCCCGGTCGGTGCGGACCCCGCGCCGCTCGTCCCACCGCAGCAACAGCAACTCGAGGGCGGCGTCGTAGAGACTCTTGCGGTCGCGCGGCAGGTGCATGTGCCGGTCCTGGTACAGCGCGCAGATCAGCCCGGCCAGCAACGGGTTCGCGGCCAGGCGGCGCAGCTCGGGCCGGGTGGCGATCAGCTCGGTCAGTTCCCGGCGGCAGGTCTCGAGCCAGTCGGCGGCTCCCGGCTCATCGCCGGATTCCTCGGCTGCGGCCTCGTGCCAGCGGGCGAGGAAGTCCTGGATCCCCTGCCCGCTCAGGCTCAGCAGGTCGAAGGGCACGAACCCCTCGGCGGCCAGCCAGTCCTCCTCGATCGCCGGGGGCCGGCTGGTCACCACGAAACGGGCCAGAGGGTACGCCCGGACCAGTTCACCGAGCCAACGGCGGGCCGCCTCCCGGCGTTCGGGCGCCAGCTCGTCCACCCCGTCGACCAGCAGCAGCGCCCGGCCCGACGCGAGCCGGCGGCTGGCCCAGCCCGCCGGCATCTCCCCCGCCACCATCCGGGCGACGATCGCCGGCAGTTGCTCGGGCGACGGCAGCTCGTGGGAGTCCTGGGCGAACTGCCGCAACGGCACGAAGAACGGCAGATACCCGTCCCGGGTCCAGACCATCCGGTCGGCGACCTTGGCGGCCAGCCATTGCAGCAGCGTGGTCTTGCCCGCTCCGGCACCGGCCCGGATCACCACCCGGGGGTTGTCGATCAGGGCGTTGGCCACGTCGATGCCGACACCGGTGAGCCCATCCTCGTCGTCGTCGGGCACCCCGCGGGTGCGGCGGGCGACCGCGAGCGTCACGTACTTGTCGAACGTGTGCCGGCGCGGCCGCCGGCCACGGGTGACCCCGAACAGTTCGAACTGCCCGAGCGCGTCGGTGACCGCTTCGGCGTACCGGGCGGCGAAGGCGGCATCCTCGATGCCGGCGGCCGACCGCTGATGCTGCAGCAGTGCGTCGAGCTGGCGGGCGACATCGCCGACCCGCCAGAAGGTACGGGTCTGCACCACCTCCTCGAACTGCGGCTGCGACCGGAAGTAGGCGATCAGCTGCGCGCAGGTCAGGCCGACCACCCGGTGATAGACCGCGGTGCCGCCGGCGTCGAGGCCCGCGCGCGCCAGATCCGCCGCACCGCGGGCCTCGACGATCCGGGCCAGGCGGGCCGGGTCGAGCTCGGCGTCGAAGACCAGGGCGAGGTCGATCCCGGCTCCGGTGAGGCTGCTGCGCGCGACCGACACCGCTGCTTCCCATTCGTGCGGTGCGACATCGCGAAGGTCGCTCTGTCGCAGCTCGGTCAGACCGGAGCGCATGCGGTCCACTGCCCGCCGCAGCTGCCCCGTGGTCACCTCGGTGCGGCCACCGGCTCGGTGGCGTTGAGCGAACTCCGTCAGCACGTCGCCGGCGATCCGCTGCAGCACGTCGCCCGCGATGCCCAGCAGCGCTAGGAAGATGGCGTCGGTCAAATTTCCCCCGGTGTCCCGAATGGACGACGGTAACGGCCCGCGGTGAACATCCGGTGGACCTGGCGCGCCTGCCCGTTCACCTGAACGTTGCCGTCGAGCGTCCTGGGGCACCGGATCTACCGGACGCCGCTGACGTGACCTGACATGAAAATGTCATCGCCCGCTGCCAGTCCCAGCGCGCGTCGTCCTCGGCGCGATCGAAAACATGGGCAAGGTCGTCCCGGTAGGGCCCTGGCACGCCGCCGGCGGGAGCCACCGCTCGCACGACGTCGAGCACGGTGCCCGGATCGAACGGGTGCCGATCGGGGTCGACGTCCGCCCAGGTGAGGGCTTTGATACGCAGCCGCGGGCCCTCCGGCTCGATCGTCATCGCCGGCCATCGTGCCACGGTGCTCGCAAAGAGGGCGACCCTGTTATTGATCAGTATTTCGAATGCATACGTGCCCACGATGGAACCGAAGTGGCACTCACGGGAAGACTTTGCTCCACGGCGGCGCGCACCCTGACTCATCGGCCGATCCGGACACCTTCGGGGCTACCTGCCGTGGTGACAGGTAGCACGCCTATTCGATGACAACCAATGCGCCTTGCCCTTCTGATCGCGCAGGTCACCCAGACCTCGCAGTGTCAACTACCACGCTTCGGCTCAGGGGCGCAGCTGCAGATGCGAGCGGCTAACCTTCGCCGTCCGCGGCGTAGGCAGTTCCGCTGCACGTCGAAGCAGATCAAGTTCCGTTCCTCAGTCATTCGATCCGCGGCCGCGGAAACGTCCTCAGCCATGCTGCGCGTTGTCGATGAGCGGCCCGTCGGACCAGGGCTGGTGTCTTCCTTGTCCTCGGTCATGTCGACCCAGCGGGCCAGCAGAGCTGCGACATACTCACGAATTGCCGGCGTCGGGCGCATCTCGGCCGAGGTGTCCAAGTATTGCCTGTACAGCGTTTCAAGGGTCGTCGCGCCGTCAGCGTCGGCCGGGCGTTCCCCTTCCCAGACCGCAAGGTCGTAGCTCATCCGTCTCCCCGGTTCGCCTCACCGCGACAACAGTCGGCGAGATGGTAGGCACCGAGTGCCGTCGTTTGGTGGGGCTATCCGGCATGCCGGCGGGTGCTGGATGCCCGTGAACGCACGCGGCGTCACCGCCCTGAGCCGCGCTCGCCCCGCGTACTTCCGCAGGAGTCCATTCCGACCTGCCGTTACCGTGCGGTCTTCTCCGCGGACATTCAGCCACTGCCGCTGAGGTGGCGGGCGCCGTTGTCCCTGCGTTCTCCGTGTGATCGGCGGATCGCTGGGTAAGGCCGGTGAGGTAGCTGAACAATGAGGGAATGTGAGGTGTATCGGCGTGGCTGCTAAGAGCGCCAAGAACCCGACCAGGGGTAACAACACTCCGAACACCCCTGAGGTGAGTGAGAGCGCCATCGCGCGGATGAAGGTCGGTGAACTACGCCGCGAGCTGCAAGGTCGTGGAGTGAAGGGCACCGCTGATCTGAAGAAGCCCGAGTTGGTCAAGAAGCTGATCAAGCTGGAGACCGCCGGGTCCAAGCCGAACCGGTCGGCGACCAAGAAGTCGGTGTCCGGCCGGAAGAAGTCGACCGGCGGCAACAACACTCCGAACACCCCTGAGGTGAGTGAGAGCGCCATCGCGCGGATGAAGGTCGGTGAACTACGCCGCGAACTGCAAGGTCGTGGAGTGAAGGGCACCGCTGATCTGAAGAAGCCTGAGTTGGTCAAGAAGCTGATCAAGCTGGAGACCGCCGGGTCCAAGCCGAACCGGTCGGCGACCAAGAAGTCGGTGTCCGGCCGGAAGAAGTCGACCGGCGGCAACAACACTCCGAACACCCCTGAGGTGAGTGAGAGCGCCATCGCGCGGATGAAGGTCGGTGAACTGCGCCGCGAGCTGCAAGGTCGTGGGGTGAAGGGCACCGCTGATCTGAAGAAGCCTGAGTTGGTCAAGAAGCTGATCAAGCTGGAGACCGCCGGGTCCAAGCCGAACCGGTCGGCGACCAAGAAGTCGACGTCCGCTGTGACGGCCAAGTCGGCGAAAAAGTCGTCCTCCGTCACCACGACGAAGAAGTTGCGGGCTGCTGCCATGGATCGGTCTACAGCGAAGAAGCTGGCTTTCGCGGCGGGAAAGCTGCCCACGACGAAGAAGTTGATTTTCGCGCAGACGGATCTGCCCAGCAGCGACGAGGTCCCGCCTGCTCTCGAGGTAAGCGAAAGCAAGCGCAGCGGGTCGCATGGCAGGGGAAACAGCCGCAAGCGGACGGGTGGGGCAACCGCTGTGATTCGGTGAGGTACTCGAGGACATCGAGTCTGCGGAACGTGGGGCTGTGATCCGGCGCCGGCCCGTCGCGCACGGCGGTGCCGGACACGGTCGACGGCGTAGGCTGTCCGCTCGTCGAGACGTCTCGGGCGTGCACCGCTCCGGCGCTGACCGGGTGGCCGCCATCGGTCGCTTTGGGCGCGCCGCTCTACACCGACAGATGCGGTTCGGATTGCGGCAACGACCGACTCACCTCGATGAAGTATGAGAGGCGGTGGTTCGGCAAGCGCCACCATCCGTCCACGTCGTTGAGCCATCCATCGACGACGGCGCGCCCCGCTGAGCCTCTTCGGACCAAGTGCGCTCGGCATGGCGAGCGAATTGGTCACCGAGGCCTTCTGACCGGCACAGAACGGGCATCCCCGCTCGCCGTAGGTACGTTCGTTGACCTTGGCCCGCCACCGGTGGTCAGGCCCATGCGGGCACATCCTCCATCGCCGTGTGTTGCTGCCAGAGACGATCTCGTTCGGATCGAGGCCGTCGTTGCGCTCTCGGTCGAACGGGGCCGCAACGTCGGGAAATCGGATGCCGAGCGCGTTGGTGACCGACAGCTGGAATCCCGCAGCACGAGCAACCGTTGCCGTTGATCGACCGGCCGTTGACCTTGGTCTGCCAGACATGGTCGGCACCTTCAGGGCACTGCCACCAAACCCTTTGATGGCTGCCGTTGATGATCTGGTCGGCGGTCAGGCCGTTGTTGCGGTCCGGGTGGAGCTGAGCAGCGAGAGCTGGGGACAGCGTCGCGAGCGAATTCGTCACGGAATTTTTCTTCCGTGCGCAGCAGGGGCAGCCGGTCAACCCGTTCGTGCGGCTGTTGACCGGCGCCTGCCATTCGTGGTCGGCCGCGACCGCACAGAACCACCACACCTTGCGCGCGCTGCCCGCCGTGATCTCCACAATGTCGTCGTTCAGCGACGGGTGCAACTGCGCGTACAGGTCAGGGTGCGCGTCCCGCAGCATGTTCCTCTTCACCACCGGCGCACGATCGCATCGGGGTACGACAGTTTCAGCTTGGGCATCGGGACTTTGAACATCCGGGCAGGGCCGGGCTGGTGCCCGACCGCCGCCACCGGAGCGGGCTGAAGATGTTCCGGACAGCGGTCTCGTCCCTCGCCAGACACTTCGTACGTGACCGCGGCGCTCTGCTCGGCGTGGTGGCGGCGGACGCGGACAGCCCCGCCACACCAGCCTCGCGCATTGCCTGCCGCCCGCACACCCCAGACGACGGCCGCCGTGGCCGCCACCAGGACGACCGCGGTCCCCCCACGAGCGTGGCTCGACGGCGTTGCCGCCACTGCCGATCTGTGCTGCAGCGCCCATTGAGTGTCCCCTCGCGTGCATCGTGATGATCGGCGACCTCCTATACGACAACGAGAAGTCGCGCGACCACCAGGATCGTCCTCGCCGTGATCACCAGCGTCTTCGCCAGCGCCACCGGCGTCTGACCGGCTGGCTCCTCGACCACCTGAACCCCGAAAACTGACCGGACCATGACAGGAGACAGCGCCGTTGCAACGGAGGTAGCACGAGGGTGCCGACGCCTGGGTGAGGGTGGGGTGTCGATGCCTTGGTCCAGGTCGGGAGCCGATGGCATACGGCCGGTCTGAATTGTGTTGAGGTGTGCTGCGAACGCTGCCGTTCGCGAGCGGCAACCCAGGTCGCCGCAAAGAATCTTGCGACGGTTCGAAACCAGGCTCGCTTGTGGTCGTTACCTGAGTTGTTGGTCGGTTCTCGGCATATCCAGTCGGACCCCGTGCCAGCAACCGAAGGTGGTGCCTGACGGCTATTTCCTATCAGCGATTTCCGCACAAGGCTGCCTTGAGCAGCGGGGACGGCACGTTGCGGTCGCGCCGCCCCCGCCTTGAGCTCGATGCGCTTTCACATCGCTCTCACTGCGATGACCCCGTACCTCGCAAGGCATGCCGTGTCTTCTAGCAACCAAGAAAGGAGGTCGCCGCATGTCCAGGAACACTACCCGTAGCGTTGACCGAGACAATCAACCTAACGGTGAGCAGGCGCCGACCGACGTGGTCAGACTGCTCGAACCAGTACAAAAGGTCATCAAGACTCTTTGCATCATGTTGGTGCCCATCTCCCTCGGTGGGGCCGCCTATCCGACTTCAGTCGCAGTGTGGACTGTGGCCATCGCAGTGGCAGGCATGCTGGTCATCGTGGGTGTAACAGCGTTGATCGTCAATCTAGGGCGGAACGAAAGACGCTAGTTAGTCCGCCGATGGCTCCGCAGAACCGGCTCGCTACGGCGAGCCGGTTTCACCCAATTGGGTTAACGAGACCGGCACAGCCGTCGTAGCGAGTGTCGGTAAACGATCCACACCTGGGAAGGTTACGAACCCATATCTGTACTCACTGGCCGCTACCGAAGATCATGGGTCACGGACCGATTGCCGTAGTGGGGAGCTCGACGGGAAAGGCAGCGCCAGAGTCGTCGACACACGGAAGCACCGTATTGGAACGTGCGGCAATCGGCTTTGCGAACGCGAACATGCCGTGGAACGCGTGAGCACCTCTCGACCAGGGCCGATCCGGGCCCGGGCAGGAGGTGCTCACGACCTGACCTCGGTCAGTAGTCGAACATTCCGGCGAACTCGTCGGGCTCGCCGGTCCACGGATCGGTGCCCTCCCGGAGCCGGCGCATGTACTCGCTCCGGGTCAGGTACGTCGCCTCCTGGATGCCGAACAGGCAGACGTCGCCGAGCGGATTGTGCGGGAAGTCGCCCCGCAGGATCCGGACCAGGAAGCCGACCATCCCGACGTCGTGGCGCCACCACATGTCGTCGCCCCGGCTGTAGAGCAGAACCGGCCACTTCTCCGGATCCCCATCGGAGGCATCCCAGCAGAGATGGTCCCCGCTGGAGTCCCCCCAGGTGATCAGCCGGGATTCGGCGTCGGCCGCGTGGTGGACCCAGCGGACCGGATCGCCTGGGACGGGGACGCCCGGCGGGTTCCATGGGGCAACGCCGGGTGCGCTCAACGGTGGTCTAGTCCGCCCCGCTGCGCGGTCCACGCTTCAGTGCCGCGGACCGGCCGACAGCCGCACGAAGCGGCTGCGTCCCCATCGCTCGAAACTACACGCGACACCGCCGAGATCGATCGAACGCACGATCGGCAACCCTGCGCCCGACGTATTTCTCCAACGCGGCCGCGGCCCACGCGGAAGTTTCTACCACGATGACAAGCACGGGATGATCCCGGTACGGCTTGCGACGCGCCACGGGAACCCCTCACTCTTGCGACCGATGATCCACTCGGACATAAACAACGAGCCATAAGTCGCCAGGCCGCGTCACCCAACGGTGCGGTCGCACACCAGTCCTCGCGCGCCTATCGCCGCCACCGTTCCCCGTCATCGGGGCCGAGGTCCAGTCCGGAATGCGCAGGGCATTACGGGATGGCGGTACCGACCCCGGTTGTACGCCTGATCGACCAGTTCCCCTGCCATGCTTGATTGTCGCAGGAATTCATGGCGCCTTCACGGTCACCCGCTGGATCCTGTTCGTGCAGGTCATCCCGGCTGCGGCGGCCCTGCTGGCGGTTCTGGTGACCGGCTGCTGGACGTGGACCCGAAGACGAACAAGTCCGCGCTGGAGGTCCTGCGGCGCCGGCCGGCCGAGCAGACGGTGACCGGGTTGATCAAGGCGCTGCGGCGGGTCGGTGAGGTTGTCGGTGCAGGTGTGGGCCGTGTGGATGTGTCGGTGGTTCCGCCCTTGTGCTGGTGGAAACGGGGCAGCCGGTCGAGCAGGTCCTCAAGGTGCGGACCTGTCCGGGAGTCAGCGCGCAGGGCTCAAGCGCGGGCAGCGGCAGGTCGCCGACCTTGGAACACGGGTTGCCGTGCGGCAGACCGGCCGGGTCGTGGGCGCACACCTAGGTGGTGAACCCGGACAGCGAGGCGAGATGCGTGTTGACCGTCGCCGGCGCCAGGCCGACCCCGCCGACGTCCCGGTCGGCGAGATGGTCGCGCCAGGCGACGACCTCGCGGTGGACGACAGCGGAGAGCCGGTCGTGGCCGTGGGCGGCGTGGAAGTAGTCGCGGAACCTCGCCAGGTGCAGGGCGATCTTGTCGGCGACCTCGGCCGAGCGCACGCCGCGGACGGCGGCGTCGAGGTAGCGGCCGGCCCACGCCTCGATCGCGTCCGGGGCGGTCAGGCCCCCGATCGGCAGCGGCACAACCTTTCGTGAAGGCAAGCTGCGCCGATCCGGCCCGGGCTCGATGTCCCCCACCTGGGCGGTCATGACGACACCCTACCGATTCCATTCGCAGAAGGGACCTTTCCTGAAGGCAATCGGCAACATCGCTAATACCGTTCGGAGCCGGTTGCGGTGAGGTCCACAGTGGTGAGGTGGGCGCGGATCTGGTAGGCCTCGGGCCGGCCGAGGTCGGTGTAGAGGGCCAAGGCCTGGTGGTAGTGCTCGCGGGCGAGGATCGGGTTGCCGAGTGCGCGGTGGGCGTGGCCGATGCCGGTGAGGGCGCGGGCCTGTTGCGAACGATCGCCGGTGTCGGCGGCGACGGTGTGGGCAGCGGTGTGGTGGTTCAGGGCGTCGGCGGGGCGGCCGAAGGTCCGGGCGGTCTCGCCGAGGCTGTTGAGTACCCGGGCTTCGCCGATCCGGTCGCCGGTCGCCCGGCAGACGGCCAGGGCCTGCTCCTGATGCCCGGTGGCCCGCCTGTCGTTGCCGAGGCGGGCGTGCAGGAGGCCGAGTCCTTCCAGCGTCCACGTCTCGCCGGCTGGATCACCGATCTGCCGGAACAGGGTCAGCGCCCGCCGGAGGTGTCCGGCGGCGGACCCGGTCCGGCCCAGCTCCAGGTGGACCAGGCCGAGACCTTCCCGTGCGTAGGCTTCGCCGAGCCGGTCGTCCTTCTCCTGGAACAGGGTCAGGGCCTGCGCGCTACGGTCGGTCGGGTCGCCGGGCCCGTCCGGTGCGCGGCGTCGCCCGGTCGGGCTGCCCGCCCTCCGGAACAGGTACGCGGCCCGCTGCAGGGATGCGGCGGCGCGCCCGTGGTCACCGAGCCGCCCGTAAGTGAAGCCGATGTCGAGCAGGGCGGTGGCCTGCCCGGTCACGTCGCCGAGCCGGACGGCCGCGTGGTAGCCGTGGTCGTGCAGCGTCAGGGCGTCGGCGTTGTGGCTACCGGTTGCCAGATGGCGTTGCAGCAGACGCGACAACAGGACGGTGTGGGCCGGCCGGCCGTGCGTGGCGGCGTGGACGGCGACCGCGATCAGGGTGGACCGTTCGGTGTCCAGCCACCAGCGCGCCCTGCCGGGGATGGTGAGGTCGGGGACGGGCGTGCCGGCCGGCAGAATTCGGGGCCGGATCGTGGCTTCGGCGGGGTACAGGGTGTTCATCGCGGCGGCGGACGCGGCGAGATACAGATCGAACAACCGGGTCAGCGCGTCGCGGCGGGCGCGCGGGGGTTCCTCGTCGATGGCTCGGTTGGTGGCATAGGCACGGGCGAGGTCGTGGAAGGCGTACCGGCCGGATGCGGCCTGCTCGAGCAGGTGGTCATCGCGCAAGTGGTGCAGGCGAGCCCGTGCGGTGTCCAGGTTGGTGTCGCCCAGGGCTGCGGCGGCGTACGCGTCGAAGTCCTGGCCGGGGTGCAGGGCGAGCAGCCGCAACAGTCGCCGCTGGTCGGCGGGTAGGTGCTGGTAGGACAGGTGGAGGGCGAGTTCGATGCCGGTGTCCAGGCGCCGCTGGTGGTGGCGTTCGTCGAGCCGGTCGGCGTGGTCGGTCAGCGTCCAGCCCGAGGTGCTGCGGATGTGCCCGATAATCAGGCTCAGGGCCAAGGGCAGGTAGCCACAGCACCGGGCGATGCGGGCGGCAGCGTACGGATCTGCGCCGACGGGAACGTCGGGGGCGGCTCGGGAGAGGAACGCCAGGGCCTCGTCGGGGGTGAAAGCGTCCACGGACAGGTGGGTCGCGGGGTGCAGGTCGGCTAGGCGGCGCCGGCTGGTCACTACCGTGAAGCAGCCCGGTACGGCCGGTAGCAGCGGGCGGACCTGGTCAATGGTCGCGGCGTTGTCCAGTATCACCAGAGCGCGGGTGCCAGCCAGGCGATCGCGGTAGGCGGCAGCCCGCGCGTCGAGGGTGTGGGGGACCTGCTGGCCGGGCATCCCGAGCAGGCGCAGGAACCCGTCCAGGACCGCGGCCGGGTCGGCGGGCGGCTGCGCCGGGTCGGGATCGAAGCCGCGCAGGTTGACGAACAACACCCGCTCAAACGGCCGCTCCTGATGGAGCAGGTGTCCGGCGTGCACGGCGAGTTGCGTCTTGCCGACCCCGGCCATCCCCTCGATCGCGGAGATCACCACCGCATTCCCGGCCCGCGCGGCCTGGCGGGCGGCGTGGCGGAGCTGGTCCAGTTCGAGGCTGCGGCCGGTGAACCCGACCAGATCCTGCGGCAGGCCGTCCTGCACCCGGACCTGCGACACCGCCTCGATCTCCCCGCCGATCACCCGCAACGCCTGACGCCATAGAGTCACGTATCCGGTGTCGGGGTGCAGCGTATGGACCACCGCGAGCACCAGGTCGGTGTCCAGCCGCCGTCGGTCGGGCCGGAAGCAATACGCGACGGTGGACTTGCACGCCAGCTCACCGGTCGGCCGGCCCGCCGCGGTCCAGGCGGCGTTGACTCGGTCCTTGATCGTCTCGTAGGAGGGATTACCGGCCCAGACCTTCAACCGGCGCAGCTGCTCGACGAGATCGGCGAGGCTACCGGCCTGCGCAGGATCGGGCAGCGTCGCAAACGCCTCTGCCTGCGTGGCCACCGGATCCCCCGACACCGTTCACCCCATCAGCCGAGTTCGATGTCAGTCGTAAGGCTAGCGACCTCACCATCGGCGACGGGTCGCCGATCAGACAACTCGGGCTCAAACTCACCTACCACCCAGAACAACAAAAAGTCCGCGTACAGGCTCAGCCTGACGCGGACTCATATGGGGATAGTTCGTGTCCGAGGATCGACACAAACCAATACCCCATTAGGGCAGATCATCGACCTCGAACTGCTCATAGCCTAGCCGCCTGCACCTACCCCGCGCTCCCCCGACAGAGCGACAGAGTGCGTGGCTCCGCAGAATGAGGCGTACGCGTCAAGCCGTTGTAGCACGTCGATCGCCAAAACGACGATGAGCGCCCCAAGGGCCTGACCGGCTAGCTAGCTTCTGGATCCGTGCCGATGAGGTCGCCGAACAAGGTTCGGCTGAATCGCGCGTGCCGGAGGACATCGGGGGCCAGCCTCCGAGTCGGCCTCCGACTGCAAAGCGGCGGCCAGGGCCCGACCCTTCATGGCCTCCTCCTCGACGGACCGTGCGCGTTCCTCGCTCCATTCGACCCGCCTCTGCAGTTCGCGTTCCCAACCGCGCCGCTCTTCGCCGGTGGCCGTAGTGATCGCAACGCCTAGGAAGGTGAAGAGGGCCGCCCCGAGAAGGGTGAATGGCAGAACGAGACCGGCCCATTGGTCGGGAGGCGAATTCTCGACCATGAGAACCGCCGCTGCGACCGTGGTGCAGATAAGGAGAATAACGGCTATCAACGACTGGAAAGGGCGAAAGCTCATGTTGACTCCTCCGCTCCGGATCTGGCGGCCGTGAGATCGGATCAGAACCAGGCGCGCCGCCTCCGCCGTGGACCGAACTGTGTGTGGCAGCCTGGCCCGGGCGGCCCGGTAGGCCAGCGCCCACCGAGCCCGCGTCAGCCGTTCGCGGCCCTCCAGGCTGACGGGCCGGCGTACGGATGCCGGGGTGGTGACGGTGTTAGCAAGCGGGTCGCTAGTCGATGAGACCACGCTGTAGGCGGTAATCAGCCGGTCCAGCGCCTCCGGCTCGTGCCCGCGGGCAAGCAGATGGAAGGCAAGGCGAACCGCCCGTTCCAGCCCGAGGGACATCACCGGTGGCCCGGCCCGTTCAGCCCGTGCTAGCAACTGGGCCGCCTCGCTGGGCGTCCCCTTCGCCACGAGGCGGTCGCGGCAAGGATGATGCCGTCCGCGCCGAGCAACCGGGCGGCCCTCGTGCGACAGCACCAGGCGGCGAGTCCCGTCGTATCTCCGCCCGCGGCCAGCGCGTAGCCGACGAGCAGCTGGGCGAGCGACGGTTCCGACCAGGCGACGGCGCGTTCCTCGGCGAGCTCGGTCGCGAGCCTGGCGGCCATCGGCCGAGCGATCCGGTAGTGGCCGCCGCCGAGGTACGTGAGCAACATCCGGCTGCGCAGGTCGGCCGGCACGAGAGCCGGACGCCGACCGAACGGACGCGCAGCCGCGAATTCCACGACGGCCGCCTCACCAGGGCCCAGGCCCGGTACGGCTACGACCCGCGTCGGGGTGGTCCGCCCCGCCACGACCAGGCGGGCCGCAACGGACGACAAGGCCTGGTCCGGCGCGGGCGCGACACGAAGCCCGGCGGGCCGGAAAGCGACGGTCAGCTCAGATGCGACAGCCGGGATGGGCGGCTCGAGAGGCCAGACGTCGAGCCCGAAAGCGACGCTTCCGAGCACGCCGAACGCCCCCGACACACTGGCATCGAGCACCTCCTCGGTCGAGAACGGCAGCACGAGGAAGCCGCCGCGGTCGCGCTCGACATCAGCGACAAGCGGCGCCGCCCCCGGGACCTCGGCGATAGCGGTGATTTGGCCGGGCGGCAGAAGTGCACTCTCCCAGGGCACGAGGACCCGCTCGGTGTCACCGACGCGGACGAGCACCGGCAGCGCCCGGGCGAGCACCGAATCCCTGTCCGGCCACCGGAATCGCACCGGTATCTCGTCGGACGGACCGCTCATCGGGGCACCACTCGGTCGACAGGCTCGATCACCTGAAGTTTCTGAAACCTCGGTGCCTCGGCGCTGCCGCTCACCTGAAGGGTGTAGTCGCCGGGAGGAACGGAGTGAACCTCCACATCCGCGGCGTCCGCGGTGAGCAAGGTGGCCGAGCCGTCGAGGTGGAGAAGTTCGACTGAGACGGGCGGCGTTCGGCCGTCGTGCAGCCCGCGGAGGACGACCCCGAACGTGGGCGTCGGCTTGGGCACGGTGATGACGTCGGGACCGAACTTCCCCGTGATGGGGAGGGACTCAGAGCCGGCAGTCAGCGTCGGCTCGTAGCCGCCAGGCACATGACGGCGGCGTGCGATGCGCTCCAGGCAGGACGGCAGCTTCTGCAAGAGCCGGGCCGGCGTGATCCCGAAGCCGACGGACGGGACAAGTTCGCCGGCCGTCCGCAGCAGAGCGTCGTCGCCGGTCCGGTCACGGAAGTCACCGAGAAGGCCGCGGGACAACAGCGTCCCGTCCACGTCGATGGCGTACGCCTCCTTGCCGACGCGTGCGGCGTTAACGCAGATCAGGTCCACTCGCCTACCGCGCGCCACGTCCGCGGGAAAGTCGGCAACCGTCATCGCCCCGGTCTGGTGTCCCGGGACGATATCCGGCGAGACGGCGCAGCAGTCGTAGAAGAACAGGTTTTCCGCGCGGCGCAGTCGGCCATCAGGTCCTCAGTGAGCGACAGGTTCACCGCCGCCTGCGCGAGGTTCCGCTCGGCCACCCCGCGTCGACGTACCCCGATCGGGCCGGGACGAGGCCGCGCCTCCCGCCGGCTGTGGCCTCTCTGCGCAAACGCGGCGGAAAACGCCAGCCAACCCAGCCGAACGGTGCGTGGTGCCTTGCCATCTCGCGGTTCGGTAGTGACACAATTGGTAAGAACGGTCGACGGAAGGTGATCTTTTGTCTGAGGTTGCACTCATCCTGACAGCGTTGATGACTGGTGCCGCTGCTGGCACGACCGCTGCCGCGCAATCAGCGGTGGTGGACGCATATGGCGGTCTTCGCAGCCTTCTGAGCCGTGTGCTAAGCCGTCGGGGCGTGTCGCCCTCGGTGCTCGATGCAGTTGAAGGCGAGACGGGTGCGTGGCAGACCGAGGTCGGCAACACCCTGATCGACGCTGGAGTGGACCGCGATGGTGAGGTTCTTGCATTTGCGCAGGCAGTCCTCTCAGCTGCGGATCCGGTCGGAGCGGCCGCAGGAAAGTACACCATCACCGTCTCTGATACGGCCGGTGCCCAGGTCGGCGACCGCACGGTGCACGTCGATACCAACTACGGCGCCACGGCGGGGACGATGAACGGGCCGGTGCACATCTCGTACGGGGATGTCCCGCACCGCCCTTCGCCGCCGGGGGTGTAAACCGGTCAGCCTCTCCCGGCGATACCTTCGACCAGGCCACTGTCAGCACACGCGATGTCTACGGCGCCGCCGGGATCTTCAATGGCCCGGTGACCATCACGGGCCGAGCTGCGGTGTCATGGCCCCTGCAGGTCGGGGTGCTGCCACCCCTCGCCGTCGGTCGGCTGGATCGGCCGGTGGATTCGGTCGTGCAGGCTACGGCGGCAACGCCTGGCGAAAGCGGGACCTGCCTGCTGATCGGTCTCAGCGGCACCGGCAAGACACAAGCGGCAGCGAGTCTGGCGCATCGATGGTGGAACGAGCAGCGGATCGATCTACTGATATGGGTGACCGCAACGTCGCGATCGACAGTGCTCGCCCGGTACGTACAGGCTGCCGCCGAAGTCACCGGCGTGGAGCACGCAGATCCGTTCGAAGGCGCACACCGGCTGCTGGCCTGGCTCGCCAGCACCCGCCGACGGTGGCTCATCGTGTTCGACGACCTCACCAACCCTGCCGATTTACAACAGTTATGGCCACCCACCACAACCAGCGGCCGCACGATCGTCACCACCCGCCGCCGCGACTCCGCGCTGCTCGCGGGTCGGACCCTGATCTCCATCGACCCCTTCACCTCCGCCGAAGCTGCCGACTACTTACAAGGCAAACTCGGTCAGCACGATCACCGACTCGACCAAGCCGCAGAACTCGCCGATGATCTGGGCCGGCTGCCGCTCGCGCTGGCTCAAGCTGCCGCTTACATTCTCGACCAGGATCTGACCTGTGCCGGCTACCGACGGCGACTGCAACGGCGCCGCCTGAACAACCTGCAACCCTCGACTTTGCCCGACGATCAGCAAGTCGCCGTCGCCGATACGTGGGGGCTGTCCATAATCCTGGCGAACGCCGCCACCGCCGGCATCGCCGAGATTCTGTTGCAACTCGTCGCATTGCTCGATCCGAACGGCATCCCGTCCCGGCTGTTCACCACCGCGGCCGTCGCGGACTACTGCACCACCCGCACTGGGCAGCCGACCATCGCGGAGGACAATCACGACGCGCTGCGGATGCTGCACCATCTGGGCCTCATCACCACATCAGTAGTAGACACCGTGCCGACGGACGATGTGGATGTAGACGTCGACATTTCGGTCCGGTCGCACACGCTGTTGCAGCGCGTCGTACGGGAGCACACTTCTACTCGAGACCAACGCGGCCTAGCCGTCGCCGCCGCCGACGCGCTCGAAGAATTGTGGCCCGCTCTCGAACGCGACGCTCGCACCGCACAACCGCTGCGTGCGAATACCACCATCCTGCACCACCACGCCGCATCACACCTCGTAACCCCCGATGGCTGCCACCCCGTACTGTTGCGCACCGCTGAAAGTCTCGGCGGAATCGGTCTGGCCGCAGCTGCCTTCGACTTCTACCAGGTCCTCCACTCGGAAACCGTTCCGCATCTCGACCCTCACCACCGCGGTGTCTTCATCCTTGGTTGCAACGTCGCGCGATGGCAGGCAGAGGCCGGAGACCCGGCAGGAGCCGCGGCGGTCACTGAGGAACTCCTCAGTGTCTTTACGCCTGTGCTCGGCCGCGACGACCGAGCCATCCTGGCGACTCGAAGCAACCTTGCTGGGTGGGCGGGGATGTCCGGCGACCCGGCCGCCGCCGTGGCCGCCTACGAACAGGTACTTACCGATGAACTGCGAGATCTCGGTCCGGACGACCCCGGCACATTGACCACCCGAGCGAATCTGGCGTATTGGCAGGCCAAGACCGGAGACCTGGTCGGTGCCATCGCGACATACAAACAACTGAGCATCGAGCAGGTCCGAGTGCTGGGCTCGGATCATCGCCTTGCTCTTACCACCCGGGCCAACCTCGCTGCCTTGTGTGGCGAGACCGGGGACGTCGCCGGAGCAATCGCAGCCCTCAATGAGCTGCTCGACGAGTACCGACGAATTCTGGGGCCTAACCATATCGAAACGCTCGAGGTCAGCCGAACGCTCGCCAGCTTTCGGGCCATGACCGAGACACCGGCTGAAGTGGCCCGCCTCTACGAAGAACTGCTCGCCACCCACCAGCAGGCACTCGGCTCGGACCATGCCGACACCCTCAAGATACGCAACGATCTGCTTTCAGCGCTGGAGAAGGCGGGTGAAATCAACGAGGCGGCCGTAGTCGGTACCGAACTGCTCAGCGACATGTTGCGAGTCGTCGGCCCCGATCATCGCGACACACTCACCGTCCGCCAGAACCTGGCTCACGTCTTAAGAAAGGCTGATGACCCCATCGGTGCGGCCACTGTCTATGAACAGGTGCTCAGCCAGCAGTTGGGAAGTCTAGGACCCGATCATCCCGACACCTTCACCACCCGGAACAATCTCGCCATGTGCCGGGCTGAAGCACGCGACGTGGCTGGCACTGTAGCAGCGCTCGAAGTGCTCTTCGCTGAACGGCTGCGGCTGCCTGATCAAACGTTTCCTGACGTTCTTACGCTCGGTCGTACGCTCGCGCACTGGCGTCTCGAAGCTGGCGATCCGGCCGGTGCGACCGACACCTACGAGCAGGTACTCACCCACGTCAACTCGGGCACTGACCCAGACCACTTCGACACCCTTGCCATCCGCAACGACCTCGCCCATATGCGAGCGGCAACCGATGACTTCGTCGGCGCCATCGCCACCGCCCAGCAGCTCCTCGCCGATCAGCGCCGACTCCTCGGCCCCGACCACCCGGACACGCTCACAACCCGGCACAACCTGGCTCACTGGCGCGGACGAGCAGGAGATCCCGCCGGCGCGGTGATCGACTACGAACGGGTCCTCACCGACCGGCTATGGCTCATCGGCCAATATCATCCAGACACTCTCCAAACCCGCCACAACCTCGCAAATTGGCGGGCGGAGGCCGGCGATCCAACCGGTGCTGTCACCGACCTCGAAGAATTACTCATCGACCAGGTCCGCGTGCTCGGCCCCGACCATCCCACCACCATCAACGCTCGCAGCAACCTGGCGGCTTGGCGCGGAAGAGCCGGGGATCCAAGCGGCGCTGCGGCCGAGCTCGCAGAACTGCTCACGGATCAGGCACGAATCCTCGGCCCCCGACATCCAGACACCCTCAGCACCCGTGCAAACCTCGCCCTCTGGCAGGGCAAAGCCGGCGACCCAAGTGGCGCCGCCGCCATACTCGAACAACTCCTCGCCGACCAAGCGCACATTCTTGACCCAGACCACCTCGACCACCTCATCGCCAGAGGAAACCTCGCCCACTGGCGCGGCGAGGCCGGTGACTCGGCAGGTGCCGCCGACGCCTTGCAGCAGTTAGTCACCGACCAGATCCGGGTGCTGGGCCCAGATCACCCGAACACGCTCATCACCCGGCACAACCTCGCTGACTGGTGGGGACGAAGCGGCGATCCGGTTCGCGCCGTCACCGCCTACGAGAAGGTGCTCGCTGACCACACGAGGGTCCTCGGGCCAGACCATCCCAATACGCTCGCCAGCCGCGACAACCTCGACCACTGGCGACAGAAAGCGTCAGCCCTGTCGGCAGGCGAGCAAGAAATTCCGTAGGGGCAGAAGACTGAGTCCGTCGTGCCGCCGCTGACCGTCAACTAATGCCCGGGTTTCCACACCGCGACGGCCGACACCGCGGCTTTCGCTTCGCCAGCAGCCACCGGACACCTGCCGCGCGCTCCGCGAGCGAGTCCCACGGTGCACATCACCTCGGCTGTCCTTGACGCACTCGTCGGGCAGCGCGCCGATCTAAGAACGAAGCGGTCTTACGTCGCCCGACGATAAGCCAGAGAGCGCAAGCCGGCGGACTTGGCGCGCCAAGCCGCCCACACCGCCACGACGTCGCCGATGCAACAGCGGGGTACACACCCTTCGCACAGCATCGCCGGTCGACAGAGGCATGGGGTTCCAACCATGGGCTTAGTTCGAGACTCGGCAAGGCGCTGACCTCGACATGGGAATTTGGTGTGTGTCGGGATCGACACAAACCAATACCCCATCAATGTCAATCATTGACCTCGACGTGATCGTAGCCTGACCGCTCGATTGCTGTCCGCAGTCGCCCGCCACCACGACAGAACGTACCAACGAGATCAGCCGGCCAGTCGCCGCGGCCCCACGCGGTGACTGGCCGAGATCCGACCCAAGCCTGATCATCCCTGGTATCGGCGATCGAGATCCCGAGCGGCGTACTCACCGAATCTAGTGCATCGCACTGCAGCCGGCCGTCAACGGCCTCGGACCCAGACGCCTCACCTACGTCGCGGCGCGGGCGCGCCTTGTCGGCGGCATGACAGCCAGCATCGAGCCCCGGAAGAGCTGCCAGTGAGGCCCTTTTAATCCTACGTAGTGGTTGGGGTGGACGTGGTGCAGGACGCCGATGGCATGCACCATTGCGGTGGCGCGGCGGGGGCAGCAGCACAGGTTGACCAGGGTTATCCAAGTTTGAGCGTGGCGATGGCCCGGTCGTTGCGCTCGCGGATCTTCCGCGTGCGCACGGTTGACCACCTTCAGATCTTTTGCTGGCCGCGCTGAGCAGAATGATCTTCCTGGACGTAGCGCAACGCGGTGGCGGCTCATTGATCATATTCACGAATAGGCACCCTCAAACGAGTGACGTCAGTTGCAGACTTCTCGTACTGTCGCAGGTGTGGCTAGCAAAGATGCGTTTGAGAGTCGGCCGGCGAAACGAGGTCTGCTCCTATGGACGTCGCTTTCGCTGATCTTCATCGCGATCTGTGGATTGCTGATCGTCAAGTACCCGCAGCAGTTCAATGCGGAGAAAGTGTGGGTCGCTACCGACCGTCGGACCAATCTCGCTCCTACCTATGCAGGCAAGACGATTCTCGGCGACTGGGCGTGGTTCTCACCCGACTACGTCGCGGCCGACATCGAGAAGGAGTGCCCGAATCTGGCCGGGAAGGTGCCTGTAAACAGCCAGGGTCGCAACGCCGCCGACGTTCTGAGGATCGACGTCGACGGCAGCCTGCACTGCGTCGTGAAGGGTAGAAAGGCCCGTGTCCAGGACCTCGAGGTGCAGCTGGTGAATGTCTCGAAGGCGTGGATGACCTTCCCGGATCCGTCTGGCGGAAAGGTAATCCATTTCGGCAACGCCGAGCTTTCCGTGCATCGCACCGATCAGCCATATATGACCATCGCGCTCCTGGTCGCGACCGCGCTAGTGGGCGTCGCCCTCAGCAAGGTCGCGGACGGCATCCGTGTCGATGCCTCCGGCGTGTAAACGGGGCTCGGCTCGCATTATCGTCGGGTGACGTCGCCAGCCGATAGGGGTGCGGCCTCATCGTAGTCAAGGCAACCCTCGGGTTCGGAGGCTTCGCGACCGCTGTAGCTACCCTGTTCGCCATCGCCGGGCGATCAAACACCTCGGACGAGACCGTTCGCAACGCGATCACTGAGATGCTTTACGTCTGTAGGCGCCCGCACCGGTGCTGATTCACCAGAAGAGACGTCGTTCGGGGCGGTGTCGTTCCAGGGCGCGAACTGCGCTCGGTCGACGAACCGGCGATGTCGCCGAGCAGGCGGGCGGCTCCCGACGGCGTACTGGAAATGGGTGAGGCCGCTGTCGAAGCTTCTCGGAGGACTGCCTGCAATTTGGGTCGGTCCTACCCGACAGCCGCAGCCGGTGCAGCCTGCTACTTGGGGCGGTCACGCCGACGGCGGGCAGCGGTGATCTTGCAGCCTCCCGCCTGAGTTGGCGCTGCGCCTGTCCGGGTATCTCGGCTGCTTCGGCGGGGAACAGGATGGCGCTGCGGGAGGACCGACTTCTGCCCGAGCTTGCTTGCAAACCCCCATCACTCGCTCAATCGTGCCCCTCCGACGCCATCGGCATTTAAGGTGGAAACCTGAGCGCGGTTCGGGTCCAGGCGGCTGCCTCTGCACCGTCCGGTTCCGGATGCACGCAGCGCACGCGGAGATGATGATCTTGGTGGCGGAGAAGCCGCACATCCTGTTCGTCGACGATGACGCGGCCGTGCTCGCGGGCCTGCGGCGGATGCTGCGCGGCAAGCGGGACAGCTGGCAGATGTCGTTCGCGGGCGGCGGCGACGAGGCGTTGCGGATCTTGGAGTCCTCGCCCTGCGACGTCGTCGTCTCGGACTTCCGGATGCCCGGCATGGACGGCCGGCTCCTGCTGCAGGCCGTACGCGACCGCTACCCACGCGCCGCCCGGCTGATCCTCTCCGGCCACACCGACGAAGCCGACCTGCTCAAGACTGTCCTGCTGGCTCACCAGTTCGTCCACAAGCCCTGCCCGGAAGGCGAACTCGTCAGCGCTATCGAGCGGGTGCTCCGGCTGCGCGGAACAGTGTCGAACGAGGATGTCCGGCGGGAGATCACCGGCATCGACTCGCTGCCCAGCCCGCCGAGTACCCTGCGCCTGCTGTTCGCCGCTCTGGAGTCCGAGGACGCATCGGCTCGTTCGGTGGCCTCGGTGCTCGAGCAGGATCCGGCCGTCGCGGCCAAGGTACTCCAGGTGGTGAACTCGTCCTCCATGGCGGCGGGCCGCAGGATCGGCGATGTGGGTCAGGCGGTCGCCCTGCTCGGGCTGCGCAACGTGCGGGCGCTCGTGTTGATGCACGACCTGGTTCGCGGCTTCGAGATGACAGGCCCCGTGCCGGCGGAATGGATGCAGCGGCTCACCGTCGGCTCGGTGCAGAGCTCCCGGCTCGCCCGTCATCTCGCCGGTGACGCGCCCTGGGCCGACGACGCGTTCGCCGCCGGCCTGCTCCTTGACGTCGGCCAGCTCGTGCTGGCGTCGTGCCGGCCCGACGCCTTCGAGGGCCACCAGTCCGCCTGGGCCGAGTCCGGCGGAGCGCTGAGCCCCATCGAGACGATGACCTTCGGGGTGGACCACGAGGCCATCGGCGCGTACCTGCTGGGCCTATGGGGGCTGCCGTACCTGGTGATCGAGGCGGTGGCGAACCACACCAGGCCCGTCGACCTGACCCACGCATCGGACGTCGCCTCCTGCGCCGCCCTGGCCCACGCCATCGTCGAGGCCGAGTCCGGCGCGCTGTGCGGCCGCCACGACGGGGCCTCGGCTGTCGACGAAACCCAACTCGACGCGTCGCTGCGGAGACGGATCGACCGATGGCGGACTGAGCTCCGCCGGGAGCAGTCGGCTACCGCGTGACCCGCATGGCGCGGACCGGTGGACTTGACTGGTTGTCACCGGCGACACCGGGCTTCGCCTGGCCGGGCACGCCCGAGTGGTCGGCGATCGAGCCACCAGCCTTTGAAGCCGCCGTCGCGTCCGCACGCCCCCGGTGGGATCACCGTGCGCGCACGCCCGGTCAGGGGCGTGCCGTCGACATGATGGTAGGCGACGATGTGAGCGGCGTGCGGTGGAGGCTACGGCTCTGTGAGCGCGTCAAGAACTCCGGTAATTTCCAACACCCGGCGGACAATTGGCTGCACATTCGCTATCCGCAAGACGACGTCCATCTCGGCGGCCTGTCCGTAAACCTGGTCGAGGGCACGGATGCCTGAGGAATCGCAGAAAGAAACGCTGGCGAAGTCCAGCACCACCTTGCGGGCATCCCCGCGCGCCAGCGTCTGTCGAACTGTAGCTGCGAACTCGTCCGCCGTCACCATATCGAGCTCGCCGGCAACGCTGAGATAGGCAACCCCACCGTCACCGACCGTGCTATCGATGTCCATGGACGCTCCCGTCGAGTCATGTGACTGCTGGAACCGGTCTCCATCCGCAGAGCTGCGCGACAAGATCATACAGCCGCGACCAGCGCTCGAGACCTGGTGGAAATTTGCGGTAGCAAGGCGTACGGCGAGGCCAGTATCGGCGCGGACGGCTGCGGCCAAGCTGACCGGATGGTTGCTGACTCGAGGCTGTGTGTGTCTCGCATATCGGCGGCTGGCAGCTATACAACCTCGACGACCGCACCGTGTGAGGCCGACGAAGGCCGGTACGGTCGCCAGTCAGATCTATCCCTGACCGGCCCACGAGTCGGTGGAACCGTCGGCTCACACATACTGCGGAGCGTGCCGGGGTATGAACAGCCGAGGAAAGTCGTTCGGGAGGAGGCACGTGGACCAGGATGCGTTGATAGATGTTCAGGTGGATCGGAGTCATCTGCCAAAGGCATTGATCGTCCAGATCAGCGGAGAACTCGACTTCGGCACCACACCGAAGGTCTTGCACACGATCGAAGGTGAGCCGCCCGCCGGCGCGTCGGTCATCGTCGACCTCACCAAGGTCGGGTTCTGCGACTCCAGCGCTCTGGGTGCACTGATCGCCGTGCGGCGGGCCACCGACGTCGCCGGCGGCCAGACGTTCCTGGCCGGAGCACAGCGGCAGGTCGCCTCCGCGCTGACAGTGACCAGCCTGGACGAGCTTTTCATCATGTGCGCCGACGTCGACGCCGCCCTGCACAAGATCGGATCAGCGTGAACACCGCCCATCGGTCAGGCATACGCGAGGTCCGCGTCGAGGCCACGCAGTGAGGACCTCCGGCGAGGCCGGCCGAGACGACGCGCTACGCGAGCAGCTCCGGACGCTGCAGGCAAGAGTCGACGCGCAAGCGGCAGCGTTGGCCCGAGCCGACGCCCGGCTCAGTGCTGAGCGCGACCTCGTCGACCGGCTGCAGAGCGTCGGACAGCGGCTGACCTCGCAGCTGGACCTGGACGCGCTGGTCCAGGACGCCACCGATGCTGCCACGCAGGCCACCGGTGCAGCGTTCGGTGCGTTCTTCTACAACGTGGTCAACGACCACGGTGAGGCCTACACCCTTTACACGCTGTCCGGCGTGCCTCGTGAGGCATTCTCGGCGTTTCCCATGCCGCGCAAGACGGCGGTGTTCGGGCCGACGTTCGCCGGCGAAGGGGTGGTGCGCTCCGACGACATCACCGCGGACCGCCGCTACGGGCTCAACGCCCCGCACCACGGCATGCCGGCCGGACATTTGCCGCTGCGCAGCTACCTCGCCGTGCCGGTGATCTCCTCCACCTCGCGCGAGGTGCTCGGCGGGTTCTTCTTCGGCCATCCCGAGCCCGCACTGTTCACCGACCGCCACGAACAACTCGCCGTCGGCATCGCCGGCTACGCGGCCATCGCTCTGGACAACGCGCGTCTGTTCGCCCTGCAACGCAACACCGCCGTCGAACTGCAGCGCAGCATGTTGCCGGTGATTGATGCGGTGCCGGGCTTCGAGATCGCGTCGAAGTATCTGCCAGCCGCCACCGGCTCCGAGGTCGGCGGCGACTGGCTCGACGTCATCGGCCTACCGGGCCGGCGCACCGCGTTCGTCATGGGTGACGTCATGGGCCGCGGCGTGACAGCGGCAGCCGTCATGGGGCAGATCCGCACCGCCGTACGTGCCTACGCCGCCTTGGACCTGCCACCCGACGAAGTTTTGCGACACGTCTCCGACCTGGCCCACACCATGCCCGGTCACCAGTTCATCACCTGCGTGTACGCGGTGTACGACCCGGTGAGCAGCACCCTCACCTACGCCAACGCAGGTCACCTCCCACCGGCCATCGTCGCCCCCGACGGCACAGTGACGTTCCTGGCCGAGCGGCTGGGATTGCCACTACGCATCGGCACCCGGTTCAAACAGCGTCAGGTCGACTTCCCGCCCGGCTTCGGTCTCACTCTTTACACCGACGGCCTCATCGAACGTCGTGACCGACCCGTCGACGACGGCATCGAAGAACTCGGCCTCGCCCTGCAAGAGCTCGCCGGCCGACCCGACGTCGAAGTCGACGTCGCCTGCGACAAGCTCATCCACCAACTCACCGGCGGACACTACGACGACGACGTCGCGCTGCTCTACGCGCGCAACACCCATCCCCACAGCCTCCTGTCCATCCAACCCCTGACCGCCGACCCCACAGCCGCCGCGGAAGCGCGCCGCTTCATCCGTAACACCCTCGCGGCCTGGGGCCTCGAGCGCGCCAGCGACCAGGCGATCACCGTCGCCACTGAACTGATCAGCAACGCCGTGCGACACACCCAGGCCCCGCTGCAACTACGCCTGCACCACTCCTACGACCGGCTCGTCATCGACGTCAGCGACCGCGACAGCCGCACACCCCGGCGCATGGAACCCGCCCCGGACGCCCCCGGCCACCGCGGCCTGGTCCTCGTCGAAGCCCTCGCTCACCGATGGGGCACCCGCCCCACCCCCGACGGCAAAATCGTCTGGGCCGAAATCGCCGTGCCGCCGGCACCACACAGCGAAGAACACGCCGGCCCCACCTGACCAGCTTCATCCGATGGCTGCCGGAGCTGCACCAACTCCATCGGTGATGACCGGCTCTCAACTCCGGCCGCAGTATCCGTGACGTGGCCCGTGAGCTGGGCGTCAATCACGAGGCGCTGCGGAACTGGGTCGACAAGCTGCGCCAGGAACGCGCCGGCGGGCAGCCCGGTGACCTGAGCAGTGACGAGCGCGCGAGCTGGTCAGCCTGCGCCGACAGGTCGCTCAGCTGGAGCTGGAAAAGGAGATCCTGAAAAAAGCCGCGGTCTTCTTCGCACGCGAGACGGAGCGGTGAAACGCACGCACCTGTATGAGTTCATCGCCGCGGAGAAGACCACCTACCCAATCGGTCTGCTGTGCCGGCTGCTCGGCGTCGGACACAGCGCTTTCTATGAGTGGCTGCGCACCGGACGGCAGCGTGCCACTGATCAGCAGCGACATGACCAAGCGCTTGCCGACATCGCCTGACAGACCTGGGCCGAGCACCGCCACGTGTATGGCGGTCGCCGACTGACCAGTCGAACTGCATGAACGCGGTCACACTGGAACCGCAGGAAGGTGGCCCGGCTGATGCGCCTGGCCGGCATCGAAGGCGCCGATCGGCGCCTTCGCGGTAGGCCACGCCGGCCCGCGTTGTCCACGGCGACGGCTCCGGATCTGGTCAAGCAGCAGTCACCGCGCCGGCACCGAACCGGTTGTGGTCGCAGATATCTCGTATCTACGCACCTGGGAAGGGTTCCTCTACCTCGCCGTGTTCCTTGACGCGTTCTCCTGCCGGGTGGCCGGGCTGGGCCATGGCCGATCACCTGCGCACCGAGCTGATCCTCGACGCCGTTGGCATGGCCATCCAGCACCGTAAAGCCGCCCGTGACTCACCATCGGCTACATGGTCAGCCGCGGTCTGGCCAAGGCGGGCAGCCGCAGCAGCGACAACGACGCGCGCACCGACTCGCACAACCACTGAGCCTTCAGCTTGACCGGCGGCCCGGCGGCCCGGCGGGCGCATGGCACGGCCGGGCCGCGGTTCGGCCTATCGGCCATCACGGCTCAGCACCCGATGCGCGGCCGGTGACGCGTCAGGACCATGCAAACGGGGTCGGTCCCACCTTTGTGTTCTGGCCACCGTCGTAGTAGCCCATGTTGGCGCAGCCGTAGGCGGCGCCAACCATGCCGTCGACAGGGTGGGCGTGCCTTCGCATCCATAGACGCTTCTGCATGAGGTCCGGGAGTCGTCTGCGTCAGTAGCGGAAAGCTCCCACGAGGTCCTGTAGCTGTCGGCTGAGCCCGGCCATCGCCTCGGCGGCGCGCTCTGTCTCGGCGATGCCGTCGGTGGTCGTGGCTGCCGCGGCGGCCACGCCGCCGATGGCCTGGGCGATTTCGCGACTGCCGTCAGCTGCTTGCCCGACGCTGCGGCTCGTCTCGCTGGCAGTGGCTGCCTGCTCCTCGACCGCCGAAGCGATGGTGGTCTGATAGGAGGTCATCCGGTCGACGATCTGGACAATCTGCCCGGTAGCCGCGACTGCGCTCCGGCCTGCTTGTCCAACTCGGCAGCCTTGGGATCACCAGCAGCACTGGCAGCCTGGCGTGCTTCGTGAGTCATGCCAATCGGCGATCATCGTCGCGATGTCAGCGCGCATTTCCGCCGGCGCAGACCCCTGCAACTTCTGTAACGCCGGGACGATCTGCGGCCGTGCGTCATCGGCCAACGTCGCGAACCGCTGCTTGCCGATGGATCGGGCACCGCTTCGACGAGCACACCGTAACGGACGTATGCATCCTCGAGCCGCTCCGCCTCACAGGGCAGCGAGCGGAGCAAGGTCACGGGTAGCCATGGCCTGCGCGTTGTCGTTGAGCCGGTGCTGCTGAGCCAGGTTCAGTACGCCAAGGCCGACCATCATCGCCAGTACCGCGCCGAACCCGACCGCGAGTCGCCCCACAACCCCGCCGGAACGTATCCACCGCACCATAGCCACCCCCGGAACTCGGAGCAGACGAGCGCCCCGCACACCGCCGAAGGATCATCGGCGGCGAAATGCGCTAGCAGAGGATCACGCTTGTCGAGCGGAGCGACGGCCCCGCTGTCGGTGCCCCCATAATTCGCGCACCAGCATGACCACATTAAGCCTCGTCCGCGTATGCGCGCGGACTTACACGGGAGTTCCGGACGGCCTGGTTACTGGGCGCTGCAGTGGCGGCAGATCGTCGAACAGTCGGGCGGTGCAGACCGTATTGAACAACAAGCCGTACAACCCCGCATCGGCGCTCATAGCCCCGGCGGCCCAACCGTCGGAGCTCGCGCCGACGTGGGTACGACCGCCGCCCTGAAATGCTGGGCATACTGCTGACCGCCGCGATGTTCTTCCCCTTACCCTCACGGCTGCGAGATCCGGACCCGTTAAGCGACGTGGACAACGAGACGGCAGCACCGGCGACAAGGCGCGTCCTGCCTGGGTCGCTGGTCGTACACCGAACTGAGTATCCCAGCCGAGCGCGCACGAGAATGCGGAACTTGATGTGCCGATCCGGCTTTTCCGACTTCCGGCCTCGTTAAGATCCGAAACGTGATCGAAACAATGCGTCGCTGGCGGATCGCCACCCGGGTCGTTGTGCTCGCCGGCTTGGGTGTTGCCGTGTCGGCGCTCCTGGTGGCTGTTGCAGTGACGGGCTTTCAGGGTCAGCGCGCGGCGAGTGAGCAGGCTCGCGAGGCGATGCAACTCACCGGGCAGGTCATGGAGGCCAAGTTCCGCACCGCCGACGTAGCCGGCTGGCAGACCGGGTACGCGTTCGACTTCAACCGCGGAATCGCGGATGCTCTGTCAGACACCGCAGGGCAGCGTAAGCAGTTCCTCGACTCGGCCGCAGCTCTACGCGCCGGCTACGCCACCATCGGCAACGGCGATCTCGACGGCGATCAGCGCGCGCTGCTTCAGCAAGCCAGCCAATCCTTCGACTTGTTCCTGCAGATCGACCAACGCATCGTGCAGGCCTACCGTACCGGCACCCCTGCATCGATCCGAGCCGGTAACGACCTGGCCTCCAGCGAGTCGCTCGATGCTTTCAGCGAAGCCGCTACCGCGACCAGCGAACTCGCCGCCAAGGTGAGTGCCCGGGGCATGCAAACCGCCGTTTCGGCGGCCGCATCGGCGCAACGCGGTAAGCAGACGATGATTCTCGCTGGTGTCGTGGGCCTGCTGCTGTCGGTCCTCATCGCTTGGGTGGTGATCCGCAGCATCTCTAGTCCGCTGCGCGCCCTGCAACTGCGGCTCACTGACATCGCCGACGGCGACGGAGACCTGCGGGCGCGGCTGACCGAGTCCGGCGGCGATGAACTCACCGCGGTCGCCCGCTCTTTCAACCGATTCGTGGCCAGCATCGCCGAAGCGATGAAATCGGTCGACGAACGCGCACACCACCTCGCCGGCAAGTCCCAACAGTTGACCATGGTCTCCGGCAACCTGGCCGCCTCGGCCGACGAGACCAGCCGGCGCGCTGTCGCAGCCAGTAGCGCGGCCGAACAGATTTCTGCCAGCGTGCACACCGTCGCCGCCGGCGCCGAGGAGATGGGCGCCTCCATCGGCGAGATCGCCCGCAGCGCCGGCGAGGCCGCCCGGGTCGCTGCAGACGCCGCAAACATCTCCTCTGCCGTCACCGACACCGTCGGCAAGCTCGGTGACTCGAGCCGCCAGATCGGCGACATCGCCAAAGTCATCAGTGCCATCGCCGAACAGACCAATCTGCTCGCCCTCAACGCCACCATCGAAGCCGCCCGCGCCGGCGAACAGGGCAAGGGGTTCGCCGTCGTCGCCGGTGAAGTCAAGGACCTGGCGTCCGAGACAGCCCGCGCCACCGCCGACATCGACACCCGCATCGCTGCCATCCAGACCGACACCGCCGAAGCCGTACAGGCCATTACGCAGATCAGCCAGGTCATCGACCGCATCAACGGCGTCCAGACCACCATCGCCTCGGCCATCGAGGAACAGACCGCCACGACCAGCGAGATGAGCCGCAACATCGGCGACGTCGCCACCGGCTCCACCGACATCAGCGCCGACGTCACCGCCGTCGCCACCACCGCGGAGACCACCACCATGGGCGTGACCGCGATTCGCGACGCCGCGGACGACCTCGCCGAGGTATCACAGGATCTACAAGCCCTGGTCGGCCGCTTCCGCTTCTAAGTTCGGCCGGTCCACGGCGCCGGCATGGCGACGCAGCGAAAGGACAGTGAGCCGCCCGGGTTTGCTGTCGACCTGGTCTTTGGAAGATCGGGTCATGCGACGCCCTTCCCGTACCCCGCCGGACTACGTCAGCGGGCGGTGCGGATAATCGCCGAGGTGCGACCGAACCACAAGTCCGACCGGGCCGCGATCACTGCAGTCGTCGAACGGCTCATGCGCCAGCTCGGCCTGCGCGGCGTCGTGGTGCCGTACCTCGTCTACACCGACCGCCAGGAGAACCGAGCATGACCACCACCAGCGAGGTCGCCGCTTGCCGGCGACGCGCGTTCCGCGGCCCCGTTCCGCGGCGCGGCGCACGCCGGCCTCCGTGGCCGGGGCCGCCGTGAAGTACACGCTCGTGCTGCTCTTCCTGCTCGTCGCGCTCATGCTGGTCTACGTGCTGATCGTCACCAGCTAAAGTCGGGCTCCGAGATCGGCGTCTCCGGACAGTGGACATGCCTGAACACTGGACCACCGAGTCATGGGCCAAGGCCTGGAGCGCCCTGCGACCGTCGTTCCTGCGGACCATCGAACTCGTTGTGCCGGTGGCCTGGATCTCCTCGCTGCTCAGCGCTTAATGGGGAACTCGCGGTCCGCCTTGGCCCACCGGACTGCGGCCGAGACCGGCGCTGCTGCGTGGGGGTTCGAATCCTGGACCGAGTGGAGGCCTCTATCTGCCTCTGAGCTCGGCATGGGAATTTGGTCTGTGTCGAGATCGACACACACCAATACCCCACAGGGCAGATCGTCGACCTGCAATTGCTTATAGCCTAACCGCTCCGTAACTATCCCACACGCCGCCGACAGAACGACAGAACGACAGAGGGCGTAGCCATGGCAAACCCGTCGGTCGGGTCACGGCGCCAGGCGCGTGGCCCGATCGACTCGAAGGCAGGCGCACCCGCAGGCTAGCGACACCCCACGTTTAACGGCCGCAACGGCGAGCTCACGAGGACCGTTGACATCGTCATCACTCCCGTGACTCCGCGCAACGTCCGAGGAGGCACGTACCACACGGGAGACAACGCACTGTCGTGTCGACGGACCCGTTGTCGGCGCTAAATGAGGACGCCACGCGACGATGCCTCAGCAGCGCCGAACCGCCTTCTTCGTTGCGGTCGGGATGAGACACGAGGCGATGAGTTCAAGCTGAACTGGCACGTGGACGGCCGGTGACGCGGGTACGGGTCCTGCTCCACGGCCAGCGTGTGCCGTGCCGAGGTTGATCTTGGCGCTGCCGGGTGAGTGGCACGCGACTTCGCCAGATTCCCACGATCAGGCGAAGCGACCGCGAGCAGCGGCAGCGGCAGCGGCTTTGGCAAATTGCTCACGACCACCAAACGAGACTGCCGTGGCAACGCATCACCACCACGGCCGGCGCACGTCGCGGCCGGTCGCCGGCCCTGCTCACCGGTGCGCCACACCGCCAGCTCCGCCGGGGTCAACTCCCGCTCAAACGCCCGCTGCAACGTCCGCACCGTCACCGCCCGCGCACCGGCCCACCCGGCGACGAGGAATTCCGACACCGGTGCCCCGGCCACCCGGCCCAACCCCGCAACCACGGCCGCCCGCGCCACCGCGGCGACGAACCCTCAACGGACACCCACCCGGCCGGTCCGGCGACGACGCCGACCAGCACCGCGAAACCTCTCACATAAGGTGTCCGATGATTTGACCGGTGAGCGGGGGCTATCCGTTACACTCCCGACGTGACGGCGATCAAGATCGGATACGCGCGCTGCTCCACCGACAAGCAGGACCTCGAAGCCAACAGGCAGATCCTGCTCGAGCTCGGCGTGCCGGCCGACCAGCTCTACCTCGACCGGGCCTACTCCGGGACCAACCGCGACCGACCCGGCCTCGACCAGGCCCTGGCCGCGGTCCGGGCGGGTGACACCCTGGTGGTGCCGAAACTCGACCGGCTCGCCCGCTCGGTGCCCGATGCCCGGCACATCGGCGACACCCTCACCGCCCGCCACGTCCGGCTGCAGCTCGGCTCGATGATCTACGACCCGAGCGACCCGATGGGCAAGATGTTCTTCAACATCCTGGCCACCTTCGCCGAGTTCGAGGTCGACCTGCTGCGGATGCGTACGCGCGAGGGCATGGCGATCGCCCGGGCCAAGGGCAAACTCAAAGGCCGAGCGCCGAAGCTGTCCCCCGCCCGGCAGGCGCACCTGCTCAAACTGCACGCCGCCGGCGAGCACACCATCGTCGAGCTCGCGGAGCTGTTCGAGGTGTCACGCCCGACGGTGTACCGGGTCCTCGAACGCGCCAGCGCCACGACAGCCACAGCAGATGCGGCATGACCGCCGCAACCGCGTATTCCACCCCGCCAGCCTGAACACCCCCTTTGAAGGCGAGTACCACACTGTGTCGATCACCGACAGCACCGTCCTCACCGATCCGGCCCGGCTCGCCGCGGTGCACCGCTACGAGATCCTCGACGCCCCCACCGACGGCCAGTTCGACACCATTGCGGCGGCCGCCGCGGCGGTGTGCGGCACCCCGATCGCCACAGTCAGCATCGTCGACGCCGACCGGGTCTGGTTCGCCGCCACCAAAGGTTTGGAGGGTGTCACCCAGGTCGGTACCGAACCCGGACTGTGCGCCTCGGCGTTCTGCGCTGATGGCCCCTACGTGGTCAACGACGCCGCCACCGACCCGAGCACTCTGCATCATCCCCTCGTCCGCGGCGAGCTGGGGCTACGGTTCTACGCCGCCGCCCCGATCGTCACCACCGACGGGCACCACCTCGGTACGGTGACCGCGATCGACGCCACCCCTCGGGAGTTGACCGAGGCACAGACCACCGTGCTGTCCCACCTCGCCGACCAGGTCGCCCAGCATCTGGAGCTGCGCCTGGCCACCCTCAAAGCGGTACGCGCAGAGCGGCAGTTGCGCGACGACGCCGAGCAGCGAGCCGCCGCGGCCGCGGAACTCGCCGCCCAGATGCGCACCGCCGCGGCGAAGCAGGCGGCCATGCCCCACCCCGAGCGCTGCGAGCTCGGCGGCACCCGCGGTTGCACCGCACCGGCCGAGATCAAGGTGGCCGACTCCTGGGGCGACTCCGCGTGGGGCTGCACCGCCCATGTCGAGGAAGCCATCATCAACGTGACATCGGTGTACATCGCCAGCGAAGAACTCGGAGGCCTGGCCGCCTACCTCAACCGCTGACCCGCCCCAGCAAGGAGGGGTGACCCGAGCGGCACCACCAGCAAGGAGCCGGGTTACTCAGGCACGGTTCGCGTCAGGGCTACGCAATTGCGCAAGTCCGCTGGCGCCGCCGCTGACATCAACCTGTCACGCGTTCCGCGGCAAGGCGCCGATACAGGCGGAGCTGTTCGTGGTCCCGGCAGACGGTGTACTCGGTCTCGAACGCGACGCCGGCGTGCACGGCGAACCGGCCGTCACGCTGGTCCGCTTGCACCGGACGCCCTCACCCGCGTGCCGGCGCAGCTGCCTGTCGGCCTTCCCGGTCGCACATCGCGACGACGGCCGAGGAAACGGCGCACCACGAACGGGGCTGAGCGGGCTGCTGCCGAGGGGCATATGAGGTCGCCGGAGGCAGCATTGAGGTCC
Organism: Actinoplanes sp. NPDC051405; assembly: GCF_055586185.1. NCBI lineage: Bacteria > Bacillati > Actinomycetota > Actinomycetes > Micromonosporales > Micromonosporaceae > Actinoplanes > Actinoplanes sp. NPDC051405. Next base: position 460,805 of record NZ_JBVJIR010000001.1, read on the forward strand.
GGCTTATCCGTCTTCGGAGGCGCGGTAGAAGCGGCGGAAAGCCGGGGCCGTTCGGCGGCGGGGATGCCGATGCCGGTGTCGGCGACGGTCCAGGTGACCTGTTCTGCGGAGGCGTCGGTGGAGGCGCTGATGGTGATGGTGCCGCCGACGGGGGTGTATTTGACGGCGTTGCCGATGAGGTTGTCGGCGACCTGGCGCAGCCGGTGCGGGTCGGCGTACAGGTCGAGCCGTTCGGGGAGATCCACGACGAGGGTGAGCTGTTTGTCGTCGGCCGTTGTGGCGGTGGCCTGCACTGCTTGGGCGATGATGGTGCACAGGTCGGTCGGGGCTGGGTCGATGGCCAGATGTCCGGCTTCCAGGCGCGCCAGGTCGAGCAGGTCGTCGGTCATGATCGCCAGACGTTCGGCGTTGCGGGTGATGATGTGCAGGTAGTGGCGTTGCTCGTCGATGGTCAGTTCGGACAGTTCCTCGGTGAACATCGCGGTGGCGGTGGTGATCACCGCCAGCGGGTTGCGTAGTTCATGGGTGACCATGGCCAGGAACTCGTCCTTGGTGCGGGCCAGTTCGATGGCGAGTTCCTCGGCGCGGCGCCGTTCTAGGTATCCGGGCAGCCGCGACGCTGCACCTGTCGCAGCCTGCCCTGCACGCCAAGATCTAGACGTTGTCGCGGGAGCTGGGTCGGCCGCTGTACGAGAAGGTCGGCCGCCGGCTGGTGCTGACGCCGGACGGGGAGCAGGTCGCCCGGTTCGCCCGTGAGCAGAGCGACCGGATCAGCCGGCTGCTGGACGATCTGCGGGTGACGCCGTCGACGCGGCCGATCGTGCTGGCGGCCGGTCATGCAGCCTATCTGCACGTGCTGGGCGAGGTCATCCGCACCACCCTCGCCGAACGGCCTGGGAGCCTGCGGCTGCTGCACACTCATCGCGGGGAGATGCTCGACGCGGTCCGCGCCGGCCGCGCCCACCTGGGCGTGTCCGTGCTCGACGCCATCCCCACCGATGTCGTGTCGCTGCCGGTCGCGACGTATCCGCAGGTGGTGCTCGTCCCGCAAGGCCACCGGTTGGCGCGCCGCCGGACCGTGAAACTGAAGGACCTGGCCGGGGAGAGCTGGTGGTGCCGCCGGAGAACCGTCCGCACCGCATCAGCCTGGAACGCGCGATGCGCGCCGCCGACGTGCCTGGACGGTCGCGGCGGAGATCGAAGGCTGGCCCCTGACCGTGCACTACGCGGCGCTGGGGGTGGGCCTGGCCGTGGTCACCGGCTGCGTCACACCAGCACCCGGACTCGTCCCGCGACCGGTCACCGACCTACCGCCGGTGACCTACCATGCCGTACACCGCCGCAACGCCGGCGATGATCCACGCGTGGCAGCCCTGCTCACCGCGATCCGCGCCGCCCACGCCACAGCGAGACCATCACCCCGGCGCACAACAACAACCCGCGGAGACGAACAGAGCCGGCGTGCTCTCGACCACTCGACGTCGCGGATCCGGAGGCTGCATGACCGGACAGTTCCCCGATGAACTCCGCTACCGCGGCAGGCTCTACGCCATCACCGCCGTGGACGGCCACGGTCTGTTTGATGCTCGAGAGCATGGGCTGAAGCCGGGCATGCTCAGCACCGCCTGCTGGCGCGGTGTCTGGTGCCGCTACGCGGTGCGTCGCGGCCGGCTGCTTCTCACCTCCGTGCAGCTCGGCCGCTCGAATGCCCCGGCGAGCAGACTGTTCGGTGTCAGACCCTGGGTGAGCCCGGCAACCGACATCTATGCGGGCGCGTGGCACTACCGCCGACTCGACCGTGCGATGCCGTTCACCGGCCGACTGCTCATCGGGAACGGATACGTGGACGTCGGCCGGCTCGCGATGGGATTCACCCCGGCGTGGGTGTACGAGCGGGTCCATGAGCTGCGCTTCACCGCAGGACGCCTCACCTCCACCCGGAACCGTTCGGCACCTATCGCGATGGTGCGCCACCGTCTGGGCGCGGACGGCCTGCGGCCTGGGCCGGACGAGGCCCGCGCGGCATGGGTGCACCGCACCTTCTCACTAAACTTCGACTACAGCTGGCCACAGATAACCTCGAACACTTGACCCCAGGTCGGAGACCGCGCCGAGCGAACGGCTGATCAGGCGGAGAGCAAACGGCCGACCTGGTGCGGCAAGCGCAGCGGTTAATGAACGCGCCGCGTCGAGCGGGGGCACCCGTGAGAGAGCCGGCTAGTGCCCCCAGATCGCGCTGCTACCGGCTCAGGACGCGCAGGTGTTGAGCATGGTCTGCAAGGCCGTCTTCTCTGATGCCTGCAGCGTGAGCGCCCAGTACGACTTCACGGCGATCCACATTTTGGCGTAGGTGCACCGGTAGGAGGTGATCGACGGTTGCCAGGTCGAGGGGTCCTGGTCGCCCTTGGCCTGGTTCACGTTGTCGGTGACGGCGATCAGCTGCGGCCGGGTCAGATCGTTGGCGAAGCTCTGCCGCCGGCTAGTGGTCCAGGAATTGGCTCCGGAGCGCCACGCCTCAGCCAGCGGCACGACGTGGTCGATGTCGACGTCCGAGGCGGCGGTCCAGGTGGCGCCGTCATACGGCGAGTACCAGCGGCCTGAGGTCGCGGCGCAGGCGCTGTCGGTGACCACGGATGAGCCGTCGCGCTTCAGGACGGTCTCGCGGGTGTTGCAGCTGCCGCTGATGGTGATCCAGTGCGGGAACAGGTCCCGGGAGTAGCCGCTCGTGGAGCCCTGCGTGGCGACGTGAAGTCCGTTCAGCTGCGATTGGGCGGTGGCTTTGGACGGGACGCCGGTCGGGGTGGCCAGCGCCGGGCCGCTGAGCAGGCTGCCGGTCACGGTGGCCACGGCAAAGGTGATGGCCCAGTGCAGCGCTCGCTTCATACCGCTCCGATCGCGAGGACGTGCCGCCGGCAGGTAGCCGACGTCTCCCCCGAATATCGATGGAGTTCAGTGTGTGGCGCGACCGGTGTGGTTTGAACATCCCGTAGCCGTCCTACTACGTCGAGGATGCCTGCGCTGGCACGTCGGTCGGGGCACTGATGCGCGAAGGGTGCGAATCTTGATCGTTGGCGACATCGATACTGGCGCGTGCTGGGGGTCCCGGCTGACGAGCGCCCGCTCGATGATGGTCAAGGGCTGACACGGGGCTGACCATGGCTGGCCATCGGCACCGTAGCCAGAGCGGGCCGCCGTGAGGGGCGAGTCGGTGTGCGGTGACCCGCCTGATCGTCCACCGCGCCGCGGTGAACTGGCTGACGGTGGTGTGGACGTGTTGTGCTCGGAGGCGTGGGCATAGATCTCAGAAGCATCGCGGTGCCGCTGCGCGCCGAACCGATACGGGCGATCCGAGCCGATGCCGCGCTGTGGGAGCAAGCCAGCACGTGGCCGCCGTTCAGTCGGCGGCGCGGCGATGAAGCGCTGCCAGAGATCAGCCGGGACCTTCTGGCGGTGGTGCCGGCCGGGACGGGCTGGGTTGATCACTTCGATGGCCGGTGTTTCCAGCAGGCCGAATACCTGCTGGATCCGGTGGCGTACCGCACGCAGGCCCGGACCTGGCGCGAACGGGAACGCACGGTGGCCTATCGCATCGTGACCGGCGACGACGTCTTCGCCGACCACGCCAGGACCGGGCAAGGATTCCCGTGGCGGTGCTCAACGAGCGCGTTTCTGGTCGCCGCGGTGCAGCGCATCGACAGCCTGGACGTCGACGCTGTCCGACAGGAGTTCTCCATCGCCGAAATGGACGGCCTGGGGCTGTACAAGGCGCATGCCGGCGAGGACGACGATGCTGCGTTCGCCCGCGTGCTGACACAGCTGCGCGAGTTCGCGGAGCATTGTCGTGCGGTTGCCGCCAAAGAGTTGGGCTTGATCCTCACCTTGTACTGACCGCACGGTGGCGAGCGGTCAGCGGTCACCGAACGGCCTACCCTACGACCGGGAGGGCAACCGGGATGTGCCCTTTAGGCGCGGCACTGACCGCGGCCCACACAAGTCCACGGCTATCGCGGTCCCGCGGGCCACCAGGGCTCGACGTCGTCAGGCGCCAAATCCGGGCGGAGGCGAAGATGCCGCACAGGATGGCGGTACCGCCCTCGCTCATACGCCTGGTCGACCACCATCTCGACCACCAACAGCGGGGTCACCTGCACGTAGGGCTGCGGATCCGGCCGGTCGAGTTGGCCGCTCCAGGCCGCGGGCAGTGGTTGTGGCCACGGGTGAGCATCGTCGGCCGCAGTGAGCATCGGGCCGATCTCCTGTTGTTGGCTCAGCGTGAGCGGCACGGTCCGGGCGACGTAGCGCAGCCGGCGCCGGTTGTCGAGGCGGCCGAGCAGCAGCGTGCGCGGGTCGTCGACGGCACCGATGATCCCGCCGATGATTGCCTCGGTGGTGACGCGCCGCTTGAGCTTCCACCATCCGGCCGGCCCGGCCGGTACAGGCTGTCAAGGTCTTTCACGACCAGCCCTTCGACGCCGGTCACCGCGAGCTCGTCGAACCAGACCCGCGCCTGATCCACGTCGGGTGTCTGCGGGCACACTGCCAACGCGGCCGGCGCGCCCGCGAGCAGGTCCTCGAGGCGGGCCCGGCGCTGGCGCAACGGCCGGCCCGTGAGGTCGAGCCCGGCATCGGCGAGCACGTCGAACAACACCAGACTCGCCGGCCGAGCCGCCGCCTCCCGCGACAGACGACGCCCGGCGGTAACACGGCCCAACAGAGCCGGGAACACGGTGCGGCCGGACTCGGTGTCCCACACCACCAGCTCACCGTCGACCACGGTGCCCGGCGGCAGCGCCTCGCGCACCGCCGCGACCACATCTGCTGGTGACATCGGGTATTGGAAGTGTCGGAATGCCGGGCTGATTGGCTAAAAGTACGTCGGTTCGCGCGGGGTGTAGGTGGCCTCGAGCGCGGCCGCTTCTTCGTCGCTGAGCGTCCTGATCGCGCCATTCATCGGAGGGCCACTTGGTAGTCATCGACCAACGGACTCCGAGAAGCGACTCTCTCTGCCGGTTGACGCCGCGGAGATCGGCTTCCGTGAAGTCATGCCTGGCGATGTCGAGGTTTCGGGTGAGGTTGCGGATTCGGGCGATGTCGCTAGCGACGTCGCGGTCGCGGTGAAGGGAGAAGGCGATGTCTCGCTCAAGTTTCCGGTCGACGTCGAGGTCGGGGTCGAGGTCGCGGATGAGGTGACGGGCAAGGTCGCGGGCGTAGTCGTGGGCCGATCCGGTCCCGCGTCGAGGTCCTGCTGGCCGACTTCCTCACGAAGCGCTGAGGTTGCCCAGCGACTCGACGAGGTTGTCCCAGGTCTCCCGGTCGTCCTCGGTGTCCCCGTGCGGTGCCGCGAACCACGCCAGCCCTTCCGCGATCTCGCTGAGGTCCCACCGCAGCCGATAGAGCTCGAGCGCATCGGCCCGCAACACCACCCCAGTGGCGGCCGTGTAGGCCTCCTGCATCCCGTCCAGCTGCCAGACGTCCCGCTCGGGCGGCGCGACCATGGCCGTCTCCCAGTCGATGAGCAGCCACCGCCCACCGGCCCGCATCGTATTGCCCGGGTGCAGCTCCCCGTGCGTGAGCACCATCTCCGGCGGCGACGAGCGGACACCGTCGACCAGCGAGCCGTACCGGGCCGTGGCCGCGGAAACCGGGCTCAGGTCAAGCTTGGCCACCCGGGGCCCGTAAGGCCCGGCTTCCGGACGCACCGGACCACCGGCCGGAATCGCATAGTCATCCGCACAGGCCAGGTCCCGGACGGAGGCCGGCGCCGCGTGAACGGCCACCAGGAGGTCGAGCATCGCCGCGCGATGGGAATCCGAGTAGTCGTCCCACCCGAAGCTCTCACCCTCGACATGCGGGTAGAGCGTCACCGCATAGAACTCCCCGACGCGCACGACAGGCGCCCCGACCGGCGCCACGACAAAGTCGCATCCGGAGTCCCGCAGGGCAGTAGCCGCGGTGAGCGAGGCCAGCAACTGGTCGAAGCCACCCTTGCGCAGATCGACCACCGAGACGAACCACCGCCTGCCGCCGGCGTCGACGACCGCCCAGTGATGCGCCCCGAAGCCGACCGCCCGATAGTCCAGCGTCGCGGCGGTCAGCGACCAGCCGGCGGCGAGAGCGTCGCGCACCACCGGCTCGGGCAGGTCATCGGGCGGAGTCAGCACAGGCTCACGATAGGACCCCCGGCAACTGGATTTCAGCCGGCGCGGCGCTGGAGGAACTCGTAGACGTCCTGGGCGTCGACGCCCGGGAAGGTGCCCGGTGGCAGCGCGGCGAGCAGGTGGCTGTGGACCCGGGCGCCGGCACTCGACCGGGGTAGTTCCGGCTTGCCGACAGGCGCTACGGCGTCGGAGAACCGTTCATACGGTGGGCTGCGCCGGCCGCATACGGGTGCCAGTCCCCGGCAGCCGCTCTCTGCCATGCCACGGCGCTGCTGATGTCGATGCCGAGACAGCGGGCGAGGACGGCGGCGGGCAGCTCGACAGCGAGTTGGATGAGCGCGGCGGTGCGGGCGGCGCGAGCGGTCAGGCCGGCCGCCGCGAGCCGCTTACGCAGCATGGCGGCGCTGATGGGATGGCTCCACGGCCGGCCGGGAAACAGCCACGGTGTGCCGGCGCGGTCGTTGTCTTCGCGTTCGGCCGACAGGCTGGTGATCAAGGCCGCCAGAGTGGGTGGGAGGTCGATCGGTGTGGAGCCAAAGGTGATCCTGGCGCCGCTCGAGGTAGTCTGGATCTGGTCGAAGCGCAGGGTGTTGATGCGGGTGGCGGCCTGGGCGTACAGGGTGATCAGCAGGCCGGCGATGCGGACATCGGTGGGCAGGGTGTCGTCGTGCAGCAGGCGGCGTACCTGCTGCCATCGTCGATCGTGGTCAACACCGTCCGCAGGCCCGTCCCATTGTGGGACACCGATTGCGCCGGTGGTCAGCCGTTCGCTGCATGCCCAGCGCAGGAACGCACCGAGTTCGGCTCTGCGGGCAACTCGCCCTTCGGCAAGCCACTGATCGACGTCTGCCTGCTGAAGGTCGGCCAAGACCCGGCGGTGGGAAGTGAGCTCGGCCAGGATCGCGGTCGCCGCGTTCACACGATTCCGCACGGCGGTGGCCTGAGCATCGGTGACAGGGGTGTTCGGGCCGACGCGGGTTCGTAGCCGGCGCAGGTGAAACCAGTGGGCGTAACGGGAGACGATGCGGCGCTGTTGTGCATCGTCGATGGCAGCCAAGGCGCGGCGCAGCCATTGCTGGAGGCGGTCCAGGTGCTCGTCATGGGCCGGGAGCACCCCGGATGCCACGAGGACCCTGCGCAGGTAGCGGACGGGTTTCGTGTCGTCGAGCTGGTCGAGCCCGTCGTGGCTGATCGGGACGGTGCCGTCAGCGAGCTGGCGCAGCAGATCACGAGCGGCCGAACGCCGGGTCAGCCAGGCGCGGATGCTTGCGGGCCGCTCGGCGCCTTCCCACCAGGCAAGCAGCGGGACTAGCTCCGACCTGATGCCGTCGCCGCAGGTCAATAGCGGCTGCACCGAGGCCACCAGGCGGCAGCCGGGACAGTCACCGTTCGACGGCCGCGGCCGTCCACACGTAGGGCATTGGTAGCGGCGCCTCGGCAAAGTGCCAGGCTCCGACGGGGTGCACAACGCACAACGCGGGTCGGTCAAGGTGCCGCTGTGCGGCACCTCCAGCCGACCGCATCCCCCGCACCTGACCCGTTGACCTATGCAGCTTCGGCATCGCTGCTGACCGGTCAGCAGCGACCGCTGGCACGGCGCCGTCTGCCCGCACAACGTGCATACATCTGTGAAAGGAACTCGGCAGGAGACACACACGGGCCCCTCGGGGGTGCGCGTGTTCACCGGTCGGCGGTGGCCGCATCTGATGCAGTCTTCGGTGTTCGCAGGCTCCTTGCTCCGGCACGAGCTGCACACGGGCCGGCCCTGCCGATCGCGTGCGCCCACCTGACGGACGCGACCGCACCGCGCGCACGCCGTCGCCCGGGCCTGGTGGTCGCAGCGGCCGCAGATCCGTATCCCGTCGGCAAACTTCACGAGCGCGACCACGCGGCCACAGCGGGGACAGGCCGGTCGGACCACCCCGGTTACGCCGCCCTCGAGCAGCAGATCGATGAAGCAGAACACCGCCCGCGTCGGCGACTCGGCACCACGACCCGCCAGAAGAGCTGGATTGGCGGTAACGGCGGAGGCCAAGGCCCGACGCTGCGCCAACTGCGGCGCCGCCCCGTGCGCCGCCTGCAACACCACTTCGCGGCTGACCTCTGGGGCGACGGCGTGGACAGCGTCGATGAAGGAGTTCCAGTCGGGTTCGGTGGCGGGGCTGCAGCTCCTGCACTGCCACCGACCGTGTTCGTCACGGACCGCGGGCCTGCGCGACTGCCCGCAGCTCGCGCAGTGCCGGCGTGGCTGGCAGCAGGTGGCGCAGCACCATGCCGACCCGCGGACCGACGGCAAGTCCCGGGTGCACATGCCGCAGATCGGTGAGGCGACGTCGGCCACGCCGGTGCGGCGAAGGGCCAGAAGCAGTTCGCCCACCGCCTGCGGCGCCGGCGGAACTCCGTCGGACAACACCTCCGGCCGACTGGCCAGTGCCTCAGCCATCCTCCGTTGCAGCAAGCGCGTCGTCGCGACCGAGCCCACAACGTCCTGGACCGCCTCAATGGCCGCGTGTGGATCCGCTGCGGCGACGAGCTCCACAATCGTGTCGAAGTCTGATCCAGCCGGCCGCCCTTCGGAGGTGGTCATTACGCGTCGTTGTCGCTGATGCGCGCCCGTTTGGGACGCAGATCGCCGAGGTGGCTTTCCGCGCCTGCTGCCTTCCGGAGCCGTATGGGCTCGGCGACGGCGACCGGTTCGATCAGCTCCTCCATGCGGCAGTCCAGGATGTCGAGCAGCGCCATCAGGATCCGCAGGCTGAGCCGTTCTGGTCGTTCCACGACAAGCCGGTACACCTGGCTCGACGACAAGGTGATGCCTCGGGCCGTGAGCGGCTCGATCAAGTCGGTGGTGGTGAACATGCTGCGGGAGGCCATTACCTGCCGCAGATGCCATCGGTAGTCCAGTCTTCCGGTCATCGGGCCTCCAGCCGATCAGATGGTGCGGGCTCGAACGCCGGCGCGAGAGCGGCCCGCAACGCCGAGTTCATGAAGTCGTCGCTGACGTGGGTGTAGATCGCCGTGGAGCTGTCGCATTCATGGCCGACCTGCACCTGGACGAAGCGGCGGTCGATGCCGTCCTCGGTCAGGTGCGTCACATAGGAGTGGCGCAGGCTGTGCAACGTCAGCGCCGGTGGCAGCCGCAGTGCGTCCCGGTAGGCCACGAATCGTGCGTTGATCTCTACCGGTTGGATCCGGCCGCCGCGTTCGGTCACCCACAGCGCCGGGTGGTCCGACAGACCGAATCGAGGCCGCACGTTCTCGATGTAGTCGTCCACCGCGTCGACAGCCCAGTCCATCACCGACAGCACCGTGCGCCGCCGTGGCGGCTGACCGCGTTCGGCCTTGCCGTAGCGCACACTTAGCGACCCGTATCGGCCGAACGCCGGGGCATGCGGGTTTCGCGCCCAGTCGACCAGGTCGAGTTTCGCCGTCTCCGTACGCCGCAATCCCGGGTAGTTCCTCCAGACCCTTGCTGCCGTCCGGATCTGCCGATGAGAGTGCACCTTCGCTGGCCCTCTACAGCGAGTCGGCTCTGCATTGTCCTTCTGGAACGAGCGAAATTGTCCTTCTGGAACGAGCGAATTCGAGCGGGTTTGGCGGCGGCCGGCCCGGCGCTTGAGACCGAGACATCAGGCGCTCGCGTGTGTGGTCAGCTCTTGGTTGCTACGGCTGCGGGGGCGCGCCAGAAGGCGATGGCGAGGCAAAGGAACCACAGGATCGCGAGGGGTGTCGCGAAGGCACCGTATTGGGCTACCACGGCGGCGAGCATCACGGCGGCGCAGGCGATGCCGAGGTAGGCGATCCAGCGGCCGAGGGCGGCAGTGCGGAGTACCACCACGGAGATCGCCAGGATGAACAGCGCGAGAACTGCCATGCCTGACTGACCCAGGAGGGCGTAGTTCAGGCCGGTGGTGTATCGGAGGGCTTCGACTCCGGGCAGCGGCTCGCCCTGGGTGTCGACGAGGGCACCGACGAGGCCACGCACGGCGCCGGTGACCAGCCACAGGGCGGTCACGGCGCCGGCCATCGAACGGCCGAACGCGAGCCAGGCCGGTGCGCGGCCGGCCGTGTCAAGACGTTGCAGGTGGTTCGCCACGATCGCGATCGTCACGGCGACGACGAGCGCGCACATCCCGGAGACAACGCTGGCCGTCCGGTTGCTGGGTTCCTGCCACCAGGTCAGCAGATCGGCGTCGGACACGTGCCGGGGCACGTTGATCACCGCCACTGTCATGAACAGGGAGAGTGCGAGCAGGGCGGCGGCGACGGTGGCGACAGCAGTCGCGGTGGTTCGGCCACGGACGATGCGGTCGGGGGCCGACGGCTGGGTGACGGTCATGGCGGACTCCTTGATCGGTTCTCGGTTCACGGCATTCAGCCTCGGCCGCTGCGGTGTACGGCGCGACGGGGCGGCCCCTGGTCCTGCAATCAGGGCCAGCCCTGAGGTCAACGGCGCCTTGGGCTGCGAGGATGGCCGTATGCAGCGGTCGCGGCGCGTCCTGGGCCGGGTGGTCGTCTGGCCGCTCGCGCCCGTGCTGGTGATAGGTGCGGCGGTCGCCGACGCCGTCGTCGGCAGCCGGGCGCTGTTTACCGCGTCCGACTTGCCGGTCGTGATCGCGTTGGTCGCGTGCTGGTTGATGGGCGTGGTGGTGACCTGGCATGCGCCGAGGCAGCGGGCGGGCTGGGCATTCGTCGGGCTCGGCACAGCTCTCGCCTGGAGTGCGTTCTGCGACGAGTACGTTCTGCTGGGCCAGGTGGAGGAGGTCCCGGCCGGGAAACTAGTCGCGACACTGGGCGATACCAGTTTCGTCTGGTGGTTCGTCTTCCTCGCGCTGGTGTTGCAGTACACGCCACCCGGACCGCGTCGGGGTGCGGTCCGCGCGCTGCCCACTGTCACCGTCGTCGCCGGTGGCCTGTTCCAGGCGATGGCGCTGCTGCGCTCGACCCCACTGGCCGCGCCGTATCAACGCCTGTCGAGCCCGCTAGCCGTGGCTGCGCTCGATCGGCCGGCGAGGATCCTCGCCGCTGTGGCTGTCTACGCGCTTGCCGGATGCCTCGTCGTGTCGCTCGTCCCGCTGGTCCTGGCATGGCGCCGACCCGAGGAGGAGTCGCGACGACAGCTGTTGTGGCTTGTGGTCGGCGCCCTTCCGCTCGCACCTGCCGTGGTCGCCGCCTTCGTTCTCTCGGGGACCGGACGCGACGTGTACGCCGGCGCGGTTCTCGCCGCCGCGACAGTCGCACTGGTCGTCGGCGCCGGCCTGTCGGTGCTGCGGTACCGCTTGTACGACGTTGAGCGGGTCGTCACCGAGTCGGCCGCCTACGCCGTCGCCTCGGTCGCTGTACTCATTGCCTACGTCGCCGTTGTCGTGGTGGTCAGCCGCAGCGGCCCGTTCGATTCCGGATCTCCGCCGGTGACCGTCGCGGCGACGTTGGCGGGCGTCGTCGTCGCGCGCGTCTTCTACGGGTGGGGGCGCCGGGCGGTGGGCCGCCAAGTGAACCCGGCGCGGTTCGGTGCCGTGGAAGCGGTACGTGCCGGTCTCGCCGAGTCGCCGGCCGATATCGACGGGCTCCTGACCGAGGTGTTGGGCGGGGGCCGGGTGCTCTATCCCACGGCCGAGGGCACGTGGGTCACGTCCGGCGGCATCGAGGTCGAGCCGGCGACGGATGCCGTGGACGTGCGCCGTCACACCCACCTCGTCGCGCGGCTCGAGTTCGACCCGCGCCAGACGCGGCGCGATCTCGTCGAGGCGGTCGCCCGTGAGGCGACGACGGAGCTGGACAACGTGGCGCTGCGCGCCGAACTCGCTAGGCAGATCGAACTCATCCGCGCGTCCCGGGCCCGGCTGGCCAACGCGCACGAGGAGGAACGCCGGCGGATCGAGCGAGATCTGCACGACGGCGCACAGCAGCGCCTGCTCGCCGTCGCACTGCAGCTGCAATCGGCCCGGCTCAACGGAGATGCTGCCGTACTCGCCGCCGAAGCCGACCGGGCAATCTGGGACCTGCAGGACACGGTGCAGGAGCTGCGCGACCTCGCCGCCGGGCTGCAGCCTGCGGCGCTCGCCGCCGGGGGGCTGGTCGCTGCCGTGGCGGATATGGCGGCCCGGGCCCCGGTCACGGTGTCCTACGACGTGGTGGACGTCCGCGTCGGCGCCGACATCGAGAGCACCGCCTGGTTTGTCATCGCTGAGGCGGTCACCAACGCCGTGAAGCACTCCGGCGCCGGCGATGTGGTGGTGGAGGTGCGCCGTTCCGCGCGGTCGCTCCGCGTGGAGGTCCGGGACGAGGGCAGCGGCGGGGCAGACCCGTCCGGGCGCGGACTCCAAGGCCTGGCCGACCGCGTCAGTGCGGTCGGCGGGTCGCTGCGGGTACGCGAGGTCACGCCGCACGGCACGGCGGTAGAGGTGGTATTCCCGTGCGTGTGGTGATCGCCGATGACTCGGCTCTGCTACGGGAAGGGCTTACGCGACTGATGACCGAAGCGGGCGTCGAGGTGTGCGCGAAGGTAGCGGACGCCACCGAACTCGCCGCGGCGGTGCGCGAACATCGGCCCGACGTGGCCCTGATCGACATCCGGATGCCACCGACCTTCACGCACGAGGGGGCCGCGGCGGCCGTCGAGCTGAGGGAGCACGACCCCGGGCTCGGCGTCTTGCTGCTGTCGCAGGCGGTGGAAACGCACTTCGCGGCGAAGCTGCTGGACCGGCACGCAGAGCGGTTCGGCTACTTGCTGAAGGACCGGGTGATCGACGTGGCCACGCTGCTGCAGGCGCTGCGGACGATCGCCGCCGGCGGCACCGTCCTCGACCCCCAGATCACGCGCAGCCTCGTTCGGGCCCATTCCCGGAAGAACCCGTTGCGTGCGCTGTCCGATCGCGAGCGCGAGGTCCTGGGCCTGATGGCCGAAGGGAGATCCAATGCCGCAATTGCCGCCCGGCTCGTCGTTTCCGGCAAGACCGTCGAGAGCCACATCGCGAACATCTTCAGCAAGTTACAGCTGCACGATGCCCCCGACGACCACCGCCGGGTACTGGCCGTGCTAGCCGCCCTGCGCTCGCCTGCCTAAAGACAGCCCGCTCCAGCAGGCCATCAGCAGCCTCCGACCGTGACATACGCTCTTGCACGATGCAATCATTCGCCGCCGACAATGAGCGCCGCCTGGGCGAAAGGTAGGCGATCGATCTCCAGGACTCCGGCGATCGGGCGTCCTGTGGCAGGTCGCCCAGGACCTGACCGGGGTCAGCTACCTATGACCGGCGGCCCAGGACCCAGCCCAGCAGCCCGAAAAGCGCCAGCCAGAGACCGATGGCGGCCCGGCCGACCACAAACGGCCCGAAGATGGCCGGGGTCAGCGGCACGAAGACGTAGATGCCCAGGGCGAGCGGGAGCCGGCGGGTCCAGCCGGTCCATCGCCGGGCCCGCAGCACCGCCACCCCGAACACGATCAGCGCGATGCCGTTCAGGATCGACACGATGCCGTACAGGGCGTTGACGGTGTTCGCGGCGGGCGACGTGACCAGATCGTCGCGCAGCGAGATGGTGACCAGTTCCTGGATCGAGAGCAGGGTCATCGCCCCAACCGTCGAGACCCCGCCGATCGTGGCCAGCCGCCCGTGACCGGCCGCGCCGCTGCGCCACACCGCCCACAGGCCCCAGACCAGCAGCAGGTGATGGAAGAAAAAGAAGGTCTGCACGACGGTGTGGCCGGTCGCATCCAGCGGATAGCTGTACCGCTCGACCGGCACTGCCGGGGGCACCACGCTGAGCAGGACCGCGGACACCACCCCGAGCACCCCGCCGGCGATCAGGGCGATGCTGCCGCTGCGTACCGGCGCCTGTTGCCGCTGCATGACGTCCATGAACCAGTCCTTCGGGTCGTTGAACTTCGTCGTCCGGCAACGCTAGGGTCGGCACAGCAGCTGCACATCCGTGGAAACACCGAGCCGAGCCGGGGCCGTAGATGAGTACTGACGCGGCCCGCCTGCTGGACCAGGCTCGGGCGGATCTGCGCGCCGGGCACGTTGACCGGGCCTGGCAATCCTGCCGTGCCGCAGCCCGCATCGGCCGCACGACCGGGGACGCGACGGTCGTCGCCGAGGCCGCCACGGTGATCCGCGGCGGCGGGGTCGGCACCTGGACTTGGACCGCCGAGCAGCACGCCCTCTGCCGGGAGGCGCTGAGCATGCTGGGTGACGGTGCCGACCCGCGGATCCGGGCCCGGGTCCAGGCCCAGCTCGCCGCCACCAGCAACCCGTGGACGCGGGAACTCCGGACGGTGTCCCGGCCGGACGCCGACGACCGGTTCCTCGAGCTGCGCGCCCGGCACCGCACGCTGGTCAACGCGGTACATGCCGGCAGTCGGCTGGAGCTGGCCGATCAGGCGCTGATCCTGCCGGGACACCGGCAGTGGGGCCTGCTGTGGCGGCTCGACGCGCTCGCTCAGCTCGGCCGCCGGGTCGAGTTCAACGCCGACCTGATGAGCCTGGCCGCGGCGGTCCGGCAGGCCGACGATCCGGTCTGGGACTGGCGGCTGGCGTCGATCCAGGCGTCGCTGGCGTTGCTGGACGGCAGGTTCACCGACGTGCCCGGCCTGATCGACGAGGCGCAGCGCCGCGGCGAGGCCTGCGGGCTGGAGGAGGCGCCGTTCCTGGCCCTCGTGCTGCGATCCAGCCTCGCTCTGCAGTCCGGGCACGGCGTCACGGAGGTCGCCGACGAGGTGCGCCGGGTAATCGCCGGTCTGCCGTTCCCGGCCCACGGCTGGTACGCGCTGCTGCTGGCGGCGTCCGGGCGTACCGGAGAGGCCCTCGACATCTGGCAGGCGCTCGCGCCGCACGTCGACGACCTGCCCCGGGACTCCCCGGAATGGCTGGTGGCGACCGCCGGCCACGTGACGCTGTGCGTGCTGGCCCGCGACCTGACCGCGGCGGAGGGGCTCTACCGGACCCTGGCACCGCTGGGCCACCTCTTCGTGACCGGCGGGGCGATGACGCCCTCCGAGGGTCCGGTGTCGCTGCACCTCGGCCGGCTGGCCCGGCTGCTCGGCGACGAGCGGGCGGCCCGGACCCACTTCGCGGACGCGGAACGCCGGGCGGTCGCCATGCACGCGCCCGTCTTCACCCGGACCGTCCGGGCCGAGTTGAAGGTCGGCGTCGTGATGCTGACCCCCCGGGAGCGCGAGATCGCCGGGCTGGTCGGCGAAGGCGCGAGCAACCGGGAGGTGGCCGCCGCCCTGTCGCTGTCCGAGCGGACCGTGGAGAGCCACGTCGGCAACATCTTGCGCAAGCTTGACCTGCGCTCGCGGACCGCCCTGGCCACCTGGCTGACCCGGCAGCGCTAGGAAGCGTCTCTCGGATCATGGTTTGGTCCAGAGCAGGATGCCGGCGAGGGTGAGTGCGGCCTGGTAATGACGGCGAGTTTGTCGGTGCGCATGGCCAAGCCGCGCCATTGTTTGAGCCGGTTGAAGCAGCGTTCAGCGACGTTGCGCTGTCGGTAGTGCTGTGTGTCGGAGGCCGGCGGTCGGCCGCCGTGGCGGCCTCGCCGCCGGCGGTGGGCTTGCTGGCCAATGGGCTGCGGGATGGTCGCGCGGATGCCGTGTCGGCGTAGCCAGGAACGGATCGCGCGTGACGAGTACGCCTTGTCGGCCAGTACCCGGTGTGGGCGTTGGCGAGGACGTCCGGGTCCACGTCGCGGCACGGCGATAGCGTTCATGACCGCTTCGAACTGAGGTGCGGCACCGGCTTGGCCGGCGGTGACGAGCAAGCTCATCGGCCGGCAGCGTGACTCCGCGGCCAGGTGGACCTTGGTGCTCAGGCCGCCTCGGGACCGGCCGAGGCTGTGGTCGGCCGGCTCGTGGCGTCGTGGTCTTTTCCCGGCCGGAGCCCGACGGCATGCTGGTGGGCCCGCACCACCGTGGAATCGACCGCGGTGAGCAGCCAGTCCAGCTCACCGGCGGCATCAGCGTCGGCCTGCACCGCGGTTAACAGGTTCTGCCAGGTGCCATCAAGGGTCCATCGCCGGAACCGCGAATAGGCGCCCTTCCACGAGCCGAGCTCGTCGGGCAGGTCCCGCCACGGTGAACCGGTGCGGTATTTCCAGGCGATCGCCTCAATCACTTCCCGGTGATCGGCCCACCGGCCGCCGCGCCGCGGCGACCGGTCCGGCAGATACGGCTCGATCCGAGCCCACATGTCATCAGAGATCCATCGACGAACCGGCACACCCCATCAACGAAGGATCAAAATCCGAGAGACGCTCCCTAGACCCCGTCGCTCAGCATCGCCGGTCGACAGAGCATGGGGGTTGTGACCGTGGGTCGAGTTCAGGAGTCGGCATGGCTCTGACCTCGGTATGAGAATTTGGTGTGTGTCGGGATCGACACAAACCAATACCCCATTAGGGCATGTCGTCGACCTCGAACTGCTCATAGCCTAAACGTTTCACACCTACCCTTGTACTCCCCCGACAGAATCAGAGAGTGCCTGGCCCCGGCTGAGTGTCAGTCGAAGATGCAGCTGTCTAGCCAGAGGCCTCCAAGGGCTTCGCATTCGGACCGGCTGAGAGTGCCGGGGTTCGGCGGTGGTCTGTTTCCGGATGGACCGCGGTCACCACGTTGACCTTTCGGGCCTACGGGTCCCTGTGAACCCCGCGGTCCCGGCTTGCCTTGAGGACCTGCTGGTCCGGCACTACCAATGACCCCTGACCTGCCCTGCTCGCCAGTCTTACCCGTGGGACGGGCGCCTGTTGCAAATGCCAAACCGGCACCGGTAGCAACGCCCCAACCCACCGCGGTGATCAGGAGGAATGCCATCGGTCTCATGCGTTACCAACGCCCTGCTGGGGACCACGCGGGCCGCGGTCACCTTTCGGACCGGCTGGCCCTCGTGGTCCTGCCGGTCCACCCGGTCCCGGCGAGCCGACAGGCCCAGAGGGACCAGTCAGTCCAGGAACGCCCTGCGGTCCCTGAGGGCCATCCGGGCCCGACGGGCCAATGTTGGCAAATGCCAGTGCTGTGATAACCGCAGCGACGAGCCAGCCCGACACGGCGATAGCGATCGTCTTGGCACTCATCGTCACGCTCACAGCGTATGTCGCAACGGATCCGGCCTCAGGCGGACACGCGGTTCCTGCCTACCGAGATCAACGTGCTTCGCACACCCGACGGAGCTGCGACCACGCGGGTCGGCGTGTCGAGATGTGGGGGCGTTGGAGCACTGGGCGAACGTCGACGACGAGCTGAAGGACGCCGAGGGCGCCGGGCGCTCCCGTTCCATCGCCGCGATGGTCGAGGACCAGCTCGCACATCGGTTCAAGCCAGTGACTCGTCCGAGCCGCCCGGTGTGGCCATCGCCCGCGGCACAGAAAGGGCATCCCCGCGCCGTAGGTACGTTCGTTGACCTTGGGTTTCCACCGGTGGTCAGGCCCATGCGGGCACATCCACCATCGCGGCGTGTTGCTGCCGGAGACGATCTCGTTCGGGTCGCGAGGCCGTTGTTGCGCTCTCGGTCGAACTGGGCGGCAACGTCGGGAAATCGGATGCCGAGCGCGTTGGTGACCGACAGCTGGAATCCCGCGCAGCACGGGCAACCGTTGCCGGGCGGGAGGCTGAGAACACCTGCACCCATCGATGATCATCCACCGACGAGGCAGACCGTCACCGGGTTACGAGACATCGCTTAGCCGCAGGCTTTGCTGAACTGCTCGTCGGAGGCGTAGGTGGTCCATTCCTCGGTGGTCAGCTCACCGGCTTGCTGACACAATCTGCGAATCGGATCGGTGAAGCTGGCCAGATGCCATTGCCGGACAGTCTCGTCATAGCTTGAGGTCGCCAGCGTTGAGCCATCCGGGCTGAAGGCGACCGACCAGACCGTGGAACTGTGCCCGGTCAACGGGACACCAAGCTGCTCGCCGGTTCCCGGATTCCAAAGCCGCGCCGTCGCGTCCACGCTCGCGCTGGCCAGCATCGTGCCATCCGGGCTGAACGCGACCGCAGTCACTGCGTCGTTGTGGCCGGTCAGCACAGGTCCGACTGCGCGACCCGTCGCAGGGTTCCACAGCCGCACGGCGTCGTCGTTCTCGCCGGAGGCGAGCAGGCTGCCGTCCTGGTTGAAGGCCACGGCGTTGACTTCTGCACCGCCTGGCAATGGGCGGCTGATCTGCCGCCGGGTCACCGGATCCCATAGCCGGATGGTCTTGTCCTGGCCCGCACTGGCGAGCATCTTTCCGTTGCTGCTGAAAGCCAGTGCGGACACCAGGCCAGAGTGCCCGGCCAGCGGCCGGCCGATCTGTTGGCGAGTGGCTACATTCCACAAGCGCACTAAGCCATCATCGGATCCGGACGCGAGCATCGTGCCGTCCGGGCTGAACGAGATCGCGTTCACCACGTTCACCGATTGCGCGTCCTCGATCGCCTTGGTAGGCGGCGAGATCATCGGCTTACCGACGGGCAGACCGGCTTGCGAATCCCACGTCAGGACCTGGTCGAAGCTGGTGGTCGCGAGCAAGCGTCCGTCCGGGCTGAACGCCATCGCATCCGCGCGGTTACTCTGCCTGTCCAACCTCCCTCCGATGCTGCTTCCGTCGGCAAGTTTCCATAGATACGCACGATCGTCGTCAGTGCCGTACGCCAGCAGCTTGCCGTCCGGGCTGTATGCCACCGCCTTGCCGCCCCCTTCAAGAACCAGGGGACCGTCGAGCGCCAAGCCGGTCGAAGGGTTCCAGAGCCGCACGGTCCCGTCCCAGCCGGCGCTGGCCAGCGATCGCCCGTCCGGGCTGAACATCACCGTCGACACGACATAGGTATGGCCGGTCAGGGGTGCGCCGATCTGCTTTCCGGTGGCCGGATTCCACAGGCGCACCTCATTGTCGTCGCCGCCGGAGGCCAACAGCTTGCCATCACGGCTGAAGGCCACACTTTCCACCGCGCGAGTGTGACCGGTCATCGGAGCTGCGGTCGGCCGGCCCGTCGCCAAGTTCACACCCGGACGGCGCGGTCGTGGCCCCCACCAGTGGCGAGCAGCTTCCCATTGGGGCTGAACGCCACTGCCTCCACGAGCCCTTGGGATGCCGGGATGCTCTTGACGCGGCGGCCCGTTGCCGGATTCCACAGTTCGATCGATCCGCGGCTCACTGCCAGCCGCGTTCCGTCTGGACTAAAAGCGCCCGCCTCTGCACCGCCATCGCGCAGCTTTCTAACGGATCGCGCGGCTCCCAGATGCCAGAGTCGCACGGACGAACGGCTCGCGATCAGCAACATGCTTCCGTCGGGGCTGAATGCCACCGACTGCACCTCCGAGCTTGTCGTACACCCGCCGCAGCCCGGAAGTGGGTGCGCCTTCTCGATCAGAGCAGCGCCGATCTGCCGCCCGGTGGCGACACTCCACAGCTGCACCACTCCGCCACCAGTACCGGAGGCCAGCGTCGCCCCGTCCGAGCTGAAAGCCACAGCATTCACAACGTCCGTTGGATCGGTAGCAGGCGCAATACTGCCCAACGGTGCGCCGATGGGCAGGCCGTTCGCCAGGTGCCACAGCCAGATCTGCGCGTTACCGGCGACCGCCAGGGTCTTTCCGTCGGGGCTGAAGGCCAGCGCCATCGCCTGACCGGGGTACTGGAGGATGTCGCCGTAATGGGTGAGGCGGGCGCTCGCCGCATCGGCTGCCTCGCGGGTGAATGATGTGTGCAGCGCCGCCGCGGCGAGACGTTGCCCCAGGCCCCACTGTGTCGGGCTTACGGCCTGGCTCTGCGCGGCGAGCTGGCGGGACAGTGCGACCGCGTGCTGCTGCTCAACTTGCTGGGCGTTGCGGGCGGCCAGCGTGGCGTTGCGATTCGCGAGTACCGCGGCGCCGGTGGTGGCGACGATCAGGACGGCCATCGCCGCGGCGATGCTCTGGTAGACGCGTCGCCGGCGCCGGTTGCGACGGGTGCTCACCGCGAGGAACTCGCGAACGTCGGCGTCTACGATCAGTGACCTGGCCGGGTCGGCGGTCCACCGGTTGACGGCCTCCTGGACGGCGTGCAGTTGCCCGCCGCGGTACAGGTACGAGGCGTCATCACCGTGGGCACGCCAACCTTGCACGTCATCGATCAGCGCTCGGTGCAGCGCCTGGTCAGCGATGCCGGGCTGAAGCCAGCCGTGCAGGCGGGTCCACGACCGCAGCAGTTCCTCGTGCGCGATCGAGACACTGTCACCTTCCGCGCGCGTGATCAGGCGTTGGGCGATGAAGGCGTCGAGAACAGCGTCGAGGTCACTGTCCGTGCAGCCGGTCGCCATGCGCAGTGCGCCGTACGTCGAGAGGTTGCGGGTAAGCCGCCCGTCGGTGACGCGGGTGAGGTGGACAAGCACCCGCCGGGCCAGATCGCGGTGACTCTCGGTCAGGTCAAGGTAGGCGCTCTCCGCACTGGTCTGCACGATGCCCGCGATCCCGCCGGTCCGGTGATAGCCCGCCACCGTCAGGCGCTCGGCGTCGCCGGCCTGCCACATGACGAACATGACCTGCGACAACAACGGCAGAGCGCCGCAGTCGAAACCCACAACCGGAGTCCGGTCGCGCAGGTCGTTCAGGATGGCGGCGGTCAGCTCCGCCGGTACCGCCACACCCGCCTCTGCTGCGGGGCCGGTGATGGCCTGGGTCAACTCCGCCTCGGTCATCGGACCGACCGTGAACACCCCGTTCTGCGCCGCCCTTTCCAGTGCCGGCACGGCGGTCGCCTGATCGAGGAAGTCACCCCGGATCCCGACCACGACCAGGGCGGCCGGGACTCCGGCCGGGCCGGTCGGGGTGGTGGCCATGGCATGCAGGGCGATGAGGAACGCCTGCTGCTCGGCGGGCTCGATACCCAGCGTGAACAGTTCCTCGAGCTGGTCGACGACCAGCACCAGCCGCGGCGGATCGGAGTTAGGCGAAGCCGAGGCCACAATCTGAGCGGCCAGCAGGTGCGCCCGTTCCGGATGGATGAGCAGGGCCTCGTAGACACTCGCGGCGTCCCCGGCACCGAGGTTGGCGAGATTAGCCGCCAAGTGCTGAACGGGCGAGCCCGATGGGCTCAGTGCCCACCGAGGCCATCGACTGCTTCCCGGTACGAGGCGGTCGTCGGCGACGGCAGCGAGCAGCCCAGCCCGCAACAGCGACGACTTACCGGCGCCCGAAGCTCCGATGACCAGCAGGATCTCGCCGGTGCTGAGCCGCTCGCCGAGCCGATTCGTCAGCTCCTGGGTCAGCCGGTGCCGGCCGTAGAAGACGGCGAAGTGCTCCTCCTCGAACGGCATCAGCCCGAGGAACGGCGAGCCGTCCCACCGAGCGGGGACATCCGCTGTTCGGGGCTGCGGGATGCGCAGCGCTCGGACCGCGTCCAGCAGCCGCCGCAGGTCCGCCCCGGCCTGGCGGGAGCGTTCCCGGTCCGCGCTCTGCCGGGCGATCTCACGCCGCAGTTCCTCGTGCAGAGCGTGCACGTCGAGCCGCGTGTTCACCAGGACGGACCCGAAGCCCCTGACGGTCGCCGTCAGATCGGCGAACGCGCCGACCATGCGCGGCAACAGCTCGGCGTCGTCGAGCCCGGCCGCGGCCTCCAGCGCGGTACCGGCGATGTCATAGGTCGCGAATAGGGCGATGACCTCGTCGCGTACCTGCTGGTCGGTGGAGCTGGAGGATGCGAAAGCCGCTGCAACACGGTCGAGGAACGCCTGCCGAACCGCGGCCACAGCCTGCGGGGCGCCGATCTCATCGGGACGCAGCTTGGCGACCGCGGCGGTGACGACATCGGTCAGCACGTTCGCGCCGACGGACCCGAGGACGGCGAGACCTGCCGCGAACATCGCACCGCCCGGTGCGACGGCCAGCGGCGCGAGCGCCGAGACGGCCAGAATTCCGATCAGTGCCGGAGCTGACGCCGTACGCAAACGGGCAGCGCAGGTGCTGACAGCTTCTGCCACCGCCGCCCGCATCCGGGCTTTGCCGGCCTCGTCGACATCGGCCCGATCGGATCGCGTCACCGGACCTTCCTAGCCGCCGAGCGGACGATCCCCGTGCGACCCGGCCGCTCCGTCCGAGGCAAATCACCCGAAAGGGGATGCGGACCCTTGGGCCAGCCTGCCACGCGGCAGGCGACGCTGGCCGCACGGTCGGTGACGTCGGCAGTCTTCGCTTAGATCTGCTGGATGCTATGTGACCGGACGGCTCTTTCACCGCCAGCGGCCGCCAGCCCAGCATCTCTGGCGACGGCCGCTACGTAGCCTTCATGCGGACGCCACCAACCTGGTCTCGGACGACACGCAACCGCAGCCGACATCTTTGTTCGCGGCATGACCACCAGTGCCGTCAACCTGATTAGCCGCACCGCCGACGGTGCCTTGAGAGCCACCGCCTCCCCATCGCCCCTAGTCTCCGCCGACGGCCGGTAAGTGGCATACGTCAACGACGTTGTACGCCTCTGCGTCCGCATCACCAACACCACGACCACCATCAGCCGACATCACCGCGACCGGTTGGCCACCTTGGGCCGGACCGCATCTGCCCCTCACGGCGTTCCCCAGACAATCGGGAAGGTGCGACCCATGGATCTCGTTCGCACCGTTCGTGCGCTGTAAGAGAAGACGCAGCACCGCGCATGGGGGTTCAAATCGAAGACCGAGTCGAGGCCTCTACCTGCCTCTGACCTCGGTATGGGAATGTGGTGTGTGTCGGGATCGACACAAACCAATACCCCATTGGGGCAGATCGTCGACCTTGAACTGCTTATAGCTTAACCACCTCCCACCTACCGCGTACTCACCCGACAGGACGACAGAACGCCCGGCCCGGCAGAATCTTCGGTTTGGGGGCGCCGCGCCTGGCGCGGTGCCCCCAAACCGACTCGAAGGCGTTCTCCGCCGTACCGAGCCGCTGTATCCAAAGTCCTCAGTGGCGGCTTGCTCACTTCTGAGCTCGCCCGGGTCGCACTAGAGGTCAGACGGCTGATCCAGTCTTACCCACGCCGCTGCGGCGCCCCGAACGATTTGACTCTTGATCCAGCAATGAATGTCGCGCTAGGGGCAACTGTCGACATCGCCGGCACTTCCGTATTGCTCTATCGCTATTACGGCGGCGTGCCCTCTTGGCCGTCGACCGAGCTAGGGGATGGCTATACCTTCTCGCTTCACTATAGTCCCGGTGAGGCTTCGGTGAAGCTGCGCGTGGAGGCGCTCCTTTCCTCGGTCAACTACGGGAGTAAATCCGCGGTTTTCCGTACAAGCGGAGGCGGGCTTGAGTCGTTCGCGGTGGTAAGCGAGTCGAACGGGATGATTCTTATCGTGGCATCCCGGGATCAAGGTGAAGCGGAAATCCGCATGCGTTCGGCAGCAAAGCATCTGGACGGAACACTCGGTACGAAATTTATCGCGGCGTGAGTGCCCCGTATTTCAGAAGGGTGCCAGTTCAGGGCGCTGGCGGCCAAGCAGGCAGACTGGCGGGGGCGACGGCTCGTCGCTGGCTGCTCGCTTCATACGCCGTCGGCACCTCACTTTCCCAGCGAGCCCACTGCCGCACCCGAACAACAAGATCACCGCTAGCGTGCCAATGTGCACTTGTTGTAGTTGACCTTCATCCTCTCGGCACCGCTCGGCGTATGACGTATCGAGCTGCACGACAACGAGGGTGCGTCCGATGTCAGCGAGGAGCACGCCGCTACGGCGAGAAGTCCCGCGAGAACAAGAAATCGGACAATCCCATACAACCGAGGCTCACGGGTGGCGTCGCAAGGTCTGCAGATTCGATCTGTGCGCAATGGCAATACCGGGTGCAGCCGACACGGGTACGGAGCGTCTAGGCGGGACTCAGACCGTGGGGCCTAAACGCAAGTTCGTCTCCGTGCTGGGTCGTATACCCGTGCACTATGTACAGGTGGCGCAGGTCGAATCTGTCGATCTCTCGGCCCCTCCAACGGGTGAACGGATGGCGGACGGGGGTCATTATGCGTACATGGGTAATCGACGGAACGTGATCTTCGCGGTGGCTCTGGCCGTCGCGGGCCTTGCTGGCTTCATCTGGTTCCTCACCGGGCAGGGTCTCGACCACGCGGAGAAGTGGGTATCGGTCTCGGGTGTTTGTATCTCAACCGCCCTCGGCGTCGCAGGACTATCCCTCGGCTGGCTGACTTGGCGTCAGTCCCGGCCGGCCGGGCAGTCCGTCAGGGTTCGCGCGTCAGGAGCGGGGTCGGCCGCGATCGGCGGGAACAATCGCGGCAGGATCGTCACTCAGGTGTCTGGTCCCCATCCACACCAGGCCTCGTCGGCGCCCGCGCCTGGCGAAGTCGCGGCAAATGGCGATGGCGCTGTGGCGGTAGGCAGGGACAACCACGCCGACATCCGTACCGAAGTCACTCGAACGAACCCGGACGAGCGTCCGTGACCCTCGACGACGACACGGAATCGGCCAAGGCTCGACTGCCGCCATCGAGCGGCTCGCACATCGCCCAGGGCCCCGGCTCGGTCGTGATCGGCGGCGCCAATGAGGCCCCCATCACCACTAACGTCACGCAAGAAGTCCGGCAGTTCCCGCTGTTCGGCCGCCGCGTCCGTCCATCGCTGGACGAGGCAGCCAGACACCTCGAGGCCGAGGTTCACAAGCAGTGGTCAGACGAAGCCATCCACCTTCAGGTGAGCGGCGAACATCGGCTTCCGGTCCGATGGGCACCGGCACGAGCCAGTCTGTGCGCTGGCGTCGTTGAGGCGCGACAGTGGATGGCGCAGCGAGTCCCCATCCTGTTTGAGGCGCGCGAAGCGCGGTGGGCCACGTCCGACGCCGATCTCGCCGGTGTCGATCTTGACTTGGTCGACGTGTGGATGACCAGGTCGCCCACGCGCCGACTGGTAGTGCTGGGCGAGGGCGGCTCAGGCAAATCGGAGCTGATGATTCGAACGCTCATCGCGCTGGTCGCGCGCCGTGAGGAGTTCGACGGCTTGGTCCCGGTGCTGATCCCGGCAGCGTCCTGGAACTCCGGCTCGGTGGGTGCCTGGCTGGTGGACTGGCTGGTGACAAACTATCGGTTTCTCGCCTCCGCCCACAGGCAAAATGACTACTCCTACGCCCGTGAACTGTTGCATGCCAACAAGATCGCTTTGATGCTCGACGGCCTCGACGAACTGCCGCCAAGCCGGCGCGAGGCGTTCGTCTCAAAGCTGAGCCTGGAGCTTGAGGTACATCCGGAGTGGGCGGTGCTACTGACGAGCCGGCCGGTGGAGTACTCCGCGGTCGCTTTTGCCAGCGACGTACCCCGCCTTGGCTGTGCTACTGGAGTCAAGCTGCTCCCGCAGCGTGCTGACCATGTCATCGAGTACCTGAAGCGCCGGTCAGTGACCGAAGGCCGGTGGAACGAGGTCGCGGCTTCCGTGGAAAAGGGGGGCCTGCTCGCTGGAGTGCTGGAGACCCCGTTGATGGCCATGCTGGCTGACACGGTGTACAACTCGGCCGCAGACCCCAAGCCGGCCCCTACCCAGCTGCTGTCGTTCGACGCCAAGAAGGTGGAGCAGCACTTGCTCGACAACTTCGTCGAGGCACGCTTCCATGACGAACGCCGTTGGGACCTCGCCGACGTCAAACGCTGGCTGGGCTTTCTTGCGTCGACGCTCAACTCCCGGGCGAACCCGATCGACCTCATCTGGTGGAACCTGCGACCCGCGATCACCAGCAAGCCGGGCAGCCGCCGCGCCTGGGCCGGCCCCGCGATGTTCGCTGCGATCATCGCCTGGACGGCGGTGTCCGGGACCATCTTCAATGGCTGGTTCTATCAGGACCTTGGATATGGTGCCGTCGCAGGCGCCCGGGTCGCGGCAGCCGCGGCGATCTGCTACGTGATCGTGCTGATCCTGACGAGGAGTAACCTGGCAGGCCTGCTCGCCGCTCTTGGCGCGTACATCGCTGGCACGGTCACCGCCAGCTACGACCTGGCCATTGCCGCAGCGATCGCCGGCGGGTTCGCGTGGCGCCCACTCGTCGTAAAACGGCTTCGAAGGTGGCACTGCCTGGTATTCGGCGGTGTGGTCGCCACGGCCAGCGCCCTGATCCAGGGTAACGACCCACCGTCCAACCACCCGCCTGGATCACCATCCTGGACCCAGGGATTCGGGTCCGGGTTCTCCGACGGCTGGGCCACCAGGGCGGACGAGGTCGTCAATGGTTGGCTGCTGTCGGCGATTCTGGCAGGCGCGCTGCTGTGGGGTGCGGCCTTCTCGGCTCCGCGGGCAGCTGATGATCGTGGGCCCGCGACGTCACGTATCCGCAGGTTCAGGCCGGCCGGATACGGGCTGGTCGTGGGCGTTGTCGTTGCGGCTATCGACAGCTTGACCAATGGCGTTCGTCCCGACGTCACCCACGGCTGGATGACCGGTCCGGCCGACGGATTCGCGGTCGGCGTCTCCGTGTGGTGTCTGGCCACGTTGCTTTCCCGGGCGCAACCTGGTCATCCTGTCTCTACGGCGTATCCGGGCCGCCCTCGTCGCTGGCGACCGAACGCCCTGCATACGGCGGTGCTTCTTGGAGCTGCCGCACTCGTGCTACACGGGGTGAGCTATACCGCACGAACAGACTGGCATCACCCTTGGCACCGAGCCGCAGCAGAAGCGCTCGGCGTCGGTGTCATCGCCTGGTTCGTAGCCCATCGCAACCGATCTGCAGCAATGGGCAGCCGCACAACCGGCCGAATCAGCCTCGTAGTCTCGGCCGTGGTCGTTGGAGGTGCCAGTGGATACCTCGACGCCATGTCGGCGGGCTGGAGCCGCGGCGTCATTACCGGTCTCAGTATCGGACTCATCCTGCTGTACGCGCGGCTCAAGATTCAAGCCGGCGACCCGGACGCTGCGATGCGCAACTGGCTCACCAGACCACTCGACGCCGGCGTTCTGGTGACCGCCGTCTATGGGCTTGCCGCAGGATTTGCCTACGGGCTTCTGGTCGGCATCATCTTCGGACTGGCCGTCCAGGTGGCACGGGACGTCTCAGGCCGTCATTTCCCATCCCGCGGTCCTCGCGTGTCCTGGCCGGGCGCGATCGGCGGCGCTGTACTGGGCACCTTGGCCGCGGTGGCGGCCGGGTTCAGCGGCATCACCGTCGCTTGGCTGGTACCGATTGGGCTGACCACCGGAGCCGCCACGGCGATTACCTTCGGCGCCCAGGGCATCACTGTGCCCGACGACGTGGTGATGTCGCCGGCGCGGTTGCTGCGGCTGGATCGCGTGACATTCGTCGTTGTCCTCGCCATCGTCGCCGTGGCACACAGCCTGGCAACCAGTACCCGGGCAGTAGCGGCCGGCAGTAGCGCATCGATCGGCGTTCTTGCGGCAGTAAGCACGTTTCTGACGTACGGGCTGACCGCGGGGTTGTTGATCGCCACGGCTCAGGCACGCTACGGCACTTTCCTGTTATGGCGCTTGATCTATGCGACACGCCGGCAGCTGCCGTGGCGGTTGATGACATTCCTCGACACGGCGCACCGCCGGGGCATCCTGCGACAGAACGGCGCGACGTACCAGTTCCGACACCAGTTCCTACAAGATCGTCTGATGGATTCTGGTTGATGATCCGGGGCGCGCACGCGGTTGGAAGACGCCTGACGCCGAACCGTAATGGAGACTTGGTGGAACTCCGAACGTACACAATGGCCGGGCTCCGTCGGGACCACGAGGCGTCGATCCGTGCAGCCACCGGCGCCGCCGGACGCCGGTGCGCAGCCGCCAGGTGGCCAGGTCCAGCGACTCGGTCGCCGGGGTGCCGTTCGGGTTGCGGTACCCGCGCAGGAAATGCTGCCCGGTGGCGCTGGCGTCCGGATGCCAGAACAGGTTGTGGTCGCTGCCGGTGGTGGCGTGGTCCACGTCGGGGGAAAGATAGATCCAGTACCCCCGGCGGGCCGCCGTCGCCGCCGGGGTGTGTATCGGCGACGACCGCGTGCATGCGGGTGCTCTGAACGATGCTGGCCGACCAGCGAGCGCAGGCCACCGCGTACCGGGCGGCCCGCCCGGACGGGCCTCGTCAGAGGCGATATCCGGGCGGGCGCATGCCTACCCTAGGAGTTGCCCCGGCACTGGTAGTCGGGGTGGGAGCCGTGGAAGACCGCCGCGCCGAAGGCGAAGACGCCGCCGTCGCAGCCGGTAAGCCAGTAGCCGTCGCCCGGTGGGGTGGCGGCCATTCCGGTGATGTGGCCGTTGACGGGGCGCCCGGCCATCGATCCGTAGAAGGTGGCGTTACCGAACGCGAACACCCCGCCGTCCTCCGCGGTCATCCAGTAGCCCTTGCCGTCCGGGGTGGCGTCCATGTCGACTACGGGCGCATTCAGCGGCTTGCCTCCCATCGAGCCGTGGAACGGCGCGTCCCCGAAGGCGAACACGCCACCGTCGCTGCCGACCAGCCAGTAGCCCTTGCCCGTCCGAGTGGGGGCCATACCGACGATGTTGCCGACCCGGATGTTGAGGCCGGGCAAGGATCCGGCGAACGGCGCGTTGCCGAAGGCAAACACCCCGCCGTCCCGGCCCACCAGCCAATATCCGCCGTCGTCGGGGGTGCGGGCCATCCCGATCACATTGTCGACCTTCACCTTGCCCGGCAGGGCGCCGTGGAACGGGGCGTCGCCGTAGGAGAAGACACCACCGTGCGTGTCGGCTTGCCAGTACCCCTTGCCAGTCGAGGTCGGGATCACATCGGCGGCGGTGGGCAGCATCGCCACGGTGAACGTCGACTCCCGCCGGTCGGTGGCACCGTGCGGGTCCTTCGCGATGATCTCCCACTTGTAGGAGACTCCAGGGTCGAGCCGGTGGGCAGGCACCTGCCATCGGGCGCCGACCAGGCCGGAGGAAACATCGACGGCCGGGCCGGTGACCCGGTGCGTGAAGGTCACAACGTCACCGTCGGGATCGGTGGCGGCGGCGGTCAAGGTCGGCGTATTGGAGCCCACGATCATACGGTCGGGGTCGGCGCGAGTGATCGACGGCGCCCGGTTGGGCAGACCGACCGCGCGAGTGACGGTGCCGGTAGCGCCGAACTCGTCGGTCACGGTGAGGGTGATCTGCCGAGTCGCGCCGGCGGCAAGTTTGACCTTGAGTTTGGCGCCGGTGGCAATCATCTTTCCGGCGTCCGTCCACGTCCAGGTGGTAATGCGGCCGTCCGGGTCGGAGGAGCGGCTGCCGTCGAGCGCGACCATGTCGGCGGTCTGCGGTGGGCGGCTGAACGTGAAGGCGGCGACAGGCTTGGCATTGGGGATGGGACGCGGTGTGGGCACCGCGTCGCCGGGGCGACCGAGATAGCGTTCGACTTCGGCGGCGTACGCATCATGGCCCTTAGGGTTGGGGTGATAGGTCGTCGGAACGGCCGCCTTGGCGTCGCCGACCTCGAGAAGCCACCGCTGTTTGTTGCTCTTGAGCCCCCGCGGGTCCGGCTCGTGGCCGTCGAACCGTTCGGCGATGGTAGAGATGAAGGTGATTCGGCCACCGCCGCCCGGGTCGAGGTTCGCGGCGTCGACCGCGGCCTGCTGCACCTTGGTGCCGTCCTCGTTGAGCTTCCGGATGGCGTCACGGGCGTTGAAGTGTGGCTTGCTGTCGGTGAGGACGTAGCTGTATTCGTCACCGACCAGATGCGGGTAACTCACCAGGGCGATCCTGGCGTTGGGTGCGGCCCGGCGGATGGTGACCAGAGCTTCCCGCAGCCGGTTGAACATGCCGTCCGTGCCGAGGTTTCGCACGCTGGCGTCGGCGCGGTCGGCCGCCTCCCGGCAGAGGGTCGCCTTGCGCTCGACCGGGACGAAACATTTGTGGACGATCGTCCCGAAGCCGATATCGTTGCCGCCGAGCGTGAGGACGACCAGGTCGGTGCTCTTGGTGAGGGCGTCCTGCTGAGGCGGGAGACCGGCGCCTTTGGATTCGGTGATGTGTCGCGTGGTCGCGCCGTTGCAGGCGGTGTTGGTCACCGTCGTCGGGTGGCCTTTCTCCCGTAACCAGATCGCGTACTTCTCGGCCCAGTTCTTGCGGCTACGCCAGCAGTCTTTCGCGCCGTAGTAGTCGGCGGCGCCGTTGCCGGCGGAGAAGGAGTCGCCCATCACCACCAGCTCGGTGACGTCGGCGACGGCCCGTGCCGGTGTGATGGGAGAGAGTAACACCGAGCCGAGCAGGAGAAGGAACAGTTTCTTCATCGAGGGATCACTCCAGAGAATGGGTTCTCTGCAGGCTATGGATGTTTACAGCCCTTCCAGCACCTACGCCCGGTTACCAACTTCTCAGACGTATTCCGGTCTCCCGCGCTGTTCGCCCGGATTCGCTGGCGGTTCGGGCTCCCTCGTCAGAGGGACGCGCACACGGCGAACCAGTTGGGCGACCCTAAACGGTAGGGCGCGCTGGCAAAGGTGGATCGTCGTCCGGCGGCATAGACCAGGCCGGTGTTGTAATGATCCTCGGCCCGAGCCGCGCCGAAGTGCGGGTCGAGCCGATCGCCGCTGGCCGTCGTGTCGGCCGCCGCCGAAACACCGCGCCTTATCGGCGGCAGATGAGTACGCGGCCGCTTGTGCTTAAGATCCATGCAAACGATCAGCATCACGTTCCACTCTCGGACGCCCCCACTCTCCTCTGTCCCTCAAGTCATGCCAAGGGCCATTTCCAAGTTCGGTGTGGTGTAATTTTTGCCACCGCAAACGTTCACCGTAAAACCTCGGCGGCAAGCCAAGCCTCTTGCATACCCAGCGCCAAGCCAGTCGAACGCCTCTCTGGCCTTTGCGTAAAATGCTCAAAACATGCCATCCACTGAAAACCCGAAAGACTTCGCCGGTCTCTACATGAGTCAGCCATTCGCGGCTTTCCGCGTCAACGAATCGAACAGCATAGGTCGGAAGCTCGTAGTCCAGAGGCACACTCGGAACTGGTGCGACGAGCTTATGTCGGGGACGTAATCTGGAGGTGGTTGGCGACTCGTACAGCATCAAAGACTGCCTCTTGGATCTCGCCGGATCCTGCACAGCTATACGCACATTGCGTATAGCTTGACTGGAGCGGTTGATGACCAAGACTCTCGCCTCAGCGCCATCAGTTTCAAGCTCACACTCGATCTGCGATGCTCGGGCGTGGACTTTTTGATTCTTCTCCCGCGCTAGCACAGCCACCGCAGCCGCGAATGCAGCCGAAGTCCCTATAGCTGCAACCCAGTCAGGGACATTACCCCAGTCAGTGGGCACGATTAACCTCCGATGCGGGTAGCGTCCATGATAGTCGCCTGATGCAAACCAAAAGCTCGCCGCGAGTCCAGGCTCTGAGCAGAGGCGTCAGCTCCGCGCGTGCGGATAGTTGCAGGGGGGCTGCCGATTCCAGGGGTTCAATTGATTGACATACGCCTCGGGATCAATTGGTCAGCCGGCGAAACGCGTGTCCTCTACCTGAGCCCGCTTGCTGGCGCACTCACATCGGCTACTTGTTGACTGGTGGCACGGCCGCGCCCGGCCAGGCATGGCCGAGGTGACCGGCGGACTCGCTCTCATTTCGGCTGCCCACCCGTTGGTGTGGCTCTCATTTGGCGTGCGGCCTGCCGGTCACCGCGGTGCGGACAGGCTCCAGAGGGGTATGCCCAGCTCAAAGTAGCGATGCCCTCCCCGCCGACAACCACTGTCGCAGCGAGGAACAGGAGTCAGGATGGCTCAGGTCATCATCGGAGTGGATCCGCACAAGCGTTCCGCCACCATCGAGATCATCAACGAGCGAGAGCAAGCCGTCGGGCAAGGCCGCTTCGGCACCGACCGCGACGGCTACCAGGCCATGTTCGCCGCCGGCCGCAAACACAACGACCGGGTATGGGCAGTCGAGGGCTGCAACGGCATCGGCTGGCACGTCGCCCAACGCCTGGTCGCCGACGGCGAGACCGTGCTGGACGTCCCGGCGAAGCTGTCCGCCCGCGCCCGGGTCTTCGCCACCGGCCAGGGCCGCAAGACGGACCCGGTTGACGCCCGCAGCGTCGCCGTGGTCGCCCTGCGCACCACCGGCCTGCGCCAGGTTGTCGTGGATGACACCACGGTGGCGTTGCGGCTGCTGGTCGACCGCCGTGACCAACTCGGCCGGACCCGCACCGAAGTGGTCAGCCGTCTGCATCACCTGCTGCTCGAGCTGGTGCCGGGCGGGGCGAAGAAGTTCCTGTCCGCGACCCAGGCCCGCACTCTGCTCAACACCGTCCGCCCGCGTGACGTCGTCGGCAAGACCCGTCGCTGGTTGGCCTCCGAGCTGATCCACGAACTCGTCGTGATCGACAAGAAGATCAAGATCGCCAACGCGGAACTGACCGAACTGGTCGACACGACCGGCAGCCGGCTGCGGG
This sequence comes from Actinoplanes sp. NPDC051405, assembly GCF_055586185.1. Lineage (NCBI taxonomy): Bacteria > Bacillati > Actinomycetota > Actinomycetes > Micromonosporales > Micromonosporaceae > Actinoplanes > Actinoplanes sp. NPDC051405. Next base: position 493,266 of record NZ_JBVJIR010000001.1, read on the forward strand.
ACCTCACCGGCATCGGACCGTCCGGCGCCGCCCGGCTGCTCGGCGACATCGGTGACATCAACCGCTTCGCCAGCCGAGCGCACTTCGCGTCCTGGAACGGCACCGCACCCATCGACGCCTCATCCGGCGACCAGAACCGGCACCGCCTATCGCGGGCCGGGAACCGGCGCATTAACCGGGCGCTGCACATCATGGCCATCGTCCAGCTCCGCCGCGACACCGAAGGCCGCGCCTACTACCGGCGCAAACTCGCCGCCGGCAAAGACACCCATGGAAGCGCTGCGCGCGCTGAAACGACGCCTGTCCGACATCGTCTACAAGCGCATGGTCGCCGACGCCAAAACGGCAGCGACGGGCTCGGGAGGACAAACGGGGGCGACTCTGCAATCCAGCGCGGACGACCAATACCCCGAGGTCGACACTTCGGAAAAGTCACTTCCCGGACCCGCCACATCCCAGCCTAGAACAACCCCCATGATCAACGCTTGACATAGAGGGGTGCCATGACAGTGCGTCGGGACGGCGCATTGTTGCTGTTGCTGGCGCATTGCGCCGGGCCCGCGCTGCTAGAGCAGTCTGGTCATGGCGAGGTGCTCTTCGCCAAAGTTAGCCATCGTCTGGCTCTCGTGCGGACATGGGACCGTCGCCGCGGCGCAGCCGCCGCTGGAAATCGTCACGGTCCGACGTCTGCCGCCACGCCGGCCGGCGTGGCGGCAGACGCATCCCAATCCAGCTCGCAAAGTCCCGTGCGAGCTGACCGAACGCGTCAGCGGTGTGAGTCCGAAGTTGACCCGGCCCTCTGAGGTTGGGTAGCCCCGGGCGCGACCGAGCAGGCCGACGACGGCGCAGCGGCGGCATGGGGTCGCGGTGCAGCCAGCTCATGGCCAGGTTGACCTGGGTGCGGGCCCCGGCTGCGAAGGTTGCGCCGGCCTTGCAGTCCGGCGTGCTGCGCCGGATGGTCCACCCCCGACTGGGACGACATCCAGGTCAAGGAGGAGGGCGCACGGATCAAGGCCGACCTCAGCAACGGCGCCACCGCCGATCCGGCCATCACGGTGGGCGGCCTGACCGGCAACAACCCGCCACCCGACGACGAGGACGACGCCGAGCCGCCGGAGGAGTCACCGATGCCAGTCAACTCCGACCAGACCGCCCAGATCAGCCGCGCCAGCGTCGACCTGTATCCGGCCGCCGAAGGCACGATCCTGTGCGAGGTGACCGGCAGGCTCGACGAAGGCATGGTCGCCCCCGATTGGGCCGTCACCCGCCTCGGCGCCGAGCCTAATTGGTCCATCCCAGGCGCCGTCACGGGTTGCCGCCGGTGCGCCACTTCACCCGGCAGCCAGTGATCTTGCCTTTGGTCTTCCGGGCCTCGATGGAGGCCATTGCGCTGTCTCCCACCCGACGCGGCAACCCCATGCCGCTGGCGGAAGAGTGCCCAATGGAAGGCGGCGTTCCGACCGCGTTCCCACAGGGACACAGCTCCGGAAACGATTGAGGCCGCCGACCGTATAATCGCTGGTCAGCGGCCCAATGCAAAGAGAGATTTCTGTGTCCGAGGGGGGACTTGAACCCCCACGTCCGATAAAGGACACTAGCACCTCAAGCTAGCGCGTCTGCCATTCCGCCACCCGGACAAGGTGAGCACAGCGTAACCGGTTCGACCTGCGATTCGCATCCGCAAGTGGCCGCCCGGCGGGCTGCACAGGAGAGAAATATACACGCCCCTCCGGCACCCTCACAGGCCACCCCCGGACCGGACATATCGGGACAGCGGGCCCGCTCGTACTGGCGTCGCCGGACGGCAAAGGGCAGCATGGCCTGCGTGTCTCAGCCGTCCCCGCTCTTCGCCGCCCGGCAGCGTGCGCAGGCCCTCGCCGATTCCGGCGATCTTGGCCAGGCGCGCGCTGTGCTCGAGCATGCCGTTGATCTGGGGCGGGCCAATCTCGGTGAGGACGACCCTGACGTCCTGCTGACCGCTCAGCAGCTCGCCACCGTGCATCAGCGGGCCGATGATCCCTCCGGTGCGCGGCGGGTGCTGGAGGAGGCGTACGCGGCCGGGCAGTGGCGGCTCGGGGACACCGACCCGGTCATGCTGGGGATCTCCTTCGATCTGGGCGTCGTTGCTGAGGAGATGGAGAACCGGCACGAGGCCAGGCGCGCGTTCGGCCGGGTGGCCGCGCACGGCCCCGCCGTGCTCGGCGCGGACCACTGGGCCGTCATCCGCGCACGCTCCTACCTGGGGGAAGACCCGCCGACGGTACGCATGGAACTTCCGGCCGACCAGCTGCAACGCTTCCAGGTCCCGCCGCAGCGGCAGGCACCCCAGGACCAGCAGGCACTGGTACGCCCCCAGCAGAGCGCCGTGGCACAGCAGCCCGTGGTGGAGCCCCAGACCCGCTACTTCCCCGAACCCGAGCCAAGCCCGCCACCGATGGCTCACACCTACGGGCAGCCCGCACTGCCCAGCTACGAGCAGCCTCCCGCCGGCGATTCAGCGACCACCGGCCTCCACCCGCACAGCTATGACCCGGCTCCGCCGGGCTACGACCAGACAGCCACGTCACAGTCGGCGCCGCTCAGCTACGGCCAGCCTGCCGCATCATCGTCGGCTCCGCCCGTCTACGGGCAGCCGGTGCCGCCTCCCGTCCCGCCGAGCCGCGCTCACGGCGTACCCCCGGCTTTTGCGCCGCCTGGACCACCGCCGGCCGCGACAGAATTCCCGGGTTATCAGCCCGAGCCCGGCTACTTTCAGCAGAGCCGCTACGACCAGCAGCCCATGCCGCACATCGTCTCCGCGCCACCGATCACCTCAGCCGCCCCAGCGGCGAGCAGCGGCGATTCGTCGTACTCCCGGAAGGCCCCGGCCCTTTTCGCGGCGATTGCCGCGGTCTTCGGGGTGATCATCGCGGTGGTCGCGCTAGTTGTCGTTCTGGCCAACCGGGGTGACGATCCGGCCTCTGATGTGCCAACTCTCTTCGGCCCCGCTCCTAGCGATGTGCGCATGCGTGACTACGGATCGTCGGTCAAGCTGTTCTGGGCTGACCCGGCCAACGGGCGGGCCTCGTTCGTTGTCACCGGGGGCAAGCCCGGGGAACAGCTTCGGCCGATGGGTCAGGTCGGCCCGACCACGACCACGTTCGATCTCAATGGACTGAACGCTGACCTGGACTATTGCTTCGCTGTCGTGGCTGTTTACACCACCAGCCAGTTCTCGACCTCGCCGCAGGTCTGCACCAGCCGCACCCCTCGCTCGGCCAAACCCTCGCCCGGCAAATGATGATCACTCTCGGCGATCATCACTATCCACAACCGTGACTCGCCGGGTGTCCACACCACCCGCCATCCCCCTATGATGGCCTGCGTCCTGAACGGGCGCCGCCGGCAAACGGGGAGGTAGGCAGGCTGTGGCCAGTGCAGATGTCGTGATCGGCCAGCGTAAGCGCCGGTGGCGCAGTCGTGGTGGGCTCGTCACCATGGGCACTGTCCTGAGCCTTGTCGCCGGCCTGGGACTCACCGTCCTCGGCCTGGGCGCCGCCGATCAGGCCGTCGCCAGCTACGACGCCGCTTCCTGGGTGTGGAGCAAGACCAAGAGCGAGGCCGCCCGGATCAACGGTGTCACCGCCCGGGTCGACACCCGCGTCAACGTGCCCAAGGCCCGCGGCCACCAGGTGCAGATCTCGCAGAACGACCGCTTCGTCCTGCTGCGCGACATGCAGACCGGTGTCATCAGCTCGATGGATCTCACCTCCCTGCAGATCTTCGTCGGGCCGGCCATGACCGCCGGCATCGGCGTCAGCGTCGCCCTGCACGAGGACTCCGCGTTCGTGATCGACGCCGTCCAGGGTGAGGTGCGCCAGCTCGACCCGCGCTCGCTCACCCCCATCGGCGAGTCCCTGCGCTACCCGCCCGGCATCACCGGCGGCGTCTTCGACGGCGAGGGCCGCCTGTGGATCGCCGTGCCCAGCGAGGGCACCGTGTCCGCCATCACCGCCGCTCCCCTGCCCGACGGCGGCGCCACCGGCGGCGCGGGCGGCCAGGCCGGCCCGGTGCAGATCCGCACCGAGAACGTCGCCACGCCCAGCCACGACCTTGCCCTCTCCACCCTGGAGACCGGCGTCGCGGTCCTCGACCGCACCACCAACACCCTCACGACCTTCCGCGGCGACACCCGCACCCAGCAGGTCCTACCGCTCAGCGGCCCGGGCACGCTGCCCGAGCACACCGACGGCCTGGTCGTGCCGGTCACCGTCCCCGACGCCCGCCACGTGTACGCGGTGCCGTCGACCGGTGGCGTCGCCGACTTCGTGGTGCCCGGTGACGGCGGTGAGCTCCAGCCGGCCGTCGCCTGGGAGGGCTTCTTCTACGTCGCCGACGAGTCCACCGGCACCGTGCACGTGTTCGACACCGCCGGCCGTGAGCAGAAGAGCATCGCGTTCAAGCAGGCCGGTGGCCCACTGGAGCTCGAGGTCCGCGAGAACTACCTGTTCATCAACGCTCCCGGTTCCTCCACCGCGCGCGTCGTCGACAACGCCCACCAGGTCCGCGTCGTCGACAAGTACGCCGACGACGTCCTCGGTGGCGACCCGCCGCCCACCCCGCCGGACCCGCCGCCGCCCCCGCAGAAGCCGAAGAAGCCCCCGGTCGCCAAGCCGGGCGCGCCCCGTAACGTGCGCGCCGCCGCCGGCAACGCCGAGGCCCGCGTGTCCTGGCAGGCCGCACCGGCCAACGGCGCCGAGATCACCAAGTACGTCGTCGAGGGCGCCGACAAGACCTTCCAGGTCGGGGCCAACCAGCGCTCGATCGACGTCACCGGCCTGACCAACGGCGAGACCTACCGGTTTGCCGTGCACGCGGTCAACAAGAAGGGCGACGGCCCGGCCCGCACCAGCAACCCGGTGCGCCCGACCGCCGAGGTTCCCGACGCGCCCACGGCCGCGACCGCCGAGGCCAAACCCGACGGCACGGTCGCGGTCAGCTGGCCGGCCGCCAACGGCCAGGGCCTGGAGATCGAGCGGTACGCGGTGACCGCCGTCAGCGACGGCACCTCCGCCCCGCTCGGCGAGGTCAAGGGCGAGACGTCCATGACCATCAAGGACGGCGAGCTGGAGTACGGCAAGCAGTACGCGTTCACGGTCGTCGCCATCAACGAGCGCGGCGCCGGGTCCAAGGCGTCACCGATCAGCAACAGTGTCGTGCCGTTCGGCAAGCCGAACCGGCCGGAGAACATCGACGCGGCCACCGTCAGCGACAAGGCCGGCACCATTCAGGTCACCTGGACCGCACCAGCCGAGAACGGCCGCCCGATCACCAAGTACGTGGTCGCCGCCGGCGGGAAGACCACCGAGGTCACCGACGGCACCGGCGTGACGCTCAACGGCTTCGGCACGGGTGAGAACGTCTCGGTCGAGGTCCGCGCGGTGAACGAGGCCGGCGAGAGCGAAGCGGCGACCGCCACCGCGAAGACGCTGCCCAAGCCTGTTGTCACGATCACCGGCTCGTCGGCGACGTTCAACACGGCGACTGTCACGTTCAGCGTGAACGCCGGCGGCGCGCAGGCGACCTGCACGGTCAAGTCGTCCAACGGCGGCGGCTCAGCCTCCGGCGGCTGCTCGAGCCTCAAGGTCACCGGCCTGAAGCCGAGCACGAGCTACACGCTCACGGTGACCGCCAAGACCGCTGCCGGCACCAGCGACGCCCGCACCCGCAACCAGGCGACCGACGCCTTGTTCGGCACCGCCACCTGCAACAACGGCGAGAACGGCGACACCGCGACCTACTGCGACAAGGACCGCGACGGCCGGAACGGCAACGAGATCTTCGCCAGCACGTCCCAGCAGAGCACGCAGGTCGGCTGGGCCAAGCCCGGCACCCGGCTGGAGGCGTACTGCAAGAAGAAGGGCACCAGCATCGACTCCTACATCTACAACAACCACAAGGAGTCGAACTGGTGGGTCCAGGTCAAGTACGAGGGTAAGAACTACATCCCGTTCGCCTGGCTCAACCTCGACGGCGGCGACGACATCAACGACCTGCCCACCTGCTGAGGAACCCCTGTGAGCAACGTACCCCTGCCGCCCCAGCACATCCAGGGCTTCGCCGCCGTCGCGGCGCAGCTCGCCGACCGCATCGGCACGGTGGTGCTGGGCAAGCCCGAGGTCGTCCGGCTCGCACTCACGGCGTTCTTCGCCCAGGGGCACGTGCTGCTCGAGGATGTCCCCGGCGTCGGCAAGACCACGCTGGCCCGGGCGATCGCGGCGGCCGTACGCGGTCAGTGGCGGCGCATCCAGTTCACGCCTGACCTGCTGCCCTCCGACGTCTCCGGCGTGACGATCTTCAACCAGGCCAGCCGCGGGTTCGAGTTCCACCCCGGTCCGGTGTTCGCCAACATCGTCATCGCCGACGAGATCAACCGTGCGTCGCCGAAGACCCAGTCGGCGCTGCTGGAGGTCATGGAGGAGCGCCGGGTCACCGTTGACGGCGTGCCGCACCCGGTGCCGCAGCCGTTCCTGGTGGTGGCCACGCAGAACCCGGTCGAGATGGACGGCACCTACCGGCTGCCGGAGGCTCAGCTCGACCGGTTCCTGGTGAAGCTGTCGGTCGGGTATCCCGCTGAGGACGTCGAGGTGGAGGTGCTGCGCGGGGCCGCGATGCGCTCCCCCGACGCGTTGGAGCCGGTCACCGACACGGCCACCGTCGGGGAGATGGTGCGGATGGCGTTGCGGGTGCACATCGCTGACCCGCTGTATACGTACGCGGTGCGTCTGGCCGCCGCGACCCGTGATCATCCGCAGGTTCGGGTGGGGGTGAGTCCGCGTGGGGTTATCGCGCTGACCCGGGCGGCGTCGGCTTACGCGCTGATCAACGGGCGGGGGTATGTGCTGCCGGAGGATTTCAAGGCGTTGATCGGGCCGGTGTTCGCGCACCGGGTGCTGTTGTCGCCGGATGCTCAGTTGCGCGGGGTGACGGCGGTTGAGGTGTTGGAGGACGCGGTGCGGTCGGTGCCGGTGCCGCTGCCGGACAACCAGCGCGTGGGTGCATGAGCGTCTGCACTGCGCGCAGGTCATGTCGGCGTGGCGGTGGCGTCTGCCGGTGCGCGGAGGGCCTGGGCCGGCGGAGCGGCGACGTCCACCGGCGGCCAGCAGACCGCAACCGGCAGCGTGACGGCTACCGGGACCTAGCCGGCTTTGGCACGCCTGGGTGGATGGAGGCTTCGGCGATTCAGGAGCCGGCGATTTCGGGACATCGGGGCCCGGCGGTAGTGGCGGTGTCGGCGTGAGGCGGCTCGGCGGTGTCACCGCGCGCGGGGCCGGTGTTCTTGTTGCCGCACTGGCTCTGCTTGGTGCCGGGTTCAGGTTCGGGTATCCGGACCTGGCGCTGCTGGGAACCGCTGCTGCCGTCGCGGTGCTCTGCGGGGTTGTCTTCGCTGTGTGGCGCCCGGGGCTCGGAGTCGATCGGATTGCCAGCCCCGACCGGGTGGCTCGGGGCGAGCCGGCCACCATGACCCTGACCGTGCACAACACCAGCAAGCTGCGCGCCGCGAATCTAGTGGCCGCGGATCGGTGCGGTTCTGCGAGTGTGCCCGTTCCCCTGCTGCGGTTGCGGCCCGGGCGCGACACCACCGTGCAGTATCCCGTTCCTACGCAGCGGCGAGGTGTGGTTCCGGTGGGGCCTCTGCGGGTGACCCGGACCGATCCGCTCGGGCTCATGACGTTGTCGCGGACCTACGGCGGGGTCACCAGCGTGTGGGTGCATCCGCGGATTCATCTGCTGCGGGCCGTTCCGGCCGGGATGGCACGCAGTTTGGACGGGCGGATCGACAAGGTGCCGCAGGGCAGCATCACGTTCGACTCGTTGCGGGAGTACGTCATCGGCGACGAACTGCGGCGGGTGCACTGGCGGAGTTCGGCCAAGGTCGGTGAGCTCATGGTTCGTGAGCAGCTCGACACCAGTGAGCCGACGATCATTGTGTTGCTTGACGATCGGGCCGGGGCGCATCCGGACGTTCGTGACGGGACTGCTGACTCGTTCGAGTCCTGCTGCGAGGCTGCGGCCTCGATTGTGGCGGCTGCCGTGCGGGAGGACCTTCCGGTTGCGTTGCATCTGGTGTCGGGGATCGCCGAGGGGCCGTTCCTGGATGTGCTCACCGAGGCTGAGCTGCGGGCCGGCGATCTCAGCCAGACCTTGCGCAGTCTGCGGCAGAACCGGCTCGGGGACACGCTTGTCTACCTGACCGGGCCGGGCGGGCGGGTCGATCTGGGCGCGGTGACCGCGTTGCGAGGGGCCTATCCCGTCGTCATCGCCGGGCTGTTCGGTGACCGGGACGCTGCGCCGGTGTCGGCCGGTGGTGGGCTCATCGTCATCGAGGCCGAGGACGGGGTCCAGTTCGCCGGCGCCTGGGACGGGGTGCGGGGATGGTGACGGCGGCGGAAGATGCCGCTGCGCGACACGCGATGAGGCTCCGATCGACCGCGGACCACTCGGGCGGAGCGCGCGGATGGCGCGATTCTCGCGCGCTGCGCACGAGGCCGCGAACGGCCGCCGACCACTCGGGCCGGGGGCGTTAATGGTGCGGTTGTTGCGGGCTGCGGTCGTACCCGTGGCCTTGGTGATTTTGATCGGGCTTTCCGGGGTGGTGCTCGGGCGGATCTATGCCGACGCGTTGCTGGTGCAGCTCGTCGCGGGCGCGGCGCTCGGGTCCGTCGGGGTCAGTGTGGCGGCGCGGCGGCTGCCGTCGTGGACTATCGCGCCGATGTCGGTGCTGCTGCTCGCCGGGTACACGCTCGGGGCGTTGCGGGTGGCCGCGAACCGGGCCGAGATGACCGGGGCGCTCGGCGGCATTGTCACCGATGCGCTGGTCAACGGGATTCCGCGGCTGCTCACCGCCATGATTCCGGTGGAGTCGACGCCGGACACCGTGGTCGTGCCGGTGGTGGCGGCCTGGCTGGCCGGGCTGGCCGGGGCCGAGGTGGCGGTGCGGTCCGGGCGGGTGCTGCTCGGGTGTGTGCCGGCGGCCGCGCTCTACGGGGGCGCGCTTTACGTCGTCGGGCCCAATGCGGGGACGGCCGGGTGGCCGACGGTGCTGTTCGCCGGGCTGGTCGCCGTCGCGCTGGCGGTCAGTGCCCGGCCGGCGAGCGGGCCGGCGCTGTCCGACGTACCGGCGAACACCCGCGCGGCCGTGCGCGGCCGGGCGCTGGCCGGAGCGGCCGCCGGGCTGGTGGTCCTCATCGGGCTGATCGTCGTGGTCGGGCCGTGGGTCGGCGGCCGGGTCTCCGCGACCCCGGTCGACCCCCGGCGGTACGTCGAACCGCCGCAGGTGGACAGCCTGGACGAGAGTCCGTTGAACCGGATCTCCGGCTGGGCGCTGACCCCGGAACAGAAGCTGCTCGAAGTCGCCCCGGGCGTTGCGGACAAGGGGCGGACGCGGTTGCGGCTCGCGGTGCTGCCCGACTACGACGGGGTGACGTGGCGGGTCGGCGCCACCTACCGCAACGCCGGGCGGGTGCTGCCGGCCGCGACCGTGCTGCCCGACGTGCCGTCGCGGCAGGTCACGCAGGACATCACGGTGGATGAGCTGACCGGGCGGCTCCTGCCGGTGGTCCCGACGCCGACCGGCGTGGACGGGGTACGCGTCGCGTACGACCCGGCGAGTGGCACCTTGATCAGCCCGGAGGGACTGAAGCCGGGGCTGCGGTACACGGTGACGTCCCAGGCGCAGGAACCTGATTTCAACCTGCTGCCCGCGGCGGACTCCCCCACCGGTGATGCGGTGGCGCGTTTCCTGACCGTCGGTGCGGGAGTGCCCGATTCGATCACGCGGCTGGCCGAGCAGCTGTCCGACGGCAACGCCGGATCGTTCGACCGGGCGGCGGCCATCGAGGAGTTCCTGGCCGAGCACTACCGCAAGGTGGCGGACTCGCCGAGCGGGCATGCGTACCCGAATCTGCAGTTCTTCCTGTTCGGGCCGCGGAACCAGGGCGGGCAGCGCGGTACGTCGGAGCAGTTCGCGGCGTCGTTCGCGTTGCTGGCGCGGCTGACCGGGTTGCCGGCGCGGGTGGTGGTCGGCTTCGACGTGCCCGCGGGCGGGGGCACGGTCACCGGTGGTGATGCTGTGGCGTGGCCGGAGGTGTTGTTCGACGAGCTCGGGTGGGTGGCGTTTGATCCGTCGCCCAAGAGTGATCAGCCGCGGCCGGTTGAGGAGGACTTCACGCCGAAGCCGTCGCCGCCGCCTACTTCTGACCCGCCGCCGGCTTCGGAGGCGCCGAGTGCTTCGGCGCCGCCGGTGGTTGCTCAGGCTCCGGCGGTTCGGGGTGGTGGGGCGTCCCGGGTGCTGGTGGCTACCGGGGCTTCGGGGTCGGTGTTGCTGGTGTTGATCGCGGCGGCGGCGACTGTCGTGGTGATGCGGCGGGGGTTGCGGCAGCGGCGGCTCGGGGTGGGGGCGCCGGATGAGCGGATCACTGGGGCCTGGTTGGAGTTCACGGACGCTTTGCGGTTGGCGGGGCGGCCGGTTCCGGGGCATTTGGCGGCTACTGAGGCGGCGGCTTTTGCGGCGTTGCCGCCGGTGCCGCGAGAACGGAAGGCTCGGCGGTTGGGCCGGTCGCGCGCCGCGGCGGAGTCGGGCGGCTCAGGGCCGGGCGGGTCGGGTTCGAGCGGGTCGGGTTCGAGCGGGTCGGGTTCGGGCAGGCCGGGCACGGGTCTGAGTGGGTCCGGGGTGGACTTGGATGGATCGGGCGCGGATTCGCGCACGTCAGGCACGGGCTGGAGCGAATCGGATACGGGTCTGAGCGGGTTGGGCCTGAGCGGGTCAGCTCGGCGGGACGCCGTCGCCGGTCGGGGCGGGAGCGAAACGGGGCAGGGCGGCGTGACCGATGGGTCCGGACCGGGCAACGATGCCGGTCGAGAGCGAGGCGCCGCTGCGGGGTCCGCGTCGGAGACAGCGGGCGGCACTGTCGCGGTCGATGCCGCGTCTGCTGGGTGGCGACCGGAGGATGCGCCGGATCGTGACGGGCTCGGTGCTGTGCGGGCGGCTGCGCCACCTGCGGGCTATGAGATGCCGCCGTTGGATGAGCTTGTGGCCGCGGTCAACACGGTGGGGTTCGCACCCGGGGCGGCTGATGGGCAGCAGGCTGAGCGGGCGGGGCAGCAGGCGGTCGCGTATGCCGAGGCGCTGCGGGCCAAGAGGTCGTGGTGGCGGCGGCTCTGGTGGAGCCTGCACCCGGGTCCGTTGCGCTGGCACCGCGACTGACGCGGCCGGACTGGGGTTCGGGGGCGGCTGCGGAGCCGTAGGGTTCGGTGGGTGACAAACCTGCGGGACTGGCTTATCGGGCTCGGTGTCGCCGTGGCCTGTCTGGTGTTCAGCTGGGCGTTGCTGCTGGTCCTTGCTCGGCGGTTGCCGCCGGGGATTCTGCGGGATCTCGCTGCGTTCATTCCGGACTGTGTCACCACTGTGCGGCGGCTGCGGAAGGATCCTCGGGTTCCGCGGCGGGCTCGGATCGCCATCCTTGTTGCCGGGATCTGGGTTGCCAGTCCGATCGATCTGATTCCCGAGTTCATTCCGGTGATCGGGCCGCTGGATGACATCGTCGTGGTGGCGCTGGCCTTGCGGTACGCGGGGCGGCAGGTGCCCCGGGAGGTGCTGATGGCCGCCTGGCCCGGCGAACCACGACTGCTGGAACGGCTGCTCGGCCCCCGCCGCGATCGAGGCTGAACAGCTGTCGGTCGCTGCACTTCTGCGGGACGTCGAGGTCAATAGGCGTACTCGTCGACGTCCAGCTCAGCGTGGGTCAGCTGGAGGAACGTCAAGGCGCGGGCATTCAGATGCCAGCCCAGCACGGAGGGCTGTTCCAGCGGCTCTGCAGCGGCTTCAACAGGGTGGCCGAGTTCCTCCGCCTTCTCTGCCGGATGTTCAAATACGCGAACGACCTGCATGACCGCTGCGCCCGGCATGCCATCAATCCGGTCGAGCTCGGCCGCCAAGTCGCCGATCGTCTGAGCGTATGCGAACAGCCGATCAACGATGCTGGTGATCTGCTCCTCCACCGTCAGCCCTGGCTTACGGCAAACGATCTTCCAGCTGTGGGAAGCGGGTCGCGCTGGTTTCACATGACGGCTACCTCGGATCACGACCTCATCAGGATCAACCAGCAACCGCGCGGTGATCTCAGCCGCCGACACCTCGTTCGAAGAGAGCGCGAAGTAGACGTACTGGTGCACGAGCATGCGTCGGACACTACTGATGGCAACACCAGCAAGACCTCCCCCCGCACTATCGGAGGCCTACCTGAGGTGGAATTCGTTGCCGTCCGGATCGGCCAGTGCACCGGTCTCCAGGCGAGTGGCGCCGAGGGCAATCAGCTCGTCGGGTGCCGCGGCGGTGAGTTCGAAGCGTTGGCGGTTCGGTTCGGTTTTTGGCGACACGGGCGGGCCGGCCCAGGCGATCTTGGTGCCGCCTTGTGGGGACTGGATCGCGGTCTCCTCGTTCTGGTCCCACACCAGCGGCCAGCCCAGCGCTTCGCTCCAGAACAGGCCCACCTCGCGGCTGCCCTCACACGTGAGCTCGCCGAGCGGGCCGCACCCCTCCAGGTAAGCGTTGCCGGGCTCGATCACGCAGAACGGGTGGCCCGCGGGGTCGGCCAGGACGACGTGTTCCTCCTCCGGCTGCTGCCCGACGTCGAGGTGCCGGCCGCCGAGCTTCAGCGCCGTCGCCACCGTGTGCTGCTCCTCGAGGTCGGCGCTGGTCAGGTGCAGGTGCATGCGGCTCGCTCCGAGCAGGCCCGCGCGGCCCGGGACGAAGCGGAGGCCGAGCTGGGCGTCCTCGCCGGGTAGCAGCAGACCGCCGGCGTCCTCGATGACGTCTCGGCGCAACAGACCAGCCCAGAAGTGGGCCGCCCGGGCCGGGTCGGGTGCTTCCATGGTCACGGCGAGCAGGTGCATCACCAGACCCTAGACAGCGGCGCGACGCAGCACCAACGGGTAATTCACGTCACCTGGTGAGGTACCGGCGGTGCGGTCGCCGACGCGGTCGGGGAGGCTGCCCGCTGGGAGGTCTGACTGTCATGTGTGCCGCCTGCGGAGTACCCGCGCACGCGCCGGCGGCTGCCGTCGTACCCCGGAAGTTTGCTGCTCTTCGGAACAAGGACTGTCGTCCTTATCTTTTCGGGGCGGCGCTCGCGATGATGGCCGACAACATCGAGCACGTCATCACGTACTGGGTGCTCTGGGAGAAGTTCCACTCCCCCGCCCTGGCCGGCTTTCAGGTCATCAGCCATTGGCTGCCTTTTCTGTTCTTCTCCGTGTACTTCGGCGGGCTGGCCGACCGGTTCGACTGCCGCAAGGTGATCCAGGTCGCGCAGACGCTGTTCGCGCTGGTCTCGGTGGCCTGGGGTGTGCTGTTCCTGACCGATTCGCTGCAGGTGTGGTCGGCGTGTGTGCTGTTGGTGCTGCACGGGCTGGCCGGATCGTTGTGGGGCCCGGCCGAGCAGTTGATGCTGCATGATTTCGTCGGCGACGACGAGGTGCCCAGCGCCGTACGGCTCAATGCCACCTTCAAGAGCCTGGGTGTGCTGTTCGGGCCGGTCATCGGGTCGGCGTTGCTGCTCGGGCTCGGGCCGACGGCCGGGATCTTCGTCAATGTGGCGTTCTATCTGCCGCTGACGTTGTTTCTCTTCCGGACGAAGTTCACCGGGCACACGCGCGACGACGGGGCGCCGCGCCGACGGATGGGGATCGTCGATTCGGTGCGGGTGCTGCGGGCGGTCAGCGCCAACCGGACGTTGGTCAGCATGATCATTCTGGGTGGGCTGGGGTCGTTCTTCGTCGGGGCCTCGATGCAGTCGTCGATGCCGATCTTCGCGCAGGATCTGGGGGCGGGCAGCGCCGGGACGGCGTACGGGATCCTGCTTTTTGCCAATGGCGCCGGTGGGGTGATCGGCGGCATTCTGCTCGAGGCCACCGGGCGGCTGCGCCCGACCGTGGCCGCGGCCGTTTTCAGTACGGGCGTCTACGGGCTGAGCACCGTGCTGTTCGCCGTCTCGACCAGCTATCCGCTTTCGGTTCTTCTGCTGGTCGTGGGCGGGGTGGCCAATCTGGCCTCGATGTCGATCGGGCAGACCCTCGTGCAGCTGCTCGCGCCGCCCGCCGACCGCGGGCGGGTCATCGGCGTCTACGGGATGTCGGCCAACGGGCTGCGGTTCGGCAGCGGGGTCACGGTCGGATTGTTCGGCGCGGTCGTCGGGATTCATTGGTCGCTGGGGCTCAGCGCCGCCGCCCTCTGCGTGGGGACGGTGCTGGCGGGCATCTCGGCACGCCGAGCCCCATGACCGTGCCGGCCCGGGCAGCGAAGGGCCGGTCGGGGTCGTGACCTGCGCCTGCTCGGGCAGCGAACAGCCGGCCGTGCCCCGCGACCTGGACCGCTCACGCGGCGAGCAGCCCGCCGAGACCCGCGACGCGCCTGCTTGAGCAAAAAGCAGCCGGCCGAGCGCCGCGACCCGCGCCGGCTCAGGCTGAGAGCAGCCGGCCGACCTCCCCGGCGCGGTCGCCCAGAGCCGTGCGCAGCGAGGCCGCGATCTCCTCGTCGGAGCGCTTCGGATCGGCCAGCGCGCCGATCACCGCGTCCGCGACGGCCTCGTCCTCCATCCCGGCCACCATCAGCTCCCCCACCTGCTGCGGGTCCTGCCCGGCGGCCTGCTGCAGCAACTGCAGCATGTCGGTGAACACCACCTCGTGCGCGCTGCGCCCGGTGCGGCCCACGTTCTGCTGCCACGGCGCCACCCGCAGGGCGGCACGCTGCGGGTTGTCGCGGGCGTTCGGGCTCATCCGGGCGGTCCACCACGCGTCCATGCGGGCGTTGAAGTCGGACTGGGTGATCGTGGCCATGTCGTCGTCCTCGGCTTCCAGTAGGCCCCAGGGCCGGGTGTCGCGTTCCTGGGCTGTCGTGTAGCGGGCGGAGAAGTGCGCGTGCTGGGTGTGGGCGTTGGCCCCGGTGTAGGTGCGGGTCGTCCATCCCCACGAGCGGGACCAGATCCGGCGGTTGTAGATCACGTTCTGCAGGCGGTTGTCGCGACCATCGCGGTGCCGCATGACGATGATCTCCACCGCCTTCTGCATGCTCCAGCCGGCTTTGCGCAGGTCCTTGTCCACGTCGATGGCGTGGACCTCGTTGATCGAGTCGGCGTCCTCGTACGGGGTGCTGCCCGTCTCGTCCGGGTTGTGATCCGACGAACTCTGCGAGTGCGCGGTGTCGCCGATGGACCCGTCGCTCGACTTGTCCCGGCCGGGTGACAGCGTGTTGAACTCAGTCCTGAGTGTCACCAGGCACGGCACCAGGGTCCAGCTCGCCATTCGACGCCTCCTCCCACGGGTCGGGGACGGATTCGCCCGCGTACTGTTCGCCAGGTCCTGGATCGTGCAGGCCGGCGTACTTGTCGCCGGCTTCGATCTGCTCCGGAGACAACTGCGGCTCCTGCGGAGCCTGTCTCTCCGGGGACGGCTCGGTCATCGCGTCTCGTTCCTGTTTCGGGGAACCGGTCCGGGGTGGACCGGATGGGGCTCGGATGCGAGCCGCGTGAGTACCCCCGGCCGGCGATGACCACTCCGGTTCAAACCGGATTTACCGGGATGTGCGACTCCCGGGCCGCGGCGGCACGGCCCGTAGCTGACCGGGTTCGGCAGGTCATGGGGCTGTTGCTCATGGGAAGGCCCCGGCCACGGAGAGTCCCTCAGAGCAGGTCGTTGTCCTTGGCGTACAGAGCCGCCTGGGTCCGGTCGCGCAGGTTCAGCCGGCTCAGGATGCGCGAGATGTGATTCTTGACGGTGCCCTCGCTCAGATACAGCCGGGACGCGATCTCCTTGTTGCTGGCGCCGGCCGAGATCAGCCGCAGCACCTCGACCTCGCGCGGGGTGAGGACCTCGGCGGCCGGTGGGGCCGCAGCCAGCCGGCCGACGACCGAGGCGTCGAACGGGGCGACGCCCGCGTGCGCCAGGCGGACGGCCTGAGCGAGTTCCGCCGCGGGCAGGTTCTTGAGCAGGTATCCGATCGCGCCGGCCCGCAGCGCCCGGGTCACGTACTCGTCGTCGTCGAAGGTCGTCAGCATCACAATCTTGCAGGTGGGCAGCAGCCGGCGCAGGGCGGCGGTGGCCGCGACGCCGTCCAGCTCGGGCATCCGGACGTCCATCAGCACCACGTCGGGCCGGCAGGCGGGCACCGCCGCGACGGCCTCCGCGCCGTCTCTGGCGCTGCCGGCCACCTCGATGCCGGGCTGCAGGCCCAGCAGGGCCGTGATGCCCTCGCGGACGAGCTCCTGGTCGTCGACGACGAAGACGCTGACGGTCACCAGGGGACCTCCACGGTGAGCTCGGTGCCCGCCGGGGAGCTGGCCACGGCCACGGTGCCGCCGGCCAGCCGGACCCGTTCGCGCAGCCCGGACAACCCGAAACCCTCGTCGCCCGGGTCGAATCCCCGGCCGTCGTCGCTGACGGTCAGGCGGGCGCCCCGCTCCTCGTAGGCGACGGTGAGGCCGATCCTGGCGGCGCCGGAGTGCCGGCAGGCGTTGGTCAGTCCCTCCTGGGCTGCCCGGTAGAGCACCAGCAGCGGCCGCCGTTCCTGGCCGGTGACGGTCAATGTCACCCGGCCGGCCGCGCCGTCGAGGTGCCGGACGAGCTCGGGCAGCGCGTGCGACAGCTCGACCGGGCCGGTCTGCGAGCCCAGGGTGCGTACCGAGGCTCGGACTTCCGTCAGCGCCCGGTCGGCCGACCAGCGCGCGCTCGACACGGCCTGGGCCGACGTCGCGGGGTCGAGCGCCGCGAACGCCTCGGCCTTCTCCAGCTGGATCCCGATGGCGGTCAGGTGGTGCCCGAGGCTGTCGTGGATCTCGCGGGCGAGCCGGTTGCGTTCGCGGGCCGCCGACAGGTCGGCGACCTGCTCGAGGGTGCCCGCCAGCTGCCGGCGGGCGCGTTGTTCGCCGGTGGCGACCGCGGCCATCGCGATCGCCAGCACGATGCCCAGGGTGAACATCAGCAGGTCCGAGATGTATTCGGCGGAGACATACCAGTCGGGCACCCACAGCGTGAAAGCGCCCGTCACCGCCGCGACACAGCCGGCGCCGAGCACGAGGGCGGCGGTGCGGCCGAAGGCGAAGTAGGCCAGGAACGGCACCAGGACGAACAGCACCCGCGACAGCCCGGACGTGTCCAGCGCTGTCACCCCGGCCAGCAGCAGGATCCGCACCGCCAACAGGAGAACCGGCGGGATCGGCCGGTCCCGGGCGTCCAGGACGATGAGCACGGCGAGCAGGCCCGCGAAGCCGGCGGTCCGCCCGGTGACGCCCGGGCCGACCGCGCTGTAGTAGACGCCGCCGGCCAGCACCGCGCTGTAGAGCACGGGCGGGATCCAGGAAACCGGCTGCCTCACCGGCGCAGCATATGCGCGCACCGCCGGCTGCGGCGGACCGCGAGCAAGGTCTGGCCGAAGGTCATGTGCCCGATGGCGGCGGCGGTGCGGGTCGTTTCGCACTTATCCCGGGTGACCTGCGGCTCCTAGATTTCCCGGCGTCGTCTCCGTCTCGGAAAGCAGGTCCGCATGCGCCGCTGCCTCGCCGTCGCACCACTCCTTCTGACCGCCGCGATATCGGCCGTCCTGATACCGGTGCCCGCCGCCGCGCATCCGGCGCACTGCCCGGGCGTACGGGTGCCGGGCGCCGAGCACGCCGTCACCTCCTGCCTGGCCGATCTGACCACCGCCGGCACGGTCCCGTCCGGGCACACCGATCCGGCGGACTGGGCCGGCCTGGAAGCACCCGGCACGGTCACGCCCTCCGGGGTGCCGGGCGTCCAGGTGGACGGCTACTTCCCCGACACCTCCGCGACCAACACCAACCACGGCTGGCACCACGACAGCCAGTTCGTCCTGCGGCTGCCGGCCCGCTGGAACGGCGGGCTCGTGGTGGCCGGACCACCCTCGACCCGTGAACAGTTCGCCAACGACCGGATCATCGGTGATCAGGTCCTGGCCCGGGGCTACGCCTACGCCGCCACGGACAAGGGCAACACCGGCGCCCAGATCTACCGCGACGGCCGCCGCCCCGGCGACGCGATCCTGGAATGGCACCGACGCTTCACGCAGCTCACCGTGGCCGCCCAGAAGGTCGCCGCGCGGCACTACGGCCGGGCCCCGCGCACCACGTACGCGGCCGGGCTGTCCGCCGGCGGCTACCTGGTGCGCTGGCAGCTGGAGAACCGCCCGGAGCTCTACACCGGCGGCCTGGACTGGAACGCCCTGATCTTCACCCGGGACACCAGCCTGCTCACGACGCTGCCGCCGGCCCTGCGCGCCTATCCCCGCTACGCCGCCGGTGACGCCACGGCCCACGCCGAGATGATCGCGGCCGGCTATCCCGCGGGGTCCGAGGCGCTGTGGGGTTACCACCACAAGAACCAGTGGGACCTCCTGCAGCGACTGGTCCGCGAAGAGCTCGACCCGGACTACGACGGTGCCACCGAGGCCGGCACCCCGTTCTGCGCCGAGGGCACCGGGGCCGGATGCGACACCGACTACGACCTCGCCGCCCGGCCCGGCGCGGTGCACCGGGCCGTCGCCCGGGTCGCGCTCACCGGGCGGATCAACCGGCCGCTGGTCAGCATCCAGGGCACCCTGGACGTCCTGACGCCGCCCGCGACCTACGGCGACGCCTACCACCGGATGGTCACCGAGGCCGGCCGCGGCGGCCTGCACCGCTACAGCCTCGTGCCCGGTGGCACCCACACCGACGGCCTGGTGCCGATCGCCCCGGGCGTCCTGCGGCCCATGCTGCCGTCGTTCACCAGCGCGTTCACCGAGCTCGAGGCCTGGACCGGCCGCAGCTGACCGCACGGCCACCCGCCGCACCGGCAGCGGGTGGCCGGTTCAGTGCGACAGCGCCTGGCTCGGGGGCAGCCGCGCCGCGCGGGCCGCCGGATACAGACCGGCCACCATCCCGACCAGCATCGTCGCCGCGACCCCACCGGCGAGGGCCCAACCGGGCACGACCGGCGACCACGACCGGTACCCGGCGTAGCCCGCGGTGACCGCGGCACCGATCAGCACCCCCGCGACACCACCGAGCGTGGCCAGCAGCAGCGACTCGCACAGGAACTGCAGCCGGATCTGCCCCCGGGTCGCCCCGAGCGCCCGGCGCAGGCCGATCTCCGCCCGCCGCTCCAGCACCGAGATGACCATGGTGTTCGCCACCCCCACCCCGCCCACGGTCAGGGCCACCGCGCCCAGGCCCAGCAACAGGCCGTTGAGGGCGCTGTCGGCCGCCCGGGCCGCCGCGAGCGCGTCAGAGGGCCGCGACACCTTCACCTCGTTCGGGGCCTCGGGGTTGGCCGTCGCCGCCAGCACCCGGCGGACCTGTTCCACCGACTCCTCCGCCGAGCGGGTGTAGACCGTGGTCGGTGAGCCGTCGAAGGCGAGCAACTTCTGGGCGGCTGCCCAACCGACCAGGGCGCCCGAGTCCAGTTCGGGGGCCAGCGGCACCGGCGCCAGGACGCCGACCACGCTGAACCACAGCCCGCCCAGCCACACCCGCGGGCCGGGCGCTTGGATGCCGAGGCGCCGGGCGGCCGCCGCGCCGAGCACGACCGCCGGGCCGTCGGCGGCGTCGCTGAGCCAGCGGCCCGCGGACAGCCGGGCGCCGACCGTGCCGAGCAGGTCCGGCCGGGCCGCGAGGACGGCGATGCTGCCGCTCTCCCCCACCGGGATGTACTCGTTGCGGTAGACCTTCGCCGCCAGCCGGCCGGTGGCGGTGGCCGACTCGACCGGGGCGATGCGCCGGACCATCGCCGGTGACTCGGCGGGCAGCTTCGCGTCCTCGCCGGCCATCGTCTGCCCCGGCGCGACCGTCAGCAGGTTGGTGCCGAGCTGGTCCAGGGTGCGGTTGAGGTCGGCGCGGCTGGACGCCGAGATGCCGACCACGGCCAGCATCGCGGCGATGCCGATGGCGATCCCCAGCGCGGACAGCACGATCCGCAGCGGCCGGGTCCGCAGCCCGGCCGCCCCGACCCGCAGCACGTCGCCGGGGGCGAGACGGGCGGGACGCAGGCGGGCGGTCATGACTCCGCCAGCCGGCCGTCGCGCATGTGCAGGCATCGCGGCAGTCCCCCGGCGATCTCCCGGTCGTGGGTGATCAGCACGACCGTGGTGCCGGTGGCGTGCAGCGACCTCAGCAGCTCCAGCACGCCCGCGCTGGCCACGGAGTCGAGGTTGCCGGTCGGCTCGTCGGCCAGCAGCACCGCCGGGTCACCGACGACCGCCCGGGCGATCGCCACGCGCTGGCGTTCCCCGCCGGAGAGTTCGTGCGGGCGGTGGTGGGCCCGGTGCTCCAGGCCCACGCGTTGCAGAGTGCTCGCGGCCCGGCGGCGGCGCTCGCGGCGGCGTACGCCGGTGTAGAGCAGGCCGTCGGCGACGTTGTCGAGGGCGGACACGCCCGGCGCCAGGTGGAACTGCTGGAAGACGAAGCCGATCGTGCGGGCGCGCAACGCCGACAGGACCCGGTCGGGCAGGCTCGCCACGTCGTGGCCGTCGATGCTCACGGTGCCGGTCGACGGGCGGTCGAGGGCGCCGAGCAGGTGCAGCATCGTCGACTTGCCGGAGCCCGACGGGCCGACGATGCCGACCAGCTCGCCGGCGTCCACGTGCATCGACACCGCGTTCAGGGCCGCGACGCCGCCGGGGTAGGTCTTGCCGACCTCGCTCATCCGGATCATGCCGGCATCCCCACGGTCATGCCGTCGGCGAGCCCGTCCCCGCTGACCTCGGCGCGGCCGTCGGCGAACATGCCGACCCGGACCGGCAGGTAGCGGGTGGCGCCGCCCTCGACGACCTGCAGGCCGTACCCGCCCTCGGCCAATGCGACCAGCGCCGCGACCGGCACGCTCAGCACGTTCTTGCGCTGGTCGCCGGTGTAGGTGACCTCGACCGGGGCCTCGCGCAGCCCGCCGCCGGCCGTCGGGTCGCGCAGCTTGATCGTGACCGGGACCGTCGGGTCCTTGCCCTGCTCGGCGGTTGCCTTGGCGCCCACGTGGGTCACCGTGCCGGGGGTCTTGCTGCCGTCGGGCAGGGTGACCGACACCTTGGCGCCGGGCCGGGCCCAGTCGGCGGCGTCGGCCTCGGCGTCGACCGTGACGACCGCGGCGGCGCCGGTGTAGGTGAGCACCTCGCCCGAGGCGGGATCACCGACGCGGACCTTGTGCTCGGCGACGCGGATCGTGCCGGTGGCCACGACCACCCACGCCGAGGTGACGGTGCCGGTGCGCGGCAGCGCGAGCTTCTTCTGCCAGGTGCGGACCGCGCGTGCGGTCGCGGCGCTGTACTCGTCGTCGACGGTGAAGCCGCCGTAGCCCAGGTCGCGCAGGTTGCGCTCGAACTGCAGGACGTCGGGGCCCTCGACGCCCGGCGACAGCGGCCGGTAGAGCGGCAGGACGCCGGTGAGCAGCACCACTCGGCGGTTGTCGGCGCGCAGCACGGTGCCGCCGCGTTCGATCGTGCGGCCCTGCTTCGGCAGCCACGTCACGGTGCCGCCGGCCGCGGACTTCATCGGGACCGGTTCGCCGTAGCCGAGCTCGCCGTCGACGGTGACCGATTTGGCCAGCGTCTGACGCCGTACCGTGGTGGTGGCCGCCGGTCCCGCAGCCGCCGGCGCAGTGTCCGGCTCGTCGTCGAGGACGACCGCGGCCGCGCCCGTCGCGCCCAGGGTGGCCACCGCGGCGATCACGACCAGCGCGGTGCGGCGGGTCACCGGCGCACCTCGATGCCCGGCATCACTCCGGTGCCGAACTGCGGGCACTTGTCGCCGATCTTCGACAACTTCTCCAGGTCGGCGTTGTTGTCCGCATCCATCTTGAAGCCGCCGGTCTCCGGGTCCGGGTCCGGGAAGCTGGGCACGCCGTTCTCCCGCACGCACTTGGCGTAGTCGCGGGCCTTGGCCAGGTCCTCGGCCGTGGCTTTCGGCGGCTCGCCGCCGTTGGGCAGGAACTCCCGGCACTTCTCCATCGCGGCATCCATCTTCTTGCCCGAGGCCTCGTCGCCGACGGCGGTGGCGGGCATCCCGACCATCCCGTCGGGGCCGGGGTCGGGCATCTCGATCCCCGCCGTGCGCATGCACTGGGCGAACTTGCGGCCCAGGGCCGCGTCGTCGGCCGGGGCCGACGCGCCCGCGCTCGGCTTGCCGCCGGCCGAGGCCACCTGCTGCTCCTTCTTGTCGGCGGCGCATCCGCTCAGCGCGGCCACGAGCAGCAGGGGTACGGCGATCAGCCGCATCCGGTATCGGTGTGTCATCACAGCTCCTTCTCGGGTCGGAGCCACGACACCAGAACGCCGGTTAACCGGTCATTAGCGCCGGCGCTAACAGGGTTCTAACGGGTTGGCCAGGCACCATGTGCCGGTGCGGATACTGGTGGCAGAGGACGAGGTCGTGCTGGCCGACGCGATCACGGAGGGTCTGCGGTTGCAGTCGCTGGCCGTGGACACCGCGTACGACGGGGATGCCGCACTGCAACGGCTCGCGGTGAACAGCTACGACGTGCTCGTGCTGGACCGGGACCTGCCGGTGGTGCACGGCGACGACGTGTGCCGGGCGGTGGTCAGCTCGGGCTCACCCGTACGGGTGCTGATGCTCACCGCCTCGGGCGGTCTGGCCGACCGGGTGGCCGGTCTGGGCCTGGGCGCCGACGACTACCTGCCCAAACCGTTCGCCTTCGTCGAGCTGATCGCCCGGGTCCGGGCCCTGGGCCGGCGGGCCCGCCCGGCGGCACCACCGGTGCTGGAACGCGCGGGCGTACGCCTGGACACCTCCCGCCGCCAGGTCTACCGCGACGGGCACCACGTCGCCCTGTCCCGCAAGGAGTTCGCCGTGCTGGAGGAGCTGCTGCGCGCCGACGGGGCGGTGGTCAGCAGTGAGCAGCTGCTGGAGAAGGCCTGGGACGAGCACACCGACCCGTTCACCGGCGTGGTCCGGGTGACGATCCTGAACCTGCGCCGCAAACTCGGACCGCCGCAAGTGGTCACCACCGTGACCGGAGTGGGGTACCAGATCCCGTGACGACCCACCGACTGACCGTCCGGGCCCGGCTGACCGCCCTCTACGGCGGGGTGTTCCTGCTGGCCGGCACCGCGCTGCTGGCCATCACCTACCTGCTGCTCGCGCAGGCGCTGAACAACAGCTCCTTCAGCCAGGACGCCGTGCTCGCCGTACCGGGGATGCGGATCGCCGCCGCACCTTCTGTGCCGGCCGAGACCTACCCGCGGAAGACGACCCCGGCGCAGGAGCTGGAGAGCGTGCAGCTGGTGAAGCTCGCCGGGGAGCTGCAGACGCAGTTCCGCCGGCAGACGCTGACCTCGCTGCTGCAGCGCGGCGCCATCGCGCTGGCCGGGGTGGCGGTCATCGGCATCTGGCTGGGCTGGCTGATGGCCGGGCGGACCCTGCGCCCGCTGCAGCAGATCACCGCGACCGCCCGCCGGGTCGCGGACCGCAACCTGCACGAACGCATCGGCCTGAGCGGCCCCAAGGACGAGCTGCGGCAGCTGGCCGACACCTTCGACGACATGCTGGCCCGCCTGGACGCGGCTTTCGGCTCGCAGCGCCGCTTCGTCGCCAACGCCTCGCATGAGCTGCGCACCCCGCTGACCATCAACCGGACGCTCATCGAGGTGGCCATGAGCCGGCCCGGCGCGCCCGCCGAGACCCGCCGGCTGGGCGAGACCCTGCTCAGCGTCAACGCCCGCCACGAGCGGCTCATCGAGGGTCTGCTGGTGCTGGCGGGCTCCGAACAGCACCTGACGACCCGCGAACCGGTCGACCTGGCCGCGGTCACCGAGCGGCTGGTGAGCGTGGCCCGGCCCGAAGCGGCGGCCGCCGGCATCACCCTGCACGCGTCGCTGGCACCGGCACCGGTGCACGGCGATCCGATCCTGCTGGAACGCCTGGTGCAGAACCTGCTGCGCAACGCGATGACCTACAACGAGCCCGACGGCGAGGTACGCGTCACCTGCGCCGGTCAGCGGCTCACCGTCACCAATCCGGGGCCGGTCATCGCCGCGTACGAGATCCCGGGCCTGTTCGAACCGTTCCGCCGGCTGACGGACCGGATCGGCTCGACCGAGGGCAGCGGCCTGGGCCTGTCCATCGTGCGGTCGATCGTGACCGCCCACGGCGGCACGATCACCGCCGAGCCGCGCCCCGGCGGCGGCCTGGCCATCACCGTCGAGCTGCCCGACCGCTAGGTTGTGACGGTGTTCGCGTGTGCAGGCTGCGGTGCCGTGCTGACCGTGCCGGTGTCGCGGGTGGCGCTGCCGGTGCACGCCGAGCAGCAGTACGGCCACGACCTGCTGGGCCCGCTCATGGAGCCCGGCACCTACGCGGTGAATCCCGAGCCCTCCGGGCTGCTGCCCGGCAGTCCCCGCGGGGCTGTGGTCATCGCGCCCGGTGACGTGCGCGGGACCGTCTTCATCCCGGGGCGCAGCGAGGGTTACTGCTACGGGCTCGACGGCCGGGACGGGCCCAACCTGGCCTGTGAGCGGTGCGGGCGGGAGGTGGCGACGCGGATCGACGACTGCTCGTACTGGCAGGCGGTGTGGCTGCACCCGCCGGCCGTGCGCAGCATCGCCGGCGACGACGACCCGCGTCCGGTGACCAGCTGGGAGGCGCTGCCCGCGCAGCGGCCGGTGCTGCCGCCGATCGACCTGGCCGGCTGGTGGAACCCGATCTGGGCGGCCGCGGTCGCGGCCGCGCTGGCCCACCTGCTCGCAAAATCCGACGGTACGCCGGTGGCGGTGCCCGAAGGCCCGGTCGCCGACGTCTTCCGCCGCTCGATCTTGACACTGCTGCCACCGGGTACGCCGGCCCGGACCCTCGTGGTGGCCGGACCGGGACTGCCCGCCGTCACCGCCGAGCTGGTCCTGGTGCCGTCGCACCCGCGGAACGGCGAGCACTGGCCGGCGCCCGGGGCCGTCCCGTTGGCCTACGACGTGTGGCGCTACCTGGCCTTGCACCGCGAGCGCCGGCCGGTGCCCGGGGCCGGCGCGATGCCCGACGAGGCCCGGCGCGACGACCCGTCGCCGCGGCAGCCGCCCGGACCGTTCCGGCCCGACTGGGGCGTGTTCGTCTCCACCCTCGCGCGCATGCCCGCGGTCCGCCGGCCGTGGCTGCGCGAGCTCCATGACCGGGTACGCAGCCGGCCCCACATGGACCCGTTCTAGCTGGAGCCGGCCCATGCCCGACGTCGCTGAGCTGGCCCGGTCCGTGTTCGGCTTCGACCTGCGGCCCACCCAGCGCCGCGCCGCCGAGACTGCGGTTACGGGCCGCGCTGCTCAACTCCAGCCTGCACAGCGGTCAACGCGCGGGCGCTGCCTCGCCGCCGCCATCGCCGTCGCGGGTGGCCGGGCCGGGCCGGGGGTCGGGATGCACGATCGGCTGTGGGGTACGGGGACGTTGTTGTCGCGCGACGAGCACGAGCTGACCGGCATCTGATCCCGGCGGCGCTGGACAACGGGCTGCTCACCCTCGGCTGAGCCTGGATGCACTCGGGCACCGCGACGCCGTCGTGGCCCTAGACTCTGCGGCCATGGGACTCCTCACCTTCACCCTCAACGTCACCCTGGACGGTTGTGTCGACCACCAGGAGGGGATCGCCGACGATGAGACGCATGCCCTCTTCACCCGTCTCATGGACGAAAGCGGGGCGATGCTGTGGGGTCGCGTCACCTACGAGATGATGGAGAGCCACTGGCCGGCCGTCGCCCGCGGCGACGTGGAGGCGCCGCCGGCCATGCGGGAGTGGGCGGCCAAGCTGGAGGCCAAACCCAAGTACGTGGTGTCGTCGACGCGCAAGGACTTCCCGTGGACCAACAGCCACCACATCGCCGGCGATCTGCGTGAGGAAGTGCAGAAGCTCAAGGACGCGACCCCGGACGGGGTTCTCCTCTGCAGCGGCAACCTGGCAACCGAGCTCGACCGATGGGACCTGATCGACGAGTACAAGCTGCTCGTCCATCCCCGGATCGCCGGCCACGGCCCGACGCTGTACCAGGGCGGGCTGCCCGGCACGCGCGAGCTCGAGCTGCTTTCGGCGCAGCCGCTCAGCAACGGCGTGGTGGCCCTGCACTACCGCCGCGCGCGCTGAATCGCAGGAGCCCGGCGTCAGCCGAGCAGGGACGGGATGGCCGAGGCGAAGGTGTTGTCCGGGTCGTAGTGGCGTTTCGCCGCCAGCAGCCGGCTCAGGTTGGCGCCGTACGAGTCGCGGGAGCGGTCCTCGTCGTCCGGGCCCAGCAGGTTCGGGTAGCCGCCCGGCAGCGACAGCTCGTCCAGCGACGTCGCCACCGAGTCGGCCCAGGTGCGGTGCGGCTCGACCGGATCCCCGGGCTGCCAGGCGGCGATCACCTCCAGCACGGTGTGCGGCGTGCGCTGGGCGAAGGCCGTCGCCGACGGTTCCACTCTCGACGCGGCGCCGTGGAAGCGGTTCAGGATCAGGGCCGAGAACGGCGAACTGATCTCGCTCGCCGCGGTGATGAGGGCGTCCACCGCCGGGGCCGGCACGTCGGGCAGCCAGCGGGTCCGCAGCAGGTAGTGGTTGCCGTCGACCATGCTGCGGTCGAACATGCTCAGCGCCGCCTCGTACGGCATCGGGGCGATCTGGTCCACGATCGGGCGGCCCAGCGAACGCAGGCGGGCGATCGCCTGCTCCCCCGCCGCGAGGTCGCCGCACCAGAACGGGCACAGGAACGCCAGCGGACGGCCCTCGGGACCGGGCAGGAAGCCGGTCATGACGCTCAGTTCGTCCGGGGCGTCGGCCATGATCTCGGCGTGGCCGGACAGGACCGCGGCCGCCTGCTCGAACGGGAACATCAGCATGCCGGTGAGGATCGACGGCACCTCGTGCAGCCGGTAGCGCAGCTCCGTCACGACGCCGAAGTTGCCGCCTCCGCCGCGCAGGGCCCACCACAGTTCGGGGTCGTCGTCCGGGCCCGCCACGACCGTCGTGCCGTCGGCCAGCACCACCGTCGCGCCCAGCAGGTTGTCCAGGGTCAGGCCGTACCGGCCGATCAGCGGGCCGTAGCCGCCGACGGTGGTCAGACCGGTCAGGCCCACCGCGCGGACCACGCCGGTCGCGGTGGCCAGCCCGTACGGGGTGGACGCGGCCACCAGATCAGCGGTGATCGCGCCGCCCTGGGCCGTGGCGGTACGGGCCGGCGCGTCCACGGTGACCTCGCGCATGGCGGTGAGGTCGATGACCAGGCCGCCGTCGCGCAGGGCCCGCCCCGCCCAGTCGTGTCCGCCGGCTCGCACCGACAGCGGCATGCCGGCGTCCCGGGCGACACGCACTGCCGCGCTGATCTCGGCCACCGTGGTGCAGCGGGCGATCGCGGCCGGCTGGTGGGTCACCGCGGCGTTCCAGACCTGGCGGGCGGCCGGGAACCCGGCGTCCTGGGTCAGCAACAGGCGCTCGGCGAGCAGCGGGCGCAGGACGCGGACGGCGCCGGCGAGGTCGGCCGGGGTGCTGGTGGCGGTCATGGCGACTCCGATGCGCGCGTGGGTGGGGTCCGGCGACCGTACCGCGAGTTCACGCACGGTGATGTCGCCAACACGACGTCCGCCGACGACACGCCCGCCGACTAGGGTGGGCTCGCCTCGTCCGGCCGGCTGAGAGAGTCATGCACCATCAGATGTTCGTGGACGGCGCCGCTGAGGCACAGGAGCGGGTCACCATGCCCTTACGGTTCGGCATGGATCTGACTATGCCGGCCATCGGTGTGATGCCGGACCGCGCAAGCAGACGGTTGCGGAGCGCATCGACGCAGGCGCCGGCCGTCTTGCGACGTATCTGAACGGGGAGAAGGCCGAGAAGAAGACGGACACAGGTAGACTTGTTTTGTGACGAGTGCCGGCCAACCGAGGCGCAAGCGAAGAGCAGGCACTCAGTCGAAGCTCCGGAATGCCGGCTCGCCTGAGGCGAGCGGAGAGCCTACGTCGGGCGACGCGGGTACCACGGTTCTCGATAATGTCCACATAATTCAGCCGTCGGCACCATCGAACAATCCCGACTACACCGCTTGGGTCTTTGGCTTCATCGCTGCGGTACTCACATGGAATCAGCTGGAGCCCCTACGCGCCGTCCTAGCCATCTTCGCCATAGCCTTTGGCCTTGGCGGCCTGTGGGTCTTTCGACATGAACGCCCTGCGAGGCGGTGGGCAGCGCCACTGTGTTGGCTCGGCACCGTCGTGTGCTTGGTACTGAGTCAAACCGTTGCCGCGGGAGACCCGGTGCGCAATGCAAGACCTTCGCCCACAGTCACCGTGACCCACACGGTCACACCGTCGGTCACAGTGACTGTGTCATCTACGCCCACCGTGCCCGGCATCGTCGGAGTCGCCCCCAGCGTCGAGTCGGCGGCGCCGCCTCCTACCGATGCCTCGCAGGCTGTGGTTGACACGGCAACGGGTGAGATCAAGCAGGCTCAATCGAAGACATTCTTCGGCGGGGCATTGCGAGTCGGCGTCTCGACCGTATACGACAGCTTCGTGGACCTGAATCTCGCAACGTCGGACGGCGAATGCAGTGGCGACCCTAGCACCGGTCAGTCGCTGGCCGTCCGAGATCCGTCGGGGTATTGGTTCCGCGTGGCGGTTCTTCGGCTGAGAGCCAACACTTCGGTGACGGTGGAGGTCTCGCGCGGCACTGGAATCCTGCCGAGCGGCCAGATCTGCGTGTAGTCGCGGCCGACCACAATCAGGCATTACACCCGTGAAGCGAGGCGGGCTTGATCGACGGCTCCGCGCGAGCGGATCACGAAGCCGAGAACCCGACGGCCAAGGCGACCGAATTGTGCGACAAGATCAAACGAGAGGTACGCGAGCGGGCTCCACTAGGTCTACTAATCTCGAGTACGAGACAAGCAGAAACCCACATCAGTCTCAGCCAGAATGCGGAACTGCGACGGACGCCAAAAACACGATCACCGGCCCGCGACCGTACCGCGCCGTCGAGCGGTGCAGGCGTCGGTACGACTCAAGCCGGGTGAGCGACTCCCACTGCCGCCGCGCTCGCCGACTAGGGTGGGCTCGCCTCATCGTCCGGCCGGCTGGGAGAGTCATGCACCATCAGATGTTCGTCGACGGCGCCTGGATCTCCGCGCTGTCCGGCGCCACCACCGTCGCGACCAGCCCGGCGACCGGTGAGCAGCTCGGCACCGTGCCCGACGGTGACCGCCAGGACGCCCGCGCCGCCATCGCCGCCGCCCGCCGGGCCACCGGTGGCTGGGCGCGGCTGTCCGCCTTCGAGCGTGCCGCCCTGCTGCACCGGGTCGCGGACGTCATCGAGTCCCGGCGCGACGACCTGGCCCGCACGCTGACCCTGGACCAGGGCAAGCCGCTGCGCGCCGAGGCCTATGACGAGGTCGACGAGCTGGTCACGTACTGGCGGATGGCCGCGGAGGACGGCAAGCGGCTGGGCGGGCTGCTGCCGAACTCGGCGAGTACCGGCAAACGGGCGCTGCTGGTCCGGCGCCCGCGCGGGGTGGTCGGGGTGATCACGCCGTGGAACTGGCCGTACACGATGCCCGCCGAGCTGATCGCGCCCGCGCTGGCCAGTGGCAACACCGTGGTCTGGACGCCCGCGCCGTCGACGGCGATCTCGGCTGTCGCGCTGGCCGAATGTGTTGCCGAGGCCGACCTGCCGCCCGGCGTGCTCAACCTGGTGACCGGCCCCGGGCCGGTGGTGGGTGACGAGATCGCGCGCCACCCCGGTACGGACGCGGTCGCCTTCATCGGCTCCACGGCCACCGGCCGGTCGGTCGCGAGCGCGGCGGCGGGCAAGGCGACGCTGCTGGAGATGGGCGGCAACGGCCCGCTCGTGGTGCTGGCCGACGCCGACCTGGACCGGGCCGTCGAGGGCGCCCTGCAGGCCTGCTTCCTGTGCGCCGGGCAGAGCTGCACCGCCGGCGAGCGGCTGCTGGTGCACCACGCGGTGCGCGACGACTTCGCCGAACGGCTCGCCCGCGCGGTCACCGACCGCATCCGGCTGGGCGATCCGCTCGACGACGCCACCACGATGGGCCCGCTCAACAACGCCGGTGTAGCGGCCAAGATGGACGAGCACGTCGCCGACGCCCTGCGCCGCGGGGCCTCGGCGCTGACCGGCGGCGCCC
Organism: Actinoplanes sp. NPDC051405; assembly: GCF_055586185.1. Taxonomy (NCBI): domain Bacteria; kingdom Bacillati; phylum Actinomycetota; class Actinomycetes; order Micromonosporales; family Micromonosporaceae; genus Actinoplanes; species Actinoplanes sp. NPDC051405. The sequence continues at coordinate 523,438 of NZ_JBVJIR010000001.1, forward strand.
GCGCCACCGGCTTCGCCACCGACCTGTACTGGCCGGCCACCGTCCTCACCGACGTACCGGCCGACGCCGCGGCGGCCACCGAGGAGACCTTCGGCCCGATCGCCCCGATCGTCGCCGTCTCGGGCCTCGAGGAGGCGATCGAGCTGACCAACGCCTCCCGGTACGGGCTGCTGGCCGCCGTCTACACCGCCGACCTGAGCACCGGGCTCGCCTTCGCCGACGCGGTGCGCACCGGCTGGGTCAACATCAACGAGTCCACCAACTACTGGGAGAGCCACCTGCCCTTCGGTGGGCGTTCCGGCTCCGACAGTGGGCTCGGGCGGGTCGGCGGCGCGCACCCGATGGAGGCGTTCACCGAGCTGCAGACGGTGATCATCGGCTGAGCCGTACCTGATCGCCCTTGCTCTGCTCGGCCAGCGAGGCGCGCAGCAAGAGCGCGACCCACGTCCGGTACGGACGCCATTGCTCGGCGATGGCCTCGAGCCGCGCGAGGCCGGGGTCGTCGCCGAGCCGGTAGGCGCCGGTCATGGCCTGGTGCAGCCGTTTCTCGTTGCGGGGAAACGCGTCGGGGTCGCCGGCGCCGCGCAGCAGGATCAGTTCGGCGGAGAACGGCCCGATGCCGGGCAGGGTCTGCAGCCGGGTCAGTGCCTCCTCGGGCGGCAGGGCGCGCAGGGTGGCGGCGTCGAGCTGTCCGTCGTCGGCGGCCCGGCCGAGGGACTGCAACTGCTCGATCTTGCGGCTGGTGAGGCCGGGGAACTCGCGCAGGCCGGCGAGCCGGTCGGGTGCCGGGAACGAGGGGAGCTGCCCGTCGCCGAAGTCGATCTGCTGTCCGAGCTGGGTCGCGAGCCGGGTACGGATTCCCGCGGCCTGGCTCCGGCGGATGCGCTGCCCGATGATCGTCCACACCGCGGCCTCGTACGGGCTGTGGAACTGCACCGGCCGCAGCCCCGGACAGCGGGCCTGCAGCTCGCCGACGACGGGGTCCCGCTCGCCCACCGCCGGGAAGCCGGTGCCGTCGACGTCCAGCGACAGGATGCGCTCGACCTGGCCGCGGATCCGATCGGCCGGCACCGAGCCCGGGTTGGCCACGACCTCGGCGACCGGCTCGGCGCCGTCCCCGGTGACCCGGACCCCGACGGGGGTCCAGCCGTGCTCGGCGGGGAAGGCCAGATCGAGCCGCGCCTCGTCACCGCCGCCCTGCCCGGCCGAGAACCCCGCGACGAAGCGGGCGGCGCTGCGCAGTGAGAACGGGCCGCGCGCCCGCATCCGGAAGGTGTTCACGCCTTGTCGTGGATCGTGACGGCGTACCCGTCGGGGTCGCTGAAGGTGAAGGTGCGGCCGAAGGGCCCGTCGAAGGCCGGCGTCACGATCGGCACGCCGGCGGCGTCGAGCGTGTCGTGCAACGCCTGGGCGTCGGTGCTGTGCAGCCACAGGGCGACGCCCAGCCCGGGCCGGCCGGCGTCGAGATCAACGCCGGGCAGCGGCTCGCGCACCGCGAAGGCCACGGGCTGGGTGGCGAAGACGACCGCGCCCGGCGGGCTCGCCGGGATCCGGCGCAGGCCGAGGTGCTGCTCGTAGAAGGCGGCGGATCGCTGCAGGTCACGCACCTGCAGGGCGACGAAGTCGGGTCCGGTGACCGTCATGGTGCACTCCTGGCGTCTCGAATCTGGCTATGTCAAAGTCCTGACATCCAGCAGCGTATGTCAGGATGCTGACATGGTGCAACAGGAAACGGTCGGGCCGGTGGAGAACGCCGTCGGCTACGTCCTCAAGGAGGCCGCGGTGGCGCTGCGCACCGCGATGGACGCGGTGCTGCGGCCGCTGCAGCTGACCGTCCCGCAGTACTCCTGCCTGGAACTGCTCGGCCAGCGGCCCGGCCTGTCCAACGCCGAACTGGCCCGCGGCACCTTCGTCACCCGCCAGTCGATGAACGTGGTGCTGCACGGCCTCGAGGAGCGGGGGCTGGTCACCCGGCCCGCGACCGCCGCCCGGGGCCGCGAACTGCCGGCCGAGCTGACCCCGGCCGGCCGGGATCAGCTGCTCGCGGCCAGCACGGCGGTGCGGGCCGTCGAGAAAAGGATGTGCGCGGGCCTGAGCCCCGCACGACAGCAGGAACTCCTCGAAACGCTGGCCGCCTGCGCTCGCAACCTCAGCCCGGCCTGAGGAAACTTCGTCGCCTGCGGGTGCAATGCGGCCGGGGTGTGAGGTTGTCTGGAACAAGTGAGGGCCCGGCACCCGCCGGCTCGCCGAGGGGAAGCCCGTGAAGCCGTCCGGCCCGCAGTTCCAGGAGTTCGCCGAGGCCGCGAACCTGCCGCTGCTCAGGACGGCGCGCCTGCTCACCGGCGACTGGCACCTGGGCCAGGACCTGCTGCAGGTCACCTTGACCAAGGTCTACCTGCGCTGGTCCCAGGCCGACCGGTGGGACTCCCCCACCGGCTACGCCCGGACCGTCATGGTCAACACGTACTGCACCTGGCACCGGCGGCGCTGGCGGCACGAACTGCCCCGGGAACGACTGCCCGACCGCGCCGACGAACGGGACACCGCGGACACCGTGGCCACCACGGACGCGCTGGCCCGGGCGCTCGCGGATCTCCCCCGGCGGCAGCGGGCGGCGGTGGTCCTGCGGTACTACGACGACCTGTCGGTGGAACAGGCCGCCCGGGTCCTGCAGTGCCCACCCGGGACAGTCATGAGCCTGACCTTCCGTGCGCTGGCCCGGCTGCGGCAGAGCGCGGACCTGCACGACACGGCGGTGGAGGGGCGATGAACGAGCAGGAGGAGAACGCACTGCGCCGGGGGCTGCACGCGATGGTGGCCGATCCGCCTCGGGTCACTCCGGCCGGCGACGCGATCGTGGCCGCGCACGCCCGGCGGCGACGGGACCGGGCCGGGCTGGCCGGGCTCGCGGTGCTGGTGGTGGCCGCGATCGCCGTACCGAGTGTGCTGATGACGCGGGATGCCGGGACACCACCGGCCCCGGCCGTGGCAGGACCGTCCGCGCCGAGCCCTGCCACCACCGAGGAGGACAGAGTGGACAGCAACCCACCGGCGCCGCCGGGAACGGAGCTGGCGACCGGGCCGGCCGAGCCGGCCGTCGGCAGCTCCTATCGCTACGACCTGTTCGTGCACTGCGGGATCCGGTACGCCAGGTTCGGCGGGCGATGGTGGCAGGCCGAGCGGGAGCAACCCGAGCCGCGGACAACCTACGGCGGCGGCCTCTACGTGCCGGGGACGATGGCGCTCGTCGCCGCCGACGAGGCCCGCTTCACCAGCGACACACCGACGGTGGACGCCACCTTCCGGCCGCTGGCCGGCGATCCCGAGCCCTGCGACTGACCCGGCACCGGCGGCCGGGCCGTGAGGCCCGACCGCCGGCATGACGTCCGCGAGAGCTCAGTTGGCGTGGTTGTACAGGGCGTGCAGGGCATCGAAGTCGTGGGTGTCGGGATACCGGGAGATGTTGAGATCAACGGCATTTCCCGAGCGCAGGCAACTGCTCGACACGGTCCGGTGCTCCAGGCCGAGCACATGGCCGAGCTCATGACAGGTGGTCTTGCGGGCCTGGTGGGCGTTCGTGACCCGGACCCGGCTCAGGTAGACGGTCGCGCTCGTGTAGTGCCCGCCGGAGACGGAACGGTAGGTCACCCCGTAGTTGCCGTCGTCGTTGAGGTACTCGTATACGTGCACACAATGCAGCCGGGTGTTGGCACAGGTCGCCCAGTTGTAGTACGAGTCGACGCCGCGGGCCTCGTTCCACTTGTAGACCGACGAGGAGACCGGCCAGAACGCCGGGGTGTGGTCGACGAAGTAGATCTGCGAGTGGGCCAGGCCGTCGTGCGCCCAGTGATTACCGGTGACGTGCGAGGCGGATGCCGGCGACTGGTTCACCAGCAGGCCGAAGAGCAGGACGAAGGGAACGAGCAGGGCGCCGAATCGGCGGGGTGACATTTTCATGAGTGGCTCCCGGGCCAGCCGCGGTCACAGATCGCCTTCGGATCCGCGATGGGGGCGTTCTTGTCGACCTTGCTGACCGTGGCGACGCCGGCGACCGTTCCGTCCGGGTGGAAGCAGACGAGGCTGGCACCCGGATCCTCCGCCGCCAGGTCCCGCGCCTCATGGAGCAGTTCCGCCTTCGACGGCTGCTTCGCCTTCTTGACCGCGGGTGGGTTGAGCACCGGCGACTTCTCGGGGTTGATGTTGGCCGGCTGCAACGACTTGGGGTTGACCGGCTCGGCGCCGGCCGGCTGGGCGGCCGGGGCCGCCGGGGCGGCGGGCTCGGCCGGCTGCGCCGCTCCGGCCGAACCCATCCACGCGAAGCCGATGATCCCGGCAGCGACCGTCGTGGCCGCCACCGTCCCTACCAGAGTGCGGACGGATCTCAGTCCTCTGAGGACTCTCTCGGATGTCATGCCCGGAACATAGCCACGAACGTCTATCCCGCGATGTCCCGGGCGACAAGGACCGATAACGCGTGGCAAGCGCAGTTTTAGCGGTGCTTATGTCCGCACTGGACAAGATCGTTCGCGACATCCTCGCACAGGCACGGCGCTGCCGCATGATCCGTTCACCGGACGCGGTTCGCGTACGCCCGTTCCCGCGCGGCCGCGAACTCCTTGACGACGTTGCCGCAGTAGCTCCACGGCCAGTCGGTCACCTGGTCGCCGATCATGTCGAAGACCCGCGCCGCCGCCGCGGACTCGCCGGCCTTCGCCAGGCCCATCGCGAACGAGTTGGCCCGCGGGAACCAGCCCACGCCGGGCCGGAACGCCGGATGGAACAGCGACTTGTGCACCGCGGTCAGCATGTCCGCGCGGACCGGCGCACTGCGCATGTACTGGTCGTCCTCCCCGCGCGGCAGCGACAGCCACTTCTCGATGTGGGCGACGACCAGGACCTCGGGCACCAGGCTGCCGTCCGGGGCGGCCGCGGTGGCCTCCCGGGCGAAGGCGAACATCTGCTCGTCGCTGCCGAACCACTTGGCGCACAGGTACTGCAGGTGCTGCTCGTGCGCGACGACGTGCGCCGGGTGGCGCTTGACCACCTCGGCGAAGCGGGCGGCGGCCTCGTCGGGGGCGACCTGCCGCCCCCGGGCCGAGGTCACCAGCCAGGTCCACGCGGTCACGTTGTCCGGATCCCGGTCGACGACCTCGTCCAGGGCGTTCTCGGCGATCCGCAGCCGGCGGTGGAACTCGCGGAACTGCTCCTCGCGAGTGTGCTCGGCCCGTGCAGCGCCGCGGGCCTCCCAGGCCCAGAACACGCCGTGGCAGCCCTTGAGCAGCGTCGGCAGCGTGGAGTGCGGCTCGGCGGCGATCCACCCGCCGATCCAGTCCTGCACGCCGTCGACCTCGGCGGCGGACTCCATCAGGTAGGCGTGCGTGTCGGGATCGGGCGCTCCGTCGAGGATGGCCCGGATCGTGGCGCTGTCGCGGGCCGCCACGGCCGCCACGAGTGCCCGTACCTGCGGGTCACCGTTGGTCGGGTCGATCGTCAGGCCGGCCGTCGCCGGTCCGCGCTTCTTGAATGGCCACATGTGAAATTTCCTCCCCGTGATGGCCGGAGATCCTAAAGGACCGATACGGTGCCGTCAGTTGCCGTGGAGCAAGTAACCCATCGACGTACGCCATGGTGGTGCGGCACAATCTGGCGCGACCTTGCTACGGGGAAGGGCCTCGACATGCCTTATGACGCTTTCATCTCCTACAGTCATGCGGCCGACGGGGCACTGGCACCCACCTTGCAGCGCGGTCTGCAACGGCTGGCGCGGCCGTGGCACCGCCGGCGGGCGCTGGAGGTGTTCCGCGACCAGACCGGCCTCGGTACCAGCCCGGCGCTGTGGTCGTCCATTCAGAAGGCCCTCGCCGGATCCGAGTACTTCGTCCTGCTGGCCTGCCCGGAGGCAGCGGACTCCCGCTGGGTGAACCAGGAGGTCGAAGCCTGGCTGGCGGAACACCCGGTGGACCGGCTCCTGCCCGTCGTGACCTCCGGGGAGTGGGTCTGGGACTCCGCCCGAGGTGACTTCGACTGGGAGCGGTCAACGGCCGTACCGCCCGCTTTGCGCGGTGTGTTCCAGGAGGAGCCGCGGCACCTGGACCTGCGCTGGGCCCGCTCGGAGAGCGAACTCGACCTGCGCCACGGCCGGTTCCGCGACGCCGTCGCCGAACTGGCCGCGTCCATCCACGGCGTGAGCAAAGAAGACCTGGACAGCGAGGACGTCGCCCGGCACCGCGGGATGATCCGGTTGCGCCGCGGCGTGCTCGCGGTCGTGGGCCTGCTCCTCGTGCTGGCCGGGGTCACCGGCGCGCTCGCGGTACGCAACGCCCGTACGGCGAGTGCGTCGGCGGTCGAGGCGTCGCGGCAGCAGCAGCTGGCCGACCAGCATCGCGTCTCCGCCACGGTCTACGCGGCTGAGGCGCAACGTCAGCAGCAGATCGCCGGGGACGAGCAGCGCCGCGCCCAGCAGGCCACCGCGGACGCCCGCCGGGAACAGGGCAAGGCGGGAGAGGCGGCAGCCGAGGCGGACCGGCAGGAGGACAACGCCGCGCAGGCCGCAGCCGCAGCGCGTCAGCAGCAGACCCGCGCCGACCGCGCCGCGGCCGAGGCCGAACGCCAGCGAACCCTCGCCGCCGAGCAGGAGCGCAAGGCGGCGCAGGCCGCCGCCGACGCGCGGCGGCAACGCGACGCCGCCGATCGGCAGCAGGCCCGGGCCGACCGCGCCGCGACCGAGGCCGAACGCCAGCGAACCCTCGCCGCCGAGCAGCGGCGCAAGGCGGCGGCGGCTGCCGCCGAGGCGCGACGGCAGGAACAGGCGGCCCGGACCCAGCAGAGGATCGGCATCAGCCAGCGTCTGATCAGCCAGGCCGACTCGGTCCGGCAGCAGGATCCGCGTACGGCCACGCAACTGGGTCTCGCGGCGGAGCAGCTCAACCCGGGCGACCCGGCCGAGGCCGGGCTGGTCAACACGGTGGTCGGAACCCGTTACGCGGGGACCCTCACCGGCCACACCGGATCGCTCATCGCGTCGGCGTTCAGCGCCGACCGGCGTCTGCTGGTGACCGGGAGCGCCGACAGCACCGTACGGCTGTGGGACCTGCCCGACCGCGGCACCCCGCGGAGCCTGGCCCAGCTCACCGACCACACCGACTTCGTGGAGAGCGTCGCGCTCAGCAAGGACGCCACGCTCCTGGCCACGGCCAGTCAGGATGGGACAGTTCTGCTGTGGGACCTCGGCGACCGCCGTCACCCCCGCCGCCTGGCCCAGCTCGCCGAGCACACCGATGCCGTGACCGCGGTCGCGCTCAGCGCCGACGGGCGCACCCTGGTCAGCGGCAGTGCGGACGGCTCCGCGCTGGTGTACGACCTGACCGATCGCCGTCAGCCGCACCGCCTGGCCCGCCTCGCCGAGAGCGACTCGCAGCTGGGGGATCTGGCCCTCAGCGCCGATGGGCGCACCCTGGTGACCAGCAGGTGGAGCGGCACCGTGGTGTGGGATCTGAGCGACCGCGGCAAGCCGCAGCGCCTCGACACGTTGGACGAGCTCACGCGTTCGTCGGTCGACCTGACGCTCAGCGCGGACGGGCGTACGCTCGCCGTCAGCCAGCAGGACCTTCCCGTCTCGGTGTGGGATCTCAGCGACCGCGCTGACGTCCGCCGCGTGGCCCAGCTGACCGACGGCACCGGATGGGTGACCGCGATCGCGCTCAGCGCCGACGGGCACACCCTCGTGGCCAGCTACGTGAACCACGCCGTGCTGGGGTGGGACCTGACGCGTCCCGGCAAGCCCGTGAAGAGCGCCCAGCTCACCCACAACTCCGGGTCGCTGAACGCGATCGCCGTCAGCGCCGACGGACAGACGCTGGCCATGGAGGGCCGCAACTACACCGAGCAGTTGTGGGATCTGACCGACGGCACCGGTCCGCGACGCGTCGCTGAGGTCGCCGGCCACCGCGACGCGATCAGCGGGGTTGCCCTCAGTGCCGACGGACGGACCTTCGTCACCGGCAGCTACGACGGCACCGCGCAGGTGTGGAACCTGTCCCGGCCCGCCGCCCCCCGTCTGCTGGGCCGGCTGGAGGGCCACCTCGACTCGCTGGACGCGGTCGCGCTCAGCGCCGACGGACGCACCGTCATCACCAGCAGCACCGACACCGTACGGCTGTGGGACACCGCCGACCTCTCCGTCAGTCACCCCGTCGTCACGATGAACGGGGGGCCGAACTCGGTGGCCGCGTCGGCGCTGAGCCGGGACGGCCGGCTTCTCTCCGTGGGCCTCGCCGACGGAACGGTCGAGCTGTGGAACACGACCGACCGCCGCGCACCGCGACGACTGGCCCGCTTCGAGGGGGTCCGGATCGGGTTGGACGTGCTGGCACTCAGCGCCGACGGTAAGACGCTGGCCGCCGGCAACGGCGTGCACGTCCAGCTGTGGGACCTGACCAGGCCCGCCTCGCCCCGGAAGGCGGCGTTGCTGAGCGATTCCTCCGGCGCCCTGGACAGCCTGGCGCTGAGCGCCGACGGACGGACGTTCGCCGCCGGCGGCTCGTACGGGGTGGTGCTGCTGTGGGACACGACCGATCGAAGTCGCCCCCGTCAGCTCACCCAGGTCGTCGGCGACTTCGGCTCGGGCCACGCGGTGACGCTCAGCCCGGATGGGCGCACCTTGGCCAACAGCGGTCCGGACGGTGCCGTGCTGCTGTGGGACCTGACCGACCGCAGCCACCCGCGCCGCCTGGTCCAGCTCGACGGCCAGGTCAGTTCGACGTCGACGATGGCGTTCAGTGCCGACGGCAACAGCCTGGCCGGCGGCCTGCGCCGCACCGCCGGGGTGTGGGACCTGGCCGGCCTCAATGATCTCCGCCGGCACGCGACCGAGCGCGCCTGTGCCGTCAACGGCGGCCTGACCCGGGCTGAATGGGCGCGCTACGTGACCGACGTGCCGTACGAGAGGACCTGTCAGCAGAGGTGAGAGCGGGCGGGGAGTCAGGCGTCGGTCAGCTCGCCCGCCAGCAGGCCCATCGTGTACTGGTCGTACCACCGGCCGTCGCGGCGGAAGACCTCGCGCAGGCGGCCCTCCCGCACGAAGCCGACCTTGCGGTACGCGCGCCAGGCCGCCTCGTTCTCCGTCACGACCGTCAGGGTGATCTTGTGCAGGCGCATCTTGTCGAAGCCGTAGCGGCACACCGCGCGGACCGTGTCCGTCGCGTACCCCTTGCCCCAGTAGTTCTTCTCGCCCAGGTAGATGTCGAGCTCGGCGATGCCGAGCTCGGGCTCGGCGCCGTGCAGCCGGACCAGGCCGATGAGCTTGTCATCGGCCTGGACCTCGACGCCCAGCAGCAGGTCGCCGTACTCGTTGCGGCCCCGCTCCTCGCCCAGCCACCGCGTCACCTGGGCCAGCGACTGCGGGTGGCTGTCCTGCATCCAGCGCATGACCTCCGGGTCGTGGTTCCACCGCCACAGCGCCTCGGCGTCGGACGGTTCCATGGCTCGCAGTCGCACCAGATCACCCAGCATGGTTGCCAGGACTATCACGGCCGGGGGCGGCCCGCGACGTAAATATCGCCATCGGCCACCGCCACGTCGCGCGCGCTGCTGGCCCCGGTGGCCAGGATCCAGGCCGGATCACGGTGGCCGTCGATCACCTCGATGCGCTGCACGGACCTGGGCGTGGCGATCGTCGTCTCGTACCGCCAGAAGCTGCCGGCGGTCAGCCGGTAGGCGCCGATGCCGGGCGTGCCGTCCGCCGGGGTCGCGTAGATCCGCCAGCCGGCCGGCCCGGCCGGCTCCATGTCGCGGACCCGCACACCGGTGGCAACCTCCCGGGTGCGCCAGCCGGCGGGCCCGGCCCACGTCCCGGTACGGGTATGCACCACGCCGGCCGCGTCGAGCTGCATCCACACCACGAACGGCGCCACCCCGAGTGTCGTGCCGACCAGATTGATGTAGTCCGGCGAACGCGGGTTCACCGTCTGCAACGGCGTCTCCACCACCTTCAGGTGGGTCTCCTGGTCGGTGTCGTCGATCGAGGTGCCCAGCGACCGCCCGGCGGCCGAGCGGAACGTCAGCGAGCCCGGATCGAACGCCGTGTAGTAGATGTTGCGGTGGTAGCGGTCGTGCAGGTGACCCTCGGGACCACCGCCGGCGAGCGTGTAGACGATGCCGACCCGCTCACGGTGCAGCAGCGTCGCCGGCTCGTAGCGCAGCTGGCCGAGGTAGATCTCGTTCATGTTGTCGGCCCGGTTCAGCGGCGCGATCGCCCAGCGGTCCCCGGTCAGCGTGGTCGAGCTCTGCCAGGTGCGCCCGTCGTCGGTCGACCGGACGTACTTCATCGGCCGGGTGTCGGTCGGGAAGGCCGGGTCGAAATCCCCGGCGGTCTCGCGGAAGAAGACGAAGATGGTGCCGTCGGTGGTGCGGAACGGCATCGGGTACGTCGCTCCGAGCCCTTCCGCGATGTTCACATCGGTCCAGGTGCCCTCGATCGAGTGCGGTCGCGGCGAGCGGGCCACCCACAGCTCACGGTTGTGCAGGCCGCGGAAGACCAGCAGGTGACCGTCGGCGGCCTGGATCATGGTCGGGTAATTGTGTGAGTCGTTGTCGCCGCCGGCCACCCGTACCGGAGCGCTCCAGATGCCGGTGCGGTGCTCGTAGGACTGCACGTAATTGTCCTCGTACTGCCCGGCCCAGGAGATGAAGGTGCGGCCCACGGCGGCGTCGTGGACGCCTCCGGCGACTGGCCGGCGGTCGCTGCGGGCAGCGACCGCCGTGGCCGGGGTCATCAGGTCCGGCCGCGGCGGGACCGCTTGCGCGGGTGTCGCCACGGCCAACACGGAAAGAAAAGCTATGACGGTACGCATGACAGCCCCGTTCAGCGGTCGAGGGTGACGACAGCGGCGCTGCCGGCGGCAACGTCGAGGGACAAGGAGCCGCCGTGGACCCGGGTGACGTCGGGACGCCCCGGCCGCAGGTGCCCGGAACGGTCGACGGTGGCGCCCTGCACCACCGTCGGTTCGGCGCCGAGGCTCTCCCCGGTCATCCGCAGCACCTGGCCGCGCCGGTCGCGCCCACCCACGTTCAGGGTCACGGTGACCGGCGCCGCCGAGGTGTCGTCCTTCTGCACCACCGCGATCCGCAGCTTGCAGTCGTCGCCGCGGACGGCGTACGCGGTGATGTTGCGCCCCGCCGAGACCGTGACCGGCAGGAATTGGCCGGGACCCATCTGCCGGGCCATCCACAGCCCGTAGTAGATCGGCATGGCCCGGTAGATCTGGGCCGCCTCGTCGGCCTTGTCCGCCGCGCAGATCGGCGTGTAGCGCTGCCACTTGCCGTTCCAGATGGGCTCGTTGCAGACGCCGAGCCCGCCGTGGATGTTGACCCCGGCCAGCCCGGCCTGGGCCATCTGCATGCTGTAGTCCAGCCCCCACAGCGCCGAGGCGTACTTGTTGCTGACCCCGTCGACGCCGCCGCTGTAGGCGGAGTTGGCCTCGTCGATACGCATCGGCAGCCCGGCGGCCTGCGCGGCGGCGAGGTTCTTGGCCACCGACCTGAGCTGATCGGTCACCGTCTGCGGGGCCAGCAGGGTCGCGATGGTGGCGTCCGGGCCGGAGCTGTACTGGTGCACGGTCAGCATGGCCATCCGCTCGTGCTCGTCGCGGGCCAGCGAGGCCGCCCAGTCCGAGGAGGTGCCCGCGGTGTCGGGTCCGGCGATGCGGTGGTGCCCGACGGCGTCGGCGCAGGCCAGCCAGTCGGCGTGATAGTCGGGGTACGCGTACCCGGCCGGGCGCAGCCCCTTGCCCGCCCACTGGTCCGGCTCGTTGCCGCACTCGACGGCGACCAGCCGGCGACCGAGGATCGCGGTCATCGCCGCAGCCTGGTCGGCGCCGAGCTCGGCGTCCCAGCGGCCGACGTTGATGCCGACCTCGGTCTGCCAGCCGGTGGTGCGCAGCAGCGCGTCCAGCCGCCGGATGTCGGCCGGTCGCACGACGTCCCGCACCCACTCGGGCAGCGGATCGGGAGCCTGCTCTCCCTGCGGCACCCAGAGGGTGTCACGGTCGAGGGTGTTGCCGGCGATCCGCAGGTTGCTGGGCCCCAGCGTGCGCAGCAGCGCGGCGGTGTTGCCCTGGGCGGGGTCGAGGTTGCCGATGCCGAGCTCGCGCATCTCGAAGGAGAGCCCGACGAAGTCGGCGGGCAGCCGCCCGGCCGGATGCCGGGTGTCGACCGTGACGGTGAACGGATCGGGGGCGACGGTGGTGGGCGTGGGTGACAGCGCCAGGACGGCGGTGGCCAGCCAGGCAACGGATGAGAACAGCACGGGGTACTCCTCGGGCAATCGTCGTGGCTCGATGCCTATGGGAGGCGGAGCATAACACCGTGTCTACGTACAGGAAACGCGTCCACATATGTGTATGGGTTCAGGAAGCGCTTCTGGGGTAGAGAGGGAAGATGAAGCTCGGCATGCGGCTCACGACGGCGTCCGCCCTGGCTCTGCTCGGGCTGGTGCCGTTCGCGCTGATCGCTGCGCTCGTCGCCGGCGGCTGGCCACCCCTGCACGACCTCGACCGGGCGGTCACCGACTCCCTGCACACCTGGGCCCTCGGCCATCCGCACTGGACCGAGGCCAACATCTGGTGGACCAACATCTTCGACCCGATGCCGCTGCGGGCGGCGGCGCTGGTCCTCGTGATCTGGCTGCTCCGGCGCCACGCGAAAAGACTCGCACTGTGGGCGGCCACGACCATGGCGGTCGGCGGCGTGCTCGGCGCGCTGCTCAAGCTGCTGGTCGGCCGGCACCGCCCCGACCTGCTGGACCCGGTCGCCCGCGCCACCGGGTATTCGTTCCCGTCCGGGCACGCGCTCAACGCGGCCCTCACCGCCGGGGTGTTCGTGCTGGTACTGCTGCCGGTCGCCCGCGGCGCGAAACGCTGGGTGCTGTGGGGGGCCGCGATCGCGGTGACGGTGCTGACCGGGCTGAGCCGGATCGTGCTGGGCGTGCACTGGACCAGCGACGTGGTGGCGGGCTGGCTGCTCGGGATCGCGGTGGTGGCGGTGACGGCGGCGGCGTTCCCGCGGCTACGGCCGGAACGGGTCGTCGAGGAAGGACTGGAGCCGGAGCTGGCGGACGCTCAACCGTCCCGCTGAGCGGCTCATTCCGGCACGTTCCACGCCTTCAGCGTGATGTTCAGGATGCCGTGGTTGTTTTTCTCGCTGATCGAGTCGATGGTCACGATGACGAGCTTCTGCGTCGTTCCCTGCGCCGCCGCGTCATTGCGCGAGGTCAGGAAGCAGATGCTCAATCCCTCCGAGGGGGCGACCGGCGACTGCGCCGGAGTGGTCCTGATGTTCTCCAGGCAGTCAGCCGGAGTAGCGGTCTGACCCGAGATCTCCGCGAGCGGCAGCTTGGTCTCGATGGCGCCGGGATTGCACTGCTCGTAAACCATGTCTCCGTCGCTGCCACCGAGCACGCGCGGTTCATCGAAATCGACTCCGGTTCCGTAGCCACGACCGCACTGCTCGGTCTGCACGCGCAGGTGCTGGTCCTGATACGCGATCGCGAACTCGGCGGTCGGGCTGATGTCCCCAGGTGAGGTAGTCGCTCCCGGCTCCGGGGTCTCGGTGGGCGGATCAGTCGGGTCCGTCGTCGGTTCGGGAACCGCCGTCGGCTCGGCTGCCGCCGGGGGCAGCGGGCGCTCGTTCGCGCTGGTCGCCAGCGTGGTGGCTTTGTCGCTGCGGCCGAGCGCGATGGCCGCGATGACGACTCCGGCCAGGCCGACGACCAGCGCGAGCACCGCGACGACCAGGGTGGCCACCTGCAGACCGCTGCGACTCCGCGACCCCGCCGCGGCCGGCGGAGCGCCCGCAGCGCCTGACATGGCCGGCCCAGGCGAGGCCGACGGACCAGCCTGCACCGGCTGAGTCGGCGAACCCGCCGACATCGGTTGATGGGATGACCCCGCCGACATCGACGGTTGATTGGGGGACCCCGCCGACATAGACGAAGCAGGCGGCCCGAATGACAGCGGCCGATTCGGCCGCCCAGACGGCATGGCCGGGCTGGGCGTGGCTTGAGTCGACATGGCCTGAGTGGGCATGGCCTGAGTGGGCATGGCCTGAGTGGGCATGGCCTGAGTGGGCATGGCCTGGGTGGGCATGGCCTGGGTGGGCATGGCTTGGGTCGGCGTGCCAGATGGCGGCAGCTGGCCGAAGGGGGTGCCGGATGGCGGCGGCTGGCCGTAGGGCGCGCCGGACTGCGGCGCCTGGCCGTAGGTCGCGCCGGGCGGCGACTGGGCGCTCTGCGGCCCGGCGTTCCCCTCGAAAGGCGGTCCGCTGTGCGGTGCCGGGCCGGCCGGCGAGCTCGGCCGCGCCGGAACTGGAGCCTGCGGATTCGCCGCCAAAGCCGCTCCCCGATTGAATGGCATTTCTGAAGGCACGAACGTTACGGGCAACCGGCGTCAATCACCAATCCCCGAACGGGTGAAACCCGATCAGGAATGATCGAGTGCGGGATTGTCGAGTTTGATCTCGCCGTCCGGGAACTGACAGGTCAACTGGACCCGCATCTTCTGCTTGCCGTCGAGCGGGATACGCATCGGGGCGCTTTTCCCTTTGGTGACGACCTGGTTGGCGGCGATCGCGTCATCGGTGAAGACCTTGAGCTGCAGCGGCGTGTCACCGTCGCGTGCCCGGGACACCCGCAGCTCGGCCTTCAGCGCCGTGTACCGGCCGAGCAGGTCGTACTCGACGACCCTCTGACGGTCGCTGGTCTGCCCGGTAGCACAGTGGATCACCAGGTCATCGCCGGCCGGGCGGACGTTGCCGGCACCGACGGTGGGGGTGAGCCGTACCAGCGGCACCACGGCGCCCGCGGAGGTGGGTCCGGCCGTCCCGGGCGTGGCGGCCTTGGCCACCGGCGCCGGCGGTGCCGGCTCGGCCTTGTTGTCGCCGGCGGCCGGGGAATGCGGCTGCACCCAGGCGAAATACGCGATCACCAACGCGACCAGCGCGATCGCCACTCCCAATCCGCCGAACACCACCTGCATCCAGGTCGAGGCCGATTCGGCCAATGACTTGCTCTCCGAATTCGGCACCCGGCAAGTGTGGACCACCGGGAAAAGAAATGGCCACACCGCATCGGACAGGCTGTCCGATGCGCTGTCCTACTGGTGCGCGGCGCCGCAAATGGCCGACCTCGCAAGCTCTTGACAACCTTGGTTGTCGAGCACAGGCTGGCGCCAAGGGAGGTCAGGCATGGACACCATGAGCCCCACCCAGCAGGACCAGCTGCGGGCCGAACTGAATGAACTCGTCCGGCGCTGGACACGACAGCTCGACGATGACCCGACCAGTGGCTCATCGGAGCCGGACCCGGAAGCGCGGCGACGCTCGCAGCTCACGCGGATGACGGCGGGCGAGCACATGCGCACCCTGCTCGCCGATTTGATCTCCACCAGCGCCGCCGACGCCGCGTCGTACGGCGCGGGCTACCCCGAGCTGGGAGAGGCGGTGGGCATCAGCCGTCAGGCGGCCCGGAAACGGTGGCCGCACCTCGCGGCCGCGCTCGGCGGTCGTCGCGGCCGCACCTGGAAGCAGCCACCCGGCGGTGTCGGTTGGGGCACCGACAGCAGCCTGGGCTACCCGGGAAGCTAGCGCCCCTCATCCGAAGGTGAACACGTGGGCCAGGGCGCCGGGATCAAGGAAGGTGATCTCGAAGGTGCCGTCCGTGACCGGGCCCGGCCGGCGCACGAGCTGGTACAGCCGCGGCTCGGTGAGCGTCCCGCGGCCCTCGGCATCCACGTCGAGTCCGGCCGCCGCGCCCGGGGGCTGCCCGTCGAGCGAGACACGGAACCGCACCGGCTCGCCCTGTGGCTGCGAGCTCAGCACCAGGTGCACATCGCGGGCGTGGAAGCGGAAGACGATCGAGCCGCCGGGCGCGTTCAGCCGGGCCTCGCCCGGGCCGACGGTCCAGTCCCCCGTCAGCGCCCAGTCGTTCACGGCCCACCGGGCCGGCGCCACGTAGCTGTGCGGGACGTCGGCGACCGCGCCGCCGGGTGAGGCGAAGTTCTCCGCGCGTTCGTAGCCCAGGTACGTCTCCGGAGAGGCCAGGTTGTCCCAGTCGGCGGCCAGCTCCAGCCCGGCGGCGGCCACCGCGCCCGGGCCGCGAGGTGGGATCTGCCGTCCCGACTCGGTCAGCAGGTCCTGGATCACCATCTCGGACTGCTGGTAGTCGTTCTCGCCGAAATGGGTGTGGCGCAGCTCGCCCCGGGCGTCGATGACGTACAACGCCGGCCAGTAGTGGTTGTCGAAGGCCCGCCAGATCCGGAAGTCGTTGTCGACGGCGACCGGGTGGCCGACGCGCATCCCGGCCACGGCCCGCCGGACGTTGCCGAGGTCGTGCTCGAAGCCGAACTCCGGCGAGTGCACGCCGAGCAGGACGAGTCCGTGGTCGCGATAGCGGTCCGCCCACGCCCGCACGTGCGGCAGCGTACGGATCCAGTTGATGCACGTGTACGTCCAGAAGTTGACCACCACAACCTTCCCGCGCAGGTCCGTGGCCGTCAGTGGCGGCGTATTGAGCCACGCGGTGGCGCTGTCGAGCGCCGTGAGCCCTTTCATTCCCGCACTCCGCACCATGGCAGCTCCTCTCACGACAGGACTGCCTCCACAATCGCGCCCGGGCGGGCCCGGCGGAACCGGTCAACACCCTGGCGCACGCACGGGTACGGCGGCACCGGGGACGCACCAGGGTCTTCCACGGGCGCGAACATCCCGGCCGGAGTGGAAAGGTCAAGACCATGACGACGTACCTGGCAGTGCGATGACCGGGCAACCGCCGTTCCCCGTCGAGCCGTGGTGCGTCCGCGAGACCGCCCTCGACCTGGACCGGCTGGCGCAGTCGGAGAGTGTGCTGGCGTTGTCGAACGGCCACATCGGGCTGCGCGGCAACCTCGACGAGGGCGAGCCGCACGGGATCGCCGGCACCTACCTCAACTCGTTCTACGAACGCCGTCCGCTGCCGTACGCCGAGGGTGGCTACGGCTATCCGGAGTCGGGCCAGACCGTGGTCAACGTGACCGACGGGAAGATCATCCGGCTGCTGGTCGACGATGCGCCGTTCGACGTCCGCTACGGCACCCTGCACCACCACGAGCGCCGGTTGGACCTGCGCAACGGTGTGCTCACCCGCGAGGCGGACTGGACGTCACCGGCGGGCAAGCGGGTCCGGGTCCGCTCGCGCCGGCTGGTGTCGTTCACCCAGCGTGCCGTCGCCGCGATCGAGTACCAGGTCGAGGCGGTCGACGCCGCCGTACGGGTGATCGTGCAGTCCGAGCTGATCACCAACGAGGAGCAGTCGACCACCTCGGCGGATCCGCGGGTGGCCGCCGCGCTGGAGAACCCGCTGGAAGCCGTCGAGCACGTCGTGGGCCCGCACGGCGCCCTGCTCGTGCACCGGACCCGGGTGAGCAGGCAACTCATGGCCGCGGGCATGGAACACGTCGTCACCGGCGGCGAGGGGGTCGTCGTCGAGTCGGACGGGGAGCCGTGCTGGGCGCGTACCAATGTCACCGGTGTGCTGCAGCCGGGCGCGACCCTCACGGTCGTCAAGACCATGGCGTACGGCTGGTCCAGCATCCGCTCGGTGCCGTCGCTGCGCGACCAGGTCGCGGCCGCCCTGATCGGCGCCCGCCACACCGGCTTCGCCGGGCTGCTGCGCGAGCAGCAGGAATATCTGCGCGAGTTCTGGGACAACGCCGACGTCGTCATCGACGGCGACGCGCAGCTGCAGCAGGCGATCCGCTTCGGACTCTTCCACGTGCTGCAGTCCGGCGCCCGGGCGGAACGGCGGGCCATCCCGGCCAAGGGCCTCACCGGTCCCGGGTACGACGGCCACACGTTCTGGGACACCGAGGGCTTTGTCCTGCCGGTGCTCACCTACACCCAGCCGCAGGCCGCAGCCGACGCGTTGCGCTGGCGGCACTCGACGCTCTGGCTGGCCCGGGAACGCGCGCAGGCGCTCGGGCTGCGCGGGGCGGCGTTCCCGTGGCGCACGATCCGGGGCCAGGAGTGCTCGGGCTACTGGCCGGCGGGCACGGCTGCTTTCCACGTCAACGCCGACATCGCCGACGCGGTCCTGCGCTACCGCATGATCACCGGTGACGACACGCTGGACCGCGAGTGCGGCGTGGAACTGCTGGTCGAGACCGCCCGGCTGTGGGACTCCCTCGGCCACTTCGACCGGCGCGGCGTCTGGCACCTGCCCGGCGTCACCGGACCGGACGAGTACAGCGCCCTGGCCGACGACAACATCTTCACCAACCTGATGGCGGCCCGGAACCTGCGCGGCGCCGCTGACGCCGTCGCCCGGCACCCCGACCTGGCGGACCGGCTCGGCGTCACCGACCAGGAGGCGCTGTCCTGGCGTACGGCGGCAGCCGCGGTCCACCTGCCCTACGACACCGAACTGGAGGTGCACGAGCAGTCGGCGGGCTTCACCGGCCACCCGGAGTGGGCCTTCCCCGACGACCCCGCGCAGTACCCGCTGCTGCTGAGCGCGCCGTACTTCGAGCTCTACCGCCGCCAGGTGGTCAAGCAGGCCGACCTGGTCCTGGCGATGCACTGGTGCGGCGACGCGTTCACGCCCGCACAGAAGGCCCGCAACATGGACTACTACGAACGCCGTACCGTCCGCGACTCGTCGCTGTCGGCGGGCACCCAGGCCGTGCTGACCGCCGAGGTCGGCCACCTGGAACTGGCCCACCGCTACGCCCGCGAGGCCGCCACGGTGGACCTGCTCGACCTGCACCACAACAGCCGCGACGGCCTGCACATGGCCTCGCTGGCCAGCGCCTGGACCGCGATCGTGGGCGGCTTCGGCGGCCTGCGCGACCACGGCGGCGTGCTCTCCTTCGACCCGGCACTGCCGGCGGGCATCAACCGGCTCAGCTTCGCGGTCCGCTGGCAGGGCCGCAGTCTGCGGGTCACCGTGACCTCGACGCAGGCCACCTACGCGCTGCACGACGAGGATCCGCGCGCGCTGACACTCGTGCACGCCGGAACCGGCCTGGAGGTGGCGAACGACCGGCCGCAGACCGTGTCCCTGCGCAGACGGGTGACGGCCCTGCCCACCCCGGACCAGCCACCGGGCCGCCGCCCCGGCGACGGGCAGTGACCGGCTCAGAGGTCGAGCCGGTAGCGCTGTTCCAGACGGCCGCTGCGCGGGTGCGGTGAGGGGTCGCCGTACGGGCGCCAGCCGTGGCCCTCGTAGAGCTTGATCGCCCGCGGGTTGTCGAGGTAGACGTCGAGCTCACCGCGGGTGAATCCGGCCGCGGCGAGCAGGCCCGGCAGATCCTGCATCAGCTGCCGGGCAACGCCGCCGCCCCAGTGGCGAGGCCGCACACCCAAATAGCGGATTTCGGCCGTCCAGACGTGCTCGGCCATCGGTGCGACCGCGGCGAAAGCGACGACCTGATCGGCCGGGTCGACCGCGACCAGCAACAGTGACCGGGGCGAGCTCTCGATGACCTGCTGAATGATCGGCCGGGCCACGCTCAACGGCGCGATCTCCGCGTCACCGTCGCGCGCCGCCGTGGCCTCCGCCCAGATCGTGGCCGCCTCGTCGAGGTGTTCTCCCGGTCCGGCGACCCGGATGTGCACGCTCGTCATCGGCCGATGATGCCACCGCGCCGGGCCATCGGGCGGTGCACTCACCTGGGTGACCTATCGGGACATTTGCGGGGAAGAGTGCTTGGCTTGCGGTCAGCAGTCCAGCCCTCAACCCCCCAGGAGCAGGCCTTGAATGCATCTCGCTTGTCGGGTCGGATCGCCGTCAGTGTCACGGCCGTGGCCGGCCTCGTTCTCGGAACGGCGGGCGCTGCCGTCGCGGCCCCGGTGACGCTCGGCGGATGCGCGGTCGTCACGCCGACCAAGGGGTGGGTGACACAGACCGTGTGGATCGACAACAACTGCCCCGAGGACCGCAGCTTCCGGGTCATCAGCTTCGGTGCACAGCTCGGCTTCCGGTGCTTCACCGTCGCCTCCGGCACGCGCGGTGGCT
The DNA here is from genome assembly GCF_055586185.1 of Actinoplanes sp. NPDC051405. NCBI lineage: Bacteria > Bacillati > Actinomycetota > Actinomycetes > Micromonosporales > Micromonosporaceae > Actinoplanes > Actinoplanes sp. NPDC051405. The sequence goes on from NZ_JBVJIR010000001.1 coordinate 543,479, forward strand.
GGCGGTTCCCCACCTCCAAGAAGTACCTGTGGACGGAGTTCTGCTAGGCGCAGATCCGGTGGGGGCTGTCGCCCCGGGCCGGAGACGGAAACGTAGGCAGTGTCCGTAGCGGTCGGCAAACTCGAGGTGGTCGGCGGCGATCACGCGCATAGTCCCGGCGCGAACGGTGTTGTCCCATCCGGCCGGTCTGCGAGGGGTGCGTCGGGCACCTGAACGAGGAGGCCAAGGACGGCAGTTTCACCGGCTGGCGCGGGCAACCGGCGATCGAGGAGCGTGCTGATCGCCGAGCCGGCCTACGAGTCGTACTCGGGCCTGCCCCTGACGCCGGGGCTGCACACCTGGAGATCTGGGATCGGTGACCGGGCACCGCCCCGGCTTCGTGCCCACCTGCCACCACCGCGGCGCCGGCCAGCTCGGCGCCGTACGCGACGGCGTGCTGCACCGCTGGCCGACGGGTTGACCGGCGCTCAGCCGCAGGCGCCGGTTCCGACGCCGCGGGTACGCTCCGCGCCGAGCTTCGCCGGGCCGGCCGCCTCCGCCGCGGTCAGCGCGAAGCCGACATTGCGGTCCTCCCGGGCCACCGCGAAGATCACGCCGAGCACGTCACCGTTCGGGGCGAGCAGCGGGCCGCCGGAGTTGCCGCGGCGCACCAGGGCCCGGATCGTGTAGACCTGCCGGGTCACGTCGGCCGAGTCGTCGATCGCCGGGCCGGTGATGTCGCCGGACTCGCGCACCCGGGCGGCCTGCGCGTTGTACGGCCCGTTCAGCGGATAACCCACCACGATCGCGTCCACCCCCGTGCGCGCCGGCTCGCGCCCGAACGGCAGCACCGGCGCGCGCAGGCCGGGCACGTGGATCACCGCCAGGTCGCGTTCGGGGTCGAACACCACCACCGTGCCGTCGCGGGGGCCGTCAGTCGTCTCCACCTGCACGGTGCTGGTGCCGGCCACCACGTGCGCGTTGGTCATGACGCGCTCGGCCGCGTACACGAATCCGGTGCCCTCGATGCGCTGCTCGCAGGCCGAACCCACCACCTTGAGCACCGACCGGCGGGCGTCGCCGACGACCCGGGCCTTGGCCAGCCGCGGATCCGGCGCCGGCACCTGCCGGGCGGCGGTGCCGGTCAGGCCGGCGAAGACGTCCGGGAAACCGTCGCTGTCCAGCGACTCGCGCAACGCGGCGGACAGCGCCTGCGGCTGCCGCGGCAGCAGACTGTCCATCCCCTGCAGCACCGCGCTGCTGCGAACCTGCTTGTTGAGCTCCGGGAAAGGCGTCGACCCCAGGGGTACGGCGAGCAGCCACGCGACGACGAGCACCGCGACCAGCGAGACAGCCGCCCCGCCGGCGTCGTCGAGGCGTTGCACCGACGGGTGCACGATCGCCGCCCGGACCCGGGTGCCGAGCCAGCTCGCGAGGGTCTGCCCGAGCACCGCCAGCGCGAGCATCGTGACGAGCGCGACGACCAGCCGCACCGCACCGTCGGCGAACTGGTCGGCGATCAGCGGGCCGAGCTGCAGCCCGATGAGCAGACCGCTGAAGAAACCGCCGAAGGAGAGCGCCCCGATGACAAAACCCTGCCGGTAACCACCGATGGCGAAGCCCAGCATGAGCAGGATCAGAATGCCGTCGACCACGGGCGTCCCTCCGCCGGGCAGCAAGCTTCCACGCCGGCCACAGTAAGGGGAACACCCAAGCGCACGTCGCTCACGCCTCCAGCGCGGCCGCCTTGCGCAGCAGCACCGAGCGTTCGCGCTGGTTCGCGCACAGCCGGGCCGCCCGTTCCAGCTCGGCGCGGGCCTCCGGCAGCCGGCCGAGGCGGGCCAGCAGCTCCCCGCGTACGGTCGGGACCAGATGCGACCCGGGAAGCCGGTCCAGGGCGACCAGATCGTCCACCAGGAGCAGGGCCGGCGCCGGGCCGGAGGCCATGGCCACGGCGACCGCCCGGTTGAGCTCGACCACCGGCGAGGGCGCCACCCGGCCCAGCGCCTCGTAGAGCACCACGATCTGCGCCCAATCGGTCTCCTCGACCGAGGGCGCCGACGCGTGCGAGGCCGCGATCGCGGCCTGCAGGCCGTAGGGCCCGAGGCCGCCGGCAGCGGCCCGGGCCAGCGCGCCCAGCCCGCGCCGGATCGCCGCGAGATCCCACAGCGTCCGGTCCTGGTCCTCCAGCAGGACCGGCGCACCGTCCGGCCCGGTCCGCGCCAGGAAGCGCGCGGCCGTCAGCTCGCACAACGCGAGCAGGCCGTGCACCTCCGGCTCGTCCGGCACCAGTGCGGCCAGCATGCGGGTCAGCCTGATCGCCTCGTACGCGAGATCCGGGCGCAGCAGCCGATCACCAGACGTGGCCGTCGACCCCTCGGTGAAGATCACGTAGAGGACGCTGAGCACACCGCCCAGCCGCTCCCGCCGCTCACCGGGCGCGGGCAGCTCGAACGGCACCCCGGCCGCCGCGATCGCCTTCTTGCCCCGGGTGATGCGGGCCTGCACGGTGGGCACCGGCACCAGGAACGCGCGGGCGATCTCCTCGCTGGAGAGGCCGCCGACCACCCGCAGGGTCAGCGCCACCCGGGCCTCGGGAGAGAGCACCGGATGGCAGCTGATGAACATCAGGGCCAGGACGTCGTCGTCGATCCGGTCCGGGTCGATCTCGTCGTCGACCGCCGGACCGGCCGCCGGGTCGCCCGCCAGCAGGGCGTACCGCTCCTGGAGGGCGGTCCGGCGGCGGATCGCGTCGATCGCCCGCCGCCGGGCCGTGGCCATCAGCCAGCCGGCCGGATTCGCCGGAGCGGCCCGCGGCCACGACACCAGCGCCTCGGTCACCGCCTCCTGGGCCGCGTCCTCGGCCAGCCCGAGATCACCGGTGAACCGGGTGAGCGTGGCGACGATCCGCGCCGACTCGCTCCGCCAGACGGCCTCGACGTCGGCGGCGCCCATCAGACCCGGCCGCTGCTCTCGCCCTGCTTGACGAACTCCCCGCTGGCCGCCGGGACCTCGTCCTCCCCGGGTACCCGCCGCACCTCGATCTTGGAGCCGGGAACGGCCGGGACCCGCTTGGCCCACTCGACTGCCTCCTGCTGCGAGGCGACCTCGACCGTGAAGTAGCCGCCGAACAGCTCCCTGGTCTCGCCGTACGGCCCGTCGGTGACCACCGGGGCGCCGTCACCGAAGTGCACCACGGCGCCCTGACCCGGATCGTCCAGCCCCTCGGCGGCGACGTAGACGCCGGCCTTGACCATCTCCTCGATGAACTGCCGGGTCGAGGCCATCATCTCGTCGATCCGGGCCATCATGGCCGCGTTCGTCTCGTCCGTGCCTCGCATGATCAGCATGTACTTCTGCATCGCGCTCTCCTCGTCCGGCGGGTCGCTTCCGACCCTCGCACCCCCATGTCGAACGGGCAGCGGGCAGATCGACACGGACCCGGGAGGAATCTAGCTGGCGGCTGCCTGCGCAGCCCGCTCGATCTTCGCGCGGTGTGTCGCGCGGGCGGCCGTGTCGATCTCTTCCTCGTACTCAGCTCTCAGCCCGGTCCGGCCGTCGAGCTGCTCACGCAGGATGTCGGCATGGCCGGCATGCCGGGTGGTCTCCTGAAGGACGTGGATCATGACGCCGAACAGCGTGACGTCGGGCCGCGGCCACCACGGCACGTGGCCAGGTGCGTCGAGGGAACGCTCTCCGATCGTCGCGTCGGCATGCGACCAGGCACGCTGATAGAAGTCGATGATCTGTTGGCGTGTCTCGTCCGGGCTCGCCCACAGATCGCTTCCGTCGGCGTCCTGCCATCGCCCCAATGACTCCGGAGACGGACGACCGAAAACCTCACCGAAATACCAGGCCTCACTGGTTGCCATATGCTTTACCAGGCCGAGGAGATTGGTTCCCGTCGCCGTCAGGGGACGCCGGACGTCGTACTCGGACAGAGCGTCGAGCTTCCAGACCAGCGCCGCACGGACCGCCTTGAGCCGGCCGTGCAGGAAGTCCTTCGCGACATCATCGATCATGGCGACGACCTTGCCACGCGGCACCAATGGACAGCTGCCGGGTCAGTGGCTCACCCGGGTCAGGCGGGCCACCGCTCGCTGCTTGAGCGCGAACCCCTCCTTGGCCGCATCGCGCAGGCCGGCCACCAGCGGCGATCGGGACCGGCGGGCCCACGGCACCGGCACCTCGGTGGTGCCGTACTTGGCCTTGTAGGAGTTGCCGCCGACGAAGTCGAACTCCGTGACCCCGCGCTCCCTGGCCCAGCGCAGCGCATGCCAGATGAGCGCCTCGTTCGGGCGCAGGTGCTGGTCCTCGCGCCAGCTGGCGCCGCCCCAGAAGTACATCGTGCGGTGGTACCAGGGCAGTACCGCGGTGGCGATGCAGCGGCCTTCCGGGTCGCGGGCGCGCAGCAGCAGGATCTGGCCGGCCGGGGCGAGATTGCGGATCAGGGCGCGGACCCGCTCGATCGAATAAGTCGGTACCAGATTTTGTTTGGCGAATACGTCGCGTAGCTGATTGTAAAAATCGTCGGCGAATGCTTCGTCGTCCGGCTGCGCTTCTTCGATGACGACTCCGGACTTGGCCGCCTTGCGGATATTGCGCCGGCAGGCGCTGGCCATCGCGGCGAACAGGGTGTCCTCCGGTGGGCTCAGGTCGATCACCGCGGTCGGGGCCGCGGCCCAGCGCAGGCCCAGGCCCTCCAGGTCCGGTTCGGTCAGGCCGCGGTCGCGGATCTCCAGGTGGGCGCAGCCCAGCTCGCCGAAGGCGAACGGCATCAGCGCTTCCAGCGCGGCGCGGCGCGGCACCGCCGGGTCGAGGTTGAAGCCCACGTAGGACGTGGTCCAGCCGGCCATCGGGCTGCCGAGTATCCGCAGGCCGTAACGCTTGGTGACCAGCCCGGTGAAGTGCCCGACGGTACGCGCGCCGTCGGTGACCGTGGCCAGGACCGGCTCGGCGCGCTGGGTCTCGGCGACGAAGCGCAGCCACTGTTCGGTGTGGAAGATCAGGCGGTCGTCGTACGTCGCCCGGTCGGCCCACAGCCCGGCCGTCGGCGCCACCCGTCGCAGTCGCAGCATGATTCTCCCCGGGCGGCTCGATAAAAGGCCCTGGGACGGAGGATGCCTCGCTGTCCGGCTATTTCGCAAGGACCGTCCGGACCCTTCTCGAATTGATGTGAACGCTTCTCACGTTCGTTATGACAATTGCTACTGACGCTGCCCGCCCCGCATTTGTCAGGGTGAACGGGACGAGGAGAAGTCGACGAGCGCAGGTGGGAGAAACATGGGATCGCCGACCACCGTCAAGCGACGGCTGAACGAGCTCGGACTGCGCAGCAAGCTGCGGGCCCGCCCCCGCGTCCAGGGCCGGGTGCTGGCGCCGGCCGGGATGTTCAAGCGGCTGCCGACCACCGCCGGGCTCTACTTCCCCTTCTACCACGACGTCCCGGCCGAGTACGCCGGCGACCTGCGCCGGCACCTGCGCACGTTCGGCCGGCTCGGCCCGCTGGTCTCCTGGGACGACGCGCTGGACGTCCTGGCCGGGCGCCGCCCGCTGGACGGGCCGATGTTCTGCCTGTCCTTCGACGACGGGCACCTCAGCTGGCGCGACGTGGTCGCCCCGATCCTGGCCGAGCTGGATGTGCCGGCCACCTTCTTCCTCACCTCCGGGCTGGTCGGCCAGCCGGGCAACCTCACCTGGTCGGACTGCCGGGACCTGGCCGCGGCCGGGCACCGCTTCGGCTCGCACACCGTCACCCATCCGCGGCTGGCGGACGCCGGTGACGACGCCGCGCGCCGGGAGATCGCCGGTTCGAAGTGGGAGATCGAGGACGAACTCGGCGTCGAGGTGCGCGACTTCGCCGCACCGTACGGCAATCCCGCCGTCGATTTCGGCAAGCGTGACCTGCGCATCGTGCGCGAGGCGGGCTACCGCAGCTTCGCCACCACGTTGCGCGACGCGATGCACCCGGGCGACTCCCCGATGTGGATCCAGCGCCAGGGCCTGCACCCGGCCTGGCCGGGCTGGGCCGTACGGACCCGCGTCCATGACTGACGCGCGGATCTACCTGTCCCCGCCCGACGTCAGTGACGTCGAGCGCAAGCTGCTGCTCGACGCCTTCGACTCCAACTGGGTGGCCCCCGTCGGCCCCGACCTGGACGCGTTCGAGGCGCAGGTGGCCGAGCTGGTCGGGGTGCGGCACGCGGTCGCGCTCAGCAGCGGCACCGCGGCACTGCACCTGGCCCTGATGGCGGCCGGCGTCCGGCGCGGCGACACCGTGCTGGTCCCCTCGTTCACCTTCGCGGCCAGCGCCAACGCGGTGATGTATCTCGGCGCCCGGCCGGTCTTCGTGGACAGCACCGCCGACACCTGGAACGTCGACCCCCGGCTGGTCGCCGAGGAGCTGCGCGTGCGCGCCGCCCGCGGCCAGCTGCCCCGGGCCGTGATCGCCGTCGACATGTACGGCCAGTGCGCCGACTACGAGCCCCTGCTCGTGGCCTGCGACCGCTACGGCGTCGCCCTGATCGAGGACGCGGCGGAGGCTCTCGGCGCGTCGTACCGGGGTCGCGCCGCCGGGTCGTTCGGGCTGGCCGGGGTGCTGTCGTTCAACGGCAACAAGATCATCACCACCGGTGGTGGCGGCATGCTCGTCACCGACGACGGCCGGATCGCGACCCAGGCGCGGTATCTGGCCACCCAGGCCCGCGAGCCGGTCGCGCACTACGAGCACCGGGCCGTCGGCCACAACTACCGGCTCAGCAACCTGCTGGCCGCCGTGGGCCGCGGCCAGGTGCAGCGCCTCGGCGAGCTCATCGCCGCCCGGCGGCGGACCGCCCGGTTCTACCGCACCGCGCTGGGCGACCTGCCCGGCCTGACCTTCATGCCGGTGGCGGACTACGGCGTGCCCAACTGGTGGCTCACCTGCCTGCTGGTCGACGCGGGCACGTTCGGCGCGGACCGTGACCGGATCATCGAGCACCTGGGCCGGCAGAACATCGAGGCCCGGCCGGCCTGGAAACCGATGCACCTGCAACCGGTGTTCCGCGACTGCGTCATGCGCGGCGGCGCCGTCAGCGCCGATCTGTTCCGCCGCGGGCTGTGCCTGCCCAGCGGCTCCGCCCTCACCGACCACGACCGGGAACGCGTCGTCGCGGCCGTGCGGGCGGTGGCCCGATGACCACGCAGCGAAGGGACGCCGGCGGGATGCGCATCGTCTACATCCACCAGTACTACTGCAACCCCACGATGACCGGCGGCATCCGCTCCTATGAGCAGGCCCGCCGGCTGGTCGCCCAGGGCCACACCGTGCACGTCATCACCACCGACATCACGCCGGGCAAGCGGTCGCTGGGCTGGCGGCGCACCGACGACGACGGCATCCAGGTGCACTGGTTCTCCGTGCCCTACTCGAACAACATGTCCTTCGCCCGGCGGCTGCGCGCCTTCGCCGAGTTCATGGTCCTGGCCGCGGCCAGGGCCACCGCGCTGAAGGCCGACCTGGTCTTCGCCACCAGCACCCCGCTGACCGTCGCCGTCCCCGGCGTCGTCGCCGCCAAGCTGCGCCGGGTGCCGTTCGTCTTCGAGGTCCGCGACCTGTGGCCGGAGGTGCCGATCGAGATGGGCGTGCTGCGCAACCCGCTGGCCCGCCGGCTCGCCGGGGCCCTGGCCAACTTCGCCTACCGCAACGCCGAGGACGTCGTCGCCCTTTCGCCGGGGATGGCCGCGGGGGTCACCGCCCGCCGGCCCGGCACCCGTACCACCGTCATCCCCAACGCCGCCGACCTGGCGCTGTTCGACGTGGCCCCGGAGGCCGTCCAGCGGTTCCGCGACGAGCACCGCTGGCTCGGCGACCGGCCGCTGATCGTCTACACCGGCGCCCTGGGCGCGGTGAACGGCGTGGAATACCTGGTGCGGGCGGCCCGCAGGATGGGCCGGACCGACCCGGACGCGCAGGTGCTCATCGTCGGGCACGGCAAGGAATGGGACGCCACCAAGCGGCTCGCCGCCGAGTACGGGCTGCTCGACCGCACCGTGCACATGTGGGAGAAGGTCCCCAAGGCCGACCTGCCGGTGATCCTCGGCGCGGCGACCATGTCGAGCAGTTTCGTCAGGCCGGTGCGCGCCCTGTGGGACAACTCGGCCAACAAGTTCTTCGACGCGCTCGCCGCGTCCCGGCCGATCGCCGTCAACTACGGCGGCTGGCAGGCCGACCTGCTGACCGAGACCGGGGCGGGGCTGGTGCTGGACCCGTACGACGCCGAGCAGGCGGGCTCGGTGCTGGCCGCGCACCTCCGCGACGAGCTGTGGCTCAAGCAGGCGCGCGAGGCGGCCCATCGGCTCGCCGTCGAGCGGTTCTCCCGCGATCTGCTGTTCGCGCAGTTCGAGGCCGTACTGAACCGGTCGGCGGCCGGCCGGAAGCAGGGTCGCCGCGGCCCTGTCGGAGCAGGCGTGACGATGGAGAACCAGAGTGGAACTGCGTGAGTACGTGCGGGCCTGCCGGCGGCGATGGCTGTGGATCGTCGTACCGGTGCTGCTCGCCGCCGGCGCCGCGGCCGGCCTGAGCCTGACCGCCCAGCCGGCCTACCGCTCGTCGATGGTGCTGTTCGTGACGACCGGCACCGGTGACCCGGACGCCAAGGCGAGCCGGCTCAACTCCTACATCGTGCTGCTCACCGGTCCCCGGGTGGCCGAGAGCGTGATCACCAAGCTGAAGCTGCCGATGACCACCGCGCAGGTGCAGGCCAGCCTGTCGGCGCAGGTGCAGGAGGGCACCGACCTGCTGGTGGTCTCGGCCACCGACGCGTCCGCCGAGCGCAGCAAGGAGATCGTCACCACCGCCACCACGTCGCTGGTGAGCCTGGCCAAGCAGCTCGATCCGCCGAGCACCGCCCCCACCGACGGGCCCACCCCGTCGGTGTCCATCGCGCAGAACCCGGTCACCACCGAGGTCCCCGGCAACCTGGTCCGCAACATCGGCTTCTCCGCGGTGCTGGGCCTGCTGATCGGCGCGGTCGCCGTCGCCGTCCGCGAGGCCACCCGCAAGACCATCGGCGAGGAGGACGACCTGCGCCGGCTCGGACTGGGCACGGTCGGCCTCATCTCGCTCGGCGGCCGCTTCGGGCGCAACGGCCATCCGGACGAGGCGCTCGCGGAGGCGTTCCGGCGACTGCGCAGCCTGCTGCCCGATGTCGCCGGCATGCACCGCGATGCCGGGCGCGGCACGTCTCTGCTGCTCACCGGGGCCCAGCCCAAGGAGGGCACCACCGCCGTCGCCTGCGGCCTGGCCATCGCCATGGCCGAGACCGGCGCCACGGTGGTGCTGGTCGACGCCAACCTGCGCAGCCCCGGGGTCGGCCGCTATCTGGCCCTGGACACCAGCCTCGGGCTGTCCGACGTGCTGGCCGGCAGCGCGGAGGTGCCCGATGTGCTGCAGGATTCGCTGGACGGCCGGCTGACGGTGCTGCCCTCCGGCGAGCAGCCGCCCGATCCGGGCGAGATCCTGGCGTCGCCGCGGCTGGGCGCGACGGTACGCACCCTCACCGAACGCTTCGACGTGGTGATCGTGGACGCGCCGCCGCTGCACGGCGTGGCCGACGCGGCCGTGCTGAGCAAGGTGACCGACAGCGCGCTGCTGGTGGTGCGGGCCAACCGCACCCGTACGGTCGACGTCGAGCGCTCGATGGACCTGCTGGAACGCGTCGGGGCCCGGCTCGCCGGCGCGGTGCTCAACGCTCTGCCGAAGAAGCTGCCCACCGGCGGCGCCTGGCACCGCAGCGCTGAGGTGCCGGCCGCGTCCGATCCGGAGCTGGTCACCCAGTTGTTCGGCGCGACCGGCCAGGACGACGAGTTCGCCGGCCCGGCCGACGCCGCCGACCAGACGGTGGCCACCCGGCCGGCCGGCGGCACCGCGCGGGGCCGGGCCCAAGTGGTCAAGGCGACCGTCGGCACGCCCGAGGAGGCCGCCGCGCACCCGCGCGACGCGGCCGGGGCGGCCGCGGCCCGCGGCCAGGCCCGGGTCGTCGTGGCCCAGCCGGTCGTGGCCCAGCCCGTCGTGGCCCAACCGGCTGCCGCTCAGCCCGCCGTCGTGATCGAGCCGGCCGAGGACTCCGGCGCGGCCGGCCCCTCCGAGCCGCCGCACCTGCCGGCCCAGCGGACCCCGGACGAGAAGTCGCAGCCCGGTGAGTGAGCTGCAGGCGGAGCGCGCCGCGCCGGAGGCGGGGCTCGCTCTCCCACGCCGCGGCGGCCCGTCTGCCTGGCTGCTCGCCCAGCTGCGCGAGCCCTATGTCAAGCTCGTCGCCTCCCAGCTGCTGACCGGCGGGGTCGCGCTGGCGGCCAACATCCTGATGGTCCGCGCCCTGAGCCCGTCCGGGCGCGGCGAGGTCGCCCTCATCCTGCAGGTCGTGTACCTGGCGACCCAGGTGCTGCTGCTGGGCACCGAACGCAGCTTCGTCGCGTGCTACCACGACGTCACGCCCGCGGCGGCGGTCCGCGCGTACGCCCGGCTGCTCGTCGTGCCCGGCGGGCTGGCCCTGTCGGCTGCGGCCGCCTTCGCCGCGCTGGCCCCGGAACGCTTCAACCCCGGGCCGGTGGTCGTCACCCTGATCATCGCCTACGCGGCCGCGGAGGCCTCGAGCCTGGCGACCCGGGCCATCGCGATCTGCGTCGGCCGGGTGCGCGACTTCCTGTACGCCCGCATCATCGAATCCCTGCTCCTGCTGGCCCTGCTGGTCACGCTGTTCGTGGCGGGCACCACCCAGCCGGCCGTGTGGATCCTGGCCTACCTGCTCTCCGGAGTGGTGCCGACCGTCGCCTACCTGGTGCTGTGGCTGCGTCTGCCGGCTCCCGCCGCCGCGCCGCTGGCCCAAAACCGCACGGTCCGCCAGGAGGGCCTCGCGCTCTTCCCGGCCGCCCTGTCCAACATGGCCATGCTGAGGTCGGACCGGCTGGCCCTGCCCGTGCTGGCCTCGACCTCGGCCCTCGGCCTGTACGCCAGCGTCGCCACGATGACCGAGCTGCTGGCCTGGCCGCTGCGCGCGTACGCGGACTCGCGGCTCGGCAAGTGGCGGGCCAGCCACCGCGAGGGCGCGCTGCGTACCCGTCCGATCGTCCTCGCCGCGGTTGTCTACTGCCTGGTCGTGGCCCCGATCGCGGCCGGCGGGCTGTACCTGCTCATCGTGCCGGTCTTCGGCGAGCAGTACGCCCCGGCCAAGGCCGTCGTGCTGCCGCTGGTCGCCGCGGCCGGCCTCTACGCCGTCTCCCGGATCAGCCTGGGCCTGCTCATCGCCCGGGGCTACAGCGGGCTGGTGTCCGCCGCCGAGATCACCGGTTTCGCGGTCAGCTTCGCGGCGTACCTGCTGCTGATCCCGTCGCTGGGCATCCTCGGCGCCGCGTACGGCTCGCTGATCGGCTACGGCGCCTGCCTGCTCTTCGCGCTCGTCACCAGCCGGATCACCCGGGACCGGATCGCGCGGGTGGCCCCATGAGCGAGCTTGCGAGCGAATCATCAACTCTGCGCCGGACGAATGTCATCGCCGGAGCGCAGCGGAGGCGATGGCAATGAGCTGGCTGCGGAATCCGCGCGTTTTTCTCGCCCCCGGCCTGGTGATGATCCTGGTCGCCATCGGCGGGCGGTTCACCCTGGACCGGGCCGGCTTCCTCGACCTGGCCTGGGTCGACCTGCGGGTGATCGGGCTGGGAATCGCCCTGGTCGTGCTCGCGGTCGACGTCGCCCGGCGGCCCCGCGTGCTGGGCGGGCACCGGCGTGAGGGCTGGCTGGTGACGACCGTGCTGTTCTTCCTCTTCCAGATCGCCTCGGGGCTGTGGGCGCCGCAGGCCTCCCGGGTCGGCCCGCAGACGCTCGACCTGATCCTGCTGGGCGTGCTGACCGTGGCGTTCTACGTCTACACGATCGGCGACCCGGCGGTGGTCATCCGCACCACGTTCCTGCTGTTCTTCGTGGCGGCGGTCATCTTCGCCCTGGCCGCGCTGTTCATCAACGGCCCCGGCGACCAGGGCCGCTATTCCGCGTTCGGCGGCGGTCCCAACGTCTTCGTCCGCATCGAGATCCTCGGCGTGATCAGCGCGGTGGCCCTGTTCCTGATCACCCGGCGCATCCTGCCGCTGCTGGTCATCCCGCTGTTCCTGCTGGCCGCGGTGCTGTCCGGCTCGCGGGCCGGCCTGCTCGCCGGGGTGGCCGTCGGTGTCGCCGCGCTCTTCAAGATCCGCGGCCGGCTGCGCACGGGTCCGGTCGTCGCCGCGGGTGCCGTGCTGGTGCTTGCCACCGCCACCGTGTGGGCGTTCGCGCCGCCCGCCTTCACCAACCTGTTCCAGGAACGGTTCGTCGAGCAGACCGTGCAGCAGCGTTACCTCTCCGACCGTACGGACATCTGGGCGGCCGCCTGGCGCCTGGCCGTCGAGCACCCGCTCGCCGGCGCGGGACTGGACGGCTTCTACGGCCTCATCGGCGTCAACCAGGGCGTCGAATATCCGCACAACTACGTGCTGGGCGTCGCGGCCGAGGGTGGCCTGATCGGCATCGGCCTGCTGACCGCGGCGATCGTGCTGTGGACCCGTACGGTGCGCGGCGGCGGCGTGCGCCCGCAGCTGACCGGCCTGGCCGTGGCGGCGGCGGTGTTCGTCGCGCTGAGCAGCTTGTTCTCCGGTGACTACTACGATGCCCGGCTGGCCTGGCTGTTCGCGGCCATGGCAGCTGCCGCGGCGGTCGTCCCCCTGGCCCCGGTGACCTCCGAGCTGGCTGTACCCGTCAGAGAGCCGGTGTCGTCATGACCGCGCACGCCAGGATCGGCCGCCGGGCGGTGCTGCTGCTCGCCGTCGCCTCGCTGACCGCCGCGAGCGCGCCACCGCGCACCGACGTACCGTCCATCATGGAGCCGCTGCCGGCGCCGCCGGCCGCACCACGACCCGATCTCACGGTCAAGCTCAAGCCGGTGTCGCACTGGGCGTCGGTGTTCCTGCAGAGCTGGGACTACATGGCCGACAACAGCCTGCCGCTGAGCCGGTCGGCGGACAGCTGGGACCACTACGACCTGTCCTACTCGGTCGACTCCTGCATCGCGATGTTCCGGGCCACCGGCGAGCACCGCTACCTCGACCGGGCCCTGGAGTTCGTGGAGAACGTGGCCGCCTCGGCCCGGCCCTCGTCGTCGCTGCCGGACAGCCGGTTCCACGACGACTACCGCGGCTGGGCGTCGAGCAGTTCGGGGCAGGGCGGCAACGAGGTGCCGCTCTACGAGAGCTACTTCTGGCGCTACGGGACCGCGCTGCTGCTCGCCATGCGCGAAACCCCTGAGATCGACCGCGATCCGGCGTACCGCGCCCGCTACGAGCGGCTGCTGACCTTCGCGGAGACCCACATCTTCGAGAAATGGTACGCACGGGGAGCCCGCGACTCGATCTACCGCGAGCGCACCCACATGGCCGCGCACTGGGCGCTGATCGGGCTGAACCTGTCCCGGATCACCACCGACCCCGCGCGCCGCAAGCGGTACCTCGAAGTGGTCGGCAACATCGACCTGCACCTGCCCGGCAGCGGCGCGAGCCTGCGCGGCCAGCTGCGGCGCAACCCCGCCGAGCCCACCGCGTACTTCTGGAGCGACGTCTGGGGCTCGGCCCGGCGGCCGGGGCAGGACGTCAGCCACGCCAACGGCGTCATGGCGTACGTCGTCGAGGCCCGTGACCGTGGCCGGCCCTGGACCGGCGCGGACATGGCAGCCTTCGGTGCGCTGCTGACCAAGGTGATCTGGCCCGGCGGCACCACCTACCGCAACTTCGTGGACGGCACCGGCGCCGACAACGGCTGGTTCTCCGACGGTTTCGTGAAACTGGGCCGCTACGACGCGGCCGTGCAGCTGCGCCTGGAGCAGCACCAGGTCGTCAACGACCAGTTCGCCGCCAACATGGCGCTCAACGCCCGGATCCTGCGGTCGTAAGGAGGCAATCGGAGATGAAGGCTTCGCTGGTGGACCCGACAGCCCGCGAGTGGAAGGAGGCACTGCAGCAGACCCCGCACGACATGTACCACGAGCCCGCGTACGTCGAGCTCGACGCGAAGCTCTACGGCGGTGCGCCGACCGCCTTCCACTACGCCGAGGAGGGCCGCCGGCTGCTCCTGCCGCTGATCCTGCGTGACGTGCCCGGCTCGGAGCTGCGTGACGCCATCTCGCCGTACGGCTATCCCGCGCCGATCGCCGCCGGCGACCCCGCTTTCTGGGCCCGGGCCTGCGCCGCCATGCGCGAGACGCTGCGCGCCGAGGGCATCGTGACGGCGTTCGTCCGGATGCACCCGCTGCTGGACGCGCCGCTGAGCACCCTGGAACGCTTCGGCGCGGTGGTCCGGCACGGCGAGACCGTCTCGATGGACCTGACCGTCAGCCTCGACGAGATGTGGTCCCAGACCCGCAGCGACCACCGCAACCACATCAACCGCGCCCGCCGCGAAGGCACCCGGATCGTCTTCGACGACTGGGACCGGCTCGGCGAATGGGTGGCCGTCTACCACGACAACATGCGGCGGGTCGGCGCGTCGTCGTACTACTTCTTCACCCGCGAGCACCTGGCCGCGCTGCACGACGCCGTCGGCGACCGCATGCACCTGGCCGTCGCGCTGGAGGGCGACGAGGTGGTCGGCGGCAACACGTTCTTCGAACACGACGGCATCGCCACCGGCTACGTGTCGTCGACCCGGCGGGCCCCCAGGCGGTACGCCGACGAGCTGCTGTACGACGAGGTACGGCGGTGGTGCAAGAGCCGTGGCGACACCGTGTTCCACCTCGGCGGGGGCAAGGGTGGCAGCAACGACTCGCTGTTCTCGTACAAGGCCGGTTTCTCGCCGGGCCGGCACCCGTTCCACACCTGGCGGATCGTCGCCGACCCGGACGCGTACCGCCGGCTGGTGGCCGACCGCCGGCCCGGTACCGACCCGGACGACCTGTCCGCCACCTTCCCGCCCTACCGTTAGGAGCCCGGCATGCGCATCACCTGCATCGGCGGCGGTCCCGCCGGCCTGTACTTCGCGGTGCTGGCGAAGCTGGCCGACCCCGCGCACGAGGTCACCGTGCTGGAACGCAACCCGGCCGGCGTCACGTACGGCTGGGGGGTGGTCTTCTGGGACGACCTGCTCGACGACCTGTTCCGCTACGACCCGGTCAGCGCCGGACGCATCGCCGAGGCGGCCTGCCGCTGGGACGAGTACGAGGTCCGCGCCACCGGCAAGGCGGTCACCCACCTGGCCGGGTACGGCTTCAGCCTGGGCCGGCACAAACTGCTGGACATCCTCGCCGCCCGCGCCGTCGAGCTCGGCGTCGAGATCAGTTACCGCGACGAGCTGACCGAGGTCCCCGACGCCGATCTGGTGGTGGCCTGCGACGGCGCCGGCAGCAAGATCCGCGACCAGCACGCCGAGCACTTCGGCGCGGAGATCGAGACGGGCCGCAACAAGTACATCTGGCTGGGTACGCCGCACGTCTTCGACACGTTCACGTTCGGTTTCGAACGCACCGCGGCCGGCTGGATCTGGTACCACGCCTACCCGTTCGACGACGGCACCAGCACGTTCATCGTGGAGTGCGCGCCGGAGACCTGGGCCGGGCTGGAGCTGGACCGCCTCGACGCGGTGCAGGGCTGCGCCCGCCTGCAGGAGATCTTCGCCGACCACCTGGGCGGGCAACCGCTGATCGACCAGCGCGCCGAGGTCGGCGGCACCGGCTGGCTGAACTACCGCCGGCTGACCAACCAGCGCTGGGACCACGGCAACGTGGTGCTGATGGGCGACGCGGCCCACACGACCCACTTCGCGATCGGCTCGGGCACCAAACTGGCCATGCAGGACGCGATGGCCCTGGCCGACATGGTGGCCGGCGGCGACGACCTGGCGGTGGCGCTGGAACGCTACGAACACCGCCGCAAGACGGCGCTGGCCCCGCTGCAACGGGCGGCGAAGGCCAGCAGCGAATGGTTCGAGCGGGTGCCGGACTATGTGGACCTGCCGGCCAAGCAGTTCTCGTACGCCCTGTCGAACCGCCGCGGCGAATACCCGATGTGGCGGTACCTGCTGCACGTGGCGACCCAGAGCGCGGTGCCGCGGGCGTTGCTGCGCTGGACGCTGAGCGGGCGGCGCTGGCACCGGGCCCGGCGCCGGCCCGCGTTGGCCGCGGCGAGCACGACGGTCCGCCGCCGGGTCCCACCGGCCCGGGTCGGGTCCGGCACCATGTGACCATGGTCGACACCGCCGCTCTCCTGGCCGCCTACGACGAGCAGATGCGGATGGCACACGGCACCGTCCCGTCCGGCATGACCTACGAGTACGACGGCCCGATCCTGCGGATCGTCGGCGCGCACGTCGGCCGGATCCGGACGCCCCGCGACGTCGGCGTCCGGGGCGTCGAGCTCGACCGGCTGATCGCCCGGCAACGGGACTACTTCCGGGCCCGCGGCCAGGGCGTCGAATGGAAGCTGGCGGCCCACGACCTACCCGCGGAACTGCCCGAACGCCTGGTCGCGGCCGGTTTCGAGCCGGAGCAGCCGTCAACCGTGCTGCTCGGTCACGCCGAGGAGGTGGCCGCCGAGCCGGTGCTGCCCGACGGCGTCGTGCTGCGGCGGGTCAGCGAGGCCGAGGACCTGCGCCGCTTCGCCGACCACCAGACCGAGGTGATCGGGGAGGACTGCTCCTGGGTCGCGGCCGACCTCGGCGCCCGGGTGGCGGCCGCTCCCGGCCTGATCACCATCCTGGTCGCCGAGGCCGGTGACCGGATCGTCTGCACCGCCATCGCGACGTACTATCCGGGCACCGACTTCGTCGCGCTGCTCGGGGGCGCGACGCTGCCGGAATGGCAGGGACGCGGTCTCTACCGCGCCATGATCGCCTTCCGGGCCCGGGAGGCGGTCGCCCGCGGCTTCCGGCTGCTGCACGTGGACGCGTCCCCGGCCAGCGCGCCGATCCTGCGCCGGTGCGGTTTCCACGAGATCACCACCTCGACGCACTACCAGTGGACGCCGCCGCAATAGATCGCCGCGCCGAGGTGTTGTACCACAGCGTGACCCTTGCTTTCGCCGTTCTGGGCGACTCCATCGCGTACGGGCAGGGCGCCGCCCGCCAAGCCGACACCATCGGCGCGCGGCTGTCCGCCGACCTTGCCACCGCCGGCATCACGACCGACTGCCGGGTGTTCGCCGTCCCCGGCGCCCGCAGCCAGGCCCTGCACAGCCAGGCCCGCAGCGCCGCCACCTGGCGTCCCGGGCTGGCGTTGATCATCATCGGTGCCAACGACCTCACGCACTTCGTGCCGCCGGCGCAGGCCGCGGCGAGCCTCGGTGACGCCGTCCGGACGCTGCGCGCGGCCGGCGCGGAGGTGGTCGTGGCTCCGGCGCCGGATCTGAGCGTGGTGCCGTGGGTGCCGCCGCAGACGCGGATGCTGGTCCGGGCGGCCAGCGCGGCGATGCGGCAGGCTCAGACCCGGGCCGCGGTTGATGCCGGGGCTCGGGTCGCGGACATCGAGGTGGGTTCGGCTGACGCGTTCGCGGTGGATGCGAGCTTGTTCAGTGCGGACCGGTTTCATCCGTCCAGCGCCGGCTATGCGGTGATTGCGGAGTCGCTGGCCCCGGCGGTGCGGGCTGCGGCTGCGGCGGCTCTGGCCGGCCGCGCAGGCTGAGGTACGCGGTCAGCCTGCCGACGCAACACTGCTGGTGAACGAACCGCGCGCCCCGCGGCAGATGAGGGCGCCTGTGGACCGCAGGAGCTCAGCGGCATGGTTCCATTCATGAAGCGACGCGGAGTTCCCCGATCCCGCCCTCGCCGTCGTGGATCTGCGCTCGGTGGTGTGCCGTGCCCTGTGCGCCGTCACCTGTGCCGCGTGCTGGGCATGCAATGTGAGTCGGGGAATCGAACCCCCGCGCCTGCCCCCGGCGCGCCAGGCGTGAACCGGATTACCCGCCGGCTCTCGGGTTTGCGCACGCCTCCACGTCGGTTACCTGCTCCGCGTCGATCAGTCGAGCAGATCGACCTCCCAGTTGACCCGCTGAATCAGCGTGTCCACTTCCCGTACCTGCCGGGCAAGATCGTCGGCCTGGCGGCGCAGCTCAGCGACCGGTAGCGCCGGGATCATCTTCAGCTCGGACCGCAGCTGCCGGTATCCGCGCTGGCCCTCACCGGCCGCGGCGTCAGCTGCGGACGTGACCATACTGTGGCGCAGGCGCAGGACGTCTCGCCGGGCAAGCGCGTCGGTCAGTGTGCCGCCCTCAACCACAGTCGCGGCATTGGTACGGTTGATTCGCCTGATCAGCGTTTCAAGCTCAGTGAGCACTTCGCCCGCCTCGGCGAGCAGGAACTCTGCGTCCTCAGCCGGAGCCTCGCCTTCCTGGAAGCGCGCGCTGCTGGTGATGCGAGAGCGGAGCTGTTCGGCACGGCGCGACGCATCTGCGCGCAGCGCGAGAGCTTCGGCAAGTTTCATGGGAGCAGTATGGCCATCCAAGATCGGCGTCGCCTCCGAATTCCATCGGCGTGCGGTGGCTGGTCTTCGGTGGTGGCGCGACAGCAGCGCCGGCAGATATTTCAGACGGTCGGCGCGTGCGCGAGCGCCGTACCGCGCGAACGGAGGACGGCCAGCAGCCGGGCATGTTCGGTCGCGGTCAGATCGCCGGTCGGGATGATGGACATCCGACGCTTCCTGTCGGCCCTCCGACCTTGTGGGCATCCCGCATCGCGACCTGCTCCGGCACCGCGAACAGCATGAACGCTGTCCCGAGAGCGCCGCCACCGAGGACCGGTCGCCCCTACTGGAGAGGTCGAGGACCCGCACCAGGATGCCGGCGGCGAGTCCGCACCAAGACGTAGCGCGGATCTTCTGCTGGAGGATCACAAGAGAAGGCGGTCATACCTCTCGCGGTGCATCACAGCCTGCGGACGAGCCACCGCCCTTTACGCGGCAGATCAGTGCACAACTGCGCGTGCCCTCCCGCGATTCGGCACCTGCTCCGAGAAAGAGCACCCAGCGCCTTCGGCGTGGCATGGGAGTTGATCAGCTGCGGCGAGGGATGAAGCTGTAGACGTACATGTCCTTTCGTTCGGCCCCTACCTGCTGCCAGCTGCGTAGTAGCCCTTCCCGCTGATACCCGCACGCTTCCGCGGCTCGCCACGATCCTTCGTTCCAGGGCTCCACGAACAACTCCAGCCGCTTTATGTCCTCGAGCGAGCTGGCCCAGGCCGTGAGGATCCGCAGCGCAGTGCTGACGTATCCGCGGCGCCGGTACTCGGGTGCGATCCAGTAGCCGGTGGACGCTCGCCCGGTGGAAACGTTGCTGGTCCAGAGGCCGATGCTGCCCACGGCGACATCAGTTTCGGCGTCGGCGATCGCGAACGAGTAGCCGGATCCTTCGTCGAGTCGCTGACGCTGGCGTCGCAGATAAGCGGTGATCGCCTCGCTGGTGCCCGACGACGGCACGGACGTTATCAACGGGATGAGCGGGTCCGCCGCAACAGATGCGATCAGCGGAGCGTCATCCCATCGGAAAGCCCGAAGACATGCGGGAGGCTGCGTCAGGCAGGGCATCGTCGTCGGCAACATGTCGGTGAGCTTGCTGCTCGACTGAAGCCGTCCGCAACCGGAATGTCCCACCTCCTTGCGGCTACGCGCGTGCCCGGCCGTCTGCCGGCCGGCTCAGGCATATGCGAGCCGTGCGGCTGAGCCTGCCGCCGGAGGCATTCTGCGGCCGATAGGTTCGCTTGATGCTGATCGGTGCGTGCCAGACGCCGGAGATTCTCGGCGATGTGGATGCGGCGGTGCGCGTCGTTCGCGACTTCGCCGGGCAGGCGGACGCGGCAGGGGTCGATCTGCTGCTGTTCCCGGAGTGCTTCCTGCAGGGCTATCTAGTTACCGACCAGCATGTGCAGACCCAGTCGCTCGAGGCGGAATCACCCGAGTTCGCCGCGGTCCTGGCGCGGCTCGCCACAGTGCGCCAGCTGCTGGTCCTGGGCATCATCGAACGACACAACCACCGGTACTACAACACAGCGCTGGTCATCGCGGGCGGACACATCCTCGGTGGCTACCGCAAAACATTCCTGACCAGCGGGGAAGCGGTGTTCACCCCGGGCGACGGTTATCCGGTTTTCGACTGCGGCGGCGTGCGCTTCGGCATCAACATCTGCTACGACACCCAGTTTCGGCAAGCCGCGGCCGCAGTCGCCGCAGCCGGGGCGCGAGTGCTGCTCGTCCCGGCGCAGAACATGATGCGCCGGGACAGAGCATTGTGGTGGCAGCACCGCCACAACGATATCCGGATACAGCGTGTCCACGAGACGGGCATGTGGCTGGTATCGGCCGACGTCACCGGCGACCGGGACGATACCCGAGTGGGCCTCGGCCCGACCTGCGTCATCAATCCCGCCGGCCAGGTGGTCGCTCAGGTCCCGCCTGGGCTCACCGGCATGGTGATAGCCGAGATTCGCCAGCCATAGCGCATACACAAGCCGGTACGCGGATCGCGGCATGACAGGATGCTCGGCGTGGATCCTCGGCATGAACCGCGTGCCGTTCTCGTTGTCAACGACGACGGACTGGTTCTCAACCGTAGCGGCGTGGGCACATGGCTGATCCTAGGGTCGGCGGACGGACTGGTGTATCCCGCCGGCGAACGGCTGGTGTGGCTGTTGCCGGTGCTGGAGCGCAGCGCGGACGACGTCCTATCCGCATCGCCCGAACTCCGCGCCGATCGAAGCGTGCTGACCGCCCTGGTGTGCTTTGCCCTCACAGCCTGGAGCGATTACTGGCGTTCGCTTGCCCTCGACTGGTTGGAGGCCGGTTGGCCGCTCGATGCCACGACGAGCGATGCCCTGGCCACGGCGAAAGACTCACTCCAGTTCTCACAGACGACTCGTCACCGGGCGACTGCGCTGTGGCGCTCCACAACCGAGGCGTAGCACCGGACAACGCGACAGCGCGAATCGCGGCGGAACAGTACGTCGGCGACGCCTTAAGTTACGGCAATACGGTGCAAGATATAACAAACTTGCCACTGTGCTCTGACAGAGCCGACCCCTGGCAGCCGTAAACGAATCGCACCGGCGGTTAGCCGTTTGTCAATGCTATCTTGTACGAGCGTACGGGCATATTTGTATGTCTGCTCTGTAGACTTGCTATGAGTTGAGGGCGAAATGCGAACGCTGGAAAGGCTGCTCGCCTATCTGTGCCTTGCGGCAGTTCTAACGCTCGGCCTCGTCTGGGGAGTGTTCGACGCCTGGGTGCCGAAGCAAGCAGACTTGAGCCGGGTACTGGGGTTCATACTAGGACTGATGGCGATATCTACCGTCTATACGTGGACCCGCTACTCTGAGGTCAAGAGCTCGTTGGACGGCCTTCAGAGCGAGGTGACGGCGCTTACCGCGCAGGCGCGGCGGCTCTCTGATTCCTTGGACGCGCAGCTCGAACCCTTGGATTTCAAGCAAGCCTTCGAGATTGCCGCCAGGCGCTGCCCTGCGGTGAGTCGAGTGCGGATCCGTGCGGTCACCAGCCAGGTCATTCAGCAGGCAATCTTCAATCATGGCTTCGTCATCGACAAGTGTGATGTCATGGTTTTCCAACCCGGTAAGGGCGCCGCGAAAGGGCTGGATACGAACATTCAATCAGTCCTGCAGGATTGGAAGGACCGGCACGCCCGCAACAATATCGCCAGTCTCGAGATCCGCTGCGATCCGAATCTTCCGACGGAGTACGAGATAATCTTCGATGACCAGATGGTTTTGTGGGGGATGTACATCGCGGACCCGACTGACCGTACGGGCGTACGCTTCACCAAAGCGAACATTATCGGTGCCACGGGCACCGACAACCGGGAAGTGGTAAATAACTTCATTGAGCGTTTTGATCGGTTGTTCACCCATGCACGACATGAGTATTCAAGCGACTAGGCACTTGGCCGAGGGCGTACGACTCGACTCAATCGTCTGAAGGAAGAGGCGCGCGCCGCGTGCACTCTCGTCGGCGAAAGTGGACGCCTGATCATGCGGCTTCAGCGAGCATGCGGGTGAACTGCTGGGCAGGGTTCTCAGTCGTGTAGCAGGTAGCACAGCTCGGCGATCTTGATGCGCTCATACTCAGACAAGTAGCCGGCCGATACAGCGCGCTGTTGTTGGTGCCTTGCGCCATGAGGCGACGGGGCCTGGACAATGCAGCCCCCCGGGACGAGTCAGGTGTTGCGACGACCGTCAGGCACGTGGGGTTCGCTCAGAAGAGGGTGAGCGGCTCGATCGGCTCCGGCTCGGGCAGTGGCTCCAGCTCCGGCACCCGGGCCCGCACCGCGTCGTGGAAACGGCGGGCCAACTGCGGCGCATCCGCGTTGTCCGGCGTGTGCACGAACACCGTCGGCGCGCGACCCTCGCGGAGCCAGCCGACGGTCACGTCCACCCAGTGCTGCCAGCCCTCGACCGTCTCCGTGACCGCGTCCCGGCCCAGGTAGCGGATGATCGGCCGGTCGGTGAGGGCCTGCGAGCGGCGCGGCAGGCGGGGCTTCTTGGTCCAGGCGTCGCGCTCCGCCGCGCTGGTCGGAAGCTTCGCGAAAAACACGGTCGTGTCGAACGGCACCCATTCCGCGTCCACAAGAGCGAGGGCGCGTTCGAGCTGCGCTGTCGCGCGGGGGTCGTCGAAGAAGGCCGGGTGGCGGACCTCCACGGCGTACCGGTGAGTGGTCGGCAGCTGCCGCAGGAAGGTCTCCAGGGCCGGGACGTCGGCCGGGCCGAAGGATCCCGGCAGCTGGATCCACAGGGCGTGGGCCCGCGGACCCAGCGGCTCGATCGCGTTCAGGAAGATCCGCAGCGGGTCCTCGGCCGCGACCAGGCGGCGCTCGTGGGTGATGACCTTGGGCAGCTTGAGCATGAACCGGAAGTCCGGGTCGGTCTGCTGCGCCCAGGTCTGCACGGTGTCGCGGGCCGGCGTCGCGTAGAAGGTGGTGTTGCCCTCGACCGCGTTGCACCAGCCGGCGTACGCCCGCAACCGCTCGCGTGACGGCAGCGGGTGCGCCACGAAGCGTCCCTGCCAGGACTTCAGTGACCACATCGCGCATCCCACGTGAAGCCGCATGCCGAAATGGTAGGCGGTGCGCCGGACCGGCCGGTTCACGCGGGCAGGCCGGCCGCCAATGTCCGCAGCGCCTGGGCGGCGCCGGCCGTCAGCGGCTCGCCGTGTCCGGGCAGGATCGCCTTGATGTCCATGGCGGCCAGTTTGCGGACCGAGGCGTTGGCCTTGGCCTCGTCGGCGGTGTATTGAGGTGCGGAGCCTTCCAGGCCGTTGCTCGTCCGCAGGGCGTCGCCGGCCACCAGGACGCCGGTCGCCGGCTCGAAGATCGAGATGTGGCCCAGGGTGTGGCCCGGGGTCTCGACGACGCGCATCCCGAAGACCTCGTCGCCCTCGGCGAGGGGCTTCAGCGGCTTGTCGGAGATGATCGAGGAGAGGTCGCCGGAGCCGGCGTAGATGGAGGCTTTGACGAGCGGGGCGATCTCGGACAGGCCGCCGATGTGGTCGTCGTGCAGGTGGGTGAGCACGATGTGCTTCACCGACGACCAGCCCGCGCCCGCCGCCTTGAGGCCCTCCTCGATCGCCGACTGCGAACCGGCGGTGCCCAGGTCGACGATCGCCGCCTCACCGTTGCGGACCAGGATGTATGCGGCCACGTAGGACATGGTCACCCGCCGCCAGTCGCCGGCCACCGCGCCACTGGCGGCCGGGACGGGCTGCTCCGACGACGCGGCCGGCCCCGGTGGCGCGGACGACTCCGAGGAGCACGAGCCGAGCACGGCCACACCGAGCGCGCCGGCCCCGGCCGTGAACAGCAGCCGGCGGCGAGACAGCGACAGATTCCCCATGACCACAGATTGAAACAGGCCGGTCAACCCAGGGTCACGTCCAATAGAGAATGCGGCACGACGGCAGCCGGGCCGCGATCTCCGCCTCGAACCAGCCGCGCAGCTCGGCCATCGTCCCGGCCGGGTAGACGTACTTCACCGCGCCGAACTTGCCGTGCTTGCGGCTGCGGGACTCCTCGTCCATCTCCAGCTTCGTGCGGGGGTACCAGCCCAGCAGCACTTCCTTGCTGCCCGGGGTGAAGCGGTGGGTGATCAGCTCCGCGGTCACATCAAGCCCCGGTACGCCCTCGACCGCGCTCGCCACCTGGTCCAGCAGCAGGCCGTAGTGGGTGCGCCAGTCCTCGACCGGCATGATCGGCGCGATGGTCAGGCCGACCGGATAGCCGTCCAGCGCCAGCTTGCGCAACGCCGCCAGCCGGTCCGCCACCCGGCTCGTGCCGCCCTCCATGCGGTCGCTGACCGGCGCGCAGTTGACGCTGAGCCGGACCCGGGTACGCCCGGCGTGCGGCAGCCCCACGAACGTGGCGACGTCGTCGAACTTGGTCGTCCAGCGCAACTGCACCGGCGCGTCCCAGGCCCCGAAGTGCTCGACCGCGCGACGCCAGCTGCCGGTCAGATGTTCCAGGGCCAGCGGGTCGGTGTAGCAGGAGGCCTCGAAGGTGGTGCCCTCGTCGCGGCGGGCGGCCCGGCGGCTGGTGATCGTCCCGCGCCCCTCGTACGCGGCCAGACCGGCCAGGATGTCGTCCAGGTCGGCGTACACCCGGGTCACCGGCGGACCGGACAGCGAGCCGGCCAGGTAGCAGTACTGGCAGTGCGCCGGGCAGCCCTCGGCAAGGTCGAATCGCCAGTCGGCGCTGGGGGCGATCGGCTGCAGGGTGCGCCGGGCGGGCGGGCTCACCACGATGGCCATGGTGGCTTTCGCGCGGGCGTACGTCTCCCGGTCGGTCTCCCCGCGTACCCCGGTCAGCCGGTTGGCCCGCAGCCGCTCGACCTCGATCCCCCGGGCCTCGACCAGCGCCATGATCCGCCGCCCGTGCGGGTGGTCGTAGGCGGCCGGGGTGGCCACCACCCGCCGCGGTGTCCACCGGCGCGCGGGCCGGGCGGGCGGCGCGACGGCGCTGAGGTCGAAGGTGCGCACCGCCTCCCCGCTGGCGCTGTGCGGCGCGGCCGGGGTGTCCGGCGCGAGCGGCTGGTCGACGTCGATGGCATGGTCGGTCACCCCGGGCAGATACCCTGCTCAGGACGGATCTACCGTCAGCGCAGGGTGATCACGTTGCCGGTGATCAGCGCGGAGGCGTCCGAGGCCAGGTAGGCGATGACCTCGGCCACCTCGGCGGGGGTGGCGACGTTCACCAGGGCCGTGCTCCGGGCCACGAAGTCGCGGACCGCGTCGGTCACCCATCCGGTGTCGGTCACCGGCGGATGGACCACGTTGGCGGTGATGCCCAGCGGAGCCAGCTCGACGGCGGCGGACATCGTGTAGTTGGTCTGGGCGGCTTTCGCGGCGCCGTACGAGACCTCCTGCGGGAAGCCGAGCTCGGCCCCGGAGGTCAGGCCCACGATCCGCCCCCAGGTCGCGCCGCGGGCGGCGTGCCGGCGGGCGAACTCGGCGATGAGCAGCGCCGGTGCCATCGCGTCCACGGCGAACTGCTGCGACCAGGTGGCGACGGTGACGGGCTGCATCTGCCGGCCGTGCTGGTCGAGGGTCTGCGGGCTGAAGGTGTCCTGCACCCAGCCGGTGGCGTTGTTGATCAGGATGTCGACCGGGCCGACGGTGGCCTCGGCCAGGTCGAACAGGCGCTGCGGGGCCTTCGGATCGGTGAGGTCCTCGTCGGCGGCGACCGCTTCGCCGCCGCCGGCGCGGATGGCGGCCACGACGGCGTCGGCGGTCCGGGCCCGGCCGGCCCGGTAAGCCTCCGGGACGGCCGGGTCCACCGGGTCGTGGATCTTCCGGTACGCACAGACGACCGCGCAGCCACCGGCTGCGAGCGCCTCGGCGGTGGCAGCGCCGATGCCGTGGTTGGCGCCGGTCACCAGCGCGACGTGTCGGGGCATCCGCGCAGTCTGTATCGCCCGGCGACCGTGGAGCAACGGGATTCCGGGTCAGACAGTCACCGACGTGGCCGTACCGGGGATGAGCCAGTGCAGGCTCTCCCGGACCGGAGCCGGCGCCGCGGCGAAGGCGGCCTCGACCGCCGGCCGGCCCTCGCTGAAGTGACCCCAGCCCTCGTAGTGCACCGGCAGCACCGTGCGGGCCTTGACCAGCTCGCACAGCTCGGCGCCGTCGGCGGC
The DNA here is from genome assembly GCF_055586185.1 of Actinoplanes sp. NPDC051405. Classification (NCBI taxonomy): domain Bacteria; kingdom Bacillati; phylum Actinomycetota; class Actinomycetes; order Micromonosporales; family Micromonosporaceae; genus Actinoplanes; species Actinoplanes sp. NPDC051405. Next base: position 569,619 of record NZ_JBVJIR010000001.1, read on the forward strand.
CGTCATCGTGTACCGCAGCGGACCGGTCAGGCCGAACTTGACCGCCCCGAGGTGCAGCACCGTCGTGCCGATGGCGAACCGGTCGGCCACCTCCCGTACCCCCGGACAGAGCACGGTGTCGCCGGTGATCCACAGCGGGCCGTGCTGCTGGCCCGCCCAGCGCAGCACGAAGCCGGTCACCTCGCCGGCCACCGGCCGGCTCAGCGGCGGCCCGTGCCGGCACGGCGTCGCGGTGATCTCGATCGCCGGCCGGCCCGGGGCCGCCAGCTCGGTGGTCGCCCACGGGCCGAGCCCGGTGGCGTTCCCGCCCAGCCGGCGACCGCCGGCCACGGTGGTGACGACCCGGCCCGCGGCCGGCAGCAGCGCCCGGCCGGCGTCGTCCAGATTGTCGGCGTGGTGGTCATGGGTCAGCAGCACCACGTCGACGGGGCCGAGCGACGCCGCCGGCACCGCCGGACCGGTCAGCTTGCGCGACGCCGTACCCCAGCCGAACCGGTAGGTCCGGCCGGGGGCGTCGAACGTCGGATCGGTCAGGATCCGCCAGCCGGCCACCTCGATCAGGGTGGTCGGCCCGCCGATGTGGGTGATCCGCAGGTCGCTCATCGGGCGTGGGTCAATGCCCAGTCGAGGACGTCGTCGGCGATCTGCTCCCAGCCCTTCTGGGCCGGCAGCAGGTGTGCGTAGCCCTCGTACTCGCGGCGCTCCGTGACGGTGTTCGACTTGTAGTGCTTGGCGTTCGACTCCTGGATCGCCGGCGGCATGATGTGGTCCTCGGAGCCCGAGACGAACAGCAGCGGCGCCCGGTCGTCGTTGTGGTAGTCGACCCAGGTGTCCTGGTGGCCGGGCTGGAAGTTGGCCAGCACACTGCCCCACAGGATGCCGCCGTTGGCCGGGATGGCGTACCGCTGCCACAGCGCCCGGCCCTCTTCCTCGGTGAAGGTGTTGGTGAACGCGTACTGCCACTCCTCGAAGCTCAGCGGCACCACCTTGTGCCGGTTCGCGGGGCTCTTGAGCACCGGGAAGGTGGACTTCACCTGCGACAGCGGGACCACCCGGACGCCTTCGGTGGGTGCGGAGTTCATCGCCACGCCGGCCGCGCCGAAGCCGTGGTCGAGCAGGATCTGGGTGAACGCCCCACCGGCGGAATGCCCGATGATGATCGGCGGGGTGTCGAGCGCGCCGATGATCTGCTCGTAGTGGTCGATGATCTGCGGCACGGTGGAGGCGAGAATCGGTGCGGGGTCGGCGTTGAGCGCCTCGACCTCGACCTCGTAGCCGGGATACGAGGGCGCGATGACCCGCAGGCCCTTGGCCTCGTAGTGGGCGATCCAGTTCTCCCAGCTGCGGGGAGTGACCCAGAATCCGTGGACGAGCACGATCGTGTCGGGGGCGTTGGCAGATCGGGGCATCAGGAGACTCCCTTGACAGCGGCGAGAATGATGTCGGTGGTGGGCCCGGGCCGGGACACCATCACCACGTGCGAGGCGTTCACCTCGGTCACGTGCGAATGCGCCCGCTGGGCCATGAAGCGCTGCGCGGCCGCCGGGATCACCCGGTCGCCGCGGGCCACCAGGGTCCAGGACGGGATCGTCTTCCAGGCCGGCGCGCCGGACGGCTGCTGCAATGTCGCCAGGTCGGCCGGGCGCTGCGATGCGCCCATCACGGCGGCCGTGGAGGCGCTCACGTCCGCCGCGAACACCTCGCGGAACAGGGCCGGTTTGATGTATCCCTCGAGGCCACCCGGATGGGCGCGGACATCCAGGGCGGCCTCCCCCAGGCTGCTGCCCGGGAACATCGTGGACAGGCCGCCGACGGTGTCGCCGGCGTCCGGCGCGAACGCGGCCAGGTAGACCAGCGCCTTCACGTTCGGGTTGCCGGTGGCCGCGTTGGTCATCACGAAACCGCCGTAGGAATGCCCGGCCAGCACGACAGGGCCGGGCACCTGGGCCAGGACGCTGCGCACGTACGCGGCATCGGACTCGACGCCCCGCAGCGGATTCGCCGGCGCGAGGACCGGATAGCCCTTGTGCTGCAGCCTTCTGATCACCTCGGCGAATCCGGAGGCGTCGGCGAACGCCCCGTGCACCAGGACGACCGTCGGCTTCGGAGGGCGGTGGCCGGCGGCCGACGCGGAGCCGGTGACACCGAGCAGGACGGCGGCCGCCACCAACAGGCTCAGCAGCGGCCACCTCTTGAGTGGTCTGGTCATGTTTCCCTTCCCTGCGGAGGCAAGATCGGATCAGACCTCAACGTTTCATTCCGGCGGTGGTGGAAGTGTTCTGTGGACGCACAGTTCTGACGCCTGCGTGCGGACTTCCGGACGTCATGGCGACCAGCTGCCGGGGTGTGACGCCGAAGGCCGTACGGAATCTGCTCGTGAAGAAGCTGGGGTTGGTGAATCCCCAGGCGCGCGCCACAGCCGCGATGGACGTGTAGCGACGGCGGGAAGCTGTGAGGTCGCTGCGCGCACCCTGCAGGCGCTGCTCGATGATCGACTGCTCCAGGCTCTGGCCCAGAGTCTCGTAGAGCTTGTACAGCGCGCGCGGGGAGATGGCGTTGGCGGCGGCGATGCGGGCCGGCGTGAGATCCGGATCGCGGATGTTGTTGCGGACGTACGCCTGGACCCGCGCCTGCATGGTGGAGTGCAGAGCGTCGCGCGTCCGCCGTCCTTCACCGGCGGCGGACACCACCAGGGCCCGCATCAGCTCGGCGGAGGCGGCACCGAGTTCCGGGGCTGCGGCGCTGTCGGCCAACTCGTGCGCCTGGGCCGTCACCCGCGCCACGTGGTCGCGTACGAGTTCGTAGACCGGGCTGCGGCGAAGATCGCGGGCCGCGGCGTGGATGGAGTCACGCGGCAGGCCGAGGTGATCCACGTCGACGTGCAGGGCGTAGGAGGCGCCGCCGCCCTTCCAGCCGTAGACGTACGGGACGGACAGGTCGACCAGAATGAGATCGCGCGGCCCGAACAGGCGCTCCTCACGCTCCCAGGTCATGTGGTTGTCGGTCCGCATCGGCAGCGCCAGGGCTATGGAGGATTCCGTCATGGCCCGGGACATGCGGGGCGTCCGGCAGCGTGGTGCCCGACGCCTCGATGTTGAAGACCTTGGCCGGGCCGAACTCGAAGACCGTCATCTTCGCGTGGATCGACGCCGGATCCTCGAACGAGGCCATGCTCGACGAGCAGTTGGCGCTGACGGTGGCTTGGAACGCCTCGGCGCGTTCGGCGACCGGCAGTGATTGCGTGTCCAGGACCAGCACGGCTACCCCCAGGTCTGCGGTGTTCGGAATCTAACGTCGGCAGATCCGCTCCTGGAGGGTCCCTGTGTGCACATGCGGGTCCCGGCGTGCACGATTGCGCGCCGGGGCGTTCGACGTCAGGTGTCGCCGAGGTGCCGGCGGAGCCATTCGCTGGGGGCGACGCCGTAGGCGGCCCGGAACCGGCGGGCGAAGTGCCGCGGGTCGGTGAACCCCCAGCGGCGCGCCGTCGCCGAGATCAGGGTGCGGTGGGTCGCCCGGCCGGCCAGCTCCCGGCGGGCGCCCTCGAGACGGCGCTGCCAGATCGCTTCGGCCGGGGACTCCGCCTCGTCGGCGAACAGCTGATACAGGTAGCGCAGCGAGACCCCGTGCTCGGCGGCGATCCGGGCCGGGGTCAGCCCCGGATCGTGCAGGTGCGCGTCGACGTAGGTGAGCAGCACGGTTCGCAGCGACTCGGCGCGGGCGGTCCGGGAGTGCGGGTTGTCCGGATGGACCGACGCGATGAGCGCGCGTACCAGGTCCTTGCTGGCGAGACCGAGCATGGCCAGGGCTGCCGCGTGCGGCGCCTGCCGGGCGATGGCGGGCAGTTCCCTCAGGTGGCGCCGGGTCAGGTCGTACAGCGGGCTCATCTGCAGCAGCGGGACCGAGTTGCGGACCAGGCCCACCGGGATGTCCAGTTCGGCGTAGTCGGCCAGGAACGCGATCGCCGCGCACGGGCCCGGCCACCGCGATTCGTACTCGGTTGTCAGATCCAGCAGATGGAGCTGGTTCTCGCGGCGCAGCACCTTGTCGACCTGGCGTGTCTCGCATTCGCCCCGCACGCCGAGGGTCAACGAGATCCGCTCGGGCGCGTCGGCGCGTACGTGCCGGGCCGTGCGTCTCATCGCCAGGCCACCGCTGTAGGCGGTGCTGAGCAGATTGATCCCCGCGCCGATCCGCCAGCCCTCGACCACGCACGTCGTCCCCGGCGGGACGACAACCGATGCCGGGGTGGCCGCCCGGGTCAGGGTGGCGTGCAGGGCGTCGGCCGACTCGTGGGGTGGCAGGTGACGGGTGTCTATCAACACGGCCATGCCGGCTCCCGGGGGCAATCTGCGGCCTGCGACCGATACGGTTCGCCTCAGAGTATCGGTGCATGGGAGGCCGGATGACGGTGCTGCTCGACACATCTCTACTGCCGGTGCCGCAACGCGCCGAGGCGGTCCGGTCGGCCATGACTTCATCCGTGGCTCCGGCCGCCATCTCGGTCGCTCCACCGGCACAGGCCCGGATCTCGCACTGGGCGCTTGGTTCCGGCGCGGAGTTGCTGCATCACGTGTCCAGTGGTCATCGGCTCACCCGTACCTCCCGGCACCTGCAGTCGGACAACCCCGAGCGGGTCTCGCTGGGCCTGCCGGTCAGCGGTTCGGTGCGGATGCGCCACCGGGACCTGACCGGCGGCGACCGCATCGGCGAGTTGCAGCTGATCGACCTCACCTCGCCGTACGACTTCCTGGTCGAGGGGCCGTCCTGCGTGCAGGCGGTCATCGTCGACCACGCCCGGCTCGGTGTCCCGGTCGACGCGGTCCGCGCCGCGGTTCCCCGCCTGGCCGCCAGCCCGATGTACGAACTGGTCCGTCGTCACGTGCTCGAACTGCCCGTACTGCTGGACCGGCTGCACCCTGACCCGGCGCTGACGATGCTGGGGTCCTCGACGGTCGAACTCGTCCGGGCCCTGATCGCCTCGGTGCTGGACGAGGACGAGGTGTGGCTGCGTACGGTGGGCACCGGGACGCTGTTCACCCGGGTCACCGCGTACATCCGCCTCCATCAGCGGGACGCGGACCTCAGCGCCGCCCGCCTGGCCGCCGAGCACTCGGTGTCGGTCCGGACGTTGTACGCCGCCTTCGCCCGGGAGGGCGAGCAGGTCGCCGAATGGGTGATCCGGGGGCGGCTGCGCGGCGCGCACCGGGAGCTCGCTTCTGCTCCTACGGCGACGGTGTCCTCGATCGCGCGGTCGTGGGGATTCACCAACGCCCGCCACTTCGCCCGGCGATTCCGCGACGAGTACGGCATGACGCCCCAGGAGTGGCAGCGCAGCGCAAGTCAGGCCGCGGCCGGCGCGGCGGCGAACGCGCCGAGCACCTCGGCCACCCGGCGCACATCGCCGGGCCCGCACCGGTGATCCACCGGCACGGTCAGGATCCTTGCCGCCAGGTCGGCCGCCTCCTCGTCCCCGCTCCACACCCCGCCACGGTCCTGCCGCCAGTGCACCGGCGCGTAGATCCCGTGCCGCGCCAGATGGGCCAGCAGAGCGTCGCGGACCGGCTCCGACTCACACAGCAGTTGCACCCGGAACGGCACCGCACCGGCCGGCCCGCCGGTCAGCACCCGCCACGCTCCGCTACGAGCCTTCAGAGCGTCGATCAGAGCGTGCGCACTACGGGTGCTCGCGGCGCGCAAACCGGCCAGATCCAGCAGCGGCAGCACCGTCGCGGTCAGCGCGCTTGCCGGACCTTCGCTGCCGAGCAGGGCGTGCTCGCCGCGCTGTTGCAGGGCCCGGAAACCGTCCTTGGGCACTTCCCGGCCGTCCAGCCACGCGCCTTTGAGCAGCATCGCCACCAGTTTCAGCTGCGCGCCGGGGCTTTCCGCCCCGACCGGCCCGGGCAGGGCCCGGCCGGGCGGGGACCACAGCAGGCCGCCGTCCGGCAGCGGCAGGGTCTTGCGCAGGGAGGCCACCGCGTACGGGGCCGCGCTGGCCCGGGCCCAGTCGCTGAACGGGTCGTGTGAGTGGTCCTCCACCACGGTGACGCCGGGGTGGGCACTCATCCACGCCGCCCACGGCTCCGGCCGGTCGCGGCCGAAGAGGTTCTGGGCCAGGACGACGTCGCCGGGCAACGCGCGCAGGGTTTGCAGGCGTGGTCCCTGGCCGTCGGGCAGGTGCCGGTACCAGGTGATCGGCACGTCGGCGGACAGCGCTTCGGCGACTCCCATGCAGAAGAACGACGGCACGTGCAGCCGGCCCGGCGGTGCCAACTGCCGCAGCAGAGTGCTCAGCGCCCCGCAGCCGGTGGCGAACAGCTCGAACCGTTGCGGCAGCAGGGATTGCGGTGTGGTGGCGATGGCGGCCGGGTCCCAGTGGAACTCCGAGCCGACCTCAGGCCGCACGGCCGAGGTCCCGGGCCCGCTGGATGTTGAGTTCGTCGACGTGCACCGGGGCCTCCTCGCGGTGCAGGGTGGCCACCGTACGCCAGATGATGCGCAGGTCCAGCGCCACCGAGCGGTGGTCGACGTACCAGCGGTCCAGGGCGAAGCGCTGCGGCCAGTCGATGTCATCGCGGCCGTTGACCTGGGCCCAGCCGGTGATGCCCGGCTTGACCTCCAGGCGCCGGGCGTCCTCGGCCGAATAGTTGGCGACCTGCGGCAGCACGTCCGGGCGCGGCCCGACCAGGCGCATCTGCCCGCGCAGCACGTTCACCAGCTGCGGCAGCTCGTCCAGGCTGGTGCGGCGCAGGAAGCGGCCGCAGCGGGTGATCCGCGGGTCGTTCTCGACCAGGCCGAACGGGTCGCTGATGCCGAGCTGGGCGCTCAGCGCGACCGAGTCGTGGACCATGGTGCGGAACTTGAGCATCCGGAACGGCACGCCACCGAGGCCGGCGCGGTCCTGGACGAACAGGATGCCCGGGCCGTCGGCGATCCGGATCCAGGCCGCGATCGCCAGGATCACCGGTGACAGCAGGATGAGGGCGACGGCGGCGGCCAGCCGGTGAAAACCACCTGAGACAGTCATAGCGACTCCACATTCGGTCCGGTGAGGCGGTGCCGGGTGTCCAGCACGTAGCGGGCGTGCTCGACCACGAGCTCCAGGTCGAAGGCGTCGTGGTCGGCGAGCACGATGACGGCGTCGGCCGCGGCGATCTGCTCGGCGGTGGCGGCGACCCGCACGACGCGGCGGTCCACGTGGGCGTCCTCGACCACGTGCGGGTCGGCCGCGCGGACCTCGGCGCCCATGTCCAGCAGCAGCGAGGCGACCCGCCGGGCCGGCGACTCGCGGGCGTCGCCGCTGTTCTTCTTGTACGCCAGCCCGAGCAGCAGCACGGTCGAGCCGTTGACCGGCTTGCGCCGCTGGTTGAGCGCGCCGACCAGGCGCCGGACGACGTAGTCGGGCATGTGGTTGTTGATGTCGTTGGCCAGCTCGACGAACCGGAAGCTCTGGCCCAGCGTCCGCTGCACCCGCCAGGACAGGTACGACGGGTCGATGGGCAGGCAGTGCCCGCCGACGCCGGGGCCGGGCACGAACGGCATGTAGCCGAACGGCTTGCTCGACGCCGCCTCGATCGCCTCCCAGACGTCGATGCCGAGGTCGTGGGCGAACACCGCCAGTTCGTTGATCAGCGCGATGTTGACGTGCCGGAAGGTGTTCTCCATGAGCTTGGCCAGCTCGGCGACCTTCGGGTCGGAGACCGGCACGGTGTGCTCGACGACCGAGTCGTAGAAGGCCTGTACGCGCTGCAGCGACTCGGCGTTGATGCCGGAGACGACCTTCGGGGTGGTGACCAGGTTCCAGGTGCGGTTGCCCGGGTCGATGCGCTCGGGGCTGTAGCCGAGGTGGAAGTCGACCCCGGCGATCAGGCCCGAGCCCTCCTCCAGCAGCGGCGCGACGAGGTCGGTGGTGGTGCCCGGGTAGGTGGTCGACTCCAGCGCCACGGTGGCGCCCGGGCGCAGATAGCGGGCCAGGGTGCGGGCGGACTGTTCGATGTAGTTGAGATCGGGGGTGCCCTCGCGCAGCGGCGTCGGCACCGCGATGACCGCGACGTCGAAGCCGGCGCACGAGCGCGGGTCGGCCGACGGATGGAACGAGCCGGCGTCGAGGATCTCCTGCAGCTCGGCCGACGACACGTCGTCCACGTAGGACTCCCCGGCGGCGAGGCGCTTGATGCGTTCCTCGTCGACGTCGAAGCCGACGACCGAATGACCCACCTGGGCGGCGCGGACCGCCAGCGGCAGCCCCACGTAACCCTGACCGGCGATGACGACCCGCATGGGCGTGTTCCCTTCCTGCGCGGGGCGGCTCACGGCTGCCGTCCCGGGCGTACGGTGAATTCGGGCTGCCGCGGCGCGGTGGTCTTGTTGCGGGCGCCCGGCCGGCGCCCGTTGCGGGTCGCCGGCATCGGCGGCGGGGTCTCCCGGGCCGGGGACAGCGCCGGGCTCTCGGCCAGCCAGCGCAGCACGGCTATCAGGTCCTTGCGTGGCACGGTGGGGTCCAGCAGCGAGAGCACGGCACCGTCCAGCGGGGGCACCGGCGCCTGCGAGATCAGCGGGTGGTGCGGGCGGTGGTCCGGCTCGTCCGGGCCGAGCAGGATCTCGGAGAGCTTCTCGCCGGGGCGCAAGCCGGTGTAGACGATCTGGATGTGCCGTTCCGCCGCGTCGGCGATCCGGCGGGCGACGTCGTGGATGCGCACCGGCTCGCCCATGTCCAGCACCAGCACCTCGCTGGAGCTGTCGATCGCGCCGGCCTGGATGACCAGGCGGACGGCCTCCTGCACGGTCATGAAGTAGCGGGTCATCTCGGGGTGGGTGACGGTGATCGGCCCGCCCGCCTCGACCTGCGCGGCGAAGGCGGTCAGCACCGAGCCGCGGCTGCCCAGCACGTTGCCGAAGCGCACGCTGCAGTAGGTGCCGTGGGCGGCCTCGTCGGCCGCCGCGGTGAGCCGTTCGGTGATCCGCTTGGAGTAGCCGAGCACGCTGACCGGTTCGGCGGCCTTGTCGGTGGAGATGTTCACCAGCCGGTCGACGCCGTGGCGCAGGGCCGTCTGCAGGATCTGGTACGTGCCGATGATGTTGGTCTTGAGCGCCTCGGAGGGGTGCATCTCCAGCAGCGGCAGGTGTTTGAGGGCGGCCGCGTGGAACACCACCTGGGGCCGGTGCTCGGCGAAGACCTCGTCGAGGCGCTGCTGGTCGCGGATGTCGGCGACGACCAGGTTGCGGTCGTCGAGCATGCCGCGGCCGTCCAGGGAGAGCTGCACGGCGTGCAGGCCGGACTCGTCGCGGTCGAGCATGACCAGCTGGGCCGGGTGGAAGCGGGCGACCTGGCGGCACAGCTCCGAGCCGATCGAGCCGCCGGCCCCGGTGACCAGCACCCGGCGCCCGGCCAGGTAGCCGGCCACCGCGGCCAGGTCGATGCCGATCTCGCGGCGCCCGAGCAGGTCGGCGTGGCTGACCGGCCGGATGTCCTCGACGCTGACGGTACGGCCGAACAGCTCCACGACCGGCGGGACCACCTTGAGGTCGACGTTGAGCGGCTCGGCCAGCTCGGTCAGCTCGCGGACCAGGTCGGCGCTCGCGCTGGGAATGGCGATCAGCACCGCGTCGGCGCTGTACCGGCGGACCACGTCGGCCATCGCCTGCCGGTTGCCGGCCACCGGCACCCCCATCACCCGCAGGGTGCGCTTGGCCGGGTCGTCGTCGAGCAGCGCGACCGGCACGTACGGGCTGAACGGGCTGCGCAGCATCGCGCGGATGACCTGGGTGGCCCCCTCGCCGGCGCCCATCACCACGACCCGGGTGCCCGGCTCGGGCGACGGGCGCAGCCGCTGGTCGTTGAGCAAGCGGACGGCGTAGCGCACGCCCGCGGTGAGCACCAGGGCGATCAGGCCGGCCGCGATGATGGCCGAGCGCGGCACGAGCCGGCCCAGCAGGGTGTCCAGCACGAAGATCACCGGGGTGGCCACGACCGCGGTCCGGGCCAGCGCGGCGATCTCCTCGAAGCAACCGTACGACCAGCGCCCGGTGTAGAGGCCGAAGCGCAGCCCGGCCACGGTGTGCACGACCGCGGCGAAGCAGGCCAGCACCAGCAGCGGGAGCAGGTGGACGTGGCCGAGGTCGCCGTCGTGGCGCAGCAGGGTGGCGATCAGCAGGGCCAGGCCCAGCGCGGCCGCGTCGACCCCGGCCCGGGCCACCCGGCCGGGTACCACCATGCGTAACCAGGGCGTCCCGGCCGGCCTCCGGGCCCGCCGGTCGCCCGCGGTGGCGTCGGGCGCTGCTCGCCGTACCTGCATGGATTTCCTCCCTGGACGGATACCGGCGGTGGACGGCCGCGGTGAGAACTGGCAAGGAAAGGGAGCGGGCGCGCGCCGCATCAAATGGTGACGTCAATTGCGCGTGCCGCTCGTCGCTCGTCGCTTTTCAGCGCTTGCGAATAAAGCGTGCCAGTCGCGCCAGATCGATCACAGTAGCAATTGTCACGGCCAACATGAGCCTCGCTCATGTTCAGTACGCGGGGTGATCGCGCGCTCTCGATCGCCTGCTGTACAGGCACTTTCGGCGCGCTGATACATCCGTTCGGCCGGGCCGGTAATGCGTTTTGCACGTTCGGTGGCATTCATGTTGGGCATGACATCTGCGACTTTCATTGTCCGCCCCGACTCTGGCAGCGTCGCCAGTGGGCCGCGCCGAGGAAAGAGGGGAAAATGAGGGTGCTGCACGTCATCAGCACTTTGGCGGCCGGCGGGGCCGAGCAACAACTGCGCCTGCTGGTGCCCCGGTTGCCGCACGACTGCGAGGTGGTCACCCTGGCGCGGCCGGGGCCGCTCGCGACGGCGCTGCGTGCCACCGGTACGGCGGTGCACGAGCTCGGCACCGACGGCGGCCCGGCCACGATCGTGCGGCTGCGCCGGCTCATCCGGCTCGGCCGCTTCGACGTCGTGCACACCCACCTCTACCGCGCCTGCGTGCAGGGCCGGTTCGCCGCCCGGCTGGCCGGCGTCCGGCCCGTCGTCGCCACCGCCCACCACCTGAGCCCGCGGTCCGTCGAGGACCGTCCGGCGTCCGGCTCCGTCCGTGCGCTCTACCTCGCCGGTGAGCGCGCCGGGCAGGCCACGATCGCGGTGACACCGACGGTCGCCGGGCGGCTGCGCGCCTGGGGTGTGCCGGACGCCCGGATCACCGTCATTCCCAAGGCGGTCGACGCCGCCGAGTTCCGCTTCGACCCGGCCCTGCGCGCGGCCGCCCGGGCCCGGCTGGAGATCGCGGACGGCGTACCCGTCGTCGGCGGGGTGGGCCGGCTGGAGTACGGCGAAGGATTCGACCGGCTGATCCGGGCGGTCGGCGAGCTGCCCGGGGTGACCCTGCTGCTGGTCGGCGACGGCCCGGCCCGGGTCGCGCTGCAGCGGCTCGCCGTCATCGAGGGCCTGGCCGACCGGGTCCGGTTCGCCGGCACCGTGGACCACGCCCGGGAGATGCTCTGCGCGATGGACGTCTTCGCGTCACCGCCCGGCCCGGACACCGCCGGGCTGGTCGTGCTCGAGGCGCTCGCCGCCGGCCTGCCCGCCCTGTACGCGACCTGCCCGCCCCTGGACCAGCTCGCCGCGGGGCGGACCGTCCTCGACGGCGCCCACCGACTCTCCCCGCGCGATCCGCAGTCGCTGGTCCGGGCGCTGCGCACCGAAGTGCTCTGTCACCGGGAACGCCACGGCGCCCGGCTGCCCGCCCGCTCGGCCGGTGACCGCTACAGCGCCGCCGCCGTGGCCGCCTCGGTCTCCAGGCTCTACGACCGGGTCGCGGGACGGTGAACCGGCGGCACCGCGGGCTCATCCTCCACCAGCGACCAGCCCCGCACCAGCTCGCGGACCCGCGCCGGGCGCATGGCCCGCCAGAAGATCAGGAAGCCGAGCCAGGCGCCCAGGGTGTTGGCGGTCAGGTCGTTCACGTCGGCCCAGCGGTTGCCGTGCCAGGCGAGGCAGATGACCGCCTGGGTGATCTCGATGGCCAGGCTGACCAGAAAGCCCGTCAGCACCACCCGGCGGCGTTCGCGCAGGCCGGCGACCAGATACAGCAGGGCCGCGAGCGGCAGCGTCATCACGATGTTGAGCAGGAAGTCGTCGACCCGCATGGTGATCAGCGGGACCAGGATGATGCGGTAGAGCTCCGGCGGACCCGCGCCGGGACCCCAGGCCAGGTGCAGCGGAAGCAGGGTCGCGCCGACCACGGCCACCGCGTACCAGCCGGCGATCCAGGCCGTGGTCAGGCGCCGGGCGCTGAGCAGGCCGCGCCGGTGCAGCAGCACCCAGGAGACGATCATGAGCACGCCGCCCAGCGGCAGCAGGATGGGCAGCGCCGGCACGTCGAGCTGATGAAATGGCATCCCGGTCAACGGTACGTGCCCGGCCGGCGCGGCTCAGCGCAACCAGCCGTCCTTGCGCGCGATCCGGATGGCGTCCAGGCGGTTGCGGGCACCGGTCTTGGTGATGACGGCGGACAGGTAGTTGCGGACCGTACCGCCGGACAGGTAGAGCCGGCCGGCGATGTCGCTGACCGACTCCCCCTCGGCGGCCAGCCCGAGCACCTCCAGCTCGCGGGTGCTCAGACCCCGGTCGGTGTTGAGCGAGGCGGCCTGCAGCAGGGGCGACACGACGCGTTCACCGGCGGCCAGGCGGCGCACGGAGTCGGCCAGCACCGCCCCGGAGACGTCCTTGAGCAGGAAGTTGAGCCCGCCGGCCCAGCGCCGCGGCGGGAGCATGCCGCGCTTGGCCGGGTCGCAGAGCAGCAGCATGGCGCAGGACGGGATGGTGGCGTGCAGTTCGGCCGCCATCGGCAGCACCTGACTGACCATGTATTCGGTGTCGATGACGATCACCGTCGGCCACAGCTCCGCCGCCCGCTGGGCGAGATCACCGGCGAACGGCAGGGTGCCGACGTAATGCAGATCAGGCTTGGATTCCAGAAGTACCCGTACCGGGACACCGAAATATCCCTCGTCCCGTACCACCGCGACCCGGATCATCGCACCACCCTTCAGCGAGGGACGCCCGGCACCGGGCCGGGTCGTCCACTTGTCGGGCCTGCCTACTCCCACAGGTCTACTTCGGAGACGCCAGCTCGGTGGATGGCCCATCGGGATCGACAAATTCACACGTCCGGTTGTTGAACCGACAGTTTCCGCAGCTCAACACGAATTTGTGCCAATGAATTGCGGCACCGTCCACGGATGTCAACCTATCGCTGGGACCGGTCGCCGACACCCGGGTTGACCGATCGACCGAGGCAAGTCTGCCGGATCTTCACCGCCGGCAACCGTATTGACGCGTTCGGTGAGCTCCCCATCTGATTTCAAAACCCTCCTTGTCGCATTACTGGGGACAAGCCGGAAAGGCCGGTGTAGTTTCGCGGAGGAACGCGGACGGGTAATGCGCCGGCCATGGCAGATATCGCGGTTCAGGCCCTCAAACGGGTGTTCGCCCCCGTCGCCGTCCTGCTGGGCGTCATGATCACCCTGGGTCTGCTCATCACCAAGGTCATGATGCACATGTGGCCGTTCACGATCGAGGACTCGGTCAACCGCGAGCTCGAGCGCGACCGCACCCACGACATCAGCCTGATCTCGCTGATCTTCAGCACCCTGGCCAGCACCCCGGCGATCATCGCGGTGACCGTGCTGGCGGCGCTCGCGCTGCGCCTGGTCCTCAAGCGCTGGCGCGAGCCGATCTTCCTCTGCGCCGCGGTCTGCGCCCAGGCCGTTGTCTTCTACCTGACCACACTGGTCATCGACCGGCCCCGCCCGGACGTGGAGAAGATGGACACGTCCCCGCCGACGTCGAGCTTCCCGTCCGGGCACACCTCCGCGGCGGTCGCGCTCTACCTCGGCCTGGCCCTGATCCTCTTCCGGGTGGCCAACCGCACCTGGCTCAAGCGGGCCGCCTGGCTGCTGCTGATCGTGCCCATCGGCGTGGCGCTGACCCGGATGTACCGCGGCATGCACCACCCCAGTGACGTGGTCGCCTCGTTCCTCAACGGAGGCATCTGCGTGCTGGTCATGGCCCGCGCCGTTCTCGACCGCACCGGCATCCGCGGGTCGCGCACCGGGCCGGGGCGGCTCACCACGGCGAAGGCGTGACGACCGGCGACGGCTGCCACTGCACCAGGGCAGCCGTCGCGTCGTCGCGCAGCTCACCGTTCTCGTAGGAGACGATCGCGTGGATCAGCTTGCGCATGGTCTCGGCCGGTGAGCCCTGGGCCATCGCCTTGACGATGAAGTCGGCCAGCCGGTCCAGCCCGAACAGCTCCCCGTCGGCCGAGCGCGCCTCGGTGATCCCGTCGGTGTACAGCATCAGGGTGTCGCCCGGCTCGAGCAGCAGCTCGGTGACGCCCGGCTGCCGCGGCAGCATGTGCCCGAGGCCCAGTGGCAACGCCGTCGGCGTGGGCAACGCGGGCAGCGCCCGGCCGCGGCGAATGTGCAGCTCGGCCGGATGCCCCGCGGCGATCCGGCGGTAAAGGCCGGTGCCGGTGTCGAGCTCACCGAGCACGGCGGTCACGAAAGCGCCGGGATACTGCGCGCGGATCCACTTGTCGATCGAGCGGTACGTGTCGGCCAGGCCCAGCCCGGAGCGACGGGCATTGCGGTACGTGTTCAAAGTCAACGTTGTCAGCGCACTCGCACTGATCCCGTGCCCTACGGTGTCGAAGAGGGCGACGTGCACGATGTCGCCGTTCGCCGCGTAGTCGAACGCGTCCCCGCCCACGTCGTAGCAGGGCTCCAGGACCGCCGTGACCAGGGCACCGTTCGCGGCGAAGGTCAGCGGCGGCAGCTGGTTCCAGATGATTTCGGCGGCCAGCTGCATCGGCAACCGGCGCCGGGTGCGCTCCACCGCGTCACCGTAGAAGCGCCGGCTCGCGATCAGCTCCGCGACCAGCGCGGCGATCACCCCGAAGTCACGCTGCTCGCGGTCGCCCGGCGCCTCGCGCAACCACACCTCGAGCACGCCGAGACGCTCCGCGCCGTGCAGCAGCGGCAGCCAGAGACACTTCTTCTCGCTGGTCGTCTCCGCGGTGCAGAAGGCGTGCCCGGCGAGAGTCCCGTCCACCGGTCGCGGTTTGAGGCTGCCCGACGTGCCGTGCAGCGGCCACAGCGACAGCTGCTCGTAGTCGACCAGCAGCACGGTGACGCTGACGGCGTCGAGCAGCGGCGCGACGTCGCTCAGCGCCGTCGGCAGATCCTCCGGCCGGCTCCGATAGCGCAGGTCGAGCAGTCGCCGTACCGCTTCCATCGAGTCGGACACCCGGATCACCCCCGCCATGCCCTTCCCCGGACAACGCCCCGGCCAATCCCCGCGCAGCTCGCCGCGTCGCCTGCCGGCGGCGACAGCCGCCGATCGGGCTCACCGTAGCGCGCGCCGGCCGGATCGCAGAACCGGCGCAGCACCCTGTGCCCTGATGCCCCCGCCTGCCGGTTAGGCTGGCCTAAGTCGAGAGCGGGGTGGGACGTGGCGCAACCGGAGTCGCTGGCCGATCTGCTGGGCGGGCGGCGGGCCGCGCTCGACGCGACCGTGCCCCCGGTCGTCTTCGTCGCCGGGTGGCTGGCCGGTGGCCGGTCGATCTGGGTCGGCGCCGGCGCCGCGATCGTCGCCGCGCTGATCGTCGCCGGGTGGCGGCTGCGGCAGGGCGACAAGCCGCGGGCGGTCCTGGTCGGGCTGCTCGGCGTGTGCGTCGCCGCGCTCATCGCCCTGCGCACCGGCCGGGCCGAGGACTTCTTCCTGGTGCAGATCGTCACGAACGCGGCGAGCGCGCTGGCCTGGGCGGTCAGCATCGTCGTCCGGTGGCCGCTGCTGGGCGTCATCGTCGGCGCGGTGCTCGGCCAGCGGACCCGCTGGCGGCGTGATCCGGCGCTGCTGCGGGCGTACTCGCTGGGCAGCTGGGTGTGGGTCGCGCAGTATCTCGTCCGGCTCGCCGTCTTCCTGCCGCTCTGGGCCGCGCACGCCGTGGTGGCGCTGGGCATCGCCCGGGGCCTGCTCACCTGGCCGTTGGTGGCCGCCTGCCTGGCGGTGAGCTGGTGGGTGATCCGGCGCAGCCTGCCGGCCGGGCACCCCGGCCTGCGGCATCCGCGTTCAGCGGTCGACGCCCACGCTGACGGGCTCGGCTGACTCGCGACCGGTGTCGAAGCCCGCGCGGTGCATCACGCCCCACTCGGCCCGGCGCCCGTGCAGGGCTCCGAGCGCGCCCCGGACCTGCCACACCGCGAGGATCTGCCGGTAGCCGAAGTTCTCCAGGATCGCCGCCACCACACCGCGCACCAGGTCACCCCAGCGCGGATAGCGGTGGAACGACACCTCCTCGATGAACAGCGAGGCCAGGCTGACCAGGAGCCCGTACCCGTAGGCGACCAGCACGAAGCGCCAGACGAAGGCGAGGTCGACGGCGTCCACCCAGAGCCCGAGCGGCAGCAGCACCAGCGCGGCCAGCTCGACGAACGGCGCCAGCAGCTCGAAGACCACGTAGTACGGCAGCGCGATCAGCCCGATCCGGCCGTACCGGGGATTGGCGATCATGCCGCGGTGCTTGCGCAGGATCTCCGCGATGCCGCGGTGCCAGCGCCGCCGCTGGCGGCCCAGCACCCGCAGGCTGGCGGGCGCCTCGCTCCAGCTGACCGGTTCGGCGACGAAGATGACCCGGTAGTCCTGGCGCCGCCGGCGCAGGTGGTGGTGCAGCCGCACCACCAGCTCGGCGTCCTCGCCGATGGTGTCGGTGGCCATGCCGCCGATCTCGACGACCAGGTCGCGGCGGAAGACCCCGAACGCGCCGGAGATCACCACCAGGCCGCCGAGGCGGGACCAGCCGGTGCGGCCCATCAGGAACGCGCGCAGGTACTCGACCACCTGGATGCGGACCAGCCACTGCCGGGGCATCCGGACGTCCACCACGCGGCCGCCGACGACCTTGCACCCGTTGGCGATGCGCACCACGCCGCCGCACGCCGCCACCCGCAGCGGGTCGTCACCGAACGGCTTGGCCACCGACAGCAGGGCGTCCGGGTCCAGCACCGAGTCGGCGTCGACCATGCAGATCAGCGGGTGCCGGGCCAGGTTGATGCCGACGTTGAGGGCGTCGGCCTTGCCGCCGTTGGTCTTGCGGACCACGGTCAGAGTCTCCGGGTTGGCCCGGGCGACGTGCACGGAGAGCACCCGCGACTGGTACGGCACCTCGCCCGGCACCACCCGCGGCACCTCGACCAGGTCGAACTCGGCCCGCAGCAGCTCGAACGTCTCGTCGCTGGAGCCGTCGTCGACCACCACGACCTCGTAGCGCGGATAGCGCAGCGCGGTCATCGCCGTGACCGCGGCGACGATCCCCGGCCCCTCGTTGTACGCCGGCACGATCACCGACACGGGCAGCGTCAGCGGGCTGCGGAACATGTCGTCGGCCCCGGCGAACGGCGCCCGCCGCAGGTGCCGGCCGAACTCCAGCCCGGCCAGCACGATGAGCACCAGGTAGCTGCTGTTCAGCGCGACGAAGTAGGCGAAGATCGTGACGTCGGTGTAGTGCAGGATGTCGCGGATGAGCCCGGCCGTCACGCCACGGCCCCCACACGTTCCCCGTGCTCGGCCCCGACCCGCGACAGCGCCAGGGCCTCCTGGGCGTGGCTGGCCGAGGCCGACGGCCGCGCGTGTGCCCCGGACTGCGTCCGCTCGGCCCCGATCGCGGCGGCGAGCGCCTCGGCGCCGGCCCGGCCGAGCCGGCGCAGCGCGTGCGCGGCCTCGTGGGCGACCTGGAACTCGTCGTCGCCGAGCAGGTCGGCCAGGATCGGCACCGCGCTGGGGGATCCCAGCTCCCCCAGGGCCCGGGCGGCGGCGGCCCGCAGCGCCGCGGGCCGCGACGGGCTCAGCGCCTGCTGCAACGGTTCGAGGGCACTGCGGGTGCCGAGCTTGCCCAGGTTGGTGGCGGCGGCCACCCGTACGTCGAGGTAGCTGTCCTCGCGCAGCACCCGGGCCATGCGGTCCACGGATCCGGTGGCACCGAGCAGGCCGAGCGCGTCCAGGCAGACCGCGCGGACCCGGGCCTGCGGGTGGTCGAGCGCGGCCGACAGGGTCACCTCGGCCTCGGCGCCGAGCTGCACCAGCGTGTGCGTGGCCAGCAGCGAGGGCACCGGGTCGGAGCGGTCCAGGCTGGCGATGATCCGCCAGGCGGCGGCCGGGTCACCGATGCGGCCCAGCGCGCGGACGGCCACGACCCGGACCTCGTCGTGCCGGTCGGTGAGCAGCCGGCACAGCTCCGGCACGGCCTGGCGCAGTTCGAGGTCGCCGAGCACCTGGGCGGCCCGGGCCCGCTTGACCCGGCTGTGCGAGTGCAGGTTCCCCAGGGCGGTACGGGCGATGCCGCGCTGCAGGAAGACGGAGACCAGCGCGAGGTGCGCCTCCCCGCGCAGCTTGCCCAGCAGGGCCAGGGCGCCGGGCTCGGCGGCCCGCCAGGCCTCGTCGGGGATGGCGACCAGTTCCTGGGCGCCGTGCTCGCCGTTGTCCGCGACGAAGGCCAGCAACGCCCGGCGCGGTCCGGCGGCCAAGGCGGCCTGGCGGCGGTGCCGGATCTTGCGGGCCACCCGGACCCCGACGATGGCGACCACGGTCACGGCGACGACACCGGCCAGCACCTCGAGCACGACAGTGAACAGGCCCAGCATCAGCTGTTCACCCGGGCCAGCGCGGCCTCCACCCGTTCCTGCAGGTCACGGGGGCTGAACGGCTTGACGATGTACTCGGTGGCGCCGGCCGCGTACCCCAGCTCGAGGTCCTGGGGCCGCGACCGCGCGGTGAGCATGATGATCGGGACGGTCGCCGGCAGCGGGCCGGCGCGCAGCTCGCGGCAGACCTCGATACCGGACATCCGGGGCATCCGCACGTCGAGCAGGACCAGGTCCGGCGGGTTCTCCCGGGCGGCGCGCAGCGCGGCCAGCCCGTCGGCCGTCTCGACCACGTCGAAGCCGCCCTTGGTGAGCTTGTACGAGACCAGGTGGCGGATGTCCGGATCGTCTTCGACAAGGAGGATCGTGCTCATCGTCCTCCCACTCCGCGCGGTCCGGCCTACCTGCACCGCCAAATATATCCGTTTTGTGAGCATCGTTCGCGGCGAACGGTAGCAAAGCGGCAACGCCCGGCGCAGCCTCTCAACCGTCCCGGGCCGGCGTCGATAGAGGGTGCGTGAATATCCGGAAGGTGGCCGGCTCGCCCGGCCGGCGCGGCGTCGCCCTCGCCGCGACCGTGCTGACCCTCGGGCTCGGCACCGGCGCGGCGGCGGCCGGCGGGCTCGCCGCGACCGCGCGCGACGCCGGCACCGCGGCGCTCGCCCTGCGGACCGCGAGCGTGCGCGGCGCCCTGGACACGACCTTCCAGCGGTACGCGGACACGATGCACGACCTCGTGGCCGCCGCCGCCACCCAGCCCACCGCCTCCCTGGCCCCCACGGTGGCCCGGATCGCCGGCGAACGCCTGCCCGGGGCCCACCAGATCGTCGTGGTGGGCGCCGACCGCACCGTGCGCGCCCAGCACACCGTCGACGGCAGCACCCCGCCGGCCCGCACCGTCCTGTCCGCCGAGCCCGAGCTGGCCCGCGGCCTGGAAGTGGCCCGCGACAGCGGCCGGCTGATCGCCAGTCCCGCGCACGTGCTGCCGGCCGACCTCGGCCTGCCGCCGGCCCACCGCCAGCCGGCGTTCCAGCTCATCGCCCCCGTGCACGACCGGGAGTTCCGCGGCTGGGTCGTGCTCGCCGTCCGGGCCCCGGACCTGCTGCGCGAGTCGCTGCGCGGGGCCGGCGTCACCGGGGTCGCCACCGTGCTGACCGAGACCTCCCCGGACGGCGTGACCCACGAGGTCGCCCGCTGGGCCGAGGGCGGTGACCCGATCGGGGACGCCGGCAGCACCGTCGAGGTCGCCACCGCCGGGCACACCTGGCAGGTCCGGGTCCGTCCGACGACCGAACTGATCAGCGCCGCCCGTACCGCCGCCGCACCGCTCACCCTGCTGGGCGCCGCCCTGATCAGCATGCTGGTCGCCACGGTCCTGCTGGCCGCGGACCGGGGCCGCGCCCGGGCCGAGGCGCGGGCCCGGCGGGCCGCCGCCGAGCGCCGCGCCGACCTCGACCGGCACCGGGCCGAGCTGGCCCGCGAGCAGGAGGTCCAGCAGCGGCTGCGGGAGCAGGCGCTGGCCGCCGAGCAGCAGGTGCGCGAGCAGGAGGAGGAACTGGCCGGCTTTGCCCGGGCGGCCTCCGATCACCTGCACGCCCCGCTGCACACGATCGCCGGCTTCACCGAGCTGCTGCTGGAGGACAGCGACCCGTCGCTCGCCCCGGCCACGCGTGGCTTCCTGGATCGCATCGGCCGCAGCACCGGCCGGATGCTGACGCTGGTGGATGACCTGCTGACCTACTCGACCACGAACGACGCCGCCCTCAAGCTCGTGCCGGTCGACGCGGGCGGGCTGGCCCTGGGTGTCGTGGCCGCGCGCCTCGACCACGTGGAGGGCGAACGACCCAGCATCGACGTCGGTGAGCTGCCCGCCGTCACCGCCGACCCCGATCTGCTCGGTGAGCTGCTCAGCCAGCTCGTCGACAACGCGGTGCGCTTCGTCCGGCACGGTACGGCGGCCCGGGTGACCGTGGCGGCCCGCGAGCACGCCCCCGGCCTGGTCCGCGTCGAGGTCGCCGACCGCGGCATCGGCGTACCGGAGGAGCAGCGCACCCGGATCTTCGCGCCGTTCCACCGGGCGCCCGCGGCCGAGGGCTTCCCCGGCACCGGGCTGGGCCTGGCCGTCTGCCGCAAGATCGTCGCCCTGCACGGCGGCGAGCTGGGCGTCGAAGCCAACCCGGGCGGCGGCAGCGTCTTCTGGTTCACCCTGGCCGCCTCGCCGGTGGCGCCGGTCACCGGACCCGAGCTGCTGGCCGCCGACCTGGCTTAGGCTGGGCCGCATGGTCGAGCAGGCGAGCAGGCTCAAGAACGTCCGGTACGACATCCGTGGCCCGGTGCTGCGCCGCGCCCAGGAGCTCGAGGCCGCGGGGCACCGCATCCTCAAGCTCAACCTGGGCAACCCGGCGCCCTGGGGACTGAGCACACCGGAGCCGATCGTCGCTGACATGGTGATGCACCTGGGCGACGCCGAGGGTTACAGCGACGCGCGGGGCATCTACTCCGCCCGGGTCGCCGTCGCGCAGTACTACCAGACTCTCGGGGTCTCCAGTGTGCAGCCCGACGACGTGTTCCTCGGCAACGGCGTCTCGGAACTGATCGTGATGTCGCTGCAGGCGCTGCTCAACACCGGCGACGAGGTGCTGGTGCCGAGCCCGGACTATCCGCTGTGGACCGGCGCGGTGACGCTGTGCGGCGGGCGGCCGGTGCACTACCGCTGCGACGAGACCCAGGACTGGGCACCCGACCTGGAGCACGTGGCCGCCCAGGTCACCCCGAACACCCGGGCCATCGTGATCATCAACCCGAACAACCCCACCGGCGCGGTCTACTCGCGGGAGACCCTGCTGGGCCTGCTGGAGATCGCCCGGCGCCACAACCTGCTGGTTCTGGCGGACGAGATCTACGACAAGATCCTGTACGACGACGCGAAGCACGAGTGTGCCGCCGCGCTCGCGCCGGACCTGCTCGTGCTGACCATGAGCGGGCTGTCCAAGGCGTACCGGGCGGCCGGCTTCCGGTCGGGCTGGATGGCGGTCAGCGGGCCGACCACCCACGCGTCGGAGTATCTGGAGGGCCTGCAACTGCTGGCCAACATGCGGCTGTGCCCCAACGTGCCGGCCCAGCACGCCGTGCAGACCGCGCTCGGCGGCTTCCAGAGCATCACCACGCTGATCCGCCCGGGCGGGCGCCTCTACGAGCAGCGCAACCACGCCTGGCGCAAGATCAACGAGATCCCCGGCGTCGACTGCGTCCGGCCGGCCGGCGCGCTGTACCTGTTCGCCCGGCTGGACCCCGAGATCCACAAGATCCGCGACGACCAGAAAATGATCATCGACCTGCTGGAGCAGCAGCTGATGCTGCTCTCCCACGGCACCGGCTTCAACCTGCCCACCCCGGACCACCTGCGGATGGTCTTCCTGGCCCCGGTCGACGTGCTCGACGACGCCACCGACCGGCTGCGCCGCTTCCTCGAGACATACCGCCAATGACCTCCCCTCGGCTCCAGGGATGACGGGCCTACTTCTTGAGACGCCGGCTGCCGGCGTGCCAGTCCTCGATCTTGCCCGTCTCCTCGGCGGTGACGCCGAACGACGGCAGCTGCGGCTGCTCGCGCAGGCTGCGCTTGAGCTCGGCGAATCCTGGGAACCGGGCCAGGCCGACGACGTGGTCCCACAGCTCGGCAGCCTGCTCCTCGTCGGGCAGCCGGCTGATCACCGGGCCGAAGAACGCCACGCCGCCGGGCGGCTCGAAGTGCACGATCGGCGTCCCCACGTCCTTACCCGTCAACGCCAGCGCCTCGTCCGACTCGGCCTGGATCTCGCCGTCCCGGGAGGTGTCGTCGAGGAACCCGGCGAGCGAGACCGGCAGTCCCGCCTCGGCGAGCGCGGCGGCGGCCAGGTCGGGCGTGCCCTGCCAGCCGGGCGCCCGGCCCTCGTCGGGGGCGGTCTCGAGGATGCGGGCGCCGAACGCGGCGTACAACGGGCCGATCGCTTCGCGACCGTGCTTCTCCCGTACGGCCGAGGCCACCCGCAGCAGCCGGAGCCCGGCGGTGTGCTGGGCTTCGTACTCCGGTGGGAAGTGGCTGCCGTAGTCGAGGTGCGAGTTGATGAGGCGCAGCGAGATGAACCGCCAGTCGACGGTGTAGTCCCGTTGGGCCTGCACGATCCGGATCCACTTGCTCGTCATCCACGCGAACGGGCAGATCGGATCGAAGTAGAAGTTGATGTCAGATGTCACGAGGGTGACTCTCCCACTCATCCTTCCAATAGCCACCGGCACCACCGGCCCCGGTGTCCGTCCGCTCAGCGCGGAACTCGCCCGTCCGGCCTGCTCAACCCTGGTACGCCTCCTGGGACGAACCCGCTCTTCGACCCAGGAGGCACTGCATGCGTACGCGTAAAGGTCTGGCCGTCGCCGCCGCGACCATCCTCTGGCTGGGGCTCGCCGCAGCCCCGGCCCCCGCCGCTCCCGCGGCTCCCACCGCGGAGCCTGATCCCGGCCGGCTGCAACAGTCCGTCCGCACCGTCCGCGACCTGCTGCACAAGGCAGGCGACCGGATGCGGCCGGGCGAGGAGGTGACTCCACCACCGGCCGGCGCGGACGCGATCCGCGTCGAGGCGGCCGGGCAACCACCCGCGGCCGTGCTCACCGACGGCGCCGCACCGCCGCTCTACCGCCACCGCGAGCTGGGCTGCGAGGTGCCGGCCTTCGCCGAGTCCCGGTTCGCCGGCTTCGACGCCCAGGTCACCAAGATGATGCAGGACTGGGGCTTCATGACGGCGTCGCTCGCCGTCGCCAACGAGTGCGGCACCATCTACGACCAGGGCTACGGCCGGGTCGGCCCGTGGTGGGCCCGCAACGCCCCGCCCGGTGACATCACCGACCTCGGCCCGGTGACACCCGACAACGAGCTGTTCCGCATCGCCAGCATCACCAAGCCGCTCACCGCGGCGGCGATCCACGACCTCGACGAGCGGAAGCTGCTCAAGAAGAGCGACCACGTCTTCTGCGTCCCGGACGGTCCGGCCGACTGCATCCTGACGGTCAAGCTGCCCGCCGGCTTCGACGAGCGGATCGCCGACCTGACCGTCAAGGACCTCGTCGGGCACCGGGGCGGCTTCGACAACAACAAGACCACCGACTACCTGTTCCGCGCGTGGGAGGTCTACCAGGCCCGCAAGCTGGACGCGCCGCCGACGCCGCGCGACTTCACCGAGTTCATGCTCGGGCTCGGGCTCGACGTGGCCCCCGGCGCCGAGTACCACTACTCCAACCTGGGATACCTGATCCTGGGACTGGTGATCGAGAAGGCCGGCGGGCTGCCGTACCGCGACTACGTCTTCCAGCGGCTGCTGGCCCCGCTCGGGATCGCGTCCGGTGACGTGGTGCTCTCGCGTACCAAGCGGCTCACCCGGAACACCCGCGAGCCCGCGTACTGGTGCGTCGACAAGAACTGGAACGCCAACGTACCGATCAGCACGTTCGCCGGCGAGGCCGGGCAGCGGCGCTGCTACGCCGACGGCGGCTGGGTGCTGGAGTCGATGGCCGCGCACGGCGGGCTGTCCATGTCCGCCTCGGCGGTGGCGACGTTCTACGCGCACTGGTGGAACTTCGGCACCCCGCGGACGGCCGGGACCTACTGGAACTTCCCGGCCGGCACGAAGACCGCGTACTCGCACAACGGCCGGCTCGCGGCGACCCAGACCGTGGCGGCCCGCTGCGTCAACGGGCTCAACGTGGTGCTGCTGACCAACCAGCACGCCTGGGGCAGCTTCGACTGGGCCGCCGTGGAGCAACGGCTGTGCCGGGCCGCCGACGACTTCCTGGCCCAGGGCCCGTACTACTCGACCATCTGGGAACGCGACGGGCGTGACTGGCGCTCGCACCGCGCGACCCCGGCCGCCGGCTACCAGGCCCTGGTCGACGCCACCAAGGCCGACGGCTTCCGGCTCGTCGACGTCAACGGCCACCTCGGCGACACCGGTACGACCTACGCCAGCACCTGGGTCCGCAACACCGACGGCACGCCCTGGGCCGCCACCCACGGGCAGACGTTCGCCGCGTTCACCACCCGCTTCGACGAGCTGAGCAAGGCCGGCTACCGGATGACCAAGGTCTCCGGCTGGCTCGACAACGGCGAACCGCGCTACGCCTCGGTCTGGACGGCCAACCCGGACAAGCGGGCCTGGCTCAGCCACATCCGGATGACCGGCGCCGAATACCAGCAGCACGCCGACGAGTACGACGCCAAGGGCTACCGCCTGATCTCGGTGGACGGCTACGAGCTGGCCGGGCAGGCCCGCTACGCGGCGGTGTGGCTGGCCGACCCGGGCGTGGCCGGCGGCACGAGCACGGCGACGCCGTACCGGGCGATCCACGGCGCGACCGCGGCGGCGTACCAGGCCTGGTTCGACGCGGCTGCGGCCGACGGCTTCCGGCTGACCGACAAGGATGTCTACACCGTGGGCCCGGCGGTGCGCTGGGCGGCGATCGCCACCCGGGATGACGGGCCGCCGACCCGCTCGTTCAGCACCTGGAACTTCTACACGTACCAGCCGCGCTGGGCTCAGCAGAAGGAGGCGGGCTACCGGCCCGTGACCATCTCGGCCTACTGAGAATGCCGTTCGGCGCTGGAGCGCGTGACGCAGAACTCGTTGCCGGCTGGTCGAGCAGCACGACCCAGCCGGCGCCGTCGGGCGTGCGGTGGTCGCCCAGCACCGACGCGCCCAGCGCCAGTAGGCGGTCGACCTCCGCGTCGCGGTCCCGGTCGCTCGGTTCGAGGCAGACGTGCACCCGGTTCTTGACCTGCTTGCTCTCGGGCACCGCCTGGAAGTACAACCGGGGCCCGCCCGGCGGCTCGATGACGACCTCCTCGTCGCCGGGTGCGCACTCCGGGTGGACCGGGTGGCCGATCACCTCGGCCCAGAAGACCGCCAACGCGTACGGGTCGGCGCAGTCGAACGAGACGTTACGGATCAGCGAGACCATGGTCAGCAGGTTAGTAGTGATCCGCCCCGTGATGGACATGAGTGGACGTGACCAGATCCCATGCCCCCATGACGGCCGACCCTCCGGCGGGTGCCGAGCCCGCCGCCGAGGCCGCCTTCCGAGCCCTGTTCGAGGCCGCGTACGACGATCTGCTCCTCTTCGTCGAGCGGCGCACGCACGCCCTCGCCGCTGAGGACGTGGTCGCCGAGGTCTTCCTCACCGCGTGGCGCCGCCTCGACGACGTCCCGCCCGACCTCGATCAGGCCCGGGCCTGGCTGTTCACCGTGGCGCACCATCTGCTCCGCAACAGCCGCCGCAGCGACCACCGTCAGCAGGCCGTCGCGTTGCGCATCCTGCGCGAGCCCGGCGCCGCGGAGAGCGGGGCGCCGCCCGACGACGTCGCCGCCCGTATCGACCTGACCCGGGCCTGGGCCCGGCTCAGCCCGGGCGACCAGCAGGTGCTCACCCTGACCGTGTTCGAGGACCTGACCGGCCCGCAGGCCGCCCGGGTGCTCGGCATCTCCGCCACCGCCTTCAGCCTGCGGCTCCTGCGCGCCCGGCGCCGCCTGCGCAAACACCTCACCGCCGTCCCCACCGAACCGGGAGCCAGCTCATGAACGACAACCGACTCGACCTCGACAATCGGCTGCGCGCCGCGGCCACGCCGGTGACCCGGGGACGGGTGCGGCAGGCGTCCGCCCAGGCGCTGCTGGAGCACATCGTCACGGTTCCCCGTACCGCCGAGGGCGCAGTGGCCGTGCCCGCCGCCCGCCGGAGCCAGCGCACCCGGTGGGCCCTCGCCGGGGCGGCCGCCGTGGCGGTCACCGGCGCCGCCCTGATCGTGCCCGGCCTGGGCGGCGGCGACCAGGCGTACGCGTCCTGGACCGCCACCCCGGCCGCATTGCCGACCGGCGACACCCGCGAGCTGAGCCAGGAGTGCGTACGGGAGAAGCTGCAGCCCGAGTACAGCTACACCGCGGCCGAGCTCGCCGCGGCCAAGATGGTCCTCGGCGAGCGCCGCGGCGACTACAGCTACCTGTCCATCGCCACGCCGCGGTGGACCGCCACGTGCTTCCGCGACAAGGCCGGCGACGTGCACCAGGGCAGCATCATGGAGTCGCCCGTGACCGACGCCGCGCTCGGCCGCAAGGGTGTCGAGCTGCAGGGCTGGGGGCAGCTCAAGACCAGTGAGGGCTACGCCCGGCTGATGGCCGGGCATCTGGGGTCGGCCGTCGTCGGGGTCGACGTCGTGCTGCCGGGCGGCAAGAAGGTGCAGGCCACGGTCAAGGACCGCTACTTCGTCGCCTGGTACCCGGAGGCGGTGGACGCGCCGGGCGGCACGACCCTCACCCTGCGGCTGGCCGACGGCAGCACGGTCGCGGGCCTGGCCGCCAGGGACCTGCACGACGCACCGAAGCTGGACTGACCGGTACCGGCCGCGCCGCCCGACCGGGTGGCGCGGCCGGTTCGCGAGTCACCCGGGTCCGATGGGGTAGTACCGGTGGCGAGGCACCGCAGCGACCACCGAGAGGAACCCCATGAGCAGCGAGGACCGCGTCGTCACCAACGCCGCCAGCACCGACCAGCACATCACCGGCAACCCGGAGACCGGCGACTTCATCACCGACCAGGCGCCCACCGCGACCACGCCGGCCCACGGCAGCAGCAACTCCGGCATCAACGCGACCGGCGCCAACAAGCCCGGCGCCACCGGCCAGTCCGGGGAGTGACAGCAGCCGCCATCGCCGCGCTCAGCCGGCGCGAACCCACCTTCGCCGGCATCGTCGAGCGCTTCGGGCCGCCACCGGCGTGGGAACGCGAGCCCGGCTTCAGCACGCTGCTGCGGATCGTGCTGGAGCAGCAGATCTCGCTCGCCTCGGCGCAGGCGGCCTTCGCCCGGCTGACCGCGGCGGTCGACCCGCTCACGCCGGGCGGATTCCTGCTCCTGGACGACGCTCAGCTGCTGGCCGTCGGCTTCAGCCGGCAGAAGACCCGCTACGCCCGGGCGCTGGCCACGGCCGTCCGGGACGGCTCGCTCGACCTGGACGGGCTGGCCGCGCTGGACGACGAGCAGGTCGACGCGGCCCTGGGCACAATCCCGGGCATCGGCCCCTGGACCGCGACCATCTACCGGCTGATGGCGCTGGGCCGGCCGGACGCGTGGCCGGCCCACGACATCGCCGTGGCGCAGGCGGTCGCGGAGCTGTGGAGCCTGCCGAGCCGCCCGACCCCCGAGCAGCTGCTGGAGGTCGCCGAGGCGTGGCGCCCGTGGCGGGCGATCGCGGCGAAGCTGCTGTGGCACTACTACCTCTCGACACCACGGAGGCCCGGTCGGTGACCGGGCCTCGTGGTGTGCCGGTGGTACGTCAGAAGTCCGCGCGCTGGCTGCGGACGATCTGGAGCTTCGCGTAGTCCGGGGAGCTCGTGTTCACGTTGAAACCGAGGGTCCAGTACCAGTCCCGCTCGCGTTCGATGCTGCTCGGGTTGGCCTGGTCGTAGTGGCCGGAGTCGTAGAGCTGCTTGGTCACGGTGGCGCTCCACGTCGCGGCGAGCGGGTCGAACAGCACGCCGCGGGTGGGCCGGTGGCTGTAGTCGTAACGGTTGCCGTAGGTGAGGAAGATGTCCGGGTCGGCGGGGTCGCCGACCTTCAGCAGGTGGTGCGAGCTGGCGTAGAAGCCGGCGCCGTTGATCTGCGGACGCTGGATGTTGAAGGCGGCCGTGTCGCTGTACGCGTTCCACCGGGCCAGGACGAACGCCCGGGCGTGCCGTCCGGTCTGCCCGGCCGGCGGGCTGGCCAGGATGGCCTCGGCGCGGATGCCGGCCACGACGGTGTCACCGACCTGCACGAAGCTGGGCTCGGTGTACCGCAGGTTCTCGGTGGCCGGCGAGTCGTCGTTCGCGATGATCCGGCGGAACGACTGCGGTGCGAGGAGCTGGCCGGTGCCGGGCTGGTACTTCGCCCGCATGTAGTACGAGCCGCCGGCCGAGCCATCCGCGTAGAACGGGATCAGCACCTCGTCGACCGAGGTGGCCGTGTTCGTCAGGGGCAGCACGCTGCCGTGGGTGGCGACGCTCGCCGGCATGCCCGCCACGCGCAGCTCCACCGGGTCGGTGAAGCGCGTCCAGGGCGCCTGCCAGTACGAGTAGTAGACCTTGCCCTGCGCGAAGAAGGTCATGACGACCTTGCCGTCGCGCATCCGGGTCAGGTTCGGGTCCCGGGTGTCGATGCCCTGCCACGGCGTCTGCTTGTCCAGCGCCGGCACCGGGCCGTCCCACTTGCCGGTGGCCGGGTCGAAGAACGACAGCTCGATCCGGCCGACCGACTCGTGCTCCAGGGCCCGGTGCCAGACCGCCATGATGCGGTCGTTGGTGTCCTGGAGCTCGACGAAGGACGGGAACCGGGGCTCGTAGCCGTCCTCCTCCGTGGTGATCGTGCCGATGATGCCGATGGCTGCCTGCGCCGGCTGGGGCGCCAGCGTCACTGCCAGCACCGCGGTCATCGCGGCGGCAGCGCCGCGGTAGAGGACTCGTGCGATTCGCATCTTCCGCCTGTCTCACTTGTGGACGGTCATGGCGATGCCGATTGTGTCATTGCCCTCCCGCGTCCCGCAGGCGGCCGATCCGGGCCAGGACCGCGTCGACGTGCGGCCTGACCTGAGCCTTCAGCTCGTCGCTCCAGGTCTCGTCGGCATAGGAGCTGGTCAGATACAGGTCACGGGCGAAGGCGAGCACCGGCCGGTGCTCGGGGGCCAGCCGGGCGAGCGCCCAGTCCGCCGCGGTGTCCTTGGCCACGATCGTGCCGGTGCCCAGCGTGGTCCAGATACGGGCGAAGGTCAGCAGCACGTTGCGGGTGTCCTCGGCCAGGTCGGCGAGCAACCCGGGGATACCGTCCACGCCGGCCCGGAACAGCAGCTCGGTGGGCACGGGGTCGAGCACCCGCGCCGGCGGGGGCCCGGCCAGCGTACGGTCCCCGGCCAGGGCCACCGCGGCCTCCAGGGCCAGGCCGGGCATGTGTTCGGGCGCGGGGATCAGGCCGGCCTCGTAGTCGGCGCGCAGCCATTCGCCGTACAGGAAATCGCCGGTCGGTGGGTAGCGCCAGGGGCGCACCGCGGCCTGGACCACGACGGTGAGCTCCACCGGCCGGGCCCCGGCCGCGGAACCGGAGACCGGCAGCAGGCCCGTGATCAGGGCTCGCCGCTGATCCTCGTCCAGCGACCGCCGGGTGACCGCGAGGATGTCGACGTCGCTGGCCGGCCGCAGGCCGCCGAGGACGGCTGAGCCGTGCAGGTAAGCACCGACCAGCTCCACCCCGGCGACCTCGGTGATCAGTGCGGCGACCCGCTCAACTTGCTCCATCCGGCGATCCTGGCACCCACCAGACGGTCGTGTCCGCCGGAATTTCCGCCTCCGCGCCCAACAGGTCCACCGGTCCGCTGGTCAGCAGGGCCTGACCCGGGCGCGGGATGCGGATCGGCGCGCCGGTCATGTTGACCGTGCACCGCAGCGAATCTCCGCGTTCGAAGACCAGCAGTCCGTCCGGCCCCTCGCACCAGCGCAGGTTGTCCGCCGCGCCCAGCGCCGGATCGGCCCGGCGCAACGCCAGCGCCGCCCGGTACAGCTCCAGCGTGGACGCCGGGTCGCCCTGCTGGGCCGCCACGCTCAGCCGGGCCCAGCTTGCCGGCTGCGGCAGCCAGCTCGCGCCGCCCTCGGGACCGAAGCCGTACGGCGCCTGGTCGCCTTCCCACGGGATCGGCACGCGGCAGCCGTCGCGGTAGCCGTCCTGGCCGGTCGCGCGGTGGAACGCCGGGTCCTGGCGGACCTCCGGCGGCAGGTCGATCACTTCCGGCAGGCCGAGCTCCTCGCCCTGGTACAGGTACGCCGAACCGGGCAGCGCCAGCAGCAGCAGAGTCGCCGCCCGGGCCCGTCGCAGGCCGGCCACCGGGTCCACCTCGGCCGGCCGGCGTCCCGCCACGTCACCCGCGTCGGCCTGCAGCAGGCGGCTGGTGTGCCGCACCACGTCGTGGTTGGACAGGGTCCAGGTGGCCGGGGCCCCGACCCGGCGCATGGCCTCGAGGGACTCGTCGATGACCCGCCGCTGGCTGGCGACGTCCCAGGCGGTGCCCAGGTAGCTGAAGTTGAACGCCTGATGCAGTTCGTCGGGGCGGACGTAGTTGGCGACCCGGTCCAGGGTGGGCGCCCAGGCCTCGGCCACCGCGATCCGCTCGCCCGGGTACTCGTCGAGGATCCGGCGCCAGCTGCGGTAGATGTCGTGCACGCCGTCGCGGTCGAAGCAGGGGCTGACGCCCACGTCGAGCAGGTGCCATTCGGTGCGGGTGCCCAGGTCCGGCAGGCCCGCGGCCTTGACCAGGCCGTGGGCCACGTCGATGCGGAAGCCGTCGACGCCCAGGTCCAGCCAGAAGCGCAGGATGGTGCGGAACTCGTCGGCCACCGCCGGGTGGTCCCAGTTGAAGTCGGGCTGCTGCGGCGCGAACAGGTGCAGGTACCAGTCGCCCGGGGTGCCGTCCGGGTCGGTGGTGCGGGTCCAGGCCGGGCCGCCGAAGATGGACGGCCAGTCGTTGGGCGGCAGCTCGCCGGCGACGCCGCGGCCGGGCCGGAAGTGGTAGCGGGCGCGCATCGGGGAGCCGGGGCCCTCGGCGATCGCCCGGCGGAACCATTCGTGCTGGTCCGAGGAATGGTTGGGCACCAGGTCGACGATGACCCGCAGGCCGAGGTCGTGGGCGTCGCCGATCAGGGCGCGGGCGTCGGCCAGGGTGCCGAACATCGGGTCGACCGTGCGGTAGTCGGCCACGTCGTAGCCGGCGTCGGCCTGCGGCGAGGCGTAGAACGGCGACAGCCAGACGGCGTCGACACCCAGGTCACGCAGGTACGGCAGGCGGTTGCGGATGCCCGGCAGGTCGCCGATGCCGTCGCCGTCGGAGTCGGCGAAGCTGCGTGGGTAGATCTGGTAGATGACCGCGTCCCGCCACCAGGAGGTGGGCGCGGTCGCGGCGGCGCCGTCGCGCTCAGCCGTCGGGTCTGCGGTCAGTTGATCGGTCATGGCGGCTGACGCTAGCAGGTTACTAACTCGTGTTACATAGCTCGCGACCGCTTTTTTCGGCCGTCTCGATCAGGCCGGTTTTGCCGTGGAGTCGCGCACGATCAGCGAGGTGCCCAGCGACTGGTGCGGGTGCTGGTCCTCGCCGCGGATCGCCGAGATGAGGAAGTCCGCCGCGGTGCGGCCCTTGGTCACGATCGGCTGGCGGACCGTGGTGAGCCGGGGCCGGAACCAGGCCGACTCGGCCAGGTCGTCGAAGCCGGTCACCGACACCTCGCCGGGCACCGCGACGCCCAGCTCCTGCAGGGCGTCCACCGCCCCGTAGGCCAGCACATCGGACAGCGCCAGGATCGCCGTCGGCGGCCGCGGCCCGGTCATCAGCGCGCGGGTCGCGCGGTAGCCGTCCGTCCGGGTCACCGGCACCTCGGCCAGCCGGATGTCGTCCAGGCTCAGCCCGGCTTCGGCCAGCGCCTCGGTGATACCGGCCATCCGCCGGGCCAGCGGCCCCCGGTAACCGCGCACCGCCCGGTCCGGGCCGGGATCCATCGAGACCACCGCGAGCCGCCGGTGGCCCAGCTCCAGCAGATAGCGGGTGACCTCGCGGGCGCCGCCGTGGTCGTCGACGTCCACACTGGGCGCGTTCTCGTACCGGTCGCTGTCGATCAGCACGAACGGGATGTCGCGGCGGACCAGCTCGGCGACCTCACCGCGGTCGGTCTCCAGCCCGCAGACGATGAAGCCGTCCACCGCCGCGTACGGGATCGCCTTGAGAACTGAGTCCTGCAGCGGCGGGGTCAGCAGCAGCGTGTAGCCCTCCTGGTCGCACACCTGCCCGACGCCCATCAGGAACCGGGCGTAGTACGGATTCTCCAGGATCCGGGCCAGCCGTTGCGGCAGCAGCACGCCCAGCGACTGGGTGGCACCGGACTGCAGCATCCGGGCCAGCGTGTTTGGGGTGTAGCCGAGCTCCTGCGCCGCCGCGAGGATCCGGTCGCGGGTCGCGGTGGAGATGCGCTGCGGGTTGTTGAAGGCGAAGGACACCGCCGAACGCGACACCCCCGCGGCCGCCGCCACGTCGCTGGACGTGGGCTTACCGCGACGGCGCGGCTGCTCGCCGGTGCTTCTCGACGGCATCCGCCCGACCTCGCTGCAGTAGGTGAGCGCTTACGATAACGCAGCGGCGGTCAGCAGCAGCCGGGTCACCGCGTGCACGTCGGCGTGCTCGTCGTCGCTCAGCAGCACCACGCTCGCCCGCCGCTCCGGCAGCCAGGCCGCGAAGGACACGAATCCCGGGAGGTCACCCGGATGGAAGTAGGCCCGGTGACCGCCGACCGTGCCGACGAACAGGCCGTAGCCGTAGTGGCCGGCGAAGTAGGAACGCCCCGGGCGCGGCTCCTCGGCCGTGGGGGCGAGCGGGCCGGTCAGCACCGCGTACGACTCGAAGCCCAGCAGCGCGCCGGCGTGGAGCTGCTCCTGGTAGCGGGCCAGGTCGCCGACCGTCGACCACACGTCGCTGGTGCCCGCCAGCGGGGGCAGGGTCTCCCCGGCCACCGCGTCGTCGGCGGGCCGGCCGATCGTGGTCGCCGTCATCCCGAGCGGCGCGAACACGTGCTCGGCGAGGAAGTCGCCGTACGGCTGCTGCGCCGCCTGCTCGACAATGGACGCCACGAGCAGGTAGCCCGGGCTGCTGTAGAGCCAGCGCAGGCCCGGGCGGCTGGCCGGCGTCCCCTGCGGGATCAGCCCCAGCCGGTCGGCGATCGCCATCGCCGCGCTCACGTCGAATCCCGGCTCGGCACCCCAGTGCGGCAGGCCGGAGGTGTGGGTCAGCAGGTGGTGCAGGGTCACCTCACGCCACCAGGGCGGGCTGCCGGGCAGCCAGGGCGCGACCGGCCGGTCCAGGGCGAGCCGGCCGCGCTCGGCCAGCAGCAGCGCGGCCACGGCGGCGAACTGCTTGCCGACCGAGGCGATCGGGAAGCGGGTCGCGAGCGTGACGGGCGGGCCGGCGGACTGCACCGCGACGGACCCGCCGACGGTCACCAGCGCGGCGCCGCGCAGGCCCTCGAGTGTGCGCATGGCCGACAGGCTATCCCTGTTCAGCACGGATGCGGAGGCCTCAGGCGGCCGGGAGCCGGATGGTGAAGGTCGTACCGGCGCCCTCGGTCGATTCCACCTCGATCCGGCCGTCGTGGTTGTCCACCACCGTGCTCACGATGGCCAGGCCCAGGCCGGTGCCGGGAACCGCCTGGCGGACCGCGTTGCTGGCCCGGAAGAAGCGGGTGAACAGTGCCTTCTGCTCCCCCGCCGGGATGCCCATGCCGGTGTCGGCGACCACGAGGACGATCTCGGCCCCCTCGCGGCGGGCCGCCACCCGCACCTCGCCCCCGGCCGGGGTGAACTTCACCGCGTTGGCCAGCAGGTTCATCAGGACCCGGTCGAGCTGATCGGGATCGGCGTGCAGCGGCAGCGGGCCCTGCACGTCGGTGTGCAGGGTGACCTGAGCCTTGGCCGCGGCCGGCGCGATCACCTCGACCGCGTGCTCGACCAGCGAGACCAGCTCGACCGGCTCCCGCGAGGTGGAGAACGCCCCGGACTCGATCTTGGAGAGGATGAGCATCTCCTCGATCAGGTCCCGCAACCGCCGGGTGTTGCGGCCGATCACGTCCAGCATCTTGGCCTGCGGCGCGTTCAGCTCGCCGGCCTCGGCGTCCAGCAACAGCTCGACGTAGCCGGAGATGCTGGTCAGCGGGGTGCGCAGCTCGTGCGAGACGGTGGACATGAAGTCGGTCTTGGCGGTGTCCAGCTCCTGCAGGCGGGCGACCAGGTGCTGCTCGCGCTCGTACAGGCGGGCCAGGTGCACGCCGCGGCCCAGGTCGGCGGCGACCACCTCGACGAGCCGCACGTCGACCGGGGTGAAGGCCGGGCCGTGATCGCGCAGCAGGGTGAGCGCACCCAGGCACTCCTCCCCGACGCTGACCGCCACGGTCAGCACCGCCTCGGCCCCGGCCTCGGCGCAGGCCCGGATCTCGGCCTCCGGCGGCTGCACGTCCCCGGCGGGCGCGGCGTCGTCGGTGGTCCACACGTCACCGCCGGAGAGCCAGCCGACGTCGCAGGCGGCGAGCGGGGCGAGGCGGCCGGCCACGTGCTCGTCATCGAGGCTCGCGTGCTGCGGCACGCCGGTCTGCCCGGGGGCCATCCGGACCAGCACGTGGTCGGCGTTCATGGTGGCGGCCAGGCCGCGGATCGCCTCGCCGATCGCGTCCTGCACCCGCAGGTGCGCACGGATGCGGTAGCCGAGCTCGCGGACCTCGCTGCGCAGCCGAGCCACGTCACGGTCGGCGGCGCGGATCCGTTCGCGCTCGTCGGCCATGGCGTTGACCGCGGCCGCGACCGCCCGGATCTCGGTCGGCCCCCGGCTCGTGTCGGCCCGGGCGTCGAGCCGGCCGGCACCTCGCTCGTCGAGCACCCGGGCCACACCACCGAGCGGACGGGTGATCCGGCGGGCCGTCAGCAGCGCCGTGACCCCGGCCGTCGCCGCCGCCACCAGCGTCAGCACGATCACGACGACCACGGTGACGCCGCCCAGCCAGGAACTGCGCCGCTGGAGGGTGGTGACGCGCCGGGCCAGGGCCCGGTCGAAGGCCTCGTTCTCGCTGACGAAGGCCTGGAACAGCGGCTTGCCCTCGGTCACGTACTCTGCCGCGGCGTCGCTGCGGGGCGGCGCCCGGCGCTGCTGCTCGGCCAGGGCCCACCAGATGTCGGCCCGGATCAGCTGGGCGTCGACGGCCGGCTCCTCGGCGTCGGTCGCCAGCTCCAGCAGGTTCAGGCTCGCGAGCGTGTACTCGCCGCGGGCGGCGAGGTACGTGTCCAGCACCTGAGCGTCGCCGGTCAGCAGATACCCGCGCAGGCCCCGCTGGGCGTCGCCGAGCACCGCCCGCAGCCGGGCGTTGGCCAGCTCCAGCGGCTGCACGTGGGTCGAGAGCTCGCGGACCACCCGGTGCTGCACCAGGACCGTGGTCATCTCGGCCAGCCCGGAACAGACGATCAGGGCCACCAGGACGGCGAACGACCTCGTCAGCAGGCGCCCGACAGAGGGGTCACGGCGCATGGGAGCCGGCTCAGGCCCGGGCTCGGCTCAGCAGGGCCTGGATCCGGGAGACCAGCTCGCGGGGACTGAACGGCTTGGTCACGTAGTCGTCGGCGCCGGCGCTGAAGCCGCCCTCGACGTCCTGCTCCTGCACCCGGGCGGTGAGCATGATGATCAGCATGCCGGCGGTGGCCGGCTCCGCCCGCAGCATCCGGCACACGTCGATGCCGGAGAGCCCGGGCATCGAGACGTCCAGCACGGCCAGCGTGGGGCGGTGGGCCCGGGCCTGCTCGAGAGCCGCCTGCCCGTCCTCCACCGCGATCACCTCGAGGCCGGACTGCTCGAGCTTGAACGCCACCAGGTCACGGATGTCGGCGTCGTCGTCGGCGACCAGGACCACCGTCACGGCCATTTCCCCTCGTCGAGGCCGCCCGGGAAAGCTCGGCCTACTTACGCTACTTAATCGCACGATATCCGGTTAGTACCGGGTGTGACTGCCGCTCGGCGCAACCGCACAGCAACTGGTGCGCAGCCGCTCTCGCAGCCCCGCCGGGGTGTCCTGGAACCACGACACCCGACCGAGACGCACGGCAGGAGGATCTGATGACTTCCGTGAACCCCGACGACATCCGTACCGAGGCTCTGTTCGTCTCCCACCTGCAGCGCTCGCAGCAGCCGACGCCCGAGCTCATCCGAGCGGCGGTGACCGCGACGGTGGACCGCCTCGGCGAGCGCGGCTGCGCCGCCCTGGTCGCCCAGGAGTTCGGCGAGCACCCGGACTGCGCGCTCGGCCGCATGCAGTGGGCCCGCACCGCGGTACGCCGGGCGTACGCCGCCGCCTGACTCCCCCGTACGGCGACAGGCGCTCACCCCTTCGCCTCGAATACGCACCGTGACGACGGAACCGGGATGTCCGCGCTGCTCGTACGGTGGCTGAATGCCAGTCGACGTCACAGCGCGTCACCGGGCCGGCGGAATCGGCCGGCTGCTCGCGGTGCGTACGGCGGCGCCCCGGCACGCTGCCGAGGCTCCCTTCGCCGACCGGGCGACCGTCGAGTTCCGCCTCCCCCGCTCCCGGCGGCGGCTGCTGTGGGTGCCGGCCGTGCTCGCCGTGCTGCTGCTGGCGGCGGTCACCATGCTGGCGCGTGGGTCCGGGACGCCGCGGGCCGCCGTACCGTTGCCGACCGTCTCCGTGCCGCCGCCGCCGACCTGGACCGACCCGCCGGCCCCGACCGCCACGCGGCCGCAGCTGCGGGCGGTCCGGCAGGCCGCCAAGCTCAGCCCGGCACCTTCCTCCGCGTCGCCCTCCGCGTCCCCCAGCGCTCCCGCCCCGGTGCTGCTCGGCCCCGGCGCGGACGCCGACGTGGGCCCGCTGGTCGGGTCCTACTGCCGGGCCACGCACGGCCGGTTCAGCCTCGCGACCGCCACCGCGGACACCTGGGCCTGCGCGCGGATCGGCCGGGCCGGGGTCGCGGTCGACATGGACGCGCTCTGCCGCTGGCGCTACGGCACTGCCGCGTGGGCGGATCTCGGACGCGCCGGTGACGCCCGGAGCTGGCGCTGCTACCGCGACGGCCCCTAGGATGACCGGCATGCACGCGCGATTGAGCATGTGGTGGCCCGCCGACCCGGCGGCCACACCCACCCGCGTGTAGATCACACCATCGCGGCCGCCTCCGACGAGGCGGCCTTTTTCGTACGGCCCGGTCCTCGGCGGCGACCCCAGCCCGGAACGAGGACCCGATGCAACCCTTCGCCCTGCTGCACCGTGACGGCGCCGACCACGTCGACGTGCTGACCGGCGATGTCGTCACCGTCGACACGCTCGCCGACATCCCGCTGACCCCGGGCCGGCCCGGGCCGCAGACCCTCGCGCTGGTGCCGTACCGGCAGATCGCGGAACGTGGCTTCGCCTGCGTCGACGACGGCGCGCCGCTGGAGTGCCTGCGGATCGGCTCGCGGACCACCCGGCCGCTCGGCGAGATCATCGCCGAGCTGCCCGAGGCGCCGGTGGCGCTGCGCGACGGCGGGTTCGACCTCTCCGACGAGGCGTACGGCGAGATCGTCGCCGAGGTGCTGCGCGACGAGATCGGCCACGGCGAGGGCGCCAACTTCGTCATCCACCGGGTCTTCACGGCCGACGTGGACGGCGACCCGCTGGCAGCCGCGCGGTCGGCGTTCCGCCAGTTGCTCACCCACGAGCAGGGCGCCTACTGGACGTTCCTGGTCCACACCGGCACCCGTACGCTCGTCGGCGCCACCCCGGAACGGCACGTCAGCGTGACCGACGGGCTGACCATGATGAACCCGATCAGCGGCACGTTCCGGCACGACGGCACCCGCGAGCTCACCGACTTCCTGGCCGACCGCAAAGAGATCGACGAGCTGTACATGGTGCTCGACGAGGAGCTCAAGATGATGGCCGCGGTGGCCGAGCACGGCGGGCAGGTCGTCGGGCCCTACCTCAAGCGGATGGCGCACCTGACCCACACCGAGTATCTGCTGGCCGGCCGCGGCTCCCTGGACGTGCGCGAGGTGCTGCGCGCGACGATGTTCGCCCCGACCGTCACCGGCAGCCCGGTGGAGAACGCCTGCCGGGTGATCGCCCGGCACGAGCGCCGCGGCCGCGGCTACTACGCGGGCGTGCTGGCCCTGCTCGGCCACGACGACGAGGGCCGGCAGACGCTGGACGCCCCGATTTTGATCCGCACCGCGGAGATCTCCCCGGCGGGCCGGCTGCGGGTGCCGGTCGGGGCCACGCTGGTCCGGCACTCGACGCCGGCGGGCGAGGTGGCCGAGACCCACACCAAGGCGGCGGGCGTGCTGGCCGCGCTGGGCGCGTCCTCGCTGCGACACCCACCGGTACGCCCGAACGACGACGACCCGGCGATCCAGGCGGCATTGGCTGCCCGCAACGACGGCCTCGCCCGCTTCTGGCTGGACCAGCGCCGCCCGGGCGCCCTGACCGTCCCCGACCTCGACGGCCGTACGGCCGTGATCGTCGACAACGAGGACACGTTCACCGCGATGCTGGCCCACCAGCTCAAAGCCCTGGGCCTGGCCGTCACCGTGGTGCCGTGGACCGTGCCCGTCGTACCGCCGGCGGATCTGGTGGTCGTCGGACCCGGCCCCGGCGACCCCGCCTCGGACGAGCCCAAGATGGTCCGCGTACGCGCGCTGGTGGCCGAGCTGCTGGCGACCCGGCAGCCGCTGCTGGCCGTGTGCCTGGGCCACCAGGTGCTCTCCGCCGCCCTGGGACTGCGGCTGCACCGCCGCGACAGCCCGTACCAGGGAGTGGCCCGCGACATCCCGCTGTTCGGCGCGGTCCGCCGGGTCGGCTTCTACTCCAGCTTCACGGCGCTCAGCCCGGACGACCGGCTCAGCACCGAGTACGGCGAGGTGCA
Organism: Actinoplanes sp. NPDC051405; assembly: GCF_055586185.1. NCBI lineage: Bacteria > Bacillati > Actinomycetota > Actinomycetes > Micromonosporales > Micromonosporaceae > Actinoplanes > Actinoplanes sp. NPDC051405. The sequence goes on from NZ_JBVJIR010000001.1 coordinate 608,828, forward strand.
GATCGCCCGCGACGAGGTGGACGGCACGGTGCACGCGCTGCGCGGCCAGGGATTCGCCGGCGTGCAGTTCCACCCGGAGTCGGTGCTCAGCGCGGACGGCATCACCGTCCTCACTGAACTGATCCCACCACTTGTCACTCAAGTGGTTAGTCCTGCCGCTGCGGGGTAGCGATAGTGAAGTCGGTGGTTCAAGCGGATCGAGAGCCTCCGCTTGGACCACCGACCCACTCCTACCGGCCGGTGGCCGCCGCCAGTTGCCGCTCGTCGACGTACCCCTGCTGGACGGCCAGGTCACCCAGGCGTTGCCAGGCCAGGTCCGAGGTCGCCTGCAGGTCGAGCAGCTCCTCCAGTTCCCGTACGGTCAACAGGCCCTGCGCGACCAGACGCTCGCCGATGCGCCGCTGCGCGGTGACCGAGGGCCGCGGCACCCGCGACAGCAGCCGGGAGCCCGCCGCCACACCCGCCACGGTGAGCAGGTGCAGCACCGGCGCCAGCGAGATGAGCAGGGTGAGACCGGCCCACACGTACAGCGACGGGTAGTCGTGGTCCAGCAGCTGCCCGGTGATGATGCAGCCCGCGGCCAGCGCCGCCCAGCCCAGGTGCGGCCGGAAGGTCCGCCAGGTGTCGCCGGTGGCGGCAGCGCCCTTGGCCGTGACGACGTAGGCCAGCGGCCGGCCGGCCAGCTGCGCCGCGGCCGCGGCCACGTAGATCGGCGCGGTGATCAGCTCCAGCGCCATCCCGGCCAGCCCCCACGAGCGGCGTTCGTGCTCGACCAGGTTGAACCGCTGGGTGAACTGGTAGAACACCATCCCGACGACGATGTTGGCCACGAACAGCACCCCCCAGGCCAGCGCGGGCAGCCGGGTGATGGTGACCCCGCCGACCAGGTAGACCGCGCTCAGCACGACGCCGATCACCCAGGACAGCGCGGTGGTCGGGTAGTGCGACTGCAGGGCGAAGAACGACAACCGCTGCCCGGACCGCAGCCGGGGCAGCAACCGCGGCGAGTGCCGGCGGGCGATCTCCCAGATTCCGTACGCCCAGCGCCTCTGCTGGCTGAAGAAGTCCGAGTACGTCGCCGGCCCCTCGCCCACCGCCAGGATGTCCGGGGTGTACACACCGCGCCAGGTGTTGCCGGAGACCGGGTTGACCGCGCCGTAGATCACCATCGAGGTGAGGTGGTCCTCGATGATGCAGTCCTGATAACCCTTGATCTGCTGGAACGCGGCCGGCCGGTAGAGGTGGTTGGTGCCGATCAGCAGCGGTGCGCCGTGACCGTTGCCGCCGCGCTGCATGATCCCGTGGAAGATGTAGGCCAGCTCGGCCGCGCCCTTGGCGACGAAGGACTCGCTGATGTTCGCGTACACCTGCGGCGCGACGACGAACGCGGTGTCCGGGTCGGCGAAGTAGCCGAGCGTCCGCTCCAAGAAGTTCGGGTACGGCACGTGGTCGGGGTCCATCTGGGCCACCACGTCGTAGTCGGCCTCGTGTGCGGCCCGCCAGGCGTTGTGGTTGCCGTGCTTGGTCCGCGCCTTGAACTCGCCGCTGGGCTGGTTCCACTCCGGGTGGCCCTTACGGCTGAAGTGCCGTACGCCGATCTCCTCGCAGCGGCGGCGGACCTCCTCGTCGTCGCCCTCGTCGAGCAGCCAGACGTCGACGGGGCCCTCGTGGCGTACCCGTTTCATCGCCCGCAGGGTCGTCATCACCAGGTCGACCGGCTCCTTGCCGGGCACGATCGTGGTCAGCACGGCGACCCGCAGGCCCGGCGGCGCCGGGATCGGCACCGGGTCGCAGGCCCGGGCGGCGAAGAAGGCCAGCACCCAGGTCCGCAGGCCGACGATGACCTGCAACCCGATCATCAGGAACAGCCCGACGACCATGACGGTGTTGGCGATCGGCTGCCCGGGCTGGAACCGGGGCAGGTTGCCCGGCAGCAGCAGGTAGACCACCAGGGCGGCGGCCAGCGCGATGTGCAGCGAGGCGATGCCCAGCATCAGCCGGTGCTGGCCGCGGCCGAGCACCCGCCGGTAGCGGACGACCTCGGTGGCCGGTTGCACCGGGCCGGTGATCTCGGTGGCGGTCCGGCCGTAGAGCTTGCCGGGGATGCGGCGCTCGAGGATCTGCTCGGGCGCGGGCCCGGGGCTCATCGGCGCCTCGGGGACGCGGGACGGGACAGCGGTGCGGGCAGCAGGCCGGGGATTGCGCGGCGGGCGCGTGGGTTCACTCCCGAGCAATCGACGGCGCGGGCGGCGGGTTGAGGATTGCCGCCCGCACCGGTGTCTCACCGCACAGTCAGCTCGCTGACGGTGCCGGGGCGCTCGGTGCGGCCGAGCCGGTTGACGGTGGCGTGCTCGGTGCGGTCGATCCGGCCGACGGTGGCGTGCTCGGCGCGGCCGGCGGTCCGCCGCGTTCGCCGCCCGGTCCCCGACCGTCCGGTCCCCCACCGCCGCGGTGGCCCCAGCCGCCGCCCCGCTTGCCCTCGCCCTCGGGCGCGACCACGACCGAGGTGGCGTCCAGCGAGACGCCGTCCGCGTTCACCGTGCCCACGGCGTGGATCCGGGTGCCGACCGCGACCCCGTCCGGCTTGCTCGTGATGTTGATCTGACGGGTGAAGCCGCTGTGGTCGGTGATCAGGATCTGGGTGTCGCTGATCGACTTCACCGTGCCGGCGAGGTGCGGTGTGTGCTCATGCCCCGGGCCGCGGCCGGGGGCGGCCGCGCCCGCCGACGGCGCCGCGGAGCCGCTGGGTGCCGGCGTGTCCGCGGCCTGGGCCAGCCCGGCGACGCCGAGCGCGAGACCGCCGCCGAGAGCCACGGCCACGGCGACGCGCCGGGCCCGCTGGGTGCTGAAGTTCGGTGGCAAAGCTCCTCCAGTGCTGGATGTCGGTTTCGGTGCTCGTCCCACCGTCGCCCGCGAAACTGAAGCAGGCCTGAATCGGCGGCGGTCTTCAGCTGTTCTTCAGCTCGGTGCTCGAACACGCACAGGCGCGCTGCGGATACTTCGGCCATGGTGGCGAGAGTGCTGGTCGTGGAGGACGAGGACGCGATCCGGGCACCGCTCGCGGCGGCGTTGCGCGGTGCGGGGCACGAGGTGCGGGAGGCGGCCGACGGCGCCGGTTTCGAGCAGGTCGTCGACGCGTACCGGCCGGATCTGGCCCTGCTCGACGTGCAGCTGCCCGGCGGCCGCGACGGCTTCGCGCTGGCCGCGGCGCTGCGCGGGCGCAGCGACTGCGCGGTGCTGATGGTCACCGCCCGCGACGCCGTCGACGACCGGCTCCGGGGGTTCGCCGCCGGCGCCGACGACTACGTGGTCAAGCCCTTCGCCACCGTCGAGGTGCTGGCCCGGGTCGGGGCGATCCTGCGCCGGCTCGGCCGAGTGCCCTCCACCGTGCAGGTCGGAGACCTGGTGGTGGACGAGGACGCCCGGCTGGCGGTGCGCTCGGGACAGGCGCTGGAGCTCACCGCGACCGAGTTCAAGCTGCTGGCCTACCTCGCCGGGCACCGCGGCCGGGTCCTGTCCAAGACCCAGCTGCTCACCCAGGTCTGGGGCTACGACGAGTACGACCCCAACCTGGTCGAGGTGCACGTCAGCGCGCTGCGCCGCAAGCTCGAGCAGCACGGCCCGCGGCTCATCCACACCGCCCGCGGCCTGGGCTACGTCGTCCGCCCGTGAGGCTGCTGCGGCCGTTGTCGCTGCGTGGCCGGGTCACCTGGGCGGTGCTCGGCCTGCTCGCCGTGATCCTGGTGGTGCTCTTCACCGTGGTCGACATCGTGCTCTCCGCCCGGCTGCACTCTGATGCCCGTACCCGGCTGGCCGACCGGGTCGCGCTCGCCGGGCAGCTCGACCCGCGGCTCAGCGCCCAGCAGCTCGTGGACCGGCTGCGCGGGGACGGGGTGACCGCCCGGCTGTGCGTCCGCGACGGCGGCGGCTGTGTCGCGGCGGCGTCCGACCCGGCGCCACCGGGCCGGCGCTTCCCCACCGGCGGCCCGGCCCGGCAGCGGCCCACCGGCGTCCGTGCCGAGGTGCCGGTGGAGACGGCCGGCAGCGTCATCTTCGTGCGCACCGAGCTGAGCGGGAACCAGGTCCTCACGCTGAGCCTGGACACCAGCCAGATCACCGACGCGCTGCGCCGGCTGGTCTTCCTGGAGGTTGTCGGCGGGTTGCTGGCCCTGCTGCTCGCCGGACTCGCGGCCGCCCGGTTGTCGCGCGCGGCGCTGCGCCCGCTGGAGGACATGACCGCGCTGGCCGGGCGGATCGCCGCGGGCGACCGGGGACGCCGGCTGGGCCACCCGCGCACCGACTCCGAGCTGGGCCGTACCGCGGCCGCGTTCGACTCGATGCTCGACGAGCTGGAGGCGGCCCTGGCCACCGCGAACGCCGCCGAGGCCGGGATGCGCTCGTTCCTGGCCGACGCGTCGCACGAGCTGCGGACCCCGATGGCCGGGCTGCAGGCGAACGCCGAGCTGCTGCTGCGCGAGGAACTGGACCGCCCGGAGCGGGAACGGGTCGCCGTGGCCATGATCCGCGAGACCCGCCGCGCCGCCCGGCTGGTCGACGACCTGCTCACCACGGCCCGGCTCGGCCAGGGCGGCATCCGGCTCGCCACCGAACCGGTCGACCTGGCCCGGCTGGCCGAGGCCGAGGTCGCCCGCGCCCGCACGCTGGCGCCGCAGCTGAGCTTCGCCGTCTCCGCCGAGCCGGCACCCGTGGTGCACGGAGATCCGGTGCGGCTGGGCCAGATCGTCACCAACCTGCTCGACAACGCCCGGCACGCCACCCCGGCGGGCGGGACAGTGACGGTCACCGTGCGGCGCGACGGCGAACGCGTGGTGCTGGACGTGGCCGACACCGGGTCCGGCGTGCCCGCCGCCGACCGGGCACTGATCTTCGAACGGTTCGGCCGTGGCGACACCTCCCGCTCCCGCGACACCGGCGGTGCCGGGCTGGGCCTGCCGATCGCCCGCGGCCTGGTGGCGGCGCACGGCGGTGAGCTGACGTACGTGGACAGCCCGGCCGGCGCCCGCTTCCGGGTGGAACTGCCCGCCGCGACGTAGGTTGCTGGAATGGAATACCGCACTCTCGGCCGCAGCGGCTGCGCCGTCTCCAGTCTCTGCCTGGGCACCATGACCTTCGGCGCCGAGTCCGACGAGGAGGTGTCGCACGCCCAGCTCGACCGGTTCGCCGAGGCCGGCGGCACGCTCGTGGACACCGCCGACGTCTACTCCGCCGGCGAGTCGGAACGGATCATCGGCCGCTGGTTCGCCTCGCGCAGCACCGACGTCACCGAACCGATCGTGCTGGCCACCAAGGGCCGCTTCCCGATGGCCGCCGACCCGAACGGCGCCGGACTGTCCGCCCGGCACCTGACCCGCGCGCTCGACGCCTCGCTGACCCGGCTCGGCCTCGACACCGTCGACCTCTACCAGGCGCACTCCTGGGACCCGGTGACCCCGCTGGAGGAGAGCCTGCGCACCCTGGACAGCTTCGTGCGCCAGGGCAGGATCCGCTACTACGGCTTCTCCAACTTCACCGGCTGGCAGCTCACCAAGGCGGTGCACCTGGCCCGCGAGCTGGGCCTGGCCGCCCCGGTGACCCTGCAACCGCAGTACAGCCTGCTGGTGCGCGAGATCGAGTGGGAGATCGTGCCCGCCGCCCGCGACGCCGGCCTCGGGCTGCTGCCGTGGAGCCCGCTCGGTGGTGGGTGGCTCAGCGGCAAGTACCGACGCGACCAGCGGCCCAGCGGCGCGACCCGGCTCGGCGAGGACCCCGGGCGCGGCATGGAGGCGTGGGAGCGGCGCGGCACCGACCGGAACTGGGCGATCATCGACGCGGTGCAGTCCGTGGCCGAGGCCCGCGGCGTGTCGATGGCCGAGGTGGCGCTGGCCTGGGTCACCGACCGGCCCGGCGTGACCTCGACGATCCTCGGGGCCCGCACGGTCGAGCAGCTGGAGACCAACCTGCGGGCGGCGGAGCTGCACCTCGAGGCGGCGGAGATCGCGGCTCTCGACGAGGCGAGCGACCTGCACGCGCCGGACTACCCGTACGGGCCGCTCGGGCTCGACCAGCGCAACCGCACTCTGTGACCCGGCCTAGTATCGCAGCCATGGAGGCCACCTACTTCTTCGACCCGGCATGCCCGTTCACCTGGCGCACCTCGCGCTGGCTGGTCGGCGTGGCGCCGGAGCGCGACGTGACACTGCACTGGCGCGCATTCAGCCTGTCCATCCTCAACGGCGACAACGTCCCGGACCAGTACAAGCCCATGATGGCGGCGTCGTCGCGGGCGCTGCGGCTGGTCGAGGCGCTGCGCGCGGACCACCGCGACGACACCATCGCCACGTTCTACACCGAGCTCGGCAACCGGACGTTCGAGGCGGGCGAGGCGCTCACCGACGAGATCGTGGTGGCCGCCGCCGAGGCCGCGGGCGTCCCCGATCCCAAGACCGTGCTCGACGACGAGTCCTGGGACGAGGCGGTCCGCGCGTCGCACGAGCTGGCGTTCGGCTCGGCGGGCCCGGACATCGGCTCCCCGGTGCTGCTGATCGAGGGCGCCGGGCGCGGCGTGCACGGGCCGATCATCGACGAGGTCCCGGGCCGCGAGGAAGCCCTGGCGATCTGGGACGCGGTCGTCCCGCTGGCCCGCAGCGACACGTTCTTCGAACTCAAGCGCGGCCGCTCCTAGATACCAGGTTTGCCGGCGCGACGTGGTTGGGTAACACAGCGTCGCGCCGCAACCGGTACGACCCGTCACCGGTACAACGAGGAGAACTCCATGCACGAGCCGCAGATCCACCTGGACCCCGCATCGCTGAGCCCGGTGGAGGAGAGGCTGCGCGGCCCGCTGGAGGAGCAGCTCACGTCCGCCCTGCAGAACGCGACCGACAAGGTCAGCCACGACTACGCGGGCGAGCCGGTCGACACGGTGACCGGCCAGCTGTTGAAGCAGACCCGCGCGGGCCTGCACCCGGACATCGCCGCGGGCTTCAGCCCGGACCAGGGCGAGCTGCGCCGCGTCGCCGAGGCGATCGTCCACAACGACTGATCCTGCTCAGCGGCCGGCCAGCGCCTGCGAGCGCCGTTCCACCAGCTCGGCGTAGGTGCCGTCACGCTCGGCCCACCGGTGCATCCGTACGCCCTCGACCAGGATCTCCGGCGGTGTCGGCTCCGTCGCCAGCAGCCCCATGACCTCGTCGAGGTAGCCGTCGAGCGGCAGCGCCGCCGGGTTGACCTGCTCCTGTCCCGCGGTGGCGACGGCGGGCGGAACCAGCTCGGCCACCTCGACGCCGGTTCCCGCGAGCTGAGCCCGCAACGCCTCGGTGTAGGCGTGCACGCCCGCCTTCGACGCGCCGTAGCTGGGCATGAGCGGGAACGGCAGGAAGGCGATGCCCGAGCTCACCGTGATGATCGTCGCGGCGCCCCGGGTCAGCAGGTGCGGGGTGAAGGCGTCGACCACGCGGATGGTGCCGAGCAGGTTCGTGGCGATCGTCGTCTCGGCCGCGGCGAAGTGCGCCGGATCGCGCAGGTCCTCGGTGAGCATGACGCCGGACATCGTGACGACGACGTCGAGACCGGGGTGCGCCGCCAGCACCTCGTCGCGGGCGCGCCGGACCGACTCCGGATCGGTGACGTCGATCCGGACGGTCTCCAGCCCCTCCCGCGGCTCCGGGCTGCGGCCGCCGACGATGACCGTGCTGCCGGCGTCCACGAACCGCCGCGCGAGCCCGCGCCCGATCCCCGAGGTGCCGCCGACGATGAGAACTGTGCGCTGGGTGATCTCCACCAGGGCCTCCTTGTAGCTGTCCGGCGACTGCCGAACCGTCTACCTGGAGACTCCCCCGGGCTCCCGGCGGCCGGGAGATCCCCGCTGATCCTGGGAGTGCCAGGACCCCCTCACACCGTCGCGGGCCGGGGCACCGATGCGAACAGCGACAGCGTGAACCATCCGGGCAGCGCCCGGCGTACCGCCTCGGGTCCGTGCACCCGCATCTGCCCGATCCGCAGCGCCTCGGTCCAGGTGCGGTCGCCGCGCCAGACCTCGACCAGCGCGCGCAGGTCCGCGGTCAGGCTGACGGTGATCTCGTGGCCCGGGTCCGCGTCGCACACGTCGGCCTCGCCGTCGGCGATCACCAGCCACCACGAGCGGGGATGCGGCGCCGGCACGTCGGGAAAGGTCAGGGCGACGACGGTACGGCCGGACGGCACCGCCGCGTGGTCGATGTTGCGGTGCATGTCCCACAGCAGCAGCTTCGGGTCCAGGTCCGCGTCGCCGAGTTCACCGACCCAGCGCACTCCCCAGGCGCCCACCGCCTCGACGATCGGCCGCAGTTCCTGTCCGGCCACGGTCAGCGTGTACTGGACCTCGCCGTCGGCCGGCCGCCGCTCGACGACGCCGGCCGCGACCAGCTGTTGCAGCCGCTTGGACAGCAGGGTCGGCGACATCCGGGGCAGTCCCCGGCGCAGGTCGTTGAAGCGGCTGCTGCCGGACACCAGCTCGCGGACGATCAGCAGGGTCCAGCGTTCGTCGAGCAGCTCCATGGCCTTCGCCACGGGGCAGAACTGGTGATACGAGGCGCCCATGGCCAGCAGCGTAGGCCCGTTCCGCCGGTGCGGGCAGTACACATCCTGTACTGGTCCGGGTTCCCGGCGGCTCCGTAGCGTCGCTGCCGAGGAAGGGAGCTCAGCTGATGACCGTTCAGCCGGACACGACCGGGGCCGACCGTGCCCTGAAAGCCCGCCACCGGGCGATGTGGGCACTCGGCGACTATCCCAGCGTCGCCACCGAGGTGATCCCGGGGCTCGGCGCGACGCTGGTCGAGGCCTGCCGTACCGGGCCGGGGCAGCGGGTGCTCGACGTGGCCGCCGGCACCGGCAACGCCGCGATCCCGGCCGCGCTCACCGGCGCCGAGGTGGTGGCCTGCGACCTGACCCCGTCGCTGCTGGAGGCCGGCCGGGCCCTGGCCGCCGGGCGCGGCGCGGTGGTGGACTGGCGCGAGGGTGATGCCGAGGCGCTGCCGTTCGCCGACGGCTCGTTCGACGTGGTCCTGTCGTGCGTCGGCGTGATGTTCGCACCACACCACCAAGCCGCCGCGGACGAGCTGGTGCGGGTGTGCCGGCCGGGCGGCACGATCGGCATGATCAACTGGACGCCGCCGGGCTTCATCGGGCAGCTCTTCGGCCGGATGAAGGCGTACACGCCGCCGCCCCCGCCGGGCACCCAGCCGCCGCCGCTGTGGGGCAGCGCGGAGCACGTCCGCGACCTCTTCGGCGACCGGGTCGCCGAGGTCACCGCCACGGTGGACAGCGCGGTCATCGACCGCTTCGCCGACGGGGAGCAGTTCCGCGACTTCTTCAAGGCCCACTACGGCCCGACCGTCGCCGCCTACCGCAACCTGGCCGGCGACCCGGAACGCGTGGCCGCGCTCGATGAGGACCTGGCCGGCCTGGCCCGCAGCCACGACCGCGGCAACGGCGTCATGCACTGGGACTACCTGCTGTGGACCGGCCGCCGGACGGGCTGAGCCGCGCCTACTTGCGGCGGCTGGCCCGGCCCGCGACCACGAGCCCGCCGATGATCACCGCCACGACGATGAGACAGATCAGCAGATGCCACGGTTTGATCGCGCCCATGATCGCGCACCATACCTGAGCCCGGCGGCCGCGGTGGGCCCGACAGGCTGCGCGGCGGCCGCGGAGCCTGACAGGCTGCCCGGCCGCAGGGCCCGACAGGCTGCCCGGCCGCAGGGCCCGACAGGCTGCCCGGCCGCACGGCCCGACAGGCTGCCCGGCCGCACGGCCCGACAGGCTGCCCGGCCGCACGGCCCGACAGGCTGCCCGGCCGCAGGGCCCGACAGGCTGCCCGGCCGCACG